>NZ_JBWQXA010000001.1:0-651705 GCF_056746695.1 Caldimonas hydrothermalis | reverse complement strand
AGGGCCTCGGGCGCCCGCCAAGGCTGCGATGACGGGGCCTGAGCGGCACCGAGAACCCCGAACTGAACGACGCGAGCGCCCTCATGCCGGTTCAGCCTTCGGAAATGGGGTTATGCGAAGTGCCCAATCGGGGGTGATGACTTCGATGTCGTTGTTGATGAGGCCGAGCACCGTGCCGCGCGCCTGGGCCGCGGCGAAGTTGTTGAGGGCCGAGTAGTTGAAGGGGTGGTCGTAGGGCAGCACGCGCACGCGGCCGCCGCCGTGGTCACCGCGGGCCAGCGCCGCCAGGTAGGCCAGGGTGTCGGGGCAGGTGGACTGGTTGTCCACCACCAGCACCTCGAAGTGGGGGTAAGTGGTGCGCTGCAGGAGGGAGTCGATACACGTGCGTAGCACATCGATGCGGTCGCGCGTGGGCACGATCAGGCTCACCAGGGGCGCGGGCTCGGGCAGCGGCCAGCGGTGCCGGTAGATGCCGGGGGCCACGACGCTGACGCTCACACCGGGGTGGTGGGTATCGAAGTGGTCTTGCAGGGCGCGACGGCCGGCCTCGCTGGCGTAGTCCTTCTGGTCGTGGCCGCGGGCGGTGGAGCCGGGCGTCATGCGCCAGTGGTAGAGCACCTGGGGAATGTGGACGATGTCGTGCGGGTCGGCCACTTCGGCCACGCAGCGCAGCACGAGGTCGTAGTCCTGGCTGCCTTGAAAGCCTTCGCGGAAGCCACCCACGCGCTGGACGAGGTCGCGCCGGTACACGCCCAGATGCGAGATGTAGTTCTGCGAATAGAGCAGGTCGGGCGACCAGTCGGGCTTGAAGTAGGGGTCGCAGCGCTGGCCGGTGTCGTCGAGCTTGTCTTCGTCGCTGTAGAGAATCTGGGCGCTGGGCCGCCCCTGCAGGGCCTGGGCCACGGCAAACAAGGCGTGGGGCGCGAGCAGGTCGTCGTGGTCGAGCAGCACGACAAAGTCGCCGCTGGCCAGCGCCAGCGCGGTGTTGCTGGCCGCGACGATGTGGCCGTTGGTGGGGCGAAAGACGACCCGGATGCGCTCGTCTCGGGCCTGGTAGGCGCGCAGCACCTCATGGACGGCGGGGTCGGTGGATGCATCGTCGGCGATGCACAGTTCCCAGTCGGGGTAGGTCTGGGCCTGCACGCTGTCCAAACAGGCTCGCAACAGCTCGGGCGGGGTGTTCCACACGGGCAACACCACCGAAAACCGGGGGCGGTAGGTCCAGCGGCTGGCGATCGCTTCTTGTTCGGCGGGGCTGGGCAGGCCCGGGGTCTCGACCTCGTCGATCCACTGCGCGTAGCTCACCGGGGCCGCGCCGCTACGCTCGAACAGCGAGGCATAGGCCGCCCAAAGCGCGTCCATGGCCTGGGGCAGTGCGATGGCCCCCTGCGGCCCCGATGCCAAGCGCGAGCGGTAGCGCGGATGACGGTTGCGCAGCTTGCGCTCCATGCGGCTGCGGGCGAAGGACTCGGTCACCTTGACAAGCGCGAAGTGCTCGACCCGGAAGGGGCCGGGACGGGTCATCGGGTCGAAGCGCAGGCGCGCCGGGGCGGGCAGGTGAAGCAGCCGCTTGGCGAGCTGGCCTGAGCGCAGCGGCAGCAGCATGGCGCTGGCTTCGTCCTCGCCTGCGCCCGTGTCGATGTAGAAGCAGGCATCGGCGCGGGCCCCGGGCAGCTCCAGGCTGACCTCGGCCATGTACCAGCCGGCGGGCAGGCGGGCCGAGAGTCGCAGGCGCGGGTCGGGCCCGATGGCCTGGAAGCGCCGACCCGTCGGCTCCAGGGTGCAAAGGTCGTGCTCGATGTGCAGGTCGTCGATCGTCCAACGGCCGACCAAGCGCCGGACCCAGTGAGTGGCCCGGCGCCACCGGCTGCCGGCCAAAGCGGCGTGCACGGGTTCGAGGCCCAGGTGGTCCAGCCGGAAACGGCCTGGCGCGTCCATGGGATCGATGCGCAAGCCCTTGGCGACCCGCGACAGGTCCACTTCAGCCACCCAGATGCCCGTGGCAAGCCGGCCCATCGGCGTGGCTCTCAGCGCGCTATACCCGGTGCCATCGTGGCAATAGACCGTGGGCGACGGCGCAGTGGTTTCTGATTCGATGTGGAGCATCACGCGGTATCGCCCACGCCTTGGCGGCAATGCCAGGCGAATCTGCGGGTCGTTGTCAACGCAGCGCAGCGGCCAGCGCTCGTCGTCGGTGAGCTCGATCCCGAACAGCTGCTTCACACCGAGGCGGTGCAGCAGAGCCACGGTGCGGCAGCGTGAGTGCACCCAGGCCTGCGCAGGCGGCTGCTCGGCGGGCTGGCCTTGCTCGGGGCTCACGGTCAGCCCTTCGGTGACGCGCAAGGTCAAGGCCTCGATGTCGCGCCCAACGTAGAGCCACAGACACCCCGAGCCAGGCGCCACCGGACACTGGAGCGACAGGGCCTGCCACTGCAGGCCCGGGCCCTCTTTGGCCTGCAGTTCGACCAGGACGGTCGCGGGAAGCGTCCCGGGGTTGTGCACGGGCACGCCCACCCACCCGCGATAGGTGATGGGCACATGCTGCACACCCGCTCCCGAAGACACCGGGTGGTCGGCAGTCACCACGGCTGCGGTCATGCAAACACCCTCAAAGCCCGAGCAGCACCTTGGCCGACACAGCAATCTGGTACAGGATCTGGGTGATACCGCGGGTGATCTCGACGTTCTTGGTCTCGATCTTGGGCAGCACCATGATCTCGTCGCCTGGTTGCAGGCGGGCCACCTCGGTGCCGGGCACCACGCTGCCGTCCTGGCGCAGCACGATCAGGCGGGCCTTGTCGGCGCCCTGGTTGTAGCCGCCGGCGCGTTGCACGTAGTCGTCCACCGTGGCCTGAGGCTCGTACACCAGCGCGTTGGGGAAGAGCACCTCGCCGCTGACGAGGACGAGGTTGCTGGTCTCGGGCACGCGGATGATGTCGCCGTCTTCCAGCAGGGTGTCGGGGGCCTGGTCGCGCTGGGCCAGGATGACCTGGCCGCGCGGCTGCACGCTGCGGGCGCGGTCGATGAACTGCAGGATGAGCTCGGCCTCGCGGGTGCGCAGCGCGGCTTCCTCGCTGGTGGCGCTGCGGGCGGTGAGGGCATAGGTTTCGAGGCTGCGCAGCGAAGCGTCGAGCATTTCTTTCTGCCGCGTGGCCACCGAGCGGCGGTAAAGCTGGATGCCGGCCACGTTGGCCTGGGGCGCGGGCTTCAGGCGGGCCAGGGCGTCTTTCAGTCGGGCGCCATAGGGCAATACCAGGCTGCGCTCGCCCAGGTGGGCGCCCTCGATGCGCACGAGGATGGTGCCTGGGTATTTGTCGGAGGTGACGGTGACTTCGTCGCCGTCTTGGATCATCACCTGCGCGGCCGCTTCCAGCGCGTGGTATTCGCTGCGACGCTCGGCGCCGATCTTGCGCACGATGCTCAGGTGCGTGGCGCCGGGCCGCGGGCGGGCGATGGCGAGCAGCTCGCCGGCGGGCACAGCCGGTTTGGTGAACTCGAAGATGTAGGGGTTGAGCACCTCGCCGCCCACCTGCACGGTGTGCTTGCGCGGGTAGGCCACGATGGTGTCGCCGTCCTGAAGCTGCACGTGATCGATCTGCCCGTCCAGCAAGAAGCGGTAGAGGTTGAACTTCGCACGCACCTGGCCGCCGCGCAGCACGTCCACTTCGAGGTAGCTGCCGCGGTCGGGGTCGATGCCGCCGGCCTGGTCGAGGTAGTACAGCACCGAGTCGCTGCTCAGGCCCCCGTACAGGCCCGGCGCCCGCACGAAGCCGGTGACGTACACCTTCACGGGCTGGGCCGCTGCCAGCGAGGCATACACGCCCACGTTGGCACGGAACACGCGCTTGACCTGTGATTCGACCAGCTCGTTGAGTTCCTGGTTGCGCACGCCCAGCACGCGGATGGGCCCCACGTTGGGGATGAAGATGTTGCCCTGGGCATCCACGGGCTGGGTGGCGTCGAAGTTGAAGCCGCCCCACATGCGCACGGTCACCTGGTCGCCGATGGCGATCTGGTAGTTGGGGTTGAAGCCGGCGAAGGGCACCGCGCCAAAGCGGCCGGTGAAGATCTGCGAGCCGAACATCACCGGCTGCGCGGCGGTGAGCGGGTTGGGCGGCAGCGGGGCGGTCACGCCGGTGCCGGCGGCCGTGCCCTGGCCGGCGGCAGTGGGGGTGGCAGGGGGGGCCACCACGGCGCGCTGTTGCATCGGAGCCAGCTCAGTGGCTCCGCGCGGTCCGGTGTTGACCGGCTCACGCAGAGACTGGGGCTGAGCCATCAGCGGCATAGCGGCCAGCAAGGAGATGAAGGCTTGGCGCATCGTGGTGAAGTCAATCCAAGTGTTCGCGGATGGTGGCTACGATCAAACGGGTAACACCATATAAAAGGCAGCACACGACGAGCAGCGTGATGAGGTTGTAGACACGCCGCGGGTAAATGGCCTTCTGCGGCAACCCCGGCGGTTCGACCACGACCAAGCTCTTGAGCTTGCGCGTGGCGTCGATGCGGGCGTTCTCGACGGCACTGAGCGCCAGCTTGTAGGCGTCCTCAGCAAAGCCGGCCTGCAAGGTCAGATCTTGAAAGCGAGCGGCCTGTTCGTTCAGACGCTCGTTGTTGCTTCCCTGGGTGGCACGGCGGCGCTCGGCTTCCAGTTGCTTGGCCGTGGCCTGCACCTGATTCCTCAAAGCCTGCACCTGGAAGGAGTCTTCGTTGAGATAGCTGCGTAGGGCGCGCAGCTCGGTTTCCCGGCGGGCCAGGCTGGCTTGCAGCTCAGCCACCAAGGCACCGCTGGCTTGCGCCTGAGCCAGAGGGTCGAGCAGGCGGTTCTGACGCTGGAATTCAAGAACAGCGGCCTTGGCCGTCTGCAAGCGCTCGGCGGCACGGGCGAGCTCGGTTTCGGCAAACTGCATCTGCTCGCGGGCAATTCGCTGCGAGAAAGCGTTCACGAAGGCTTCGCTCTCGCGCAGAATCGCCGCGTTCAACTGTTGAGCGAACTCGGGCTCAAAGCCTTGCACTCGCACGGTGAGCAAAGCGGCCACATCGTCATAGAGCACTTCGACGCGGGCTCGGTAGTACTCGAGGAAATCTTCCTGACTGGTGTCGCTCCACAAGCGATAGAAGGGATCGAGGGTTTCCGATTCGAAGTGGGTACGCAGACCGAGTTCGGCGTCCAGCTTGTTGAGCAAGGCCAACGAATGAATGAACTGGCGCAGGTAAAGGGTGTCCTCACGCGACGGCGGTGTGATGCCGGCGAGCATCAATGCGGCCCCAGGCACGGGCGAGCTTCCCTGGTTTGCTTGTCGCACCGTGATGATGGATTCGCTGACGTAGCGATCGGCCGCCAAAGTGCCGAAGTACACCGAAGCCAGCACCATGGGTGCGGCGATGAGCAACAACGCGAGTCGCGTTGGCGTCAATATGGCGATCACCTTATTCATGCAGCGTGTTGTTGTGGGAGTGAAGGCGCCGTTGCCGCCGCCTGATAGGCAGCAATGCCTTGTTGCACATCGGAATAAAGCATCGCCTGCCCTTGACGTACCAACACAACGACATGGCAGTACTGGGCAATGTCACGCATGTTATGCGAGACAAGGATGATGCGTGAACGCTCGAGCTTGCTTTTGAAAACGTCTTGGCATTTGCGCTTGAACTGCGCATCGCCCACGGCCATGACCTCGTCGATGAGGTAGTAGTCGAAGTCGAAGGCCATGCTCAGGCCAAAGGCCAGGCGCGAACGCATGCCCGAGGAATAAGACTTCACTGGCAGATCGAAGTACTCGCCGATCTCGGCGAAGTCCTGCACGTAGCGAACCTTCTCGCGCAGGGCCTCGCCGCTGGCGCCATAGAGCCGGCAGACGAACTGCACGTTGTCACGCCCAGTGAGCGAGCCCTGGAAGCCGCCAGACAAGCCCACCGGCCAGGAGATACGGGCATGGGTGACGACGGCTCCCGAGTCCGGCGCGTCGATGCCGCCGATCAGGCGCATCAGCGTGGACTTGCCCGCACCGTTGGGGCCGATGAGGCCGATATTGGCTCCCTCGGGGAAGATGAAGTTCAGGTCGCGGAAAACATAGCGCCGTCCGTGCGGCGTGGGGTACGACTTGGTCAGGTGGCGCAATTCGATCATGCCACTGCCTCACGACGCCAACAGCCGATGGCGGCGCACCCGGTACAAACTCAGTCCCAGCATCAGCACCCCCATGGCCCAAGCGGCCACGTAAGCCACATCGATGCCGTCGGCCACGCGATACTGCGGGAAAAAGCAAGCTCGAGAACTCTCGATGGCGTGCAAGATGGGGTTCCACAGCAACCAATCCTGCACCTGCGGCGGCAGCGCACTGACCGGGAAGATGATGCCGGACATCAGGTACAGGGGCATGAAGCTGATGCGGATGAAGCTGCGGGCGTTGGGCAGCTCGTCGGTGGCCACGGCAAACACCAGACCCAGACCGAAGCCGAACACCAGCAACACGGCGCTGATGCCCATGAGCTCCAGCGGGCGGGCCGGCACCACGGTGAAGCCAATCCAGCCCATCACGCCCAGCATGATGAGATAGACCGCGCTGTACAGGGCCACCTCGAGCAGCGCGCGCGAGACGAGGGGGTCGATGGGCTTGACTTGGCGATAGCTGAACAGGCCGCGGTTGGAATCGACCGCTTCCATACCCCGAAGCGCCAAACTCTTGAACATGAAAAAGGGCACCAGCCCCACGAGCAAGAACATCGCGAAATCGACCCCGGGTACCACACGGTGCTGGAGGAAGCCGAAGAGCAGCATCAGGATCAGGATGTGGGCCAGCGGCTCGAGCAGCACCCAGAACACCCCCAGCCAGCGCCCGCCAAAACGGGTCTTCAGCTCCCGCAGGAACAGCGCAAACCACACCGAGCGCTGGACTTGCCACGGACTACGTTTAATAGAGGGGTGGGGTGGAACGTCGTTCATGCACTGCTGCTGGGGGGGGCCCGGTTGTGCGCCGCAACGCACGCCCCCTTGCGACGCAGCGCAATCGGGGCCGGTGCAACAAAGGCACCGCAGTCGATGGTGTCCTCCGGTCCTCCGGACACGGGCAAACCCTGAGTATAAAAAGGTCTGCGCAGAATCGGCGCTTCCATATGTGCCCAAATGCTCCCTCCCCCTTTTGGGGGTGTGGCCGTGCCCAGCTCATCCTCCGGGGCCGGCGCTACCATGCGGCCATGCCGTCGTCCGCCAGACACTTGCTGATGTCGCCCCTGTGGTGCGCCGCCTTGCTCACCGGTGCCAAATCCTTCCGCGACAACCCGGTGATCGGCTCGCCCCGGCTGAATGCCTGGGGGTTGCATGTGGCCCGGTTGCGCGCGGCGCACGCTCTCGCGGCGATGCGCCGGCGCCGCCTGGCCGGCCTGGTGTCGGCGCAGGACCGCGCCGCCTTCGAGCGAGATGGCTTCGTTGTGAAGCACGACGTGCTGCCACCGGACGCATTTGCCGCCCTGCGCGACCGCCTGCTGGCCCACCGCGCCCCGGCGCGCGAGATGCTGCAAGGCGACACCATCACCCGGCGCATCGCGCTGGATGCCGAGTTGCTGCGCGCCCAGCCGGCGCTGCGGGACTTCCTGCGATCGCCGCTGTGGCACGGCCTGAGCCGCTACGTGGGCAGCTTCGATCAGGAGCCGGTGGCCTACATCCAGACCATCCTGTCGCACGTGGTGCAGGCCAAGCCCGACCCTCAGACCCACCTGCACGCCGACACCTTCCATCCCACCGTGAAGGCCTGGTACTTCCTGACCGACGTGGCGGCCGATGCGGGGCCGTTCTGCTATGTGCCGGGCTCGCACCGGCTCACGCCGCAGCGCCTGGCCTGGGAGCGTGCCAAAAGCCTGGTGGCGGCCCAGGATAGCGACGTGCTCACCAGCCGTGGCTCGTTCCGCATCCGGCCGGAGGAGCTGGCCGGGCTGGGCCTGCCCGAGCCCAGGCTCTTGGCCGTGCCGGCCAACACGCTGGTGGTGGCCGACACCTTCGGCTTCCATGCCCGCGGGCCCTCGTTGCAGCCGTCCACGCGCATCGAGATCTGGGGCTACGGCCGGCGCAATCCCTTCCTGCCCTGGGCCGGGGCCGACCTGCTGTCGCTGCCCGGCCTGGCCGAGCGGCGCGTGGGCTGGTACTGGCAGGCGCTGGACTGGCGCGAGCGCCATTTCGGCAAGCGCAGCCCGTGGCGGGACGTGGGGCCGGTGACGCCAGGTGAGCCGGCCGTGCTGACACGGGCCTGAGACAAGCCCGACCTGTGAATCACGGGTTTTGTCTAAAATAGCCAGTTCGTGATTCGCTGGAGGGCCTCCATGATCACCTTCACGTCCGCCGAGGCGCAGAACCGCTTTGGAGAACTGCTCGACCGCTCCCAACGCGAACCGGTGCAGGTGACGCGCCGCGGCCGTCCGGTGGCTTATGTGGTGAGCGAACACGACATGCGCGAACTGCAAGCCCTGGGCGTGCGACGCCAGGAGGCCGCGCGCTGGTATGCCCAATACCGCCAGACGCTGGGGCCGGGAGGGGCTGCCGCCGAACTGAGCGACACCGACATCGACCGCCTGGTGCATGAGCTTCGGTAGGCCCGTCGTGGTCGATACCGGGGTGCTGGTGTCGGCAGCGATCCGTCCGGGCTCGGTGCCGGCGCTGGCCCTTGAAAAGGCCCTGCTGCACTTCGACATCTGCTGCTCGGCCGAGACGTGGCAGGAGGTCGAGACCGTCCTGATGCGCGACAAGTTCGATCGCTACCTGTCCCGGCAGCGGCGCCTGGATTTCCTGGCCGGTCTGCAGCCCCACCTCACCACCTATGAGGTGAACGAGTCCGTGACCGACTGCGTGGATCCGCAGGACAACAAGTTCCTGACCTTGGCGTGGACAGCCCAGGCCGAGCTGATCATCGCGAGCGATCCTCACCTGACCACACTCCATCCCTGGCGCGATATCCCGATCCTGCCCCCGGCGGCCTTCCTGGTGGGAGTGCGCTAGGCACGGCGGTGGTCGTGGACCCGCCTAGAATTCCCAGCCCATTCTTCGAGCCCCCACATGCAGACCCCCCCCGACCCCCTCGCCCTCGATTTCGTGAAGTTCTCGGTCGATGCCGGGGTGCTGCGCTTTGGCGAGTTCAAGACCAAGGCGGGGCGGATGAGCCCCTACTTCTTCAACGCAGGGCTGTTCAACGACGGCGCCAAGCTGGGCCGGCTGGCCGAGTTCTATGCGAAGCGCCTGGTCGATAGCGGCCTGGCCTTCGACATGCTCTTCGGCCCGGCCTACAAGGGCATCGCGCTGGCTGCGGCGGTGGCCATCGAGCTGGCGCGCCTGGGCCGCAACGTGCCCTATGCCTACAACCGCAAGGAAGCCAAGGACCACGGGGAGGGCGGCATCCTGGTGGGCGCGCCGGTGGCCGGGCGGGTGCTGATCATCGACGACGTGATCTCGGCCGGCACCTCGGTGCGGGAGTCCGTCGCGATGATTCGCGCGGCCGGTGCCACCCCCTGCGGCGTGGCCATCGCCCTGGACCGACAGGAAAAGGCGACGGAAAACGGCACCGACGCCCCCTATTCGGCGGTGCAATGGGTGCGCAGCCAGCTTGGTCTTGAGGTCTGCGCGATTGCCACCCTCACGGACTTGCTGCAGTATCTGCAAACCACGGCCGATCCGGCATTGGGCACGCATTTCGCAAGTGTGGCGGCCTATCGCGATCGCTACGGAGTCTGAACCAGGATGAAACACGGGGTCTGGGCCTTTGGGGGTATGGCGAGTGCCGCCGGCGCCGCGCTGCTGGCAGGCCTGCCGGTGCTGGCCCAGGGCATTTACACCTGCACCGATGCCAAGGGCCGCAAGCTCACCTCGGACCGCCCCATCCTGGAATGCCTGGACCGCGAGCAGCGCGTGCTCAACAAGGACGGCTCGACCCGCACCGTGCTGCCGCCCAGCCTGACGGCCGACGAGCGCGCCGCGCTGGAAGCGCGCGAGCGCAAGGCCAACCTGGAGCGCATGGCCCAGCAGGACGCCATCCGCCGCGACCGCCTGCTGCTGGCGCGCTATCCCAACGAGGCCGAGCACCGCAAGGCCCGCGAGGCAGCGCTGGAGGATGTGTACGCCTCGATCCGCAACTCGGAACGACGCATCGCCGAACTCGAGGCCGAGCGCAAGCCTTTGTTGGACGAGACCGAGTTCTACAAGGGCAAGGCCCTGCCCACCAAGCTGAAACAGTCGCTGGAGTTCGTGGACGTGGCCGTGGAGGCCCACAAGACCCTGATCACCAATCAGCAGGCCGAGTTGCAGCGCATCAACTACCTGTTCGACCAGGAACTCGACCGCCTGCGCCGCCTGTGGGCCGGCGCCACCCCGGGCTCGATCCCGCTGGCCGACCCGCCGCCGCGCCGCGATGCGGCCGGGGCTGCGGGGGCGCGGGCGCAGTGAACCTGCCGCGTTGCGGCCACGCCGCAGTCGCCAGGGATTCATGAATTTCACGCGGTACCGGCCGGTTACGGCGCTACGCTAGCGCCCGGCGCGGCCGGGTTCCAAGGTCGCCACGCCTGCACCGCGAAGCACCCCTCCCGTTTGCCCACCCCATGAGCACCGCTGTCCTTGCGCAGCCGGGCGCACGCGCCGCGGCGCCGCGCCCCCCGTTGTTTGCCATCACCTGGCCGCTGTTCACCGAGCTGCTGCTGGGCATCAGCGTGGGCCTGGCGGGGCTGTGGATGGCCTCGCGCGTGTCGGACGCGGCCTCGGGCGCGTTTGCGATGGTCAACCACCTGCAGGCAGCCTTCTTCATCCTGTTTCGCATCATCAGCATGGGGGTGAGCGTGGTGATCACGCAGAACCTCGGGGCGGGCAACCGGGCCGCGGCCGACGAGACGGCGCGGGTGTCGCTGGCGGCCAGCACCTGGCTGGGGCTGCTGACGGGCTGCACCCTGCTGGCCGGGGCGCCCTGGCTGCTGCAGTGGATGAACACACCGGCCGAGCTGATGCCGCTGGCCGTGCCCTTCCTGCGCATGGCCGCGCTGGCCCTGGTGCTGGACGCCTACAACGCCACGATGGCCTCGGTGATGCGCGCGCACCTGCATGCGCGCGACACGCTGTGGAACATGCTCGTCATGCACACGCTGCACCTGCTGCTGTGCATTGCGCTGATGGGCGGCGTGGGGCCGCTGCCGGGGCTGGGCCTGGTGGGCTTTGCGCTGGCGATGGCGCTGAGCCGCGCCTTTGGCCTCGCGCTGCACCTGGTGCTGTGGCGCTGGCGGCTCCAGCTCGTGCCCACGGCCCGCGACTGGTGGGTGATGCACTGGAAGCCGCTCGCCCCGGTGCTGCACATCGGCCTGCCCGGCGGGGCCGAGACCATCGCCTACCGGCTGGCGCTGATGGTGAGCATCGCGGTGGTGGCGCGCATGGGCGCCACCGAGCTGGCAGTGCACAGCTACACGATGCAGGTGATGTATTTCATCTTGCTGTTCGGCCTGGCCATCGGCTTTGCGGCCGAGATCCTGGTGGGCCACCTGATCGGCTCGGCCCGGCTGCACGAGGCGCATGCCCTGGTGCGCAAGTCGCTCCTCCTGGGGCTGGGGGTGTCCACGGGCGCCGCGCTCGTCGCCGCCGTGGGCGCGCCGTGGTATCTGCGGCTGTTCACGCAGGATGAAGCCATCATCGCCTCGGCCGTGCTGCTGCTGTGGCTCACGGTGCTGCTGGAGCCGGGGCGCACCTTCAACCTGGTGGTGATCAATGCGCTGCGCGCCACCGGCGACGCGCGCTTCCCGGTGGCCGCGGGCATCGTCTCGATGGTGGTGGTGCTGGCCGGCGGCTCGTGGTTCTTGGGCGTGCACCTGGGCTGGGGCCTGCCCGGCGTGTGGATCGCCTACGCGCTGGACGAATGGATCCGCGGCCTGGCGATGGCCGCGCGCTGGTGGGGCCACGGCTGGGTGCGCCACGCCCGCGCCACGCACCGGCGCGTGGTGCGCGAGCGGCAGCCGGTGGGGTGAGTCACGACGAAACGTGACTTCCTCCGCGCTGCCGCGCCAGCGCGATGAACCAGTCCAGCGCACCCGGGTTGGCCATGGCGTCGCGGTTGAGCACCTTGTCCACCGGATGGCCCAGCAGCAAGCGCTTGATGGGCAGTTCGAGCTTCTTGCCCGAGAGCGTGCGCGGGATCTCGCTCACCTGGTAGATGTCGTTGGGCACGTGGCGGGCCGACAGGGCCTCGCGGATGCCGGCCTTCAGGCGCGCCACCAGGGCGGCGTCGAGCATGTGGCCTTCGCGCAGCACGACAAAGAGCGGCATCCAGCTTTCGCGGCCCAGGTATTCGAGATCGACCACCAGGCTGTCGAGCACTTCGGGGAAGGCTTCGACCACGCGGTACAGCTCGGCCGTGCCCATGCGGATGCCGTGGCGGTTGATGGTGGCGTCGCTGCGGCCGTAGATGATGGCGCCGCCGCGCGGGGTGATTTTCAACCAGTCGCCATGGCGCCAGATGCCCTCGCCCCGCGGGCCGCGGTACATCTCGAAGTAGCTCTCGCGCAAGCGTGAGCCGTCGGCATCGCCCCAGAAAGAAAGCGGCATCGAAGGCATGGGGCGCACACACACGAGTTCGCCCACCTCGTCGGTCAGGGGCCGGCCCTGGCCGTTTTCATCCGGCTCGCTGTAGGCGTGCACCGCGGCACCCAGGCAGCGGCACTGCATCTCGCCGCGCGTCACGGGCAGGCCGCGGTGGCCGGCCAGGAAGGCGCCGGCGAAGTCGGTGCCGCCGGCAATGGCCGTGAGCCAGATCGGTTCGCCACCCCGTTGCGGCAGGCGGCGCCAGATCCAGTCATAGGCCTCGTCGGACAGAGGCGAGCCGGTGGAGCCCACGGCGCGCAGGCGCGACAGGTCGGCCACGGCCTGGGGCTGGACGTCGGCCTTCAGGCAGCTTGCATAGAAGGCCGCGCCGGCACCGAAGAAACTGACGCCGGCCAGGCCGGCGAAGCGCCACAGCGTGGTCCAGTCGGGTGCGTCGCGCGCTCCGGCGGGGCTGCCGTCGAAGAGGCAGATCGTGGTGCCCGAGAGCAGGCCGCTGACCTGGCAGTTCCACATGATCCAGCCGGTGGAGCTGTACCAGTGGAAGCGGTCGCCGCCCTCGACGCTGGGGCCGATGTCGTTGTGCAGGGTGCCGAGCTTGAGGTGTTCGAGCACGATGCCGCCATGGCCGTGCACGATGGGTTTGGGCACGCCGGTGGTGCCGCTGGAATAGACGATCCACAGCGGATGGTCGAAGGGCAGCCACTCGGGCTCGAAGGGCAGCTCGTCGGCCACCAGCGCGGCCCAGGCGTGGGCCTGGCGCTGTGGCGCGGCCAGAGCCTGGGCATCGGCCTGGGCATCGAGGTGGTTCAGCAAGACGGCATGGCGCACCGTGGGCAGTTGCGCCAGCAGCTCGGCCACCCGGGGCAGGCGGGGCTGGTCGGTGCCGCCGTGGCGGTAGCCGTCGCAGGCGATGAGCACCACCGGCTCGATCTGGCGGAAGCGGTCAAGCACGGCCACCGGGCCCATGTCGGGCGAGCACAGCGACCACACCGCCCCCACGCTGGCCACGGCCAGGAAGGCCACCACGGTGGCGGCGGTGTTGGGCAGGTAGGCGGCCACGCGGTCGCCCCGCCGCACGCCCAGGCGCTTCAAGTGGTGGGCCAGCGAGGCCACCTGGCGGCGCAACTCGCTCCAGCGCATCTGCTGCAGCTCGCCGCGGGCCAGGCCGGCCTCATCGCACCAGACGATGGCCGGGTGGCCGCCCGCGTCGGCCTCGTCGGCATGGCGCATCACCTGCTGCGCGTAGTTGAGCTGGGCGCCACGGAACCACACCGCCCCGGGCATCCGGTCTTCCACCAGCACGCCCTCGAAGGGCGTGGGGGACTGCAGCTCGAAGTAGTCCCAAATCGAGCGCCAGAAGGCGTCCAGGTCGCTCACCGACCATTGCCACAGCGCGTCGTAGCTGTCGAACGGCAGGCCATGGCGCTGGCCGAGCCAGCGCTGGTAGCGGTGGATGTGGGGCTCGTGGGCCGGGGGCATGGCGTCTCCTGGTGTCGTTTTGGCCGAGGATAGCGGCCCCCGACGGGTTCAGGCTCCGTGCTCTATCAGCGCTGCCAGCAGCTCGTGGCGTTGCGCGGCCAACGGGTTGGTCACCGTCACACCTCCCCAGGTGAAGCCTTCGGTCAGGTCTTCGGACAGCAGCAGGCGGCACCCGGCCTTCGCTGCTGCCGCCAGGATGACGGCATCCCACCAACCCAGTTGATGGTCTGTAGCCAGATCGGCCGCTGCCAGCATGACTTCCGGCGAGGTGTCGACGAGTGGATAGGCATCGCGCCAGCTCAACAGCGCCGCCCGGGCCTGCTCACGCGAGCGGCCCGCCTTGCGCGTGAGCACCACAAACAACTCCCCCAGCGCCTGGACCGGCAGCACGATGCTGCCGGATGGCAGCCGCCCCAGCAAAGCCAGGACGGCATCGCGCCGGGCCGCGTCGTTGACGCCTTCGGCATAGACCAGCAGATTGGTGTCGAGCGCGACTCTCACCGGTCTTCGTAGAGCTCGTCGCGCGTCCAGCGCCCAGCCTGAACGATTGCCTGTCCGGCCAGACGCTGCAACAGGGCCTCTCGGGCCTTTGCAGCCACGGGATCATCGGTCTCGACAGGCATCAGGCGCGCCACCGGCTTGCCATGGCTGGTGACGACGTAGCGATGCCCTTCCCGCACGCCTCGTAGCAGGAACGAGAACTGGCGATTGGCTTGCGCTGACGTGATGGCCTTTTCCATGTCACACATTGTAGTGAAAATTCCTACTTTATGGCGCCTTCGTCGCCTTGGCGATGGAGGCGACCCGGTCCTGCAGGACAGGCTCCAGGCCCGTCAGCAGGCCCACGCCCCCCCGCAATTCGCGCGGCAGGGCCTCGTTCAGCAGCTTGTCCTCGTCGGTGGCCAGCCAGGCGCGGGCCTGGCCGTCTTTCAGGGTGATGCCGGCAAACTCGAAGAGGGCCACACTGTCCCACAGCTGCATCTCCTCGCCCGCCAGCGCGGCCTGCAGCAGGGTGAACTCGGGCAGAGTGCGCAGCAAGGCGATCAGGTCGCGCCCGGCCGGGCTGCGGTCGATCACCAGGCACAGGCGCTCGATGCGACCGGGCGCGCCGAACTCGCCCGCGGCGATGCGCTGGCGCAGTCGTTCGCCGGCCTGTTGACCCTGTTGCTTGCGGCGTTTGGCTTCGCCCATGTGCTGCTCCTGTCCGTGCGGCCGACCGTCGCCGAACCGCGAGGGCGTGATGTTAGGGCGTTTCGGGCCAACGCCCCGCCTGGGCAGCTGCACGCACCGCTTCGCCATCGGCATCCAGCAGCGGCGGCGGGCAGGGGGCCATCGGACGCTGGCCATCGAAGCGCATCGGCGTGAGCACGCCGGGGGGTTGGCCCGGGGCCTCGGGGGCGCGCAGGCCGCGGGCTCGCACCTGCGGGTCGTCGAAGACCTGGGCGATGTCGAGGATGGGTGAGCAGGGCACGCCGGCGGCGTCGAAAGCCTCGACCCAGGCCCTCGTGGTTCGGGCCAGCAGCGCGCGCTGCAGTTCGGGCACCAGCTCGCCGCGGTGCTTCACGCGGCCGGCGTTGGTGGTGTAGCGCGCGTCCTGGGCCAGGGCGGCGCAACCCATCACCTCGCAGGCGCGGGCGAACTGGGCGTCGTTGCCCACGGCCAGCACGAGGTGGCCGTCTGCGGTGGCGAACACCTGGTAGGGCACGATGTTGGGGTGCGCATTGCCCATGCGCGTGGGCGGCGTGCCGCTCACGAGGTAGTTCAAGGCCTGGTTGGCCAGCATGGCCACCTGCACGTCGAGCAGGGCAGCGTCGATGTGGCGTCCGCGGCCGGTGCGCTGGCGCTCGTGCAAGGCGGCCAGGATGGCGGTGGTGGCGTACACGCCCGTCATCAAGTCGACCACGGCCACGCCCACCTTCTGCGGCTCGGCGCCCTTTTCGCCGGTGATGCTCATCAGGCCTCCCTGGGCCTGGATGGCGAAGTCGTAGCCGGCGCGCTGGGCATCGGGGCCTGTTTGGCCATAGCCGGTGATGGAGCAATAGACGAGGCCGGGGTTGAGCCGCTGCAGGCTCGCGCAGTCGAGCCCGTACTTGGCGAGCTGGCCGACGCGGTAGTTCTCGATGAGCACGTCGGCCTCGCGCGCGAGGCTCTTGACCATCGCCTGGCCTTCGGGGCTGGCGATGTCCAGCGCCACCGAGCGTTTGCCGCGGTTGGCGCACAGGTAATAGGCCGCCGTGCGGGCCTCGCCCTCGCCCCACCAGGGCGGGCCCCAGCCGCGCGTGTCGTCGCCGCTGCCGGGGCGCTCGACCTTGATCACGTCGGCGCCGTAGTCGGCCAGCAACTGGCCCGCCCAGGGGCCGGCCAGCACGCGCGACAGGTCAAGCACCTTCACGCCCGCCAGCGGGCGCGGTGGGGTGGGCGTGTCCATCAGAACGCGGCGATGCCAGTCTGGGCGCGGCCCAGGATGAGGGCGTGGATGTCGTGCGTGCCCTCGTAGGTGTTCACCACCTCCAGGTTCACGAGGTGGCGGGCCACGCCGAACTCGTCACTGATGCCGTTGCCGCCCAGCATGTCGCGCGCCATGCGGGCAATCTCCAGGGCCTTACCGCAGGAATTGCGCTTCATGATGGAGGTGATTTCCACCGCAGCGGTGCCCTCGTCCTTCATGCGGCCCAGGCGCAGGCAGCCCTGCAGGCCCAGGGTGATCTCGGTCTGCATGTCGGCAAGCTTCTTCTGCACGAGCTGGTTGGCCGCGAGCGGCTTGCCGAACTGCTTGCGATCCAGCACGTACTGGCGCGCGGTGTGCCAGCAGAACTCGGCTGCGCCCAAAGCGCCCCAGGCGATGCCGTAGCGTGCGCTGTTCAGGCAGGTAAAGGGGCCCTTGAGGCCGCGCACCTCGGGGAAGGCGTTTTCCTCGGGGCAGAAGACATCGTCCATCACGATCTCGCCAGTGATGGACGCACGCAGGCCGACCTTGCCGTGGATGGCGGGCGCCGAGAGGCCCTTCCAGCCCTTTTCGAGAATGAAGCCGCGGATGGCGCCTTCATCGTCCTTGGCCCACACCACGAAGACGTCGGCAATCGGGCTGTTGGTGATCCACATCTTGCTGCCGGTGAGACGGTAGCCGCCCTCGACCTTCTTGGCACGCGTGACCATGCTGCCGGGGTCGGAGCCGTGGTTGGGCTCGGTCAGGCCGAAGCAGCCGATCCACTCGCCGCTGGCCAGCTTGGGCAAGTATTTCTGGCGCGAGGCTTCGTTGCCGAACTCGTAGATGGGCACCATCACCAGCGAGGACTGCACGCTCATCATCGAGCGGTAGCCGGAATCGACCCGCTCGACCTCGCGCGCGATGAGGCCGTAGCTGACGTAGTTGAGGCCGGCACCGCCGTATGGCTCGGGGATGGTGGGGCCCAGCAGACCCAGCTCGCCCATCTCGCGGAAGATGGCCGGGTCGGTCTTTTCGTGGCGGAAGGCTTCGAGCACCCGCGGGGCCAGGCGTTCCTGGCAATAGGCCGCGGCCGCGTCGCGCACCGCACGCTCCTCGCCGGTGAGCTGCTGGTCGAGCAGCAGGGGGTCGTCCCAGTGGAAGCTGGCTTTGGTCTGGCCCATGGCGCGGTCTCCGGTGTCGATGGAAAAGGATGCCTCGATGCTAAGCGCCGGGGCAGGGGGTTTCAACCGACAATTGCGCATCCACTTGTGCAAAAAACTCACTCCGAAGTGCCCAGCGCTGCAGCAGGACAAGCCCCATGCGCCGCCGAATTCCCAGTACAGCTGCCTTGTCTGCCTTCGAGGCCGCGGCCCGCCACGAAAGCTTCACACGTGCGGCCGACGAACTCCACATGACGCAAAGCGCGGTGTGCCGCCAGATCGCCGCGCTGGAGTCCAGCCTGGGGGTGGAGCTGTTCCGCCGCACGCGCCGCGGCGTGAAGCTCACGGCCGCCGGCCTGGCCTACGGGCGCCGTGTGGCCGAGCGCCTGGCCGCGCTGGAGCGCGACACGCTGGAGCTGATGTCCAGCCGGGGCCAGGGCGGGGTGATCGAGCTGGCCGTGGTGCCCACCTTTGCCACGCACTGGCTGCTGCCACGCATCCCGGCCTTCCAGCGCGAGCATCCACACATTCAGCTCAACCTGCACACGCGGGTGCGGCCCTTCCTGTTCGACGATTCGGGGCTGGACTTGGCGCTGTACGCCGGCGACGGCCACTGGCCGGGCTGCGAAACGCGCCTGCTGATGCCCGAGCGGCTGATCGCCGTGTGTGCGCCGGCCCTCATCGCCCCATGCAAGCGCATCAGCCCGGCGCAGCTCGCCGGCCTGCCGCTGTTGCAGCAGACCACGCGGCCCCACGCCTGGCGCCGCTGGTTCGCCGCGGCCGGCGTGGACACCGACCGCAGCCTGCAGGGGCCGCGCTACGAGCTGTTCTCGATGTCGGTGCAGGCGGCGCTGCTGGGCCTGGGCGTGGCGCTGGTGCCGGACTTCGCGGCCGAAGCCGAGCTGGCCGCCGGCCGCCTGATCGAGCCCGCCACCAGCCCCTGCGAAAGCGATCGGGCCTACTACCTGGCGCTGCCGGAGTCGCAGCCAGCCTCGCAGGCGGTGCAGGTGTTTGCACGGTGGGTGATGCAACGCTGAACCCCGACCACCGCGGTGTCAGGAATGATCGCCAGTGGTCGTGACGGCAGCTTGCGTCTGGAACTATCCTTCACCTCTTCATCATCAGGCGGGCTCGAGGAGCGGACATTGACCTCCCCCATCATCGAAGTCCAGGGGCTTCACAAGACCTACGCCAGCGGCCACGTGGCCCTCAAGGCGCTCGATCTGGAGATCCGCCGCGGCGAGATCTTCGCGTTGCTCGGCCCCAATGGGGCGGGCAAGACCACGCTGATCAGCATCCTGTGCGGCATCGTCACGCCCAGCGGAGGGCGCGCCCTGATCGATGGCTACGAGCTGGCGCGCGACTACCGTGCCGTGCGCAGCCTCATCGGCCTGGTGCCGCAGGAGCTATCCACCGATGCCTTCGAGACGGTGTGGGCCACGGTGACTTTCAGCCGTGGCCTGTTCGGCAAGCCGGCGAACCCGGCGCTGATCGAACGCATCCTGAAGGACCTGTCGCTGTGGGACAAGCGCGACGCCAGGATCCGCACGCTGTCGGGCGGCATGAAGCGCCGCGTGATGATCGCCAAGGCGCTGAGCCATGAGCCCGGCATCCTCTTCCTCGACGAGCCCACCGCCGGCGTGGACGTGGAGCTGCGCCGCGACATGTGGGCGCTGGTGCGGCGCCTGCGCGAGCAGGGCGTGACCATCATCCTGACCACCCACTACATCGAGGAAGCCGAGGAGATGGCCGACCGCATCGGCGTGATCCACCGCGGCGAGCTCATCCTCGTGCAGGACAAGTTCACGCTGATGCGCCAGCTCGGCAAGAAGCGGCTCACGCTACAGCTTCAGCAGCCCCTGGCCGCCGTGCCAAGCGGGATGAACGGCTACGCGCTGGAGCTGGGCAGCAACGGCCACGAGCTCATCTACACCTTCGATGCGCAGGCAGAGCACTCGGGCATCGCCGGGCTGCTCAAGCGGCTGGACGAGCAGGGCATCGCCTTCAAGGACCTCCACACCGAGCAGAGCTCGCTGGAGGAGATCTTCGTCAACCTCGTGAGGCAAGCCCGATGAACTGGTATGCCATCCACGCCATCTATCGCTTCGAGATGGCCCGCGCATTGCGCACCCTGGGGCAGAGCGTCGCCTCGCCGGTGATCTCCACCTCGCTGTACTTCGTCGTCTTCGGGGCGGCCATCGGCTCGCGCATGGTGTCCATCGACGGTGTGAGCTATGGCGCTTTTCTGGTGCCCGGCCTGATCATGCTGGCCATCCTGACGCAAAGCCTGTCCAACGGCTCCTTCGGCATCTACATGCCCAAGTTCACCGGCACGATCTACGAGCTGCTGTCCGCGCCGGTCTCGGCGCTGGAAGTGGTGATCGGCTACGTGGGCGCGGCGGCGACCAAGTCCATCGTGCTGGGGCTCATCATCCTGGCCACGGCGCGGCTCTTCGTGGACTTCTCCATCGCGCATCCGCTGTGGATGCTGGCCTTCCTGGTGCTGACTTCGATCACCTTCAGCCTGTTCGGCTTCATCCTCGGCCTGTGGGCCGACGGCTTCGAGAAGCTGCAGATCGTGCCGCTGCTCATCATCACGCCGCTGGCCTTCCTGGGCGGCAGCTTCTATTCGATCAGCATGCTGCCGCCGGTGTGGCAAACGGTGAGCCTGTTCAACCCGGTGGTCTACCTGATCAGCGGCTTCCGCTGGAGCTTCTACGGCGTGGCCGACGTGGCCGTGGGCGTGAGCCTGCTGGCCATCGCGGGCTTCCTGCTCGTGTGCCTGGGCATCGTGGCCTGGATCTTCCGCACGGGCTGGCGGCTGCGGGCCTGAACGTCAGTCGCGCCGCCGCATCGCGCGCCACAGGCCCCAGGCCAGTCCGACGATGAAACCGATCGGACCCGTGTAGATGATGCCCAGCAGCGGCCCCTGGTTGGCATGCGGCGCGACGATCATCGGCCCGACGAATCCGATCAGAAAGCCGACGCTGCCGACAAACAGGGCAAAGCCCGGCACGTTCTCGCCACGCCACCAGCGGTTGGGGATGGGCCCGTGGCGCACGATGACCCACAACACCACCCAGGGCAGTGCGGGCAACAGCCAGAAGATGAGGTCGATCATGCCGTGCATCCTTGCATCCGGGCGGCGCGGGATGGAGGTGGGCACGCCTCAGCCCAGCTCCTCGCCCCCGGGCCCCACCACCCGCGTGTTGCCCAGGCCCAGCAGCTCGCGCGCTTCGCGCAGCAAGGGCATCACCTCGTGCAGGTTGCGCTCGCGGCGCGAGTGCACCAGATAGCGTTCGATCTCGAGCACCAGGTCGCCCAGCTCGCGCAGGCTCTCGCAGCGTGCCAGTCGCGCCGGCACACGCGAGGTGAAGGGGGGCGGCTCGCGGTGCACCACCGTGCGCAGCAGCGCCAGCACCTGCTCGTGCACCGCGGTCTCCGACGGCGTGGGCCCACCACCGGGCGCCTCCTCGATCACAGTGAGCACCGGCAGTTCGAGCGGCACGTCCAGCGTGAGCGGGGGCGGCGGCGGCGCAGCCCCCCGGCGCGACGGTCGGGCCGCAGGGGCCGGCGTGCGGCGGCGTGCCGGCGCGGGGGCCTTGGCGGCCGACGGCGGCTGGGCCGGGTGGGCCTCGGGTGCGGGCTGGGCCGCCTCGGCCAGGGCCCGGGCCAGCGGCCCCTGGGGTTGCGGCGTGGCGGCCTCGGCAGCGGGCGCGGCCTGCGGGGCCGGGGCCAGCGCCGGCACGCTCACCGACCTCAGCACGCCGGCGGGCTCCTGCACCGCCGGCGGCGGCGCGGGCGGGACCGGCAGCTCCACCAAGCCCAGGCGCAGCAGCTCCTCGAAGTGCTGCGTGCTGGCACCCGCCTTCTGTGCCATGCCCAGCACCTCGGCAAGCGGCCGCACCCCGTCGACCAGCAGCAACACCGTGCGATGGCGCTGGCTGAGCCGGTGGACGCGGTGACGCAACTCCTCGTGGCCGAGGGCGGTCTTGGTGGGGATCGCAGGGGTGCTCATCGCCGGAACGAAGCGCGGGCTCACATTGTGGCGCACCGCCCGGCGCCATGCCGTGCATGCTGCACGAAATGCGCGCCCGGCGCCGGTGGAAAGTCACGGCCGAAAGCCGTGTGGCACCGGCCTGTGAGTCTTTCGCGCCCAGGCGTCGCACGAAGGACTGTGGCGCCTTCGTCACACCCTTTCGGGTGTGAGCTCAGAAATAGCGTGCACCGTTCCGCAATGGCGCCAAGGCGACGAGCCCGGGCGACCAGCCTGCCTGTATAAAATTGTGACGGCATCGTGGTGGTGCATTGCCTGCCCACACCGATGCCTCGTTCAACAATTTTTCGGCGAGGAGAGTTCATGCGTATTCGCAGCGCAGTGACCGTGGCTGTTTTGGCAGCGGTGTTGTCCGGTTGCAGTTCGGTTCCCATTTTGAACATCGAGGAAGCCCCAGTTTCGACTGCTTCTGGCAAGACCCTCAGCCCGCAGGAAGTGCGTGCCGCGATCCTGCGTGCAGGTTCGTCCCTGGGCTGGCAAATGCGTGACGAGGGGCCGAACAAGCTGGTCGGCACGCTCTACCTGCGTTCGCATACCGCGGTCGTCGACATCCCCTACAACAGCAAGACCTACAGCATCAAGTACCGCTCCAGCGTGAATCTGGACGCCAAAGACGGTCAGATCCACAAGAACTACAACGGCTGGATCCAAAACCTCACGCGTAGCATCAACGCCCAACTGAGCGCGTCATGAGCACACTGATCACCAGCGACACAGCCGTGTCCGCCCGGGATCTGGCCGCTCTCGTGGTGGAAACCCTGAACCTGGAAGATGTCGATCCCCAGCAGATGGACCTTTCCGCTGCGCTGTTTGGCGAGGGTCTTGGGTTGGACTCGCTGGACATGCTCGAGATCTCGCTGGTGATCCAGCAGCGATATGGCGTCAAACTCAAGGCCGGAGACCCGGCCAACCAGACCATCTTTGCCTCTCTGCAAAGCCTTGCTCACCACATCAATGCGGTCAGGGCGGGCCAGGCTTGATGGTTGATGGGGCACCCTCCTTGGTCCCGGTCGATCTTGCGGGCGCTGTGCGCTGGTTGCCTGTAGCGTTTGTCTTGGCCTTGGCGGTGTTGTTCGGCCGCACCTTGGCGCCTGGACAGACGCCCTTGATTGAACGCATCGCCCGGGTGAGTCTACCGGCCATGCCCATCGCCTTACGCCGTTACACCCACGGTTTGACAGCAGTGTGGTGTGCGTGGTTCGTGGGGGCCGCGGTGTGTCTGGCATGGTGGCAGCTCCCGCTGGGTCTTGCCAGTGGCTTGGTGTGGGCCGGCACGCTCGTGCTGTTCGTGGGCGAACGCCTGCTTCGCCCGCTATGGTTCCCCGGTGTCCGCTTCCCAGGGCTCATCCAGCAACTGCGCGACACCTGGCGGGTCTGGCGGCGGCAGCCTGCTTGAGCCCGCATGCTGCCCTTGACTTCCTTGCCGTTGGCCAACGGGGCCTGCTGGCGCCATCAAGCCGCCGTGGTTCGACACCAGGACGTCTGGACCTGGGGCGAGATCCATGCTGCCGCGCTGGATCTCGCCGCCGAACTCCCCAGCGGCAGCACCATCTGCAACCTGTGTGAAGGGCGCTTGGGCTTTCTGGTGGGCTGGCTGGCAGCGCTGCGGCAAGGGTGCCTGCAAGTCTTGCCACCCTCGAGCGGCCCGGCCGACATGGCAAGGCTGCTGGGGGAGTGTTCATCGCCCATCGTCCTGATCGACACGCCGCAGCGGCTCGAGTCGAGTTGGGCCGAACGAGCGCGCTGTTTGCTCATTCGCCCCGTCAAGCAAGGCTCGCTCGACCGTTCCTTGCTTATCGGTCTGGACAAGCTTGAAGTGCGCTTGTACACCTCCGGCAGCACCGGCCGACCTCAGGCCCATGCCAAGACGCTGGCGCAACTGGCGCAAGGAGCCACGGTACTTGGGCAACGCCTGAATGCCGAGTTGACCGGTGGCCTGCCCTCATTGAAAGGGCTGGTTTGCAGTGTGCCGCCCCAGCACATGTTCGGCCTGGAAGTCTCCGTGATGCTGCCCCTGGTACACGGGCTTGCCTGCCTGGACGATCGCCCACTGCTGCCGGCCGATGTGCAGTGCGCTTTCGAGCGCCTGTGCATCCATGAAGGGCAATGGGGGTGGATCACCACACCGCTGCATCTGCACGCGCTGGTGCGCTCGGGGGTCTCGCTGCCACACTGTGGCTTGGCCCTGGCCTCCACCATGCCCTTGGCTCCAGGCATCGCGGCCCAGGCCGAAGCCCTGATCCAGGCCCCGGTGCTGGAGATCTACGGCTCCACCGAAACCGGCGCCTTGGCTTTGCGTCGCACCGCCCGAGAGCCACTGTGGCGCACCCTGCCCGGGGTGACGCTGTCCCCCTCGTCCCAAGGCTCCGAGGCCGTCGGTTTGCATTTCAGCTCGCCCCAGTTCCTCGCCGATTGCATCGAACCTCTGGGCGACAAGAGCTTTCGGCTGCTGGGCCGCCAAGCCGACCTGATCAAAATCGCGGGGCGGCGTGCTTCGTTGGCGTCGCTCAATTTGCTACTGCAGGATCTGCCGGGACTGGACGAAGGCGTGTTCTACCTGCCCAGCTGCGGCGATCGGGTCGAGCGCCTGGTGGTGTTTCATGCGGGCGCCCCTGTCGACCGCTCCGCCGCCCTGGCCTGGCTGCGCGAGCGTCTAGATCCCGCCTTCTTGCCGCGTGCTTTCATCCACGTCGATGCGCTGCCACGCATCGGACCGGGCAAGATCGACCGCACCAAACTGGATGCACTGTACGCTCAATGGTCCGCTCAACGGAAAGCAACATGACGATCGAAGCGCGCCTGAGCATACCGGCCAACCACCCCGCACTGCCCGGCCACTTCCCCGCACAGCCCATCGTTCCAGGCGTGCTGCTGCTCGACGAAGTGCGCACGCACGTCGAATCGGCCAGCGGGCGGCGCGTGAAGCGCATCGAGCAGCTCAAGTTCGTCCATGCCCTGGGTCCCGAAGAGCAAGCGTGGTTGCAGGCTCAAATACGGCTGGACCGCGTGAGCTTTCGTGTGACAGGCTCGCGCGCAGGCGACGCCATCACGCTGGCGCAAGGCTCGTTGGTGCTGGAATGAAGGCTTGGACCGAGCGCAAAGAGCGCGGCAGTGAATGGCTGATCCGGCTCATCGTGTGGTTGGCACGCACGACGGGGCGCGCGTTTTGTCGGGCGCTGCTGTACCCCATCGTGCTGTACTTCGTCATCACCGATGCCCCCGCTCGGCGCGCATCGTTCGAATTCTTGTCCGCCGTTCGGGGGCGCCCGGCCCGCTGGGGCGATGTATTTGCACACCTGTACAGTTTTGCCTGCACATTGCTCGACCGAGTCTACATGGCCGCCGGTGAGTTCGATCGGTTTGAAGTGACGATCGAAGGTTTGTCCCTGGTCGAAGCCGCACTCGCTCAGGGTCGTGGTTGCGTGTTGCTGGGCTCTCATCTGGGCAGCTTCGACCTGATGATGTTGGCCCATCAGGCCTTGGACGGCCGCCCTGTGAGCGCGATGATGCGCATGGACCCCCACTCGCGCCTGCGCCGCATCGCCGGCATTGATGACAGCGCCTTCGACCTCATCCCTTTGGGACAAGCCGATAGTTTTCTCCGGGCACACGACGCACTGCTGCAAGGACGAATGGTCGTTGTGTTGGCCGATCGGGTGGACGGCTCGGCACACCGCCGTGTTTCATTCCTTGGCCGTTCAGCCTGGCTGCCTATCGCACCGCATGTGTTGGCCGCGCGGGCCCAAGCGCCGGTGCTGATGTGCTTCGGCCTGTATGAAGGCGGCCGGCGCTACCGGATCGAATTTGCCGAGTTCGGCCCGCCTGCGGCACGCTCGGCACGCGGTGAGGCGCTACAGCCCTTGCTGGATCGCTATGCCCAGCGTTTGGAGCAATATGCCAGACGCTATCCGCTGAACTGGTTCAATTTCTATCCCTATTGGACTGCGCCGTCAGACGCCTCATGATGCTCTTGCGCACCGCGCTGTGGATGCTGCTTGTGGGCTGGCTCGCCCCGCCTGCTTGGGCTTGGTCCGTGCCCGACTTGCAACGTCTGCTGCAAGCACAACCCGCGCAGGCGCTGCCCTTCGAGGAAGTGCGCGAGTCACCTTGGCTGATGGCACCGCTCACCACGCGCGGCACTTTGCACGCCAATGGGCGGGCACTGGAAAAACGGGTCACCGATCCGCGCAAGGAAACCTGGCGTTTGCTGAGCGATCGCATAGAGTGGGTGGGCTCGGACGGTCAGCCTGCTCGCAGCGTGCGCTACGACGAGGCGCCGGCCTTGGCCGCGATGGCCAGCGCCTTGCGCTTGGCCGTGGCCGGCGATTTGGACGCGCTGCAAAGCGACTTTCGCATCGACCTGCAGGGCAAGGCCTCGCTGTGGACCGCACGCCTGCGCCCGCGTCGCCCTGAGGTGGCTCGCATTCTCGACTACCTAGAGCTGCAAGGCGCCGAAGGACGCCTGTCGGTGATCATCGTGCAAGAGCGTTCCGGCGAGCGCACCATTACTCGCATCCAGCATTAGGACCGTCGCCCCATGTTCGACAAAGACCCTCTCACGGCCTTGGAGGCCGTCAGCGCAGCCCAATGGCTCGCATTTGCCCCGCTGGCCTTCCAGGCCACGGCCGTGATGCGCGACCGCGGCGTGTTGGGCGCGCTGGCCGAGGCGCCCGCCGGGCAAGGCTGCAGCCTGGAGGAGGTGGCCAAGGCCACCGGCATGTCGACCTACGCGGTACGGGTGCTGCTCGAGGCGGGGCTCGGTCTGCATATCGTATGGCGCCGCGACGGCCGCTACCACCTGGGCAAGCTCGGACGCTTCCTTCTCGAAGACGAGATGACCCGCGTGAATTTCGACTTCACGCGCGATGTCTGTTACCAGGCCGCTGCTCATCTCGAGGCCTCGCTCACCGAAGGCCGGCCTGCAGGCCTGCACACCCTGGGGCCTTGGTCGACGCTGTACGAAGGGCTTGCGAACATGCCCCAGCCAGCGCAACGAAGCTGGCATGTCTTCGATCACTATTATTCCGATCTGGCCTTTCCGGTGGTGTACGAGCGCTTCCTGGCTCATCAGCCACCGGCACGCATGCTCGACGTGGGGTGCAACACCGGCAAATGGGCCCGGATGTGCCTGACGCGTCTGCCACAGCTGAAAATGGGCCTGGTGGACCTGCCGCCCCAACTGGATCGGGCCTACGCCTGCCTGGCCGAAGCCGGGGTGGCGGAGCGCGCCGCATTGCACCCGACCAACCTGCTCGACGCCACTGCAGAGCTGCCTCGCGGGTACGATCTGATCTGGATGAGCCAGTTCCTCGACTGCTTCGCCGACGAGGAGATCGTCGCCATCTTGAACAAGGTGCGCCGCGCCTTGCCGCCGGGTGGCCGACTTTGGATCTTGGAGCTGTTTTGGGACCGGCAGCGCTTCGAGGCCGCCGCGATGAGCCTGCAACAAACCTCGCTGTACTTTGCTTGCGTGGCCAACGGTAACAGCCAGATGTACGACTCGGAGGTGTTTTTGCGCCTGATCGAACGTGCAGGATTGCACGTGACCTCGCTGCACGACGCGGTGGGCGGCTACCACACGCTCATCGAATGCCAGTGCGCTTAAGACAACACCCATTCGAGGAACCGATTGTGCTTTGTTTGACTGCCACCACGGTCGTTCACCCTTCGGGCCTGAACCTCGAAGCGCTGTGGGAGGCCGTCGTTCACGGTCGCAGTGGACTGCGGTACAAGCCGCTTGACTGGTGCTCGCTCGATGCCTGGCTGGGTGCCGTACCCGAAGTGGACCGCATCGGCCTGCCCGAGCCCCTGGCCGCCTGGGACTGCCGCAACCACCGTTTGGTGTGGCTGGCCTTGCAAGACACTGCCTTCATTCGGGCCGTGCGTGCAGCCGTAAGCCGCTATGGCGCTTTGCGCGTGGGCCTGGTGGTGGGCACCAGCACATCGGGCATTCGCAGCACCGAGATTGCCTATGCGCAGCGCCACGCCAGCGGCCGCTGGCCCGAAGGATTCGATCTGCGTCACCACCACACTGGCGATGCGCTGGCCCGATTCACAGCCACCGTGCTGGGGATTGCCGGCCCGATGGCGACCATATCCACGGCCTGCTCTTCGAGCGCAAAAGTGTTCCTCACCGCCCAGCGCTGGATCGACGCCGGCCTCATCGATGCTGCCATCGTCGGTGGGGCCGACAGCCTGTGTCTTTCGACCTTGCACGGATTTGATTCTCTACAGCTGCTCTCGTCACGTGCATGTCGCCCCTTCGATGCAACTCGCGATGGCATTTCGATAGGTGAAGCGGCAGGCTTTGCGCTGCTTCAGCCCGATGAAGAGCAGCGCCACGGCACGGTGTACTTCGTGGCTGGCGGCGAATCCAGCGACGCCCACCACCTATCGACGCCGCATCCCGAAGGTCTCGGGGCGGCATTGGCCATGCGCGCCGCGCTCCAGGCCGCTGGACTGTGTCCAGAAGATATCGGGTACGTCAACGCGCATGGAACGGCCACTCCCGCCAATGACCGCTCGGAGGCTGCCGCGCTGGTGTCGGTGTTCGGCCCGCGCGGTGTTCCCGTGTCCTCCACCAAAGGCGTCACCGGTCATACCTTGGGTGCCTGCGGGATCGTCGAAGCGCTCATCACCGCCGAAGCGCTACGCCGTCAAGTGCTGCCGCCGTGCGCCAACATCGAGCAACCCGACCCTGATCTGTCACTGGAACTGGTCGCAACTGCTCGCCACACGAAGCTGCGATATGCGATGAGCAATAATTTCGGGTTTGGCGGCAGCAATTGCACGCTCATTCTTGGTCTGCGCAATTGATGTGAGCTGCCTACCTTTTTCACTTCACGCCGCTGGGGTTGTGGCCCCCGGCCTGTCTTCGCTGCAAACGCTTGTCGATGCGGCACGCCAGAGCGAGCTGCTGGCGCCGACCGAACAAGCCCTGAGCCTTCCCGCCCCAGTCAAGCTGCCGCCCAACGAGCGTCGTCGCGCCAGCCGCGCCGTGCGCCTGGTGTTGGCTTGCGTGGAACAAGCACTGGCCCACACATGCTTTGATGCGGGCACGCTGCGCTCGGTCTTTGCGACGGATGAAGGCACTGGCGAGATCTGCCAGCAAATGCTCGAAAGCCTGGCCACCTCGCGTCAAGTCTCACCGCTGTTGTTCCCGAACTCGGTGCACAACGCGCCATCGGGCTACTTCTCCATCGCCCATCGCAACCACCAGTCGGCAACCGTCGTGAGCCTGGGGGAGGCCAGCTTTGCCAGCGGCTTGCTGTGTGCGCTGACGGAGTCTTTGTGCCATCGTGAGCCGGTGCTGCTGGTCGCGTATGACCCGGCGGTGACGGCGCCGATGGACGAATTGCTGCCCCTGAAGGACCCGATGGGCACGGCCTGGATCCTCAGTGCCGCCAACACCTCACCACAGGCACCCAAAATCGGCCGCGGTGAACTGGTTGTGGCCGAGGCCGCCGACAGGCCCGCACCGCCTTGGCGCCCGGCCTGGATGCCCTCGGCGTGGGCCCGTTACAGCAGCGCAAGGGCGCTGGCCGCGCTCGGTCTTTTGGCCGCGCCGCCCGGGGCCACGCTCACGCTGCCATTGGGCGGGCTGCATCTTTCGCTGTCCCTGACTCTTGCCCCATGACGCTCGATCGCATCGACATCGAACGCCGTGTGCCCCATGCAGGCGCCATGTGCCTTCTCGACGGCGTGCTGCATTGGGACCGTCAACACATCGTGTGCCGCGCCGCTGCCCCCACCGCCCACCATCCCCTGGCGCGCGGCGGCCGCGTTGCCAGCGTGATCGCCCCAGAGTACGCCGCTCAAGCCACGGCCGTGCACTGCGCCTTGCTCGATTCGCAGGCACGTCATCGCGCCGGGGTGCTTGCCAAGCTGTCCCAGGTCGACCTTTTGCGTGCCGACATCCCACAGGATGCAGGCCCCTTGCGAGTGCAAGCCGAGTTGCTCAGTCGTGAGATCTCCGGCTGCCTTTACGCCTTCGAGGTAAGCGCCGCCGACCAGGCCATCGCCTGCGGCCGTCTGATCGTGGCGTTCCATGGCTTGGAGGCCCTATGAGCCGCCGAGCCTTGGTGACCGGGGGCAGTGGTGGACTGGGGGCAGCCATCTGCCGCGCGCTGGCTGCCCAGGGTTTACATGTGTTGGTGCATGCCCACCGCGGGCTGGACCGCGCTCAGGCCCTGGTCGAGGAGATCAAGGCCGCCGGCGGCCATGCGCGCGCACTGGCCTTCGACTTGGCCGACGCCCAAGCCGTTGCTTGCGCCACCGCGCAGATCCTGGAGGAAGGGCCGGTGCAAGTCCTGGTCAACAATGCCGGTGTGCATCGGGACGCACCCATGGCCGGGATGGATGCAGCAACTTGGCATGCAGTGATTGACACCAACCTGCACGGCTTCTATCGCGTGACTCAACCCCTGTTGCTGCCGATGATGCGAACGCGGTGGGGCCGTATCGTCAACATCAGTTCGGTCGCGGCTCAGGCTGGCAATCGTGGCCAAGCCAACTATGCTGCTGCGAAAGCCGCATTGCACGGTGCCACCAAAGCGCTGGCGCTGGAATTGGCGTCGCGCGGCATAACCGTCAACGCCGTGGCTCCCGGCATCATCGAGACGGCCATGGCCGAATCGGTCTTCACGCCCGAGCGAATCCAGGCCCTGGTGCCAGCCGGTCGCGCGGGGCGGCCTGAGGAGGTGGCTGCACTGGTGGCCTTCTTGGCTTCGGACGCGGCCAGCTACATCACCGGTCAGATCATCGGTGTGAATGGCGGTATGTACTGATGACGACCATGGACTGGACGGACGTCTGGATTGCCATCCCCGCATACAACGAGGCGCACACAATCCGAGCGCTGGCGCAAGGTGCACTGCGGCATTGTCCGCGTGTGATCGTGGTCGACGACGGTTCGACCGATACAACGTCCGCCTCGGTGCAGGATCTGCCTGTGGTCTTGCTGCGCCATGCTGTCAACCAGGGCAAAGCGGCGAGCTTGCGCACCGCTTTTGCCTATGCTCTGGAACGGCAGGCCCGCTGCGTGATCTCCTTCGACGGAGACGGGCAGCACGATCCCGATGACGCGCCTGTGCTGCTGTCGGCCTGGCAGCAGGCTCCCGAACGCATCATCATCGGTTCACGCCTACACGACCGCTCGCAGTTCCCACCCGCTCGCTACCACGCCAACCGCTTTGCCTGCTTCTGGATCTCTTGGGCCGCTGGCCATCCGATTGCCGATTCGCAGTCCGGCTATCGCGTCTATCCCCGTGAGGTCATGCGTATCGCCTTGGGCCCACGCGTGCCGGGCACACGCTTCACCTTCGAGAGCGAAATCCTGATCGAGGCCGCACAGCAAGGCCACCCCACCTTGTCGGTGGCGATTGCCGGGCGCTATCCACGCAACGCCCGACCCAGCCACTTCCGACCGGTGGTGGACATCGCCAAGATCGTGATCATGGTCGGCGGCCGGCTGCTGCGGCGGGGCATGGCCCCCATGGCTTTGTGGCACAGCTTGGGCCGCGCAACTGTGCTGCCGGGACGCATGCCGCAAAACGCGCACCACCAATGAACCACAACCTCGTATTGGCGGCCCATGGATTGGTGTATCGCTACCCGAAGCAGACGCAAGACGCTTTGCGCGGCGTCGATCTGCTGCTGCATCGCGGTCAAGCCGTGGGGCTGCTGGGACCCAACGGTTCGGGCAAGTCCACGCTGATCAACCTGCTCGTCGGCCTGCGCACCCCTCAACGCGGACACCTGGTGCATCCGACCGGCGCCCCTGCGCGCATCGCTTGGGTGCCACAAGAGTATGCCTTCTACCCCCAGTTGACTTGCCAGGAGAACCTCCAGCTCTTCGCCGACATGCTCGATATCAAGGCTCAGGAAAGAGCTTTGCGTGTGGCATCGGCCATGGCGAGTTGCCAGCTGGAGGCTTTTGCATCACGCCGTGCATGCCATTGCTCGGGCGGCGTGCGTCGGCGTCTGAACCTGGCCATCGCCTTGCTTCAGCGCCCCGAGGTGCTGCTCCTGGACGAGCCCACGGTGGGTGTGGACCCCCAATCACGTGCATTTTTGCTGGAGCGTATACGCGAATTGGTACGAGACGGCACAGCGGTTCTCTACGCCACGCACTACATGGAGGAGGTCAGCGCCGTGTGCTCGGACATTGTGTTGCTCGACCGCGGCGTAGTGATCGCGCACGGCGATTTGGCCTCGCTGTTGCAAGGTCCAGAAGGGGGTCCGCCCTTTGCTGATCTCGAGGCTTTGTTCATGCATCTCACGCAACGCTCGGTGCGAGATTGAGAACGGCTCTACTCATGCCCCGTTGGTTTGTGCGTTTTCATCGGTCAGTGCGGCTGGCCGTCAAGGAATGGGTGCTGCTGTCTCGCAACCCTCATGGCTTGATGGTTCTTTTCTTCATGCCCGCGCTGTTCGTGCTGGTGATGTCCTTCACGTTGAAGAACACCCTGGTGACACATGTCGAGTTGCCCGTCTGCGGCTGGGTGATCGAAGACCCTCACCCCGCTGCACAGGCCTGGAGCCAGCAATGGCTCGCCCGTCATGGGGGACAGCGCTACGACAGCCGCGAGCTCGCGCAAGCGGCGCTGCGCGAACGCCTCATCGAGGCCGCCATCGTGGTGCGCTCGCCTTGGTTGAACGCGGATGGGCAGCCGAGCCCACAACAGGTCGAGCTTTGGTTGGGCAACCGGGTGCAGCCCGCCGCGGCCGCGCGATTGCGCAGCGAGCTGCACTTTTCGATGCTGCAAGCGCGCTTGCGCATGGCCGCTGCACAGGCCGGGCCGTTCGCCAGCTTGTTGCTCGATGGCGCGTCACTGCCTGACATGATCGGGCAAGGTGGTGGTGTGCAGGTACGCTACCTCTATGAGATCGAGTCGGGTCGAGCCATGACGGCCGTACAACAAAGCGTGCCGGCATGGTTGGTGTTTGGCATGTTCTTTGTCGTGATCCCGATCGCTGGCGTGCTCATCCAGGAACGCAACGATGGCACGCTCACTCGGCTGGCCAGCGTCGGCGTGACGGCCGGCACCGTCTTGGGCAGCAAGCTCTTGGCCTTCATGGTGTTGAACTGGGTGCAACTGGCGTTCATGATCGTGGTGGGGCGCTGGCTGGTCCCGTTCTTGGGCGGCCCAGCTTTGCAGTTGGATATTGCGCCTGGCTGGTTTGCATTGATGGCCCTGGCCACCAGTGTGGCCGCGGTGGGATTGGCTTTGTTGATCGCCGCCTACAGCCGCAGCTTCGATCAAGCCGCCGCGCTCGGCGGTGGACTCAACGTCGTGCTGGGCGCCATCGCGGGAGTGATGGTCCCTCGCATGCTGATGCCTCCGTTTTTGCAGACGGTGTCGGAATGGTCCCCCATGGGTTGGGCGCTCGACGGTATGCAAGCCGTGTTTCTCGGCGAGCCTCGCGCTGGCGATGTCTGGTTGCGAGCCGGTCTGTTGCTGGGCTTTGGGCTGCTCTGTCTGGCGGGCGCCTGGCGGCCCCTACGGCATCAGGGGCAGGTTGGCTGAGCCCGGCGGGCCCATCGTGACGGGGTGCAGGCAAACGCTGCGCTGACGCTGCACAATCGTAGGGTTGTCCTGATCAGCGATGATCTCTCCGCCATGACCTACCCCCACACCCAGCTCTTCATCGCCGGCCAGTGGTGCGACGCCGCCGACGGCCGCACGCTGCCCGTCTTCAACCCCGCCACCGGCCAGGAGATCGGCCGCGTGGCCCATGCGGGCCAGGCCGACCTGGATCGCGCCTTGCAGGCCGCCAAGCAGGGCTTCGAGACCTGGCGCGACATGGCCCCGGCCGAGCGCGCGAAGATCATGCGCCGTGCCGCCGCGCTGATCCGCGAGCGCGCCAACGAGATCGCCCCGCTCATCACCCAGGAGCAGGGCAAGCCGCTGGCCGAGGCCAAGGCCGAGACCCTGGCCGCCGCCGACCTCACCGAATGGTTCGCCGACGAGGGCCTGCGCGTGTACGGTCGCATCGTGCCCTCGCGCAGCCGGCCCGAGCTGCGCCAGATGGTGCTCAAGGACCCGGTGGGGCCGGTGGCCGCCTTCACGCCCTGGAACTTCCCGATCAACCAGGTCGTGCGCAAGGTGGGCCCCGCGCTGGCCGCGGGCTGCTCGATGCTGGTGAAAGCCGCCGAGGAAACCCCCGCCGGCCCGGCCGCGTACATCCGCGCGTTTGCCGACGCCGGCCTGCCCGCGGGCGTGCTGGGTCTGGTCTATGGCAACCCCGCCGAGATTTCGAGCTACCTCATCCCCCATCCCGTGATCCGCAAGATCACCTTCACCGGCTCCACGCCGGTGGGCAAGCAGCTCGCCGCGCTGGCCGGGCAGCACATGAAGCGCGTGACGATGGAGCTGGGTGGTCATGCCCCGGTCATCGTCTGCGAGGATGCCGACATCGCGCTGGCCGTGAAGACCGCAGGTGCTGCCAAATTCCGCAACGCCGGTCAGGTATGCATCTCGCCCACGCGCTTCCTGGTGCACGAGAGCATCCGCCAGGAATTCGCCCAGGCGCTGGCGCAGCACGCCCAAGGCCTGAAGGTGGGCGACGGCCTGGCCGAAGGCACACAAATGGGCCCGCTGGCCAACCCGCGCCGCCTGGCCGCGATGGCCGAGCTCACCCAAGACGCCGTGCGCAAGGGCGCCACCGTGCTCGCCGGCGGCGAGCGCATCGGCCACATTGGCAACTTCTGGCAGCCCACGATCCTGGCTGATGTGCCCCTGGATGCGCGCGTCTTCAACGACGAGCCCTTCGGCCCGGTGGCCGCGATCCGCTCCTTCAACACGCTGGACGAAGCCATCGCCGAGGCCAATCGACTGCCTTATGGCCTGGCCGCCTATGCCTTCACACGATCGCTGAAAAACGCCGACCTGCTCACGCGCCGCGTCGAAGTGGGCATGCTGTGGATCAACATGCCCGCCTTGCCCTCGGCCGAGATGCCCTTCGGTGGCATCAAGGACTCAGGCTATGGCTCCGAAGGCGGCCCCGAGGCGCTGGAGGCCTACGTCAACGTGCGCTCGGTGGCGGTGATGAACGTCTGAGACCTGCTGGGCTCTGGGGGCGTGGTCTGAACCGCCGTGGGGCCGGTGGCTTGAGCCACCTGGTTCGGGGCTTGCCGGCGCTCGACGAAGTAGTCGCTGCGGCTGCTTTGCTTGGCCACGCGCTTGGTGTCGGCCGCAGCGCGGGCGATTTGCCGGTGGGACTCGTACGCGCCCGCAGCGACTGGCACGACGCCGGCGGCCAGAGTGGCCAGCGGATGAAAGACGGGCAACCCCTGCCGGTTCAGGCTCACGTAGCCGCCGCGCTGCAAATGCTCGGCGCTGTACAGCCGCCGCACGGCTTCATCGAACTGACGCAACGCACTGTCGATGCGCGTGCGCCAGTCCTCGGATGTGAAGACGCTGACGAAGTCATCGCCGCCCACATGGCCCAGCATGTCGCGTTCAGGATCGTGCACGGCGCGCAAGACCTCGGCCGTCATCAGGATCATGTCGTCGCCCAGCCGGTAGCCATAGACATCGTTGAAGGCTTTGAATGAGCTGATGTCCCAGTGAACCACGACGAAGTCCTGCCCTTGGTCGAGCAGCTGATCGATATGCTCGTCCAGCGGCACGTTACCGGGGAGTTGCGTGAGCGGGTTGGCATAGCGCGCGGCCGACAGCTGGCTGTCGCTGACGGCGCGCAGCAAGTCGCTGATGCGGCCCATGCCGACGTACTGTCCACCATCGGTGACGATGAAGCCGTCGGTGAGATGGCGTTCGTCGATATTGGCCACAGCCTGGGCCATCGACTGCAAGGTGCTGCCGGCATCGAAGATGAGCGGATTGGCGTCCAGCAGCACCCGGCACGACTGTTTGCCGTACACGTCGCGAAAGTACAGTTGGCTGGCAGCCACCAGGCACTGGTGGCTGCGCAGCATGCCAATCGGTCGGCCCGCATCGTCCAGTACCGGCAAAGCGTATAGGTGGGGATCGTCCCGAAAGGCCGCAATCACCTCTTCGCAGCTGGCCGCCAGCGTGACGGTCTGGCAGGCGCGCGCCAGGTCGCGCGCCTGCGTGCGCCGGGCCCGGCGTGAGCCATCCAGCGCGCTGCGATCGCAGCCGCGCAGCAGTTGCACCAGCTCGGGCCGCAAGGTGGTGCGGGGGGTGGCCACGGGCTTGGCGATGACGTAGCCCTGGGCACAATGCACCCCGAGCTGACGCAGCAACAACAGGTCCGACTCCGTCTCGACGCCTTCGGCCACCACCCGGCTGTTGGTGGGGCGCGCCATGTCGAGCATCGAGCGGATGAATTGCTGGCGCAAAGGGTCCTGCGACAGTCCGTCGACGAAATGACGGTCGATCTTGACATACTGCGGACGCACCTCGGTCCAGCGCTTCAGCCCCGAGAACCCTTCGCCCAGATCGTCCAAGGCCACCACCAGGCCGGCCTGCTTGATCGCCGTGAGGGCATCGATCAGCTCTCGCGGGTCCGAGCCGGCATGGGTTTCGGTGAGCTCCAGGATCACCTTCGAGGGCTGCAATCCTGCTTGCGTGATGAGGCCCAGCAAGCGCCGGTCGAAATCGCCGATCTCCACGATGGACGCCGGCGTGACGTTCGCAAACAGCAAGCCCGGCAGCTTCAGCCGGGCAAAGGCTTTGAGCAGCACGTCCAGGGCGCGCCATTCCAGCTCGGCCAGGCGGCCCAGCATCGCGGCCGCTTCGAACAAGGCCACCGGCGAATGCAAGAAGGAGTCTGACGGGCCGCGGCTCAGGCCCTCATAGCCAATGATGTCTCCTCCATGCAAGTCGATGATGGGCTGGAAGTGCGGCACCACCGCGCCGTGCTCGATGATGCGGCGGATTTCCAGGGCCAAATCGGCCGATGCCACGGGGCTCATGGAATCGCTCGAACACGAAGGCGGCTCAGGCGCACGTCACGAGCCTCAAAGCGACATAGGGCAGGTCGCTGGCCAGATCGACACCGAGCTCGGCCATCACGTCGTCCTGGGCATCGTGCTCCCACTGCACCTCGACCTGTGCTCCGCGGCGGCCCAACGCGTCGAGCATGAGGAACAACTGGCGAAAGGCCTTGGTCGAGGCACTGTTCACGTAGTTCATTTGCACCTGCACCGCAAAGCGCAAGGGACGCTCCTGAGCAAAGTAGCGCTGCAACGTGCCCAGCAGCGGCTCGAAGAACACGAGCGGGTTTTCCGGATAGCACTCGCCGCGGATGCGCAGGTACTGCGCGCCGGGCTGGAATTCGATCTCTGGCGTGACAGTGGTGGCTGGAACACGAACGACGGACATGGGCAGTCTCCACAACGATGAAGCCAAGGTTCACAGCCGGGCATGCAAGACGAATATCACCCGCTCGTCGGCCGGCTCGCCGGTCGAGACGAAGGCATACTCCAGCGGCTGGCGGCTGTCGCGGGCGATGGTCAGCAACCCCAGGCCGCTGCCTCGGCTGTGTGGGTCGCGTCGGGCGTGCTCGTCATCGAGCAACTGGCGCCGGTAGCAGGCCTGGGTCTCCTCGCGGCTCATTGCGCGCAAACGCTCCATGCGCTGGCCGATGCGCTCCACATCCTCGCGATGCACCGGATTGGCACACAGGATCCAGCCCCCCCGGACAGCCTCGCCCGGGTTCGGCGCGGGGTCCAACCCCACGGTCAGCACCCCCACGCCAGCGCCGCGTCGCCCGCTGCGATCGCAGCCGTAATGCATGACGTTGTGTGCCATCTCCACGACGGCGGAAAAGAGCCGACGGCGCAAGCCTTGCGGCACCGAGGCCTCGACCAGGCGCTGCCGCACCGCCATGCCCAGGGCCTGCACCGTGTGCGGCTGGAAAAGTCCCTGATAGTGGACGCACAGCCCGGTCTGGGCAGCCTGGTCTGGCGGCGGCTCGTGTACAGCCGCCATCATGAGCGCACCCCGGGCAGCCGCAGGCACAAGGCCGTCACGTCGTCGCGGCGGCACTGCGCACCCTGCCAGGCTTTGAGCAGTTCGCTCAAGGCCGCCCCGACCTCGCTGGCCGAACGGTGGCGTTGCGCGGCGAAAAAGGCGGCCAATCGCTGTTTGCCCAGCGCGATGCCCTTGGGTCCTCCAGGCTGATCGATCACCCCATCGGTGACCACCATCGCCAAACGCGGCCGGTGCAAGACGATGCGGCGCGTGGTCCACACCGTTTCGTCGGGCGTGCCGGCATAGCCCACACCGTGCTTGTCGCCATCGACGCACACGACGCTGCCATCGGCTTCCAACACCAGCAAAGACAGATGAGCGCTGGCAAACAGCAGTTCATCGCGGCCTTCGGGCAGCCACAACATTGCGATATCCAGGCCGTCATCGTGGCCGAGCTCACCCGGGCGCCGCTGCACCTGCTGCCCCAGCACTCGGCGCACGTGTCGGTTCAATTGCGACAGCCAGTGCCCCGGATCGATCGGCTCGCCCGAGGGCCAGCCCTGCACCCGCTGCTCCAGCCACGACAAGACCACCAGCGTCATGAAAGCCCCGGGTACGCCGTGGCCCGTGCAATCGATGACCGCGGCCAGCGCCCCCTGCGGCAGACGGCGTACGAAATAGCCGTCACCGCCCACCACGTCGCGCGGCTCCCACCACAGACTGCTGTCGGGAAAAGCCTGCGCCAAATGCGCGTCAGAGTCGCGCAGATGCGCGCGCTGAATGTGGCTTGCGTAGTCGATGCTGGCCAGGAGCTGGCGGGTTTTCTCGGCCTCCAGTTCGGACATGGCCTGCATGAGCGCAAACCCGCTGCCCGTGCCGCTGTAGCGGCCATGACGCACCGTGATGAACCCATCTTTGAGCACACTTTCGCCCTGGTGCACCGCCATTCTCATCAACACCTCCACCGTGGTGTCTTCTTCCACCACCAAGGGCGAGGGATTCATCCAGGTCACGCAGGACTGACGCCCGAACAACTCCTTCGCATAGGGCTTGGCATAGCTTTCCATGAACACATGCTTGTTCACCAAGCCCATCGGCCGACCCTCGGCCACCACCGCCACATTCGTCTGCTCGGGGTGGCGGGTGAAAAAGCGCATCAGCTCATCGTTGGTGTGAGCGGGCGAGACGCTGGGGCTGTCGGTGCGCAGATCGGCCGCCTTGGTGGCCAGGCGCTTGTCGGGCGTGGCCGCATGCAAGGCATGAGAAGCGGCCAGCAGTTCGTGGATATCGTTCACCGCGTTCATCGTGGCGTTTCACTCGGCGGGCTGCAGCAAGGCCTGGGCCAGGCCTTGGGGCCACACCGCATGGACCTTGTCCAGAAAATGCGCGGCGCGCTCGGCGCCAGCGTGCTCGGCAATGCGCTGCGCGATGTCTTGCAGCCAGGCCTTCATTGACGCCTCGTCGAACACCGCGCGGGCCGCCTCGCGCACGGCCTGCTCCTGCGGACGCACCATCAGCGTGGCCAACTCCAACGCATAGAGCTTGGCCTGCGCCAAAGAGCGCTGCTCGCGCGGGCTCGACGCAAGTCCCCCGTGCTCCGACGCGGGTGCTGATCCCGCCTTGATCACGGGCCTGGACGCCCACTCCACCCAGCCCGCATCGAGCAAAGCCTGGATCTGCTGAGCATCGATGCCCAAGGTTTGCGCTGCCGCCGACAAGGCCTTCAACGGCTTGCGGCCATCGATGAGGATCAGGAAAGAGCGCTGCGCCCGCGTGCCGGTGAACCCGCGCTCTGCCAGCGCCTCTCGTCCTTTTGCCGTTTTGCGCAGGACGCCATCGACAGGCCATCCCGACATGCTTGCCCTCCAGGTTCAAACACCCGCGAGAACGATCGGCCAAGGCACAGGACTAGCCCAGGCGGCCCAGCCGGCATGGCGCCACAAGCGCTGTAGCCCGATGGCTTTGCGTCACCGCCTTTCGGCGGCTTTGCCTTTCTCTCGCGGTCCACCACCTTCGCGGCGGACCGCCAGTGTCACAAACCGTTACGACAAACGGATGACAGCCTCGCCGGGCGCAAGGCTGCGCGCGCCGACCGACGCCGACCGGCCCAAGGCGCGATCGACCACCGTGCCGACGAGATCGGCCGTGGCCGCCGACAGCGTCCAGCCCAGGTGGCCGTGGCCGGTGTTGTAGAACACGCGCGGATGACGGCCGCGGCCCACGCGGGGCATCATGTCGGGCATCATCGGCCGCAGCCCCGCCCAGGGCACCACGCTGCGCGTGGACACCCCCGGGAAGCAGCGCTCCACCCAGTCCACCAGCGGACGGATGCGGTCGGCCCGGATGTCGCGGTTCTCACCGTTGAACTCGGCCGTGCCGGCCACACGGAAGCGGTCCACGCCCAGCCGGCTCGTCACGATCTTGGTCTCGTCGTCGAGCAGGCTCACCGTGGGTGCGGCGGCCTGGCTGGCCTGGTCCAGCAGGTTCACGGTGATCGAATAGCCCTTCACCGGATAGACGTTGACCCGGTCGCCGAGCTGCGCGGCCAGGGCCCGGCTGGCCACGCCGGCGCACACCACCACCGCGTCGAAACGCAGATCGTGCTCGCCGCCAGGCCCGGCCAGCGTCACGCGCACGCCGTCGTCCAGCGCCTTGAGCCGGCGCACGTCCTGGCCGTACAGGCAACGCACGCCATGGCGCTGCGCCGCTTGCGCCAGCCCGTGGGTGAACTTGTGGATGTCCCCGGTGGTGTCGCTGTCGGTGTACCAGCCGCCGAAATAGCGGCCCGCCAACGTCGGCGCGATCGCGCGGATCTCCTCGGGCGTCACGGCGCGACGCTGCAGCCCGCCGGCGGCCAGCAGAGCAGACACGCGGCGGGCATGTTCGAAACCCGATCGGTCGCGGTAGATGTGCAAGATGCCTTCGCGCCGGTGGTCAAAGTCGATGCCCTCTTCGTCGGCCCACGCATACAGGTGCTCGCGCGCGGCGATCGCCAGGCGCGCCGTCTCGATGGTGTGGCGGCGGTAGTGCGGGATGCTGGCAATGAACTGCGCAAACCAGCTCAGCTTGTGCCAGCTCGGCCGCGGGTTCACCAGCAGCGGCGCGTCGCTCTTCAGCATCCACTTCAGGCCCTTCCAGACCGTGGCGGCGTGGTTCCACACTTCGGCGTTGGAGGCCGACAACTGCCCCCCGTTGGCATAGGAGGTCTCCATCGCGGCATAGCGATGGCGCTCGAACAGGGTGACGGCCAGACCGCGGCGGGCCAGGGCATAGGCGGTGGTGACGCCGGTGATGCCGCCGCCGATGACTGCAATGGAAGGCATGAGAGCTCCTCTCAGGGAAAGCCGCGCGTCGAGGATGGAGCCCGGGCTGCGCGAACCGCAGCCTGGACGCCCCCTCTGTTGCGGACCTGAGAGATTCGCGGGCGCACGGGGCTCCCGCTTGCTCCTTCGGTGCTGACCGGCGACGCGAACGGCCGGCAGCTCTTCAGAGTCGGTGGACGATGCCGGTCCTTGGGCCTGAGAGTTTCCGGGGCGGTTGCTCCTTCGGCGCCGCCTGGGCCAACACACCCCCGGCAGGCTCTCCCGACATCACCATGGCCGCCGTGGGGCAGCCATGACACCATTGTGCCTGAAGCGCTGCGCCGCGTCCCCTCCGAGCCGCTTGCCGCTTCATCGGCTAGCGGGAAACCGCTGCTCGTTGCGTTCGATCTTGCGCCGGGCCGCCTCCAGCACATCGACCTCCATCACCGTGGCCAACTGCACCAAGTACAGCAGCACATCGGCCATCTCGTCGGCCACCTCGGCCTTGCTGGCCGTATCGAGGTGGCCGCTTTGCGCCTCGCTCAGCCACTGGAAATGCTCGAGCAGCTCGCCGGCCTCCACCGCCAGGGCGCAGGCCAGGTTCTTGGGCGAATGGAAGCGCTGCCAGTCGCGCGCCTGGGCGAACTGCTGCAGGCGCTGGGCCAGCGCGGCCAGGGAATCCGTCATGGGCGCCTCCGGCGTCGAATCTTCACGGGAAAGGTGGCCTCGATTCTCGGACAATCCGCCCCGCGCCCGATACCGGCCCCTCGTGCCTGCCATGCTCTCCCGCCTTCGTCGACTCCTCGATCGCCTGCGCGACGCCCGCCTGGCCCAGGCGGCCGGCAGCCTGAGTTTCACGACGCTGCTGTCGCTCGTACCGTTGCTGGCCGTGGGCTTTGCATTACTGACCCAAGTGCCTGCCCTTCGGCCACTGCGTCAGACACTGGAAGCTCTGTGGCTGCCGCATCTGCTGCCACCGGACATCGCGCAGCCGGTGCTGCAACACCTCGGGCGCTTTGCCAACAACGCCCAGGCACTGAGCTGGAGCGGCTCGGCCCTGCTGCTCGTGGCCGCGCTGGCGATGATGCTCACGGTGGAGACGACGCTCAACCGCATCTGGCAGGTCCGCCAGGGGCGGCCGTGGCTCAAGCGTCTGGCACTGTATCTGCCCATGCTGGCTGCCGGGCCGCTGGTGTTGGGCGTGAGCCTGTGGGCCAGCTCACGGGCTTGGGCCCTGTCCAAAGGCCTGCTGAGCCCCTGGCCGCCGGCCGCCGAAGCGGTGTGGACGCTGGGGCCGGCCGCGCTGAGCCTTGCGATGCTGAGCTTGCTGTTCTACCTGATACCCCATGCCCCCGTGCGCCGGCGCGAGGCGCTGCTGGGCGGCCTGCTCGGCGCGGCCGCACTGGAAGCCGGCAAACAAGCCTTCGCCGCCTACGTGCTCACGCTGCCCACCTACCGCACGCTGTACGGCAGCTTTGCCGTGCTGCCGGTCTTCCTGCTGTGGATCTACTACTCCTGGGCCGTCACGCTGGCGGCGGCCGTTGTGGCGGCACACATCGGTTCAACCCAGCTTGGCGGCCGCACCAGCACGCGGCCCAGGCATCGGCCGCGCGGCTCGGCCTGAGCGCAGCAAGCGTTCGAATCCCCCATGGCCGTGCTCAACGGTAGGACGCGGGATCATTCCATGTGGGCCGCAGCAAAGACATACAGCCTTTTTCGAGCTGTTCCAGCGGTTCGAGATGGGGGTATGCGGCGCTGAAGCGCATCACCGCGTGCGGCGGAACATCGTTCACGCTCATGAAGCGCAGCTCGAACGGCCCCTGGCCGCGCTGCAGACCCTCAGCGATCTTGCGCACGCATCCCGCTTTCCGATTGGTGTGTGTCCAATAGTGAGACGCTGGTCCCCCAAGGCCTGGGCGCACCCAGCGTTTGATCACGGTTTTTTCTTTGGATTTCCCGACGTAGTGCACCTGGCCATGGCCGTCGAGGACGAAATAGATGAACGGCCCGGCCAGCCCCTTGCCTTCCAAGGGCTCGGTTGCCGCCTGGTGGACCGGCAGCGGCCCAAGGATCGGAAAGTCGATGTCAGCGTAGTCTTGCTTGTTCCTGCGAAATGAACCTGGCAGGACATGCTCGAATCGCCAGGCCAGGTGCGTGGGAAAGTCAGAAGGAATCGTTGCCATGACAGGTCGAGAGGCCACCAGGTCGCACAGCGGGGCTGGGGCGCCACGCTAACGTGGCCGCTGGCCACGCCCCACACGCGGCCATGCTGCCGCAACGATGGTTGGAGCGTCCCGGCTTGCTCGGTTTGCAAGGGAAAAGACCCCCGGCCATGAGCCCGGGGGCTTGTGGAGTCCATGGGTTGGCGATGCGCGGTGTCAGACGTCGATATTCGCCGCCCGCAGAGCGTTCGATTCGATGAAGTCCCGCCGCGGCTCCACCTCGTCGCCCATCAGCATCGTGAACACCCGGTCGGCCTCGATCGCATCTTCGATCTGCACGCGCAGCAGGCGGCGCACGTTGGGGTCCATCGTGGTTTCCCAAAGCTGCTCGGGGTTCATCTCACCCAGGCCCTTGTAGCGCTGACGTGACACGCTGTTCTCGGCCTGCTGCATCAGCCAGGCCATGGCCTGGCGGAAGTCGGTGACCTGGGCTTCCTTTTGCTTGTCGCCCTCGCCCTTGCGCACGATGGCATTGGGACCCACCAGGCCCTTGAACATGCGTCCGGCGGTGCTCAGGGCTTCGTAGTCGGCACCATGCACGAAGTCAGCGCTGATCACGCTGCTCTTGAGGTTGCCATGGTGGCGTCGGCTGATGCGCAGCATTTGCTTGTCAGTGCGCTCGTCGTAGACGGCCTCCACCTCGGCATCGTGCAGGGCGGCTTTCAGCGCGGCCGCCGAGGCGCGGGCCTGCTCGGCCGTGTCGAGCTGCAGCTCCAGGCCGTCGGCCAGGACACGCAGGGCTTCCACGTCCATCCAGTTGGCCAGGCGGTCGATCACGTTGTTGGCCAGCACGTACTGGCGCGCCAGGGTTTCGAGCGTCTCGCCTTCGAGCACCGTGCCGTTCACGCCGGTGTCCAGGCGCGCGTCCTTCAGCGCCACGCGCAGCAGGTAGGCATCGAGTTCGTGGGCGTCCTTCAGGTACTGCTCGTCCTTGCCCACCTTCACCTTGTACAGCGGCGGCTGGGCGATGTAGATGTGGCCGCGCTCGACCAGCTCGGGCATCTGGCGGTAGAAGAAGGTGAGCAGCAGGGTGCGGATGTGCGCGCCATCCACGTCCGCGTCGGTCATGATGATGATGCGGTGGTAGCGCAGCTTGTCCGGGTTGAAGTCGTCCTTGCCGATACCGGTGCCCAGGGCGGTGATCAGCGTGATGATCTCGTTGCTCGACAGCAGCTTCTCATAGCGCGCCTTCTCCACGTTCAGGATCTTGCCGCGCAGCGGCAAGATGGCCTGGAACTTGCGATCGCGGCCCTGTTTGGCCGAGCCGCCGGCCGAGTCGCCCTCGACGATGTAGATCTCGCTGAGCGCCGGGTCCTTTTCCTGGCAGTCGGCCAGCTTGCCGGGCAGGCCCAGGCCGTCGAGCACGCCCTTGCGGCGCGTCATCTCGCGCGCCTTGCGCGCGGCCTCGCGGGCGCGGGCGGCCTCCACGATCTTGCCGCAGATGATCTTGGCGTCGGTGGGGTTCTCCAGCAGCCAGTCGGTGAGCTTGCTGGCGACGATCTCCTCCACCGGCCCGCGCACCTCGCTGGAAACCAGCTTGTCCTTGGTCTGGCTGGAAAACTTCGGCTCGGGCACCTTGACGCTGACCACGCAGGCCAGGCCTTCGCGCATGTCGTCACCGCTGATCTCGACCTTGGCCTTCTTGGCCAGTTCGTTGTCCTCGATGTACTTGTTGATCACCCGCGTCATCGCCGCACGCAAACCCGTGAGGTGGGTGCCGCCGTCGCGTTGCGGGATGTTGTTCGTGAAGCACAGGACATTTTCGTTGTATCCGTCGTTCCACTGCATCGCCACCTCGACGCCGATGGTGGTGCCTTGCTCGCTGAGCTTCTCGCCCACGGCATGGAAGACGTTGGGGTGCAGAACCTTCTTGCCCTGGTTGATGAAATCGACGAAGCCCTTGACCCCACCGACGAAGGCGAAGTTGTCCTCCTTGTTGTGGCGCTCGTCCACCAGGCGGATCTTCACACCGTTGTTCAGGAAGGACAGCTCGCGCAGGCGCTTGGCGAGGATGTCGTAGTGGAAGTCGTTGTTCTGCTGGAAGATCTCGTCATCGGGCAGGAAGTGCACCTCGGTGCCGCGCTTGTCGGTCTCGCCGATGACCTTCATCGGACTGACCTCGACGCCGTCGCGCACCTCGATCACGCGGTCTTGCGGCACGCCCTTGCGGAATTCGAGGAAGTGCACCTTGCCATCGCGGCGCACCGTCAGCCTCAGCCATTTGGACAGCGCGTTCACGCAGGACACGCCCACCCCATGCAGGCCGCCCGAGACTTTGTAGCTGTTCTGGTTGAACTTGCCGCCTGCGTGCAGCTCGGTCAGCGCGATCTCGGCGGCCGAGCGCTTGGGCTCGTGCTTGTCATCCATCTTCACGCCGGTGGGAATGCCGCGGCCGTTGTCGATGACGGAGATCGAATTGTCGGTGTGGATGGTGACGACAATGTCGTCGCAGTGCCCGGCCAATGCCTCGTCGATGGAGTTGTCCACCACCTCGAAGACCAGGTGGTGCAAACCCGTGCCGTCGGAGGTGTCGCCGATGTACATGCCGGGGCGCTTGCGTACGGCTTCCAGGCCCTCGAGGATCTGGATGCTGCTTTCGCCATACCCACCGCCGTCAACGGGCTGGGGCTGAGGGGCTTGGTTCTCGCTCATGACTGCCTAACGTAGAAGGCCCGGTACGGGACCGGGTGTCAATCGGGACAGAACCCCCGCTGGGGCGGGGGCAGGGATGCGCCATGAAGCGCACGGCGGCAACTGGCCGCCTCAGGCGGGGCTAGATCCGCATCGGCATCACGACGTACTTGAAGCCGTTGTCGTCCGGGATGGTGATCAGCGCACTGGAGTTGGCATCCTGCAGCTCCACCTTCACCATGTCCTGGTTCATGTTGGCCAGGGCGTCGACGAGGTAGGTCACGTTGAAGCCGATCTCGATGGTGTCGCCACCGTAGTCGATCTCGAGTTCTTCCTTGGCTTCTTCCTGCTCGGCATTGCTCGAGGCGATGCGCAGCAGGCCCGGTTCGATGTTGATGCGCACCCCCTTGAACTTCTCGCTGGTGAGGATGGCCGCGCGCTGCAGGCTGGCCAGCAGCGCCGCACGGCCCAGCGTGAGGCTGTTCTTGTGGTTCTTGGGGATCACGCGGTTGTAGTCGGGGAACTTGCCCTCGACCAGCTTGGTGACGAATTCCATGCCCGAGAAGTTGAACTTGGCCTGGTTGCCGGCAAAGCGCATTTCGATGGGGGTGTCTTCGTCCTTGAGCAGGCGCTGCAGCTCCAGCACGGTCTTGCGCGGCAGGATGACCTCCTGGCGCGGCATCTCCACGTCCAGCGTGGCGCTGGCCAGGGCCAGGCGGTGGCCGTCGGTGGCCACCAGCGTGAGCTGCTTGCCTTCGGCGACGAAGAGGATGCCGTTGAGGTAGTAGCGGATGTCGTGCACCGCCATCGCGAAGTGCACCTGGCCGATCAGGCCCTTGAGCGTCTTTTGCGGCACGCTGAAGCTGGGGCCGAAGTCGGCGGCTTCCTGCACCAGCGGGAAATCCTCGGCCGGCAGGGTCTGCAGCGTGAAGCGGCTCTTGCCGCCGGTCAGCGTGAGCTTGTTCTGATGGGCCGACAGCGACACCACCTGGTCGGCCGGCAGCGAGCGCAGGATGTCGATCAGCTTGCGCGCCCCCACCGAGGTGCTGAACTGGCCGGCATCCCCATCCAGCTCGGCCGTGGTGCGCACCTGGATTTCCAGGTCGCTGGTGGTGAACTCCACCTGGGCCCCGGTCTTGCGGATCAGCACATTGGCCAGGATGGGCAGGGTATGGCGGCGCTCCACGATGCCGGCCACGGCCTGCAGGGCGCCGAGCACTTGGTCCTGGGGTGCTTTCAACACAATCATGTGAACCTCTTGAGGTGGTAGCCGTAGTAGGGGGCCGGTGTTTTTGTGGAAAACGCTATTTTGTCTCGTTCGATCAAGGCCTTGGGCCAGGGACAAGCCTGTGGCCGGCCGCCGGGCAAACGCGCGGGCGAACCGACAACAACTTCGCGCCGGCGCGCCGGCCTGTGGACAAGACGGGGCTTGTTCGAAACTTGTCCCCAGCTTTGTGCTTTGACAACAGTGTTTCCCTTGTGCCAGTCAAGCGGGTGAAGAAAGGAGAGGGCCTCAGCCTTTGAGGGTCTGTTCCAGCACGTGCAACTGCTGGTTCAGTTCGGTGTTCTTGCTGCGCTCGCCGCCGATCTTGCGCACCGCGTGCAGCACGGTGGTGTGGTCGCGACCGCCGAAGAGCTCGCCGATCTCGGGCAGGCTCTTCTGCGTGAGCTCCTTGGCCAGGTACATCGCGATCTGGCGCGGCCGGGCGATCGAGGCGGGCCGCTTCTTCGAATACATGTCGGCCACCTTGATCTTGTAGAAGTCGGCCACGGTCTTCTGGATGTTCTCGACCGAGATCTGCCTGTTTTGTATCGAGAGCAAGTCCTTGAGCGCCTCGCGGGCCAACGCGATGTTGATTTCCTTGTGGGAAAACCGTGAATAAGCCAGGATCTTGCGCAGCGCGCCTTCGAGCTCGCGCACGTTGGCGCGCACGTTCTTGGCCACGAAGAAGGCCACGTCCTCGGGCATCTGGGCGCCTTCGGTCTCGGCCTTCTTGATCAGGATGGCCACGCGCATCTCCAGCTCGGGCGGCTCGATGGCCACGGTCAGGCCCGAGTCGAAGCGGCTGGTCAGGCGCTCGTCGATGTCCACCAACCCCTTGGGGTAGGTGTCGCTGGTCATGATGATGTGTGCCTTCTTGGCCAGCAGGGCCTCGAAGGCGTTGAAGAACTCCTCCTGGGTGCGGTCCTTGCCGGCGAAGAACTGCACGTCGTCGATCAGCAGCAGGTCGAGCTGGTGGTATTTGGCCTTGAGCTCGTCGAAGGTCTTGCGCTGGTAGTTCTTCACCACGTCGGAGATGAACTGCTCGGCGTGCAGGTAGAGCACCTTGGCGTCGGGCCGGTCGGCCAGCAAGGCATTGCCCACGGCGTTCATCAGGTGGGTCTTGCCCAGGCCCACCCCGCCGTAGATGAACAGCGGGTTGTACATCTGGCCCGGGGCGCCGGCCACATGCAGCGCGGCGGTGCGGGCCATCTGGTTGGCCCGGCCGGGCACCAGGGTGTCGAAGGTCAGGCTGGGGTTGAGCCGGTGGCGTGAAGGCTGCGGCGCCGGCGGGGCCGGCGCCACGGCCGGGCTGGCCGAGCCGTTCATTCCCATGGGGGCCGATGCGGCCGGCGCTGAGGGGGCCGCAGCCACCGGCCGGGCAGGCATGTGCTCGCGCGGTGCCAGCGTCAGTTCCAGCCGCACCGGCTGGCCATGCAGCTCGGCCAGCAGGGTTTCGATGCGGGCGGCGTACTGGTTGCGGATCCAGTCCAGCTTGAACCGGTTGGGCACGCGCACGGACAGCACCGGTCCGGCCTCGCCCTGCGCGAGCTGGCCTGGGGGCAGGGGACGGATCCAGGTGGCGTATTGCTGTTCGGGCAGTTCGGCGGCGAGTCGTTCGCAGCAGCGCTGCCACAAGTCGGAGCTCATGGAATTGTGGAAAACTTATTTCTGGAGCCGCGCGATTCTAGCCCTGCACGGCCGTGCCAGGACGACTTATCCACAGAATATGTGTTCGGATAAACCCCGGCCTGCCACTTGGCTTGGCGGCAGAGTCATTGACCACCAAGGGTGGCATTTGGTGTAATTGAGGGTTTCCCGGACTTTCGTGAGCCTGCGCCCAGGCACCTTGCACGTGATGTCATGCCCAGGGCGTGCACACCGCGGCAAGGGTGAGCGGCAGCGGTGGGCGCGGCAGGTGCCGGGAGGCCCCCCAACCCCATGCCGGGCCTGTGCCCCGCAGTGGTTTTGACGCCCCCAGGCTGTCCGGCCCGGGCGGAGTTCTCCGAGAGGATCCGATCATGAAACGTACTTACCAGCCTTCCAAGGTTCGCCGCGCCCGCACGCACGGCTTCCTGGTGCGCATGAAGACCAAGGGCGGCCGCAAGGTCATCAATGCCCGTCGCGCCAAGGGCCGCAAGCGCCTGGCCGTCTGACCCTGGCAGCGCGGCGAACGCCGGCTTGGCCCTGCCTGCAGCCCCTGCCCACCTGGTGCGGCTTTCGCGCCGCGCCGATTTCGAACGGGTTCTGGGGGCCGGTGCTTCGGCCATCGCAGCCCGCAGCCCGCACTTCGTGCTGCACCACCTGCCCGTTGGGGCTAAGTTGTCAACAGGGGGCGAGCCTGAGGTGGCGCCCCTTGTGGATGTCTCAGCGGTCACGGCCCGCACGCTGGCCGTCGGCGTGGTGATCCCGAAGCGCTGGGCGCGCCGTGCGGTCACGCGCAATGTGCTCAAGCGGCAGATGTACGCGGCTTTCGCGCGCCATGCCCCGGCCCTGCCCGGCGGGATGTGGGTGGCTCGCCTGCGTGCCGCCTTCGATCCTGAACAATTCCCCAGTGCCGATTCCACGGCGCTGCGCCGCGCCGTGCGCGCCGAGGCCGAGGCCCTGATGAACGCCGCCGCGCGGCGTGGGGCCGGGAGGGCAGCATGATCGCCGCGGCCCTCAAGGCCCTGGTGCGCGCTTACCAGTGGTTTTTCAGCCCCTGGGTGGGCGGCGACTGCCGCTTCGAACCGAGCTGCTCGGCCTATGCCCTGCAGGCGCTGGACCGCCATGGCGCGGCCATGGGCAGCTACCTTGCCGCGCGCCGGCTGCTGCGCTGTCACCCTTGGTGCCAGGGAGGCCATGACCCGGTGCCCCCGCGCAGCACCGGGGGCGCTGCGCGGCCGGCGGGCCTGTTCACCCGCCACCTCGAGCCCGGCCCCGCTCCGGGTGTCCCGTCTCCTACCAACAGCGAGCCGTCTCCATGACCGATATGCGCCGCACCATCCTGTGGGTGGTGTTCTCGATGTCCCTCATCCTGCTCTGGGATGCCTGGAACAAGCACACCGGCCGGCCGTCGATGTTCTCGCCGACGCCAGTGGCCCAGCAGCCGGCGGTCTCCGCGGCGCCGGCCGACGGCACCGCCTCGGCCGCCGCGCTGCCTGCGCCCGCCGCAGGAGCCACGCCCGGCAGCATCGCCACCCAGGCACCTGCGCCTGCGGCCGGCAGCGCCGCGGCGCAACGGCTGGAGATCACCACCGACGTGGTCAAGGCCGTGATCGACACCCAGGGGGGCACGCTGAGTCACCTGGAGCTGTTGAACTACGCCGATCAGGAGGACCGCAGCCGCAACGTGGTGCTGCTCGACCAGTCGGCCCAGCGGGTCTACCTGGCCCAGACCGGCCTGATCAACAAGGACGACGCCGGCGAGCGCTTTCCCAACCACTTCACCGTGATGACGGCCGAGGAGGGCGGTGCGCGCCGCCTGGCCGACGGCCAGGATCGTCTGGAGGTGAAGCTGAGCTCGCCGGTGGTGGGCGGGTTGCAGTACATCAAGACCTATACCTTCCAGCGCGGCCAGTACACCATCGGTGTGCGTCACGAGGTGATCAACCGCGCCGAGGCCCCGCGCGAGCCACAGCTGTATCTGCAGCTCGTGCGCGATGGCAACCCGCCTCCGGGCGAGTCGGCCTTCTACTTTACCTTCACCGGCCCGGCGCTCTATACCGACCAGAAGAAGTTCCACAAGATCGACTTCAAGGACATCGAACGTGGCAAGGCCGAGACGGCCGCACCGGCCGACAACGGCTGGATCGCGATGGTGCAGCACTACTTCGCCTCGGCCTGGCTGCTCAACGTGCCCGGCCATGACCGGCTGGCCCGCGAGTTCCGCACCGCCAAGGTGAGCAACAACCTGTACTCGATCGCGATGGTCGTGCCGCTGCCGCCGGTGGCCGCCGGCGAAAGCCGTACCGTCGAGACCACGCTCTTCGTGGGCCCGCAGGAGGAAAAGAAGCTCGCCGCGCTGGCGCCGGGGCTGGAGCTCGTGAAGGACTACGGCTGGTTCACCATCCTGTCCAAGCCGCTGTTTTGGCTGCTCGACAAGCTCCATGCCCTGTTGGGCAACTGGGGCTGGTCCATCGTCGCCCTGGTGGTGCTGCTCAAGGCGGCCTTCTATGGCCTGAACGCCAGTGCCTACCGCTCGATGGCCAAGATGAAGGCCGTGGCGCCGCGCATCACCGAGCTGCGCGAGCGCTACAAGGACAAGCCGCAGCAGATGCAGCAGGAGATGATGCGCATCTACCGCGAGGAGAAGGTCAACCCCATGGGCGGCTGCCTGCCCATCCTGATCCAGATCCCGGTGTTCATCGCGCTGTACTGGGTGCTGCTGTCGTCGGTGGAGATGCGCAACGCGCCGTGGATCCTGTGGATCGATGACCTCTCGGCCAAGGACCCGTACTACATCCTGCCGCTGCTGATGACGGCCTCCACGCTGCTGCAGACCTGGCTGAATCCCACGCCGCCCGACCCGATCCAGGCCAAGATGATGTGGATCATGCCGCTGATGTTCTCGGTGATGTTCTTCTTCTTCCCGGCCGGCCTGGTGCTGTACTGGCTGACGAACAACCTTCTGTCGATCGCTCAGCAGTGGTACATCAACAAGAAGCTCGGCGTGCTGGACCTGAAGTTCTCGCCCAAGAGCTGAGGCGTCTACGGCCCGAGCGCAACGCCCCGGGGTGAGCGCCTCGGGGCGTTCGTGTTTTTGTGCGCACAATGCCGGCCATGCTGCCCCGACATCACGACCCGATCGTTGCCATCGCCACCGCCCCCGGTCGCGGGGCGGTGGGCATCGTGCGCGTGTCCGGGCGCGATCTCTCGGGCTTCGTGCGCGCCCTGCTGGGCCGCTCGCTCGTGCCGCGCCATGCGCACTATCTGCCTTTCACCGATGCACAGGGCCAGGCCATCGACCACGGCCTGGCGCTGTACTTCCCGGCGCCGCATTCCTACACCGGCGAGGACGTGCTGGAGCTGCAGGCCCATGGCGGCCCGGTGGTGCTGCAGTTGCTGCTGGCGCGCTGCCTGGATGTGGCGGCGCAGGCCTTGCCGGGGCTGCGGCTGGCCGAGCCCGGCGAGTTCACCGAGCGGGCCTTTCTGAACGACAAGCTCGACCTGGCCCAGGCCGAGGCGGTGAGCGACCTGATCGAGGCCAGCACCGAGGCCGCTGCACGGTCGGCCGGCCGCTCGCTGGCCGGTGCCTTCTCGCAGCAGGTGGAGGGCCTGCGCGAGCGGCTGGTGCGTCTGCGCCTGCTGGTGGAGGCCACGCTGGACTTTCCCGAGGAGGAGATCGACTTCCTCGAAAAGGCCGACGCACGCGGCCAGCTCGACGGCGTGCGCACGGCCCTTCAGGCGCTGCTGGACCAGGCGCACCAGGGCGCCTTGCTGCGCGAAGGCATCCGGCTCGTGCTGGCCGGCCAACCCAATGTGGGCAAGAGCTCGCTGCTCAACGCCCTGGCCGGGGCGGAACTGGCCATCGTCACCCCCATCCCCGGCACCACCCGCGACAAGGTCAGCCAGACCATCCAGATCGAGGGCGTGCCGGTGCATGTGATCGACACCGCGGGGCTGCGCGAGGCCACCGACGAGGTCGAGCGCATCGGCATCGCACGAAGCTGGAGCGAGATCGCCCAGGCCGATGTGGTGCTCTTTCTGCACGACCTCACGCGCCTGGGGCAGACGGACTATGACGCCGGCGAGACCGACATCGCCGGGCGGCTGCCGCCGGGCCCGCAGGTGGTGCACGTCTACAACAAGCTCGATGCCCGCGGCCTGCCGCCGGGCCTACCGCAGCCGCACGTGGCCTTGTCGGCCAAGACCGGCGAGGGCCTGGAGGCCCTGCGCCGCCTGCTGCTCGAACAGGTGGGCTGGCATGCGCAGCCCGAGGGGGTGTTCATCGCGCGCGAGCGCCACCTGCGCGCGCTGCGCCGCACGGCCGAGCATCTGGCGCGGGCGCACGACCACGCGCGCGCGGCCGATGCCGCACTGGACCTCTTGGCCGAGGAGCTGCGGCTGGCCCACGAGGCCCTGGGCGAGATCACCGGCCGCATGACGCCCGATGAGCTGCTGGGCGAGATCTTCCGCAAGTTCTGCATCGGCAAGTAACGGGCGCCGACGGGCGCGCGGCAGGCCACCCGGCTGCGGGGGGCGGCATTGTGGGGCCTTGGGCCCCCGGCCCATAATGGTGTGTTCGATGCCGGGGTGCTGAGCGTGTGCGCAGCGCGACGGCAGCGCAGCCGTGCAAAGGACAGAAGAACATGGAAGCCCAGGAGTTGATCCAGGCGGTGCAATCGCTCAACACCGAGGACGCCTTCCGTCCGCGTCTCGATGCCCAGCAATGGCGCACTCTCACGCAATTCCTCACCCGCCACGAGGTGCGCATGGGCGACCAGGTGATCCGCCAGGGGGACCGCGACCGCGCGATGTACTTCCTGGCCCAGGGCACGATGCAGGTCTTCGTGCCCGGTGCCGCGCCCGGCGCCAACAAGGTGGCCATCCTGCGTCCCGGCGCGGTGATGGGCGAGCCCTCGCTGTTTGCCGAGGGCCCGCGCATGGCCACCGTGGAGGCCATGACCCCCGGCGTGATCTACGCGCTGCGTCTGCCGCGCCTGGAGGAGCTGGCCGCGCGCATGCCCGCGGTGGCCTTGGAGGTCTTGCGCGCAGCCGGTGCGGTGATGGCCATCCGCATGCGCTCCAATCTGGCTCACCGCATGCCGATGACCTGAGCAGGCCCGGCCGGGCCGGCCCTGGCGCCCTCAGTGTCCCTCGAAGCTCACGAGGGTGAACAGCGGCAGGCCGGCCGCGCGCAGCTTGGCGCCGCCGCCCAGTTCCGGCAGCTCGACGATGGCCGCCCCCTCGATCACCGAGGCGCCCAGGCGTTCGAGCAGCCGCTTGCCCGCCATCATCGTGCCGCCGGTGGCGATCAGGTCGTCGATCAGCACGACGCGGTCGCCGGCCTTCACGGCGTCGGTGTGCAGTTCCACCGTGGCCGACCCGTATTCCAGCTCGTAGGTCTCCTCCACCGTCGTGAAGGGCAGTTTGCCCTTCTTGCGGATTGGCACGAAGCCCACATTGAGCTCGTAGGCCAGCACCGAGCCGATGATGAAGCCGCGCGCGTCCAGTCCGGCCACCACGTCCACGGTGGTGTCGAAGTAGCGGTGCACGAACTGGTCGATCAGCACGCGGAAGACCTTGGGGTTTTGCAGCAGCGGTGTGATGTCGCGGAACTGCACGCCCGGCGAGGGCCAGTCGGGCACGGTGCGGATGTGGCGCTTGATGTAGTCGGAGGTGTCCATGGCAGGGGCGCAAAGAGGCGGGCGGGCCGCCCGCGCGCGTCTCAGTCGCCCAGGCTCAGCCGGCCCAGCATTGTGCCGCCATCGGGGCCTTCGCGGAGCACCACCGCCTCACCCATGTCGACCCAGGCGCCGGTGAGCGCCGTGATGTTGACCTGGTGGGTGACCCAGGCCTCGAAGCCCTGCGCCGGCAAGCGTGTCAGCGCGAGCCGCAGTGCGGCGGTCTGCGGCTCGCGCTGACCGGCGCGCTCGGCGAAGAAGGAGTGCAGCGCGGGCCAGACCTCGTGCCGGCCGAACGCCAGCTCGGCCGTGTCGATGCAGCGGCACCAGCCGCTGGAACGCACGGCCGTGGGCACGAGTCCGTGCGCCGCCAGGGCCTGGCCGATGCGCCGTGCCTGCGCCCGGCCGGCCTCGGAGAGCTGGCGTTGGGTATGGCATTGCCCCAGGCGGAACCCGGGGGGGTCGCCCACGCCGGGCTCGGTGCGGGCATGGCGCAGCATCAGCACGGTGCCGCCCTCGCGCAGGGCGGCCAGGAGTGCGGCCTCCTGGCCTTGGGCGCGGCCTAGCGAGGGCCCCAGCCCCAGCGCGACCAGGCCGTGCAGGGCGAGACGGCGCTGCATGCCTGGGCGAGACTCAGGTCGAGACCGGCGTGAAGTCGTAGCCGTCACCGCGGGCCCGGATGGTGCCGAAGGCCGGGAAGGGGAAGTGGTAGCCCCCCACCGTCACGCCGTCTTGGGCCGCCATCGAGAGGATCTTGCGACGCACGGCGCGGGCGGCCTGGGGGTCCATGTCGAAACTCACCGCCCAGTCGGGCTGGCGCACGAACAGGGCGGCGATGTTGGACAGGTCGGCCATGTTGAGGAAGCGCCGGCCGCGCGATTCGACCTCGAACATCGACATGCCCGGGGTGTGGCCATGGGCCGAGACGGCGCGCAGGCCCGGCATCAGCGTGGCGTCCGGCGCGAACCGGCGCACCTGGCCGGCGATGGGGCCGAAGACGCGACGCACGTTCTGGAAGGCGCCGCGCATCGCTTCGGGGGCGGCGTTCATGCGGGCGTCGTCCATCCAGTAGGCCCATTCGACTTCGGGCACCCAGACCTCGGCCCGGGTGAAGGGCGTCTGGCCGTCGCGGTGACGCAGGCCATTGATATGGTCGCCATGGAAGTGAGTGATCACCACGGTGTCGATGCTGTCGGGCGCGATGCCGGCAGCCTGCAGGTTGGCCAGCAGCCGGCCGGTGGTGGGGGCCCCGAAGCTGCCGTTGCCGGTGTCCATCAGGATGCGGCGTTCGCCCATGACCGCGACGAAGGCCGTGAAGCTGATGTCCACATGTGTGGTGGGCAGGCCCGCCTCGCTGAGCGCGGCCTGGACCTGGGCCAGCGGCACGTCGCGCACGAAGCCCTCGGCCAGCGGGCGGCGGGCCACGCCATCGTTGACGGCAATGATGTCGACGTCACCGATGCGCAGCCGGGCGAAGCCGGGACTGGGCAGGCTGGGCGTGCCCAGGTCGGGCGCGTTCTGCGCCCAGGCGGGCGCAAAGCCCAGGGCCCCGAACGCGCCGAGGGTGAAGGCGGCGGATCCGGCGAGGAACTGGCGGCGGTGCAGCATGGGAACGCTCCTGTTCAGATGGCGACTGATGGGTAGCACGGACAGCGCGATCGTCGCCCCATCCGGGGCCGGCCGCCAGAAGCGCCGACAAATCCCCGGGAGGTTGCGGGCTTTGCGCGCTGTGCGCGCGAAGCCCTTCAGGCCGCCAGCAGGCGCTCCTCGGCGCGGGCCAGGGCCTCGGGCAGGCCCGAGAGCACCAGGGTGTCGTCGCCGTGGAGCAGCAGCTCCAGGTCGGGCCGCACCACCGCACCCTGGGCGCGGCGCACCGAGACCACCTGCACGCCCAGGGCTTCCAGCGCCAGGCGGTGCAGCGGCTGGCCGCTCCAGGGCGAGCCTGCGGGCAGGGTGACGGACTGCAGGCGCTGCGTGTGGAGGTCGTCGACGCCGCTGTCGTCGGCGCCGTGGAAGTAGCCGCGCAGCAGGCTGTAGCGGGCCTCGCGCTGCTCCTGCACGCGGCGCAGCACCCGGCGCATCGGCACGCCCACCAGGGCCATCGCATGCGAGGCCAGCATCAACGAGCCCTCGATCGCTTCGGGCACCACCTCGGCCGCGCCGGCCGCGCGCAGGCGTTCGAGGTTGGCGTCGTCGATGGTGCGCACGATCACCGGCACCTTCGGGGCGTGCTCGCGCACGAGCTGCAGGATCTTCAGCGCCGAGGGCGTGTCGTGGTAGCTCACCACCACCGCGCTGGCGCGCGACAGGCCGGCGGCCACCAGGCTCTGCAGCCGAGCCGCGTCGCCGAAGACCACGCTCTGGCCGGCCGCGGCGGCCTGGCGCACGCGGTCGGGATCGAGGTCCAGGGCCATATAGGGAATGCCCTCGGCCTCCAGCAGCCGGGCCAGGTTCTGGCCGCTGCGGCCATAGCCGCAGATGATCACGTGGGCTTCGGTGCGGATGGACTTTTTCGCAATGCTGGTGAGCTGCACCGACTGCAGCATCCAGTCGTTGCCCGACAGGCGCATCACGATGCGGTCGGCATGCTGGATGATGAAGGGCGTGGCCAGCATCGACAGCACCATGGCGGCCAGCACCGCGCTGCGCAGGTCGGTGGGCACCAGGCCGCGATCGGTGGCGAGGTTGAGCAGCACCAGGCCGAACTCGCCGGCCTGGGCGAGGTAGAGCCCGGTGCGCAGCGCCACGCCGGTGGGCGAGCCGAAGAGCTTGGCCAGCGCGGCGATGAAGGCGAACTTGAACAGCAGCGGCAGCGTGAGCAGCAGCAGCACCAGCGGCCATTGCTGCCACACCACGCGCCAGTCCAGCAGCATGCCGATGGTGATGAAGAACAGGCCCAGCAGCACGTCGTGGAAGGGCCGGATGTCGGCCTCGACCTGGTGCTTGTACTCGGTCTCGGCGATCAGCATGCCCGCGACAAAGGCGCCCAGGGCCAGCGACAGCCCGGCGTGTTCGGTCAGCCAAGCCAGCCCGAGGGTGACCAGCAGCACGTTGAGGATGAAGAGCTCCTCGCTCTTGCGCCGCGCCACCAGGGTGAGCCACCAGCGCATCACGCGCTGACCCCCCACCAGCAGCACACCCAGCAGCGCCATGGCCTTCAGCAGGGCCAGGCCCAGGTCGCGGGCCATCGCCTCGGCGGCCGCGCCCAGCGAGGGGATGAGCACCAGGAAGGGCACCACGGCCAGGTCCTGGAACAGCAGCACGCCGATCACGCGCCGGCCGTGCTCGCTGTCGAGCTCCAGCCGCTCGGCCATCAGCTTGACCACGATGGCGGTGGACGACATCGCCAGCGCGCCGCCCAGGGCCAGTGCAGCGGGCCAGGCGAGATCCCAGGAGCGGCCCACCAGGCCCAGCCCGAAGGCCAGCAGGGCATTGCCGCCCACGGCCAGCACCACCGTGCCCACCACCTGGCTCAGGCCCAGCCCGAAGACGAGGCGGCGCATGCTCTTGAGCTTGGGCAGGTTGAACTCCAGCCCGATCACGAACATCAGGAAGACCACGCCGAACTCGGCGAGATAGCGGATGCCGGCCGAATCCTTGGCCAGGGCCGTCGCGTTGGGCCCGATCAGCACGCCCACGACCAGGTAGCCGAGCATCGGGGGCAGCTTCAGGCTGCGGCAGGTCACCACCCCCAGCACGGCAGCCAGCAGGTACAGCAGGACGAGATCGAGGGTGGAGGCCATGTCGTGCGCAGGAAAGGCCGGCGCGAGCCGGGCCCGGCGCCTAGAATCTGCGGATCGTAAACGAGCCGCGCCGCTTGGCGGCCTGCACCCATGTCCAGCCCGTCTGCTCCCGGATACCACGCCGACCGTGCCATCTCGCTGGCCCGCCAGACCCTCGAGATCGAGGCCCAGGCGCTGCTGGCCCTGCGCGACCGCCAGGGCGAACCCTTCGCCCGGGCCGTGCAGACCATCCTCGGCTGCAGCGGCCGCGTCGTCGTGATGGGCATGGGCAAGAGCGGCCATGTGGGCCGCAAGATCGCCGCCACGCTGGCCTCCACCGGCACGCCGGCGATGTTCGTCCACCCCGCCGAGGCCAGCCACGGCGACCTGGGCATGGTCACCCCCTCGGACGTGGTGATCGCGATCTCCAACTCCGGCGAGAGCGACGAGCTTACCGCCATCTTGCCCTTGCTCAAGCGCCTGGGCGTGCGCCTGATCGGCATGACCGGACGCGCTGCGTCCACGCTTGCGCGCCACAGCGACGTGATGCTCGACACCTCGGTGGCGCAGGAGGCCTGCCCGCTCAATCTCGCGCCCACGGCCAGCACCACCGCGCAGATCGCCCTGGGCGACGCGCTGGCGGTGGCGCTGCTGGACGCCCGGGGCTTTCGCGAGGAGGACTTCGCACGCTCACACCCGGGCGGTGCCCTGGGCCGCAAGCTGCTCACCCATGTGCGCGACGTGATGCGCCAAGGCGAAGCCGTGCCGCGCGTGCGGCCCGAGACGGGCTTCTCGGCGATGATGCGCGAGATGTCTGCCAAGGGCCTGGGCGCCACGGCCATCGTCGATGCCGATGACCGGGTGCTGGGCATCTTCACCGACGGCGACCTGCGCCGCCAGATCGAGCAGGGCCGCGACCTGCGCGGCCTGACGGCCGGCGAGCTGATGACCCGCCAGCCCCGCACGGTGCGAGCCGACGCCCTGGCGGTCGAGGCGGCCGACCTGATGGAGGAGGCCCGCATCACCTCGGTGCTGGTGGTCGACGAGGCCGGCCGCTTGGTGGGGGCGCTCAACAGCAACGACCTGATGCGTGCCAAGGTGATCTGATGAGCCGCGAGCTGCAACCGGCGCTGTCGGCGCCGCCCGAGCTGCTGCTGCGCGCCCAGGGCCTGCGGGCGGCGATCTTCGACGTGGACGGCGTGCTCACCGACGGGCGGCTGTACATCGGCGAGGACGGCGAAGCCTTCAAGGCCTTCCACGTGCTGGATGGGCATGGCATCAAGCTGCTGGCACGCGCCGGCATCGAGCCGGTGGTCATCACCGGCCGGGATTCGCCCGCGGTGCGCCGCCGCCTGGGCGACCTGGGCGTTGTCGAAGCCCGCTTTGGGGTGGCCGACAAGCTCGCGGTGGCCCAGGCGCTGCTGGACGAGCGCGGCTGGGCCTGGGCCGAGGTGGCCGTGATCGGCGACGACTGGCCCGACCTGCCGCTGATGGTGCGCGCCGGCTGGGCCTGCGCACCGGCCAATGCCCACGCCGAGGCCAAGGCCGTGGCCCACCATGTGTGCACGCTGCGCGGCGGCGAGGGTGCGGCCCGCGAGTTCTGCGACCTGCTGCTGATGGCCAGCGGACGCTACGCCCGGCTGCTGCAGGGCCATTTGCAGACCCTGGACGACGGCCGCGCGGCGGCCGGGGCCTGAAGTGGGCGGCGCAGGCCCTACCGACGCGCGAACCGGCCTGGGCCGCATCGAGGTCGGCGCGCCGGCCGGGCGGCCGCGGCTGTCGCGCTGGGCCCAGGCGCTGGACCGGCTCACGGCCTCGCTGCCGGTGGTGCTGATGGCCGTGCTGGCCGGCCTGACCTACTGGCTGGTGCGCAGCACCCCGGTGCCCGAGATGCCGGGCGAAAACCGCCCGCCGCGCAGCGACCCCGACTACGTGATGCAACGCTTTTCCGTACAGCACTACAGCGGCGCCGGCCTGCCTGGCCTGCGCCTGGAGGGGCGCACCCTGCGCCACTATCCCGATACCGACCGGCTCGAGATCGACGAGGTGCGAGTGCGCCATACCGACGCGAACGGCCGCGTCACGGTGGCCACCGCGCGCCAGGCCCAGGCCGAGGGCGACGGCAGCCTGGTGCGCCTGGTCGGCGGGGCCCGTGTGGTCCGTGAGGCCGGGGCCGACCCGGCGCGCGATCCCCTGGACCAGCCGATGGAGTTCCGCGGCGAGGAGCTGCAGTTCTTCGTCGATGCGCAGCGCATCGTGTCGGACCTGCCGGTCACGCTGGTGCAAGGCGCGATGCAGTTGTCCGGCCAGGCCCTGGTCTACGACCATGCCCGGCGTGTGCTCGAGTTGCGCGGCGGAGTGCAGGGCGTGTTGCCCCCGGCGCGGCACAGCGGGGGTGCCTCATGAGCCGGCCGCTGGTGTACATCACCGGGGCTTCCAGCGGCATCGGCCAGGCGCTGGCGCAGCGCTTCCACCGCGCGGGCTGGCGCCTGGCTCTGGTGGCGCGCCGCGCGGCCGAGACCGAGGCCTGGGCGCGGGCCCAGGGCTGGACGGCCGAGGACTGCGCGGTATATGCCGCCGACGTGCGCGACGTGCAGGCCCTGGCCGCCGCCGGCCGCGCCTGCATCGAAACCCAGGGACTGCCCCAGGTGGTGATCGCCAATGCCGGCATCAGCGTGGGCATGGACACGGCCATCTTCGACGACCTGGACGTGATGCGCGCCACCCTCGAGACCAATGTGCTGGGCATGGCCGCCACCTTCCATCCCTTCATCGAGGGCCTGCGCGCACGCCGCTCGGGCCGCCTGGTGGGCATCGCCAGCGTGGCGGCCATCCGCGGGCTGCCCGGCCATGGCGCCTACTGCGCCAGCAAGGCCGCGGTGGTGAACTACTGCGAAAGCCTGCGCGGCGAGATGCGCCCCTACGGTGTGCCGGTGGTGACCCTGCTGCCCGGCTACATCGACACCCCGCTCACCCGCGAGAACCGCTACCCCATGCCCTTCCTGATGAGCGCCGAGGCCTTCGCCGAGCGCGCCTTCGCCGCCATCGACGCCGGCACCAGCTACCGCGTCATCCCCTGGCAGATGGGCGTGGTGGCCAAGCTGCTGCGCGCGCTGCCCAATGCCTGGTTCGACCGGCTGTTTGCCGGGCGGGCGCGCAAGAAGCGCAGAGGGGAGTGAGGACCCTCACAGGCACAGCAGGCTGCCCGGCACGAGGTGCCAGCGATCCTTGGTGAAGTGGCCCCGCACGAAGGTGTTCGCCACGAAACCTTCGGTGACGTCCTCCTGCACCACGTTGAGCGAGCAGGCCCACGCGTCGACGACCTGTCCGTTGGGCGCTTCCACCTGATCGGCCTTGCAGGCTCCCTGCAGCACGGCACGGTGATGCTCGGGGTGATCCAGCGCCTCTCCCAAGACCTGCGCCAGCCGCTCCCGGAGCGTGAGCCGGGCGTCGAGCGCTTCGTTGGACATGCAACCCGAGCCGCGCAGCGATGCGCTGCCCTGGCTCAGGAAGAGCTGCACCATCTGCGCCCCTCGCGGCGGTTGGGTGGGATCGATGGCCACTCGCTCGCCTGTCCAAGGGTCGATGGGAGCGTGCGCGCAGCCTGCCAGCATCAAGGCGGCTCCGAGCTGCCACAGGTGCGTTCTCAACAATAAAGCCTCACGGCTGCCTTCACGAGCAGTGCAGTGTGTGGGGCAGCAGCTCCCAGCTCGACCGCGTGAACGAGCCCATGATCAAACCTCCCTGTTGAGGGCGCCTGCGGGCATCGGTCGTTTCGACATGGAAGGAACAGACCCACACGTCCACCAGCGATCCGTCGGGCCGCTGGGCTTGGCCGGGCTCGCAGATCGTTCGCATCGACAGGTAGTGTTGGGCCGACATCCTCACGCCATATCCCAGCAGCATCGACAGTTCCTCGCGCAAGGTGCGGCGTTTGGCATCCGGCGAGTTGTCGCAAGGGGTATTGGCACTGGGCTGGTGAGCGTTTTCGAGGAAGAGCTGAATGAGCTGCGCACTCTCCGGGGGAACAGAAGGGTCGATCGTGGCTGGACGTCCGGACCTGGGCTCGAGGGGGGAAGACAGTAGCCCAGGTGGCAGCGCGAGGCTTCCCACAAGCAACGTGACCCTGACGGCAAGGAGGAGCGCTTTCATGACAGGCTCCCGTAGTAGAACTCGACAGGATCTCCGGCGAGCTGGTACTGGCGACGAAATGTCGTTCGGAAATCCACCACACGTTGACTGACGACTTGGTCGCTGCGATTGCTGTAGTGCCAGACGGTATCGGCCAAGTGGATGCCCACGTGCTTGGCCCTGGACGACCCCATGACCAGCCGATGACCCAGGCGCCGCATGTTGCTGCGCCTGCACACAAAGATCAGACATGCCTGGAGATGCGCGGGACGCTCGTCCCAGGGGCCGACATCGTGCGAGCGGTTGAAGATCTCGTCGACACGGATGCAAGCGCCTTTTTCGGGGCGCTGCTTTTCCGCCAGCGTGGCGTTTTTGCAGGTGGCGCCGAATTCATAACCCATCAGGTGGCTGACCAAGTGGGCGCAGTGGTTGGCGCCATCGTTTTTGCCGAGAGCGAAAGCGCAGAAGTCGCTGATGTGCTTGCCGACGGCGTCGGCCAGCGGCACGGTGGTGTGCAGCATGGAAAGTCCTCTCTGACTCTTGTGGTGCATCGCGCCCGGCAGGCGCGACGGCATTCTAGGAATCAAGGCCTGCAAATGACTGTGTCGAGCCGTAAGCGGCTGTGACAGGCCCTCGCGACGGATCTTGGCGCGATCGGCACACAGCGCCGGGCATCGGCGCTATCGTTGGGCCCGGGCCATCCGCCGCGCGATGGCCGGGAGACGCACATGCCCACTCGCATCGAGACCGATACCATGGGCCCCATCGAGGTGCCCGCCGACCGCTACTGGGGCGCGCAGACGCAGCGCTCGATCCAGCATTTCAGGATCGGTGTGCCGCGCTTCGTGTGGACACGCCCCCTCATTCGCGCCTTGGGCCTGCTCAAGCTGGCGGCCGTGCGGGCCAATGCTGAGCTGGGCGAGCTGCCGGCGGAGCTGGTGGCGCTGATCGAGCCGGCCGCCCAGGAGGTGGCCGATGGGCGGCTGGACGAGCATTTCCCGCTGGTGGTGTTCCAGACCGGCTCGGGCACGCAGTCGAACATGAACGCCAACGAGGTGATCGCCAACCGCGCGATCGAGCGCGCCGGCGGCGTGCTGGGCAGCAAGCAGCCGGTGCACCCGAATGACCATGTCAACCGCGGGCAGTCGTCGAACGACACCTTTCCCACCGCGATGCACATCGCCGTGGTGGAGCAGCTCCACGAGCGGCTCTTCCCGGCGGTGCAGGCGCTGCGCCACACGCTGGAAGTGAAGGCCCGCGCCTACGAGCACTTGGTGAAGACCGGCCGCACCCACCTGCAAGATGCCACGCCGATCACCCTGGGCCAGGAAATCGGCGCCTGGGTGTCGCAGATCGACTTCGGCCTGCGTGCGGTGCGCCAGACGCTGGACGGTCTGTACGACCTGGCCATCGGCGGCACGGCCGTGGGCACCGGGCTCAATGCGCACCCGCGATTCGGCGAGCGCACGGCCTGGCACCTGGAGCAGCTCACCGGCCACCCCTTCCGCAGCGCGCCGGACAAGTTCTTCGCGCTGGCCGCGCACGACGCGCTGGTGCAGTGCTCGGCGGCGCTGCGCACGCTGGCCGGCGGGCTGATGAAGATGGCCAACGACGTGCGCTGGCTGGCCAGCGGGCCGCGTTGCGGTATCGGCGAGCTGCGCATCCCCGAGAACGAGCCGGGCTCGTCGATCATGCCTGGCAAGGTCAACCCTACGCAGTGCGAGGCCCTGACGATGGTGTGCGTGCAGGTCTTCGGCAACGATGCGGCGGTGGCCTTTGCCGGCACCCAGGGCAATTTCCAGCTCAATGTGTACAAGCCGGTGATGGTGCACAACGTGCTCGAGAGCATCGATTTGCTGGCCGATGCCTGCGAGAGCTTCGATCGGCATTGCGCGCAGGGCCTCGAGCCCAACGAAGCGGTGATCGACGAGCACCTGGAGCGCAACCTGATGCTGGTGACGGCGCTGAACCGCCACATCGGCTACGACCGTGCTGCACAGATCGCCAAGGCCGCGCATGCGCATGGGTTGACGCTGCGCGAGGCCGCGATCGAAAGCGGCTTCGTCAGCCCCGAAGACTATGACCGCTGGATCGACCCGCTGGCGATGACGCGGCCGGGCTGACACCCGCAGCCGCCGCGCTTGTGGCACCATCGCGGCCGATCATGATCGATGTCGTCGTCTTCTTCTTCCTGCTGGGCGTCTTCGCCCGCCTGGTGCGTTCGGACCTGCGCTTGCCCGAGGCGCTGTACGAGACGCTGTCCATCTACCTGCTGCTGGCCATCGGCCTGAAAGGCGGCATCGAGCTGTCCCGACAGCCCTTGATGACGCTGCTGCCGCAGGTGGGGGCCACGATGGCGCTGGGGCTGCTGATTCCGTTTGCGCTGTATCCGGTGCTGCGCGCGCTGCGCCTGAGCATGGCCGATGCGGCTTCGGTGGCGGCCCATTACGGCTCGGTGAGCGTGGTGACGTTTGCGGTGGCCAGCGCGGCGCTCACCCGCCAAGGCATCCCCTATGAGTCCCATGCCTCGCTGTGGGTGGCGGTGATGGAGGCGCCGGGCATCATTGCCGGCATCTTGCTGGCGCGGCTGTCGCGGCTGCGCGAGGTGCGGTGGGGCACGCTGGCCCACGAGGTGGCCTTCGGCAAGAGCGTGCTGCTCTTGGTGGGCGGGCTGTTGATCGGCGCGATCGCCGGCGAGGCGGGCACGGCGCCCATCCGTGCCGTTTTCGTCGAACCCTTCAAGGGGGTGCTCGCGCTGTTCCTGCTGGAGCTGGGTTTGGTGGCCGGCGCCCGACTCGCCGAGGTGCGGCGCTTCGGTCTGGCCGTCATCGGCGTGGGCCTGATCGCCCCGCCGGTGCTGTCGCTGGCCGGGGCGGCGGTCGGGTTGATGCTGGGTCTGTCCACCGGCGGGGTGGCGCTGCTGGCCACGCTGGCGGCCAGCGCGAGCTACATCGCTGCGCCCACGGCCATGCGCATCGCCGTGCCCGAGGCCAATGCCGGCCTGTCGATCACGGCGGCCCTGGGCGTGAGCTTTCCCTTCAACATCCTCGTGGGCATCCCGCTGTACATTGCCTTGGCGAAAGCCCTGACCGGAGCCTGAGCATGGCCCTGACCAAACACCCCCGCACGCTGTTGGTGATCATTGCCGAGGCCGCGCTGGAAAAGCAGCTCGTGGCCGACATCAAGCGCCTGGGCGCACACGGCTACACCGTCTACGACGTGCGCGGCGAAGGCAGCATGGGCGTGCGCGAAGGCGCCTGGGAAGTCGACCGCACGATCGAGATGAAGGTGATCTGCGAGGCCGCCGTGGCCGACCAGATCGCCGAGCATGTGCTCAAGCAATACGTGCCGCACTTCGGCGTGACGATGTTCTTCGCCGACGTGCAGGTGCTGCGCCCGCACAAGTTCTGATCGGCCCCGCCAAACAAAACGGCGAAGCCGAAGCTTCGCCGTTTTGTGTGTGAGGCACGGGGTTCAGTAGCCGCTGCGACCACCGCCGCCGTAGCCGCCGCCACCCCCACCATAGCCGCCACGGCCACCCCCGCCGCCGCCGTAACCCCCACGGCCGCCGCCACCGCCGCCGAAGCCACCCCGGCCACCGCCACCGCCGAAGCCGCCCGGACGCGGTTCCCGCGGACGGGCCTCATTGACGACGATCGCCCGGCCCGACAGGGCCTGGCCGTTCATGCCGTTGATGGCCGACTGGGCCTCGGCGTCCGAGCCCATCTCCACGAAGCCGAAGCCCTTGGAGCGGCCGGTGTCGCGGTCCATCATGACCTTGGCCGAGGTGACCGCGCCGAACTGGCTGAAGGCCTGGTTCAAATCTTCGTCGCGGATGGAATAGGCGAGGTTGCCCACGTACAGCTTGTTGCCCATCGAGAGAGCTCCTTTCTATCGCTCATCGTTCAGTTGGAGCTTCTACCCGTCGAGAACCACTCACGCCTAGGCGCCGCATCCACACAGAGACCCAACCATTATGGGCGAGCGGCCTGCGAATGGGAGATCCAGGTGTGAAAAAGTGTTGTTTTCCCGGATCGGGTTTATCCGGAGGATGCGGGCGCTCCCCGCTTTGGTGCGTCGCGGGCGGCGGCGGGTATGAGGCAAGATCAGGGCATGACGGTGTCCACCCTCGACCCCCCTCGCATTGCCAGCCTGGTGCCCTCGGTGACCGAGCTGCTGTTCGACCTGGGCCTGGGGCCCTGGATCGTGGCGCGCACCGGCTTTTGCGTCCATCCGCGCGAGGCGGTGGCGGCCGTGCCCAAGGTGGGCGGCACCAAGGACGTGAAGCTCGAGGCCCTGCGCGCGCTGGCGCCCACGCACGTGGTCGTCAACGTCGACGAGAACGAGTGGCCCACGGTGCAGGCCCTGCATGAGTTCGTGCCCGAGGTGATCGTGACGCACCCTTGTGCGCCCGAGGACAACCTCGCGCTGTATGGGCAGATGGCGCAGGCCTTCGGCGCCTTGCCCGGGGTGCACGAGCGGGCCCAGGCCCTGGCCGCCCGGCTGCGCGAGGGGCTGGCCGCCCTGGAGGGCGCCGGCCCCTGGCCGCTGCGGCGGGTGTTGTATTGCATCTGGCGCGAGCCCTGGATGACCGTGGCGCGCGACACCTACATCTCGCGGCTGCTGGCCTGCGTGAACTGGCAGACCTGGCCCGAGGTGACGGGGGGGGCCCGGGGCGCAGCCCGCTACCCGGTGTTCGACTGGGACGAGGCCCGGCGGGCCGGGGTGGACACGGTGCTGCTGTCCAGCGAACCCTACCGTTTCGGCGGCCGCCACCGGGAGGAAGTGGCGCAGGCGCTGCCCGGCGCGCGGGTGCTCCTCGTCGACGGCGAGATGCTGAGCTGGTATGGCAGCCGTGCGGTCGCGGGCCTGGCCTACCTCAAGGCGCTGGCGCAGACCGGCGAGCCTGCGTCCGGCCGGTGAGCGTCGACGGACGGTAAACCCTCGTCGCCCCTGCGGGGCGGGGCCCTGCCTACAATGAGTTCATGATCTCGCGCGAACCCACCCTCGAACGCCTGGCGGTTGCCCGCTCGCTGCTGCTGGAGCCCTTCGGCCTGGACGAAAACGCCCTGGCCCGCGCTCTGCGCACCATCGGCGAGCACCGCATCGACGACGCCGACCTCTACTTCCAGTACACGCGCAGCGAGGGCTGGAGCCTGGAGGAGGGCATCGTCAAGTCGGGCAGCTTCAGCATCGACCAGGGCGTGGGCGTGCGGGCGGTCTCGGGTGAGAAGACGGCCTTTGCCTACTCCGACGACATCTCCGAGGCGGCGTTGCTCGACGCGGCGCGCACCGTGCGCACCATTGCCGCGGCCGGCCAGAGCCGCCGCGTGAAGGTCGACCGGCCGCAGGTGGCGGGCAGTCGCACGCTGTATGCACCGATGGACCCGATCGCCACGCTGGACAGCGCGCGCAAGGTCGAGTTGCTGGAGAAGGTCGAGCGCCTGGCGCGTGCACGCGACCCGCGCATCGTGCAGGTGATGGCCGGCCTGGCGGGGGAATACGACGTGGTGCTGGTGGCGCGCGCCGACGGCACGATCGCGGCCGACGTGCGTCCGCTGGTGCGCCTGAGTGTGACGGTGATCGCCGAACAGAACGGCCGCCGGGAGATGGGCACGGGCGGCGGGGGTGGCCGCTTCGGGCTGGGCTATTTCCACGACGGGGTGATCGAGGGCTATGTGGATGACGCGGTGAAGGCCGCGCTCACCAACCTCGAATCGCGCCCGGCGCCGGCCGGCGAGATGACCGTGGTGCTCGGCCCGGGCTGGCCCGGCGTGCTGCTGCACGAGGCCATCGGCCATGGACTGGAGGGCGACTTCAACCGCAAGGGCTCCAGCGCCTTTTCGGGCCGCATCGGCGAACGCGTGGCGGCCAAGGGCGTGACCGTGCTCGATGACGGCACCCTGCCTGACCGGCGCGGCTCGCTCAACATCGACGACGAAGGCCACGTCACGCAGCGCAATGTGCTGATCGAAGACGGCATCCTGCGCGGCTACATCCAAGACAGCCTGAACGCCCGCCTGATGAAGGTCCGGCCCACCGGCAACGGTCGGCGCGAGAGCTATGCCCATGTGCCGATGCCGCGCATGACCAACACCTACATGCTCGGTGGCGACAAGTCGCCCGAGGAGATCGTCGCTTCGATCAAAAAGGGCCTGTATGCCGTGAACTTCGGCGGCGGCCAGGTGGACATCACCAGCGGCAAGTTCGTGTTCTCGGCCAGCGAGGCCTACTGGGTCGAGGACGGCCGCATCCAGTACCCGGTGAAGGGCGCCACGCTGATCGGCAACGGCCCCGATGCGCTCACGCGCGTCAGTCTGATCGGCAACGACATGCGCCTGGACAGCGGCGTGGGCACCTGCGGCAAGGAAGGCCAGAGCGTGCCGGTGGGGGTGGGCCAGCCCACCTTGCGCATCGACGGCCTTACCGTCGGCGGCACGGCCTGACACACCGGCCCCGCCCCGGCCCCATGCGGCGGGCGTGAAGAGTTGCCGAGAGCTTTTGCACGGTGCGGCCCACCAGCAGCCCAGCAGGCTTGATCGGGGGCGGGTCAGGCACTACGCTGGCAGGCCCGGCACTGCTCTCGGCCGGGTTGCCATGTCCGACCCCGATGCCCCTCCGCCCGAGCCGCCGCGCGCGCCGCCCGACCCCGAGTTGGTCGAGCGGGTGGAGCGCGTCAACACCGAGCTGATGAAGTTCGTGCGCCAGGTGCGCACGGCCAGCCCGCCGGTGCGCATGCGGCTGCAACTGGACATGCGCGAGCGCCTGGAGCGGCAGCGGCGCGACCTGCTGGGCCGCCACAGCGTGTTGCCCGAGCAGCTGCGCCACTATGCCGTGACCTTCACCGAGGTGCAGTGGATGCTCGACGTGTGGATCGACGCCTCGGCGCGCGAAGTGGACGAACCCCTGCTGCGCCGCGAGTTCCTGGACGTGGCCTCGCGCATGCTGGGCGAGCTCGAGGTGCTGCGCGCCCCCGACCCGGCCTTGGAGCCGCCGGCACGCCGGCCGCTGTGGTGGTCGGCACTCACGCGCGGGCTGCGGGCCGCAGGCGGCGAGGAGCCGCCCCCGCCGCGGCCGGGCGAGCCCGACATCCTCCTTTGACGTGGCGCAGCCGCCACGTGCCGTCTTGACGCAGCGCCGCAAACCCGTGCTACATTAACCGCATGGCTCGCGCAACGACCTTTTTCTTTGCCTACTTTTGGTTCTCGCACCGCACCGGCGGAGGAGAGGTCAGCGCGTAACTGCAGCCCGCAACCGAATCCCAGAAAACCGCCGGAAGCCCTCCGGCGGTTTTTTTTCGTCCCTGGGACCGCCGCGGCAGGCACCGGCCCACACCCCTGATGATCGAGCAAGGAGAACGCACCCCATGAACGCCAAGTCCGCCAGCGCCATCGAGGGTTGGTATGCGCCCGTCGACCGTACCTCCCAGACCGACGACGAAAGGATCAAGGACGTGACGCCGCTGCCGCCGCCGGAGCATCTGATCCGCTTCTTCCCCATCCGCGGCACGGCCATCGAGACCCTGGTGTCCGAGACCCGCCAGCGCATCCGCCGCATCATGCAGGGCAAGGACGACCGGCTGCTGCTCGTGATCGGCCCGTGCTCGATCCACGACCCGGCCGCCGCCGTCGACTACGCCCGCCGCCTGCTGGCGCAGCGCGAGAAGTACGCCGACACGCTGGAGATCGTGATGCGCGTGTACTTCGAGAAACCCCGCACCACGGTGGGCTGGAAGGGCCTGATCAACGACCCCTACCTCGACGAGAGCTTCCGCATCGACGAGGGCCTGCGCATCGCGCGTCAGTTGCTGGTGGAGATCAACCGTCTGGGCATGCCCGCGGGCAGCGAATTCCTCGACGTGATCTCGCCGCAGTACATCGGCGACCTGATCAGTTGGGGCGCCATCGGCGCGCGCACCACCGAAAGCCAGGTGCACCGCGAGCTGGCCTCGGGCCTGTCGGCGCCCATCGGCTTCAAGAATGGCACCGATGGCAACATCCGCATCGCCACCGACGCCATCCAGGCGGCCAGCCGGGCGCACCACTTCCTGTCGGTGCACAAGAACGGGCAGGTGGCCATCGTCGAGACCAAGGGCAACAAGGACTGCCACGTCATCCTGCGCGGCGGCAAAACCCCCAACTACGACGCCGCCCATGTGGAGGTCGCCTGCAAGGAGCTGGAGGCCGCCAAGCTGCACCCCTCGCTGATGGTGGACTGCTCGCACGCCAACTCCAACAAACAGCACGAGCGCCAGCTCGACGTCGCGCGCGACATCGCCGCCCAGGTGGGTGGGGGCTCCAGGCGCATCTTCGGGGTGATGGTGGAAAGCCATCTGCAGCCGGGCAACCAGAAGTTCAACGCCGGCAAGGACGACCCGGCCCAGCTCGAATACGGCAAGAGCATCACCGACGCCTGCCTGGGCTGGGACGATTCGCTGCAGGTGCTGCAGGTGCTGTCCGACGCCGTGAAGCGCCGGCGCGGCTGAGACCGGGAACTTCCGGGGCGCCGCGGCGGCCCAAGCAGACGATCGCCCTGCCGGAGCCTGCCATGTCCTCGTCCCGTCTTGTCTGGCCGCAGCGTCGGCGCCACCTGGCCACCGGCGTGGGACTTGCCGCCGCCTGGCTGGCCGGGCCGGCGCTGGCCTCGTCGCGCCGGGGGCTGCCGGCCATGACCGAAGGGCCCCTCTACCCGGTGCGTCGGCCGCTGGACGACGATGCCGACCTGACCCGCGTGAGCGGCCAGGGCGCCACCGCGCAGGGCGAATGGCTGGACATCGGCGGCGTGGTGGTGGATGTGAACGGGCGCCTCATCGATGGTGCCGTGATTGAAATCTGGCAATGTGACGCCTATGGCAGCTACCACCATCCGCGCGGCGCCGGGCCCCGGGTGGACGCCGGCTTCCAGGGCTTTGGCGCGACGCGCAGCGATGCGCAGGGGGCTTTCCGCTTCCGCAGCATCCGTCCGGTGGCCTACCCGGGCCGCGCGCCCCACATCCACGTGAAGGTGTTGCACCCGAGCTTCGGCGAGCGGGTGTCGCAGTGGTTCGTGGCCGGCGACGAGGCCAACGAGCGCGACGTCCTGTTCCGGCGGCTCGGCCCGGCCGACCGGGCCGAGGTGGAAATGCGGCTGCAGCCGGCGCCGGCCGGCGCCCCGGTGCGCTGGCTCACCCGGCGGGACATCGTCGTGCCGGCCTGAGCCTGCCGCTCGCATCCAGGTGTAAGGAAGGTAAGGGCTGGCAAGAAGGCTGGCACCGCCTGGCGGGAGGCGGTGAAATCACGGCATGCCGCCTGCGGCGGCAGCGTTTTCCCTCAGCAGACCACCTCCGGGTGGATCGGCCCGCCACATTCCCTGGGGAGTTGGCGGGCTTCTTTTTTATGATGGGGGCTGATTCGACCAGGAGACCGCGATGCGCAGTGAGGTGGTGGTGAAGTTCGGGTCCGGCGAAGAAGCTCGCGTGGTGCCCGACGCGGGCCCGATGAGCCATGACGAGGCCCGCCAGTGGCTCGATGCCGAGTTCGTGGCGCATGAGTGCGAACCCCTGCGCGCCAGCGGCAAGGTGCTGATCGTGGACAAGCTGCTGTCCATCGCCCAGGCGGTGGGCCCGGCGCAGTTCCAGCAGGCCGACTGGGCCCAGGCCTTCGCCCGCGCGGCGCTGGGGGCCACCGGCCGTGCCCACGTCACGGTGGACGTGGCGGCGCTGCAAGTGAGCTGAAACGGCGGCCTCAGTCTTCTTCGTCGCGCTTCAGGCGCTCGCTGTGCCAGTAGACGTCATCGCCGCCCAGGCCGTCGAGCCGGGCGCGGTTGAGCACGCGGGCCAGCACGAACATCAGGTCGGACAGGCGGTTGAGGTATTGCCGCGGGGCGGCGTTCACCGGCTCGTGCGCGGCCAGTGCCACCACGGCGCGTTCGGCGCGGCGCGCCACGGTGCGGCACACATGGGCCAGGCTGGCCGCGCGGGTGCCGGCCGGCAGGATGAACTCCTTGAGCCGGGGCAGGGCGGCGTTGTGCTCGGCCAGCGCCTCGTCCAGTGCCAGCACGGCCGTGTCCTTCAGCAGCGTGTGGCCCGGCATCGACAGCTCGCCGCCCAGGTTGAACAGCTCGTGCTGGATGCCCACCAGCAGCTCGCGCACCGCCGGCGGCAGCGGTTCGGCCAGCAGCACGCCGAGGTGCGAGTTGAGTTCGTCCACGTCACCCATGGCCTGGATGCGCAGGTGGTCCTTGGCCACGCGGCTGCCGTCGCCCAGCCCGGTGGTGCCATCGTCGCCGGTGCGCGTGGCGATCTGTGTGAGTCGGTTGCCCATGGGGGCATCGTACTGCAGAGAGAGCCCACTCAGGGCAGGCGTTGGCCGGCAAGGCGGCATCGGGGGCAATACAGGTGGATCTCCTGGCCGTCGTCCATCAGCAGCCAGCCTTTGCGGCTCAGGTTCACGGACCAGCGGCCTGTGCGCCCGTCGGCGAAGCCGACGCGACCGGAGGCAAGGCAGGGTGTCCAGTTCAGCAGGTGCATCGCATCCTGGGCTGAAACTCCCTGGGCTCGGCGCACAAAGGTGGCGATTTCGTGCTGTGTCACGCTGAATCGGTCGCAGCGCAGGTCCGCATCGGCCTCGGGCGCGGTGCGTTGGGCGTTTTCCGTGATGACCACCCAGCGCACATCCGGCAGGTTCAACGGAAACACGGTTGGCTCAATGCCCTCATCGGCCTGCGCTTTCTGTGGATGGGATGCCGCTGCGCCTGCCGCGGCGAGAAGCGCGGCGGCAACGAGGGCTTTGCCAGTCGCGATCACTCCCATACGGCGGTCTCGGCTTCCGTCGGGTTCTTTCTGGACACCACGGGGTGGCGGAACACCTCGGTCATGGCCACGCCAAGCGAGAGCGAGAGCCCGGAGACGAGCCATTTCAACGAGGCGTTCTGGGCCTGCGTGACCGTTTCATAGACGCGCTGTTCCTGCGGAACATTCTTGGGCAGCGCCTGACCGACGATTTCGATCCCGATGGCGTCCTGATTGGAGGGGTAGCGGTCCGGGTGGGCCTTGGCTCGCTCGCGCTGATGCTCCGCCTTGGGGTCAAAACGGCGCAGGGCGCGGAGCTCTGTCGGGGCGCAGCGATGTTCGGCCAGGCAACGGGCTCGCAAGGGGCCGACGTGCCACGTCACCTTCAGTATGGAAGCCGTCTGGTAGATCGTCCCGTCGCGGTCGATCAGGAAGTGCGCGCCATGGGCGCCGGGCGATCGATAGCTGTTGAGGGTGGAGGTGGCCGTGGGGCTGTCGGTCTGGTGGACCACGATGCCACGCACCAGCGTCATGGGGCCGCGTTCGATGTTCGGGCTGATGGCCAGGCGCACGCGCGGATCCTGGACCAGACCTTGGCGGTCGATGTTCATGTGTTCTCCCTGTGAGGCTCCGAAATGCCGATCCATAGTTTGCCGTGTGGGCGATCCGGATGTGCCCCGGATTCAGGCGGCTTAAAGTAAACGCTTGTAATGTGTGTATCTCCGGCCTGGATGCCGGAGAGGAGACCCGCCATGAACGCCCCCTTGCCCGGCCACGTGCTGCCTACGTATGAACCCCGCCCGGTGCCGGTGGCGATGATCGAGGCGCTGAAGGCGCGGTTGGGGGACCGGTGTTCCACGGCCCAGGCGGTGCGTGAGCAGCACGGGCGCGATGAGTCGCCCTTCGACGTGCCGCCGCCCGATGTGGTGGTGTTTGCCGAAAGCACCGAGGAGGTGGCCGAGGTGGTGAAGCTGGCCGACGCGCACGCGGTGCCGGTGATTCCCTATGGGGTAGGTTCCTCGCTGGAAGGCCATCTGCTGGCGGTGCAGGGTGGGGTGAGCATCGACCTGTCGCGCATGAATCGCGTGCTGGCGGTGAACGCCGAGGACCTGACCGTGACGGTGCAGGCGGGTGTGACGCGCACACAGCTCAACAACGAGATCCGCCATACCGGACTGTTCTTTCCGATCGACCCGGGCGCCGATGCCTCGATTGGCGGCATGAGCGCCACGCGGGCCTCGGGCACGAACGCGGTGCGCTACGGCACGATGCGCGAGAACGTGCTGGGGCTGACGGTGGTGACGGCCTCGGGCGAGGTGGTGCACACCGGCACGCGCGCGCGCAAGTCCAGCGCGGGCTACGACCTCACGCGCCTGTTCGTGGGCAGTGAGGGCACGCTGGGTGTGATGACCGAGATCACGCTGCGCCTGTACCCGCAGCCCGAGGCGGTGTCGGCGGCGGTGTGTTCCTTCCCCTCGCTGGAGGCGGCGGTGAACACGACCATCCAGATCATCCAGATGGGCGTGCCGATCGCACGCTGCGAGCTGCTGGACACCAACGCCGTGCGCGCGGTGAACCGCCATGACAAGCTCATGCTGCGCGAGGGCCCGATGCTGCTGATGGAGTTCCACGGCAGTCCAGCCGGCGTGCAGGAGCAGGCGCAGACCGTGCAGGAGATCGCCAGTGAGCACGGCGGTGAAGACTTCCAGTGGGCCACAACGCCCGAGGAGCGCACGAAGCTGTGGACGGCGCGTCACCATGCCTATTTCGCGGCGTTGCAGATGAAGCCGGGCTGTCGCGCGGTGACCACCGATGCCTGCGTGCCGATCTCGCGCCTGGCCGAGTGTTTGCTGCAAACGGCGGCCGAGGCCGACGCAGCGGGCCTGCCGTATTTCATCGTGGGCCATGTGGGCGATGGCAATTTCCATGTGGGCTATCTGATCGACCCGGCCCGCCCCGAGGAGCGCGAGCTGGCCGAGCGGCTGAACCAGCAGCTCGTCGCGCGCGCGCTGCGCCTGGAAGGCACTTGCACCGGCGAACATGGCATCGGTCTGCACAAAATGGGCTTTCTGCGCGAGGAAGCGGGCGAAAGCGCCGTGGCCTTGATGCGTGCGATCAAGCGCGCGTTGGACCCGAAGAACATCATGAACCCGGGCAAGATCTTCGATTGGTAAGGCTTGGTTTCCAGGCCCTTGCGGACGGGGCGGACAGGCCCTACAGTGACCGGATCGCCATCACACGGGTTGGTCGATACGCATGCGAGCAGCCACCGCCTTCATGATGCTGGCCTTTGCGCGGCCGACGATGGTCGGCGCGATCTGGCCCTCGTCTCGCCACCTGGCGCAGGCGATGGCCCAGGGTGCCGACGGCGCCGGGCGCATCGTCGAGCTCGGCGCCGGCACCGGGGCGATCACCGAGGCCTTGTGTGAGCGTCACCCCGAGGTGCCGACCACGGTGGTGGAGCTGCAACCCGAGCTGGCCCATCGGTTGCGCGAGCGCTTTGCGGGCATGACGGTGTTGCAGGCGCCGGCCCACGAGGTGCTCGAGGCTTGGCCCGAAGGGGAAGAGCCGGTGGTGCTGGTGTCCTCGCTGCCCTTTCGTTCGCTGCCGCCGCGCTGGCGCGATGGCAGCAGCCGCGCGATCGAGCGCTTCCTGCGGGCGCGGCCGCAGCGGCGCCTGATCCAGTACACCTACCAGCCGCGCGCGCCCTTCGACCTGCAATTGGGCGAGGGCCTGGCGTGGCGCAAGCGCACCGTGGTGTGGCGCAACGCGCCGCCAGCCTGGGTGTGGGAGCTGGGAGCGCCTTGAGCCCTCAGTGCTTGGGCGCCACCGCCGTCCATTGCTTGGTGACGCGGCCCTGGTCGTCCACGCTGTCCAGGTGCACGTCGAAGCCCCACAGGCGGGCGACGTGCTTGAGCACCTCCTGGGCGCTGTCGTGCAGCGGACGGTTGTGGTGCTGGGTGTGGCGCAGGGTGAGCGAGCGGTCGCCGCGCAGGTTGACGCTCCAGACCTGGATGTTGGGCTCGCGGTGGTTCAGGTCGTACTGGCGTGACAGCGATTCGCGCAGGGCCCGGTAGCCGCTGTCGTCATGGATGGCCGAGACCTCCAGCTCGGGCTCGTCCTCGTCGTCGCGGATTGCGAACAGGCGGAAGTCGCGCATCACCTTGGGGCTGAGGAACTGGCCGACGAAGCTTTCGTCCTTGAAGTTGCGCATCGCATAGTCGAGCGTGGGCAGCCAGGGGCTGCCGGCGATGTCGGGGAACCAGCGGCGGTCTTCCTCGGTGGGCTGTTCGCAGATGCGCTTGAGGTCGCTGAACATCGCAAAGCCCAGGGCGTAGGGGTTGATGCCGCTGTAGGCGCGGTGCCCCACCGGGGGCTGGAAGATCACGTTGGTGTGCGACTGCAGCCACTCCATCATGAAGCCGTCGGCCAGCAGGCCTTCGTCGTACAGGGTGTTGAGCAGGGTGTAGTGCCAGAAGGTGGCCCAGCCCTCGTTCATCACCTGGGTCTGGCGCTGCGGGTAGAAGTACTGCGCGATCTTGCGCACGATGCGCACGACCTCGCGCTGCCAGGGCTCGAGCAGCGGGGCATTCTTCTCGATGAAGTAGAGGATGTTCTCCTGGGGCTCGCTTGGGAAGCGGCGCGAGGCAGCCTCGTCCTCGCTGGCGCGGTCGCCGCGCCGCGGCAGGGTGCGCCACAGGTCGTTGACCTGCTGCTGCAGGTAGTGCTCGCGTTCCTCGCGGCGGGCCTGCTCCTGCGACAGCGAGAGCTTTTGCGGGCGGCGGTAACGATCGACGCCATAGTTCATCAGCGCGTGGCAGGAGTCGAGCAAATCCTCCACCGCCTCGACGCCGTGGCGCTCCTCGCATTCGGCGATGTAGTTCTTCGCGTAGACGAGGTAGTCGATGATGGACGAGGCGTCCGTCCACATGCGGAACAGGTAGTTGCCCTTGAAGAAGCTGTTGTGCCCGTAGGCGGCGTGGGCGATCACCAGGGCCTGCATGGCCATGGTGTTTTCTTCCATCAGGTAGGCGATGCAGGGGTCGGAGTTGATGACGATCTCATAGGCCAGCCCCATGTGGCCGCGCCGGTAGCTCTTTTCGGTGGCGATGAACTGCTTGCCGTAGGACCAGTGACGGTAGATCACGGGCATGCCCACCGAGGCGTAGGCATCCATCATCTGCTCGGCCGTGATGATCTCGAGCTGGTTGGGGTAGGTGTCGAGCTGGTAGGTCTGGTGGGCCACGCGCTCGATCTCGGAGTGGTACTGCTCGATCAGCTCGAAGGTCCAGTCCGGCGGGCTGGGCAGGCGTTCGCGGGGGCGGTCGGCGTTCATGCGGGGGCTCCCTCCTTGCGAAACAGCTCACGGAACACCGGGTAGATGTCGGAGGCCTCGGCCACCTTGCGCATCGCGAAGTGGGGGTGGATCTCGAGCAACTGGGTGTACTCCTCCCAAAGGTTCTGCTCGGCTTCAGCCACCTGCACGTAGGCGTAGTAGCGCACCAGCGGCAGGATCTGCTCGTCCAGCAACTGGCGGCAGCGGCCGCTGTCGTGGTGCCAGTTGTCGCCGTCGCTGGCCTGGGCGCCGTAGATGTTCCATTCGCTGCTGGGGTAGCGCGCGCGGATGATCTCGTGCATCAGGTGCAGCGCGCTCGACACCACGGTGCCGCCGGTCTCGGTGGCGTGGAAGAACTCGTCCTCGGTGACCTCGGCAGCCTGGGTATGGTGGCGGATGAAGACCAGGTCGATCTTCTCGTAGTGCCGTGTCAGGAAGAGGTACAGCAGCATGAAGAAGCGCTTGGACATGTCCTTGCGCTGCTCGTCCATCGAGCCCGAGACGTCCATCAGGCAGAACATCACGGCCTTGGCGCTGGGCACGGGCACCCGGACCCGGTTGCGGTAGCGCAGGTCGATCGGGTCGAGGTAGGGCACGCGGCGGGCCTTGGCGCGCAACGCCTCCAGCAGGGCCTCGGTGTCGCGGATTTCCTTCTGGATCAGGGCCTCGCCGGCATGCGGATGCGACCTCAGGTGCAGCAGCCGGGCCTCGAGCTGGCGGATCTCCCGGCGGGTCTCGCCACCCAGGGCGATGCGCCGGGCCAGCGCCCCGCGCATCGAGCGCACGACGTGCAGATTGGCCGGCGTGCCGTCGGTGGTGAAGCCGGCGCGGTGGCTTTTCCACTCGGGCACCTCGGCGAGCTGGGTGCGGACGAGGTGGGGCAGGGCCAGGTCCTCGAAGAAGACCTGCATGAACTCCTCCTTGGTGAGGTGGAAGACGAAGTCGTCCTCGCCCTCGCCGGAGTCGCTGGCCTGCGAGCCGCCGCCGCTGCCGCCACCGCCTTGCGGCCGCTCGATGCGGTCGCCCTTGACGTACTCGCGGTTGCCCGGGTGCACGTATTCGCGCTCGCCGCCCTGGGCGTGGCCGAAGACCGGCTCGGAGACGTCGCGCCGCGGCAGGATGATGTCCTCGCCCTGTTCGAGGTTGCGGATGCCCCGGCCTGAGACGGCCTTGCGCACCGCCTCGCGGATCTGTTGGCGGTAGCGGCGCAGGAAACGCTCGCGGTTGCCGATGGACTTGTTCTTGCCCGACAGGCGTCGATCGATGATCTGCTGCAGGGTGGGCATGAAGCTGTCCTCGTGTCGTGATGGTGTTTGGACCGTTTTTCGGGCCGTCCGGTTCACGAACTCTTGCGCACGCGCAGGTACCACTCGCACAGCAGGCGCACCTGCTTGGGCGTGTAGCCCTTCTGGACCATGCGGTTGACGAAGTCCTCGTGCTTTTTCTGCTCGTCGGCGCTGGACTTGGCGTTGAAGCTGATGACCGGCAGCAACTCCTCGGTGTTGGAGAACATCTTCTTCTCGATCACCGTGCGCAGCTTCTCGTAGCTGGTCCAGTTGGGGTTCTTGCCGTTGTTGTTGGCGCGCGCGCGCAGCACGAAGTTGACGATCTCGTTGCGGAAGTCCTTGGGGTTGCTGATGCCCGCGGGCTTCTCGATCTTCTCCAGCTCCGCGTTCAGCGAGGCGCGGTCGAAGATCTCGCCGGTGTCCGGGTCGCGGTATTCCTGGTCCTGGATCCAGTAGTCGGCGTAGGTGACGTAGCGGTCGAAGATGTTCTGGCCGTACTCGGAGTAGCTCTCGAGATAGGCCGTCTGGATCTCCTTGCCGATGAATTCGGCATAGCGAGGCGCCAGCAGCTCCTTGATGTAGGCGATGTACTTTTCCTCGACCTCCTTGGGGAATTGCTCGCGCTCGATCTGCTGCTCGAGCACGTACATCAGGTGCACCGGGTTGGCGGCCACCTCGGCGGGATCGAAGTTGAACACCTTGGACAGGATCTTGAAGGCAAAGCGGGTGGAGATGCCGCTCATGCCCTCGTCGACGCCGGCGTAGTCGCGGTACTCCTGGATGGACTTGGCCTTGGGGTCGGTGTCCTTGAGGCTTTCGCCGTCATAGACCTGCATCTTGCTGAAGATGCTGGAGTTCTCCGGCTCCTTCAGGCGGGTGAGCACCGAGAACTGCGCCATCATCTTCAGCGTGCCGGGGGCGCAGGGCGCCTGGGCCAGCGAGGAGTTGCGGATGAGCTTCTCGTAGATCTTGATCTCCTCACTCACGCGCAGGCAGTAAGGCACCTTGACGATGTAGATGCGGTCGAGAAAGGCCTCGTTGTTCTTGTTGTTGCGGAAGGCCTTCCATTCGCTTTCGTTGCTGTGCGCCAGGATGATGCCGTCAAAGGGGATGGCGCCGAAGCCTTCGGTGCCCTTGAAGTTGCCCTCCTGGGTGGCGGTGAGCAGCGGGTGCAGCACCTTGATGGGCGCCTTGAACATCTCGACGAACTCGAGCAGGCCCTGGTTGGCCAGGCACAGGCCGCCGGAGAAGGCGTAGGCGTCGGGGTCGTCCTGCGCAAAGGTTTCGAGCTTGCGGATGTCGACCTTGCCCACCAGCGAGGAGATGTCCTGGTTGTTCTCGTCGCCCGGTTCGGTCTTGGCGATCGCGATCTGCTTGAGCACGCTCGGATAGCGCTTGACCACCTTGAACTGGCGGATGTCGCCGCCGAACTCCTCGAGCCTTTTCACGGCCCAGGGCGAGAGGATGCGCTGCAGGTAGCGGCGCGGGATGCCATACTCCTTCTCGAGGATGGGGCCGTCCTCGTCAGGGTCGAACAGGCCCAGCGGGGATTCGTTCACCGGCGAGCCCTTGATGGCGTAGAAGGGCACGTGCTCCATGAGCTGCTTGAGCCGCTCGGCAATCGAGCTCTTGCCACCGCCCACGGGGCCGAGCAGGTAGAGGATCTGCTTTTTCTCCTCCAGGCCCTGCGCGGCATGGCGGAAGTAGCTCACCACCTGCTCGATGGCGTCTTCCATGCCGTAGAACTCGCGGAAGGCGGGGTACAGCTTGATGACCTTGTTCGCGAAGATGCGCGACAGGCGGGGGTCGTTGCGCGTGTCCACCATCTGCGGCTCGCCAATGGCCGCGAGCATGCGCTCGGCGGCGGTGGCGTAGGCCATGGGGTCGCGCCGGCAGATCTCCAGGTACTCCTGGAGGGTGTATTCCTCTTCGCGGGTGCGCTCGTAGCGTGCGGCGAAGTTGCTGATGACGTCCATCGACACCTCCTTGGGTTCGGCGCCCAGCGCCTTGGGCGCTGCAGCGGGGCTTGCGTTTGGCGTCTGTGCTTCCAGCATGAAACCACAAGCGGCAAAAGCAAGCCTCGAACAGGGGGACAAAGCCGGCGCAATTTGTGGCGGATCCCTTGCAATGAGTGTGCCCCCAATTGGCCGGTCCCACCAGACGGCGCATCGACCTGGCCCCCTGCTGTGTGGACAGGAGAGGACATTCGTGTGGAAAGTTCCTCGGGGTATGCGACGTCAACCCGCCACGCCGCCTCCTGGGCAGGGCGGTGCGCGGGGTGGCCGCGCCGCAGGAGGGGTGGCGCGACCCCCGGCGCGGGCTGGGGCCGTCGGCGCGGCGGGTCCGCGTCCCCCGGGGGGGGGCACCGGGCGGGTGCGCTGGCCCGTCGGGCGCCCTGCTGCGGCGCAAAAACTAGGGATAACCCGTATCTATCGACAAACAAGATGGCTCAGGCGAGCAATATTGAGTTTTCCAGCGGCTATGGCAAGGACATGAGCATGTATGCGCTGGAGGACTACACCGTGACGCGGCATGGATGGTGAAGTACTGAGCGCCCTCGCTCGGTCTTGATCTGGCGCAAGCCCGATCCCAACGCGGGGTCGGTGCTGCGCCCCTGGCCCGCCTGCGGTAGCCTTCGCCCTGCATGCCAGGCCGGGGAGGGCGATGACGGGGATCTACCAGGAGTTCGCAGGACTGCTGCTGCTGGCCGCCGGCGTGGGCCTGGTGGCGCTGCGGCTGCGCCAGCCCTTGATCCTGGCCTACATCGTTTTGGGCATCGCGGTGAGCCCGGCCCTGCTGGGCTGGGTCAGTGCCCATGACGAGATCGACCTGCTCGCGCAGATCGGCATCACGGTGCTGCTCTTCGTCGTGGGCCTCAAGCTCGACCTGCAGCTCGTGCGCCACCTCGGCGCGGTGGCGCTGGCCACCGGCCTGGGGCAGCTCTTCTTCACCATCGTGATCGGCTTCCTGATCGCGCTGGCCTTCGGCATGAACACGATGACGGCGCTGTACGTGGCGGTGGCGCTCACGTTCTCGAGCACGATCATCATCGTCAAGCTGCTGTCGGACAAGCGCGAGATCGACACGCTGCACGGGCGCATCGCGATGGGCTTCCTGATCGTGCAGGACATTGCGGTGGTGATCGCGATGATGGTGCTGGGCAGCCAGCGCGCCGGCGGCGACCAGGTGTGGTGGCTGGCCCTGGGCGAGATCGGCCTGAAGGTGGCAGCGGCCGTGGCCGTGGTGGCCGTGCTGATGCGCTACGTGCTGCCGCGCCTGATGCCGCGCATTGCCGCCTCGCAGGAGCTGCTGCTGCTGTTTGCCGTGGCCTGGGGCACCGGCTTTGCGGCGGCGGGCGAGGCGCTGGGCTTCAGCAAGGAGATCGGCGCCTTCCTGGCGGGCTTCTCGCTGGCGTCGAACGCCTACCGTGAGGCCTTGTCGAGCCGGCTCACGCCGCTGCGTGATTTCCTGCTGCTCTTCTTCTTCATCGACCTGGGCGCCAAGCTCGACCTGAGCGCCCTGGGCGCGCAGATCCCCGAGGCGGTGGTGCTGTCGGTCTTCGTGCTGGTGGGCAATCCGCTCATCGTGATGGCCATCATGGGCTGGATGGGCTATCGCAAGCGCACGGGTTTCCTGGCCGGCCTGACGGTGGCGCAGATCAGCGAGTTCTCCATCATCTTCGTGGCCATGGGCATCGGCCTCGGGCATGTGAACAACGAGGCGCTGAGCCTGGTGACGATGGTGGGCCTGGTGACCATCGGCCTGTCCACCTACATGATCCTGTACTCGCAGGCCCTCTACCAGCACCTGGCCCCTTGGCTGGGTGTCTTCGAGCGGCGCCGGCCGGAGCGTGAACTGGCCCTGGAAGGCCAGCCGCTGGACGGGGCGCCCGCCCAGGTGGTGCTGTTCGGACTGGGGCGCTACGGCCGCCGCCTGGCGCGTCGGCTGCTGGAAGCGCAGGTGTCGGTGCTGGGCGTGGACTTCGACCCCGAGGTGGTTCAGCAGGCCCAGCGGCCCGAGTTGCCGGTGGTCTTTGGTGACGCCGAGGACGGTGAATTCCTCGACACCTTGCCGCTGCGCGAGGCGCGCTGGGTGGTGAGCACGATGCGCGAGGCCGAACTGAACGTGGCGCTGTTCAAGGCGCTGCGTGCGCGGGGCATTCACGTCCCGGTGGCGGCCGCAGCCCACAATGAACGCGACGCCGCCCGCTTGCGCCAGGCGGGTGTCGACCGCATCCTCATGCCCTACTGGGATGCCGCCGACCTCACCGCCGAGCGCCTGGTCGAGGACCTGGCGGCCATGCCCATCCCCAAGGAGGAAGCCGCATGAACACGACGGCCGTGCCGCCGGTGCTGGCGGCGACCGATTTCTCTCCGGCGGCCGACCAGGCGGTGGGCCGAGCCGCGCACATCGCTCGCGAACTCGGTGCCCCGCTTGTGCTGGTGCATGTGCATGAGCCGCCGGTGCTCGGGGAGGTGTGGCGCCAGCTGCAAGCCTGGGTGCCCGGTGTGTCGGGAGTTGACGCACAAGCCTTGCAGCAGTCCGCGCAGACCCGGCTGCAGGCGACGGCGCAGGCGGTGGGCGCGCAGGAGCTCGACGGCGCCGTGGCGACCCGGCTGGTGGTGGGCCGGGCGGCGGCCGCGGTGGCTGCCGAGGCGGCCGGCTGTGGGGCCCAGCTCGTCGTGATCGGCGCCCGAGGCGAACACGGGCTGGCCGAGGCGGTGCTGGGCAGCACGGCCGAGCGCTTGCTGCACAGCGTGGCCTGCGACCTGCTGCTGGTGCGGGAGTACGGCGGACGCCACTACGAGCGCATGCTGCTGCCCACCGACCTGGGGCCGGAGTCTCGCAAGGCGGTGCGGCGCCTGCGCCGGCTGCTGCCGACGGTGGATTCGGTGCTGCTGCACGCCTACGAGCTGCCCTACGAGAACAAGCTGGCTTATGCGGGCGTGGAGGCCACCCGGCTGGACGAGTTGCATCGTCGTGCCCAGGCGGAGTTGCAGCTGGCCCTGCAGTCGCTGGCTCGCGAAGTGGGCCACAGCGACCTGCCGGGGGTGTGCAAGGTGGTGCACGGCTACCCGCCGGCAGTGATTGCCGCCCAGGCGGAAGCGCTCGGGGTTGACCTCATCGCCTTGTCGGCGGGCAGTCGTTCGGCCCTGGAGCGCGTGGTGCTGGGCAGCGTGTGCCTGCACCTCGCGCTGGAATCGCCCTGCGACCTGTGGCTGGTGCGTTGCGATGAGTGAGGCGATGCTGGATGCCCGCCACTACGTGCGGGCGGTGACGGAGCTGGGTGAGAAACGGCCGGTGCTGACCTCCCGGGCCATCTACAACGAGCGCGGCATGAAGCTGCTCGATGCCGGCGTGCGCGTGGACGCGCGCATGTACGAGCGCCTGGTGGCGCATCGCCTGACCGTGCCGATGGAAGACTGCGTGACCAGCGATCCGGCGGTGAACGGGCGCGTGTTGCGCGAAACCGCCGAGGCCCTGCTGGAACGCTGGCCGCTGTTCGCGGCCATGGGCGAGCGGCACAAGGCGCGCGAGGTGGTGCTGGCCTCGCTGAGCAGCCTGCCCCTGCCCACACCCATCGGCTTTTGCCTGACGCTGGCGCGCGAGTCGTTTCCCGAGGTCTTCGAGCATGCCGTGCTCACGGCATTGACGGCCGGCTACCTGGCGTGGTCGCCGGTGGCGCGGCGCCACGACGTGCTGCTGGCCTGCGCAGCCGGACTGCTGCACGACCTGGGCATGCTCTACATCGACCCGGTGCTGATGGCGCCCGAGAAACGCCTGAGCGCCGAGCAGCGCCGCCAGCTCTATGCCCATCCCCTGGCATCGGCCATGCTGGTGGAGCGCCACCACGACTATCCGCGCGAGGTGGTCAGCGCCATCCTCGAGCACCACGAGCAGCTTGATGGTGGCGGCTACCCGCGGGGCCTGAGCGCTGAGGAGATGAGCCCGCTGGGGCGCGTCCTCTCGCTGGCCGAGGTGGTGACGGCGATGCATGGGCGCGGCGCGACCGACCCCGAGCTGCGGCTGTCGGTGGCGTTGCGTATGAACCGCCACCGCTATGACCAGGAGTTGGCCCAGGTGCTGCTCGAACTGCTGGCCGAGTGCCCGGCCCGGGCGTCGTCGGCCACGGTGGGCGACCCCGTGAGCGAGCTGAATGAGGTGCAGGGGCTGCTGCAGGGCTGGGCCGCGGTGGCGGCTGCACAGGGTCCGGCAGCGGTGCTGGCACGCACCACCGAGCGGCTGGCCGAGATCCGGCGTGCGCTGGCCGGCGCGGGCGCCAGTCCCGAGCAGCTGCAATGGCTGGGGGGCGATGCGCTCGAACCCCGGCTGCTGGCCGAGCTCAGCCTGATTGCACGCGAGGCCGCGTGGCAGGTGCGCACCGTCTCGCGCGAACTGCGCCGGCGCTGGCGCCTGGAGCCGGGTCAGGCCTACCCCGAAGCGCTGGAGCGCTGGCTGGCCGAGGTGGCCCGTGTGTGCGGGCCGCTGGTGCGCGGCCGCGTGGCCCAGGGCGGCTGACCCGGGGGTCAGGGGGCGTGCCGGCGGCCGCGCGTGCGCGACGTCGATGAATTCCGACGCCGGCTTGAGCGCGAGGCCGCGGCGCCACACCAGCCCCACGTCCACCGTGGACGGCTCGTCGCGCAGCGGGCGCAGCTCCACATGCTCGGCGTCCAACGTCCAGGGGCGGTAGAGGGAGTCGGGCGGCGCCGGGATGCCCACGCCCACCAGCGAGCGCACGGCCTCCAGCGAGGAGGTCTTGAGCATCATCCTCGGGTTGAGCGGGTGGCGCGCCCACACGGGGCGTATCAGGTTCTCGATGTGGTCACGCCGATGGCCAGCGGCCCAGACAGCGGCGAGGGCTTGGCGCGGTGCAGCCCGGGTCGCGTCGGCCACGGCTGAGAGCACCTTGCGCGCACTGGCGAGGACGCGGTGGCCGTCGGGCGTGAGCACCATGCCCTGGGGCTGCGCTCGAACAGACTCACGCCCAGCGCATCTTCCAGCTCGAGGATGGACTTGGTGATAGCCGACTGCGCGATGTAGAGCATGCGCGAGGTCGCGGCCACCGAGGAGGATTCCGCCACCGCGATATGAAGTAGGAAGTAGCGGAACTGGCGCAGCGTGATGTGGCGGTTCATGCCGGCGCCCGGGGGGGGTCAGCCTTGCTGCAGCCCCAGCTTCTCGAGCAGGCCGTTGAGCTCGTCGAGCGAGCCGAAGGCGATCGCCACCTCGCCCTGTTCGCCGCGCTTGGTGCGTTTCTTCACCCGGATCTCGACGGCGGCGGTGAGGTGGTCGGAGAGCTGTTCCTCGATGCGCAGCAGGTCGCGCGGCTTGTCTTGCTTCACCCGCAGCAGCGGCGTCTGCCGGGTGTGGGTGGCCCGGGCGACGAGCTTCTCGGCCTCGCGCACGCTGAGCTTCTTCGCGGCGATCTCGTGGGCGCTGAGGATCTGCTGGGCGGGCGCCAGCGGCAGCAGCGCGCGGGCATGGCCCATGTCGAGGTCGCCGGCCATCAGCATCTGTTGCACCGGCTCGGCCAGTTGGAGCAGGCGCAGCAGGTTGGAGGCGGCGCTGCGCGAGCGGCCCACGGCCTGGGCCGCTTGTTCATGGGTGAGTCCGAATTCGTGGATCAGGCGTTGCAGGCCCTGGGCCTCCTCCAGCGGGTTGAGGTCCTCGCGCTGGATGTTCTCGATCAGCGCCATCGCGGCGGCGGCTTCGTCGGGCACGGTCTTGACCAGCACCGGCACCTCGTTCAGGCCCGCGAGCTGGGCGGCACGGAAGCGGCGTTCGCCGGCGATGATCTCGTAGCGGGGGGCTCCGCCGGGGTCGTTGGGCGAGCCCAAGGGGCGGACCAGGATCGGCTGCATGATGCCCTGGGCCTTGATGCTTTCGGCCAGCTCGTACAGCGAGCCTTCGTCCATGCGCGTGCGCGGCTGGTACTTGCCGGGCTGCAGCTGGGAGAGCTTGAGCGTCGAGGGCGTGCCGTCGGCCGATGCGGCGGCCGGGCTGTCGTTCACCTTGGGGCCCAGCAGGGCTTCGAGGCCGAGGCCGAGGCCTTTGGGTTTTTTCGTGACCATGGGCGGGGGTTCAGGAAACGGAAGAGGGGGTGGGGCGCAGCGCGTCGAGCCAGGCGCGGCCCTCGGGCCAGTCGCCCAGGCCGGATGCGTGGTTGAGGTGGCCCCTCGGGCCCAGGCTCACGAGCTGCGCGCCCCATTGCTGGGCCATCTCGGCAGCGCGTTCAGCGCTGCAATAGGGGTCGTCGGTGCTGATGAGCACGGTGGCAGGAAAAGGCAGGCGCTCGCGCACGATGGGGCGCCAGTTGTGCAGCTGCGGCGGGGTGCTCTCGCGCTCGGTGTCGGGCGGGGCCACCAGCAGCGCCCCGGCCACGCGGTCGGTGATGCGCGAATGCGCCGCCCAGGCCGCCACGAGCTGGCAGCCCAGGCTGTGGGCTGCCAGCAGCGCGGGGCTGGCGTCGGCCCGGAGCACCTCCTCCAGCCGGGCCATCCAGTCGCCGCGCCGGGGCCATTCCCAGTCGGCCTGTTCCACGCGCGTGTCCCCGTACAGGGCTTCCCAGCGGCTTTGCCAGTGGTCGGGGCCGGAATCGAGCCAGCCGGGCAGGAGCAGGACACGCAGGGTCATGGGCCGGGATGGTACAGGGCTCACATCGTGGCGATGCGCGCGACCATCTCGCGCGCGAACTCCACATAGGCCTGGGCCCCGCGCGAGGCCGGGTCGAACACCACGCCGGGCTGGCCATAGCTCGGCGCCTCGGCCAGGCGCACGTTGCGCGGGATCACGGTGTTGAACACCTTGTCGGCAAAGTGCTGCTTGAGCTGTTCGCTCACCTGGCTTTGCAGCGTGATGCGCGGGTCGTACATCACGCGCAGCAAGCCGATGATCTTCAGATCGGCATTCAGGTTGGCATGCACCTGCTTGATGGTGTTGACCAGGTCGGTGAGCCCCTCCAGCGCGAAGTACTCGCACTGCATCGGCACGATCACGCCATGGGCGCTGACCAGGCCGTTGAGCGTGAGCATCGACAGCGAGGGCGGGCAGTCGATCAGCACGAAGTCGTAGTCGGCATCGGCGGCGGCCAGCGCGCCTTTGAGCCGGCGGTCGCGGCGCTCCAGATCGACCAGCTCGACCTCGGCGCCGGCCAGCTCGCGGTTGGCGCCGAGCACGTCATAGCCGCCCAGTTCGGAGCGCGCGCGGGCCTCGGCCACCGAGGCGGATTCGAGCAGCACGTCGTACACCGACAAGGGCAGGGTGCGCTTGTCCACGCCCGAGCCCATCGTGGCATTGCCCTGGGGGTCGAGGTCGACCAGCAGCACGCGCTGGCCGACCTTGGCCAGGCCGGCGGCGAGGTTGACGGCGGTGGTCGTCTTGCCGACGCCGCCTTTTTGGTTGGCAATGCAGAAGATCTTGGCCATGGGCAGGGCTTGTGCAGGCTCAGAGTTCGATGAGTTCGACGCCCACGGCACGGGCGGCGCGTTGCAAGGCGGTGTCCAGCGTGGCCAGCGGCAGGCGGCGGCGCATCGCGAGGTCGAGGTAGCTGGCGTCGTAGACGGAGAGGGCGTGTTCGCGGGCCAGGTGCAGTGTGTCGGCGCGGGCCCGCTCGGGCGGGGCGGCGTCGGTGTCGATGCGCAACTGTCTGAGCAGGTCGAGGTAGGCCTCCACCTCGGTTTGTGTCAGGCGGCGGCGGCGTTCGGCGCTGAGCACGATGTTGCCGATCTCCAGGTGCCACAGCGCAGGCACGACGGCGCCGTGGTCCTGCACGCGGCGGAAAAGGCGATCGCCGGCCTCGCTGGCTTCGTCCTCGAAACACCAGGTGAGGGCGCTGGAGGCATCGAGCACCACGGGGCTCATCCCTTGCGGCCCTCGTCGCGCAGCACGCGCCAATCCATGCCCAGGCGTCGTCCGGCACGCTGTTCACGCATGCGCTCCAGCAGATCCTGGCCCGCGGCTGGGGGGTGGGACGTGGACTGAACGGGCAGCAGACGTGCCACGGGTCGGCCGTGCTTGGTGATCACGACCTCCTCGCCGTGTTCGACCCGATCCAGCAGGGCCGACAGATGGGTCTTGGCTTCGAAGGCGCCGATGGTGACAGACATCAATTCAACTGGTTGAAACAACTGGTTGGATTGTCCTATGGGCGGAGGTGGGCGTCAAGCTCAGTTCGTCGTCAGTCGGATGCCAAAGCCGATCAGGAAGACACCGGCGAGGCGCTCCAGCCATGTCGCCACCCGCCGGTGGGCGCGCACTTTGGCGGCGATGGCGTGGGCGAAGGCGCACAGGCTCAGGCAGTAGAGGGCGGTGAGCGCCGCGATCGTGACGGCCATTGCAGCGAAGGTGACCACGCCCTGGTGGCGGGCCGGGTCGATGAACAGCGGGAAGAAGGCCATGTAGAAGACGATGGCCTTGGGATTGAGCACGGTGATCAGCGTGGCCTGGCGGAAGTAGCGGCCGGTTTCCATCTGCACGACGGGCGTCGCGCCGTCCCGGGCGCGCAAGAGCTTGAGGCCGATCCAGCACAGGTAGGCGGCGCCGGCGTACTGCACGGCCTGGAAGAGGGTGGGATGGGTGGCCAGCAGGGCGGCCACGCCGGCCACGGCCAGCCACAGCAGGATCTGGTCGCCCACGATCAGCCCGGCGGTGGCGGCAGCGCCGGCGCGGAAGCCGCCCTTGCCGGTGGCGGTGAGCAGGGCGAAGGTGCCTGGGCCGGGCAGGGCCAGAAAGATGAGGATGGCGGCGCAGTAGGCGCCGAAGTCGGAGATGCCGAACATCAGGGGGCCTCGGTGGGGGAAGGGGTGTCGGTGGAGCGGGGGCGCATCCAGACCAGGCAACGCTCTGCGTCCAGGCCGGGCACGGTCAACGGTTCCACGTGAAACACCGCCACATCTTCGGGCAATTCGGCGGCCTCTGCTTCCGGGATCTTGCCCTTCATGGCCATCCAGACGCCGCCGGCGCGCAGGTGCTGGCGGGTGAGGGCGACGAAGTCGGCCAGCGAGGCGAAGGCCCGGGAGGTGACCACGTCGGCCTGTTGCGGGGGCAATGCTTCGACCCGGGCATGTTCGGCGCGGAGGTTCTTGAGGTCGAGTTCGACGGCAACCTGGCGGATGAAGCTCGCCTTCTTGGCCACCGTGTCCACACAGGTGACCTGGGCTTGTGGCAGGGCAATGGCGACCACCACCCCGGGCAGGCCGGCGCCGGCGCCAACGTCGAGCAGCCGGAAGGGCCGCTCAGCACCGAAGCGGGCTGTGAGTGCAGGGACGACCGCGAGGCTGTCTAGGAGGTGGTGGGTCAACATCTCCTCGGGGTTGCGGACGGCGGTGAGGTTGTAGACGCGGTTCCACTTGGCGATGAGCGTCTGGTAGGCGAGGAGGCGGTCCACCTGTGTCGGGCTCAGAGGGAGGCCGAGCTTGGTGAGGCCGGATTGGAGGGCGGGTTTCATTGGGTTTGCAAGTTGGCCTGATGCGGCGGTGGTTGCCCTTCACCATTGGCGGGGCGGGACCCGGCATGGTGAATTGGCCACAGAAGTGCCGAAAAGCGGGCTCGACCCTCAGGCGGCCCGCTCCTCCCCAAACCCCTTGAACCGTCCCTTCTTCAGGTGAATCAGCAACAGCGAAATCGCCGCCGGCGTGATCCCCGAGATCCGGGACGCCTGGCCCAGGGTTTCCGGCCGGTGCTGGCTCAGCTTCTGCCTCACCTCGTGGCTCAGAGCCGTCACCTGCGAATAGTCCAGATCGGCCGGCAGCTTGAGGTGCTCGTAGGCCAGGGCGCGCTGCACCTCCTCGTTCTGCTTGTCGATGTAGCCGGCGTACTTGATGCTGATCTCCACCTGCTCGATCACGGCATCGGCCAGGGTCCTGCCCAGCTCGGCGCGGAGCGTTTCACGTGAAACACCGGCCTCGGGTTTGGCGATCGCGGTTACCTCGGCCAGGGTGTCGTAGCGGACACCGGGGCGGCGCAGCAGGTCGCTGAGGTTGTACTCATGCTCCAAGGCTTTGCCAAGCAAGCGTTCGGCGTCGGCGGCGGGCAGGATCTGGGGGTTGACCCAGGTGGACTTCAAACGTTCGGTTTCACGTGAAACGGCATCCCGCTTGCGGTTGAAGGCTGCCCACCGCGCATCGTCCACCAGCCCAAGCTGTCGGCCGATCTCGGTCAGGCGCAGGTCGGCGTTGTCCTCGCGCAGTTGCAGGCGGAACTCGGCCCGGCTGGTGAACATGCGGTAGGGCTCAGACACACCCTTGGTGATGAGGTCATCGACCAGCACCCCCAGGTAGGCCTGGTCACGGCGCGGCAACCAGGGCTCGCGGCCTTGCACCTGCAGCGCGGCATTGATGCCGGCGAACAGGCCCTGGGCGGCCGCTTCCTCATAGCCGGTAGTGCCGTTGATCTGGCCGGCGAAAAAGAGCCCGCGGATGGCGCGGGTCTCGAAGCTGGGCTTCAGCTCACGCGGGTCGAAATAGTCGTACTCGATCGCATAGCCCGGCCGCAGGATGTGGGCGTTCTCCAGTCCCGGCATCGAGCGCACGGCGGCGAGCTGGATGTCGAAAGGCAGGGAGGTCGAGATGCCGTTGGGGTAGAACTCGTTCGTCGTGAGGCCCTCCGGTTCCAGAAAGATCTGGTGGGAGGTCTTGTCGGCGAAGCGGTTGATCTTGTCCTCGATGCTCGGGCAATAGCGCGGGCCCACGCCCTCGATGATGCCGGTGAACATCGGGCTGCGATCGAAGCCCGAGCGGATGATCTCGTGGGTGCGTTCGTTGGTGTGGGTGATCCAGCACGGCACCTGACGCGGGTGCTGCGAGGCATCGCCCAGGAAGCTGAACACCGGCACGGGGTCGAGGTCGCCGGGCTGTTCGGTGAGCTTCGAAAAATCGATGGTGCGGCCGTCGATGCGCGGCGGCGTGCCCGTCTTCAGGCGCCCTTGCGGCAGCTTCAGCTCCTTGAGCCGGGCCGACAGCGACACGGCCGGCGGGTCACCGGCACGGCCGGCGCTGTAGTTCTGCAGGCCCACATGGATGCGGCCGTCCAGGAAGGTGCCGGCCGTGAGCACCACGGTGCGGCTGCGAAAGCGCACGCCCACTTGCGTCACCGCGCCCACCACGCGGTCGCCTTCGACCATCAGGTCGTCGACGGCCTGCTGGAAGAGCCAGAGGTTCGGCTGGTTCTCCAGCCGGCGGCGGATGGCGGCCTTGTACAGTACGCGGTCGGCCTGGGCGCGGGTGGCGCGCACGGCCGGGCCCTTGGAGCTGTTGAGGATGCGGAACTGGATGCCGGCCTCGTCGGTGGCCGCGGCCATCGCCCCGCCCAGGGCATCGATCTCCTTGACCAGGTGGCCCTTGCCGATGCCGCCGATGGACGGGTTGCAGCTCATCTGGCCCAGCGTCTCGATGTTGTGGGTCAGCAGCAGGGTGGTGCAGCCCATGCGGGCGGCCGCCAGTGCCGCCTCGGTGCCGGCATGGCCGCCACCGACGACGATGACGTCGAATTCCTGGGGGTAGAGCATGGAGGGTCTCCGCGGCATCGCCGGCGCCGGGCCCGGCACCACGCAGCGCAATGCCGGCCACGCGGGCAAACCTCCTATTTTAGGCTGTGCCGACCCCCATCACCGGCGCAGGGTTGCCCGGGCCGGACCGTGAGTCCTGCTGCGGCGCTCCCACCAAAGGGGGAGGGAGGGTAAACCCGAGTGAATGCCGCAGACCGATGCCGACAATGGAGGGCTTTGTGGTGCGCGGCCCGATGGCCTGAAGAACAATGACAACGCTCCCGTCGAGTGCCTCGTCGCCGCCCCTGAGCCGGCAGACGCTGGGCCAGTGGGCCGTCGACGCCGATGAGCTGGCGCGGGCCTGGCGTGTGCTGTACGACGCCCAGGCGCCCCGACTGCCCTGGGGCCAGCGCTTGTTCGCGCTGTCCTCGCTGTTTCCGGCGCGGCCCTCGGCCTGGCTGCTGGCGCTGGAGGCGCGGCTGTGCGCGCTGGAGGGCCAGGTCCGCCGCCTCGGTCTGGCGCTGGACGACAAAGCCTTCGCTGTGGCCGCGCAGGCGCCGCTGCTGGTGCACGAGGACGCCTACCTGTTCCCGTCCGACACGCGTTGGTGAGGGCTGCGGGCGGATGTGCCGCCGCGGCGCTCATCCCCCGGCCGTGGCCGGGGCGCTCACCACTTGGGCCTGCACCGCAAAGGCGGGGGCGCTGCCGTCCTTGGCCTGGCCTGCATAGACGGTGAGGTGCGGGTAGGGGATCTCGATGCCGGCTTCGTCGAAGGCTTTCTTCAGGCGGCGCAGGTATTCGCGGCGCACCCCCCATTGCTCGATCGGCGCGCAGCGCAGGCGGCAGCGGATCACCACCGCCGAGTCGGCCCACTGCTCCACGCCGGCCATCTCCAGCTCGCCCAGGATGCGCGGGCCGTAGGTCTCGTCCTGGCGCATCTGCTTGGCCACCTCGTGCATGACGGCCATGACCTGGTCCACATCCTCGCGGTAGGCCACGCCGATGTCCATCACCGCGTTGGCGTAGCCGCGTGTCATGTTGGTGACGACCGAGATGGTGCCGTTGGGGATGAAATGCACGTTGCCGCTGTAGTCGCGCAGTTGCACGAAGCGCAGCGTCACTTCCTCGACCACGCCGGCATGGCTGCCCAGCTGCACCACGTCGCCCTGGCGGATCTGGTTCTCCAGCAGGATGAAGAAGCCGGTGAAATAGTCCTTCACCAGGCTTTGTGCGCCAAAGCCGACGGCCAGGCCCACCACGCCGGCGGCGCCAAGGATGGGGGCGACCGACACGCCGAGCTCCGACAGGATGAGCATCGAGGCCACGAGCGTGACGACCACGCTGACGATGTAGCGGCACACCCGGCCCAGGGTCTGCGCACGCTTGACGGCCTCGCGGTCGTCGATGCGGGCGGTCAGGCGCTCGCGGAAGAGCCGGATGGCCCGGTGCAGCAGCCCCACGACGATCCAGGCCACGAGGGCGATGACCGTGATCCGCACCGCGATCGCTGTGTAGTCCCCGAGGCTGCTCCACAGGGCGCCGGCAGCGGCGATCAGGTCTTCTTGCATGCGGGAACACTCCTTTCCATGAGGGTCAGTCGCCAGCCTGGGCGAGGGTGTCGAGGAAACGGCGGCGCCACCAGTGCACGTCGTGCTCGCGGATGCGCGCCAGCAGGGCCTGATGGCGGCGCTGGCGCTCTTCCAGCGGCATGCGCAGCGCCTGCTGGACGGCCTGCGCCGTGCCGTGCACGTCGTAGGGGTTCACCAGCAGCGCCTCCTTCAATTGCTCGGCCGCACCGGCAAAGCGCGAGAGCACCAGCACGCCGGGGTCGTCCGGGTTCTGTGCGGCGATGTACTCCTTGGCCACGAGGTTCATGCCGTCGCGCAGCGGCGTGACCAGGCCCACGTCGGCCGCGCGGCACAGGCCGGGGATGCGCTTGCGCGCCACGGTGCGGTGGATGTAGCGCACCGGCATCCAGTCGAGGTCGCCGAAGTCGCCGTTGATCGCGCCGCACAGGCCTTCGAGCTCCTGGCGGATGTCGGCATAGGCGTCCACGCTTTCGCGCGTGGGCGAGGCGATCTGGATCAGCGTGGCGCTGTGGCGGTTCTCGGGGTAGTGCTGGAGCAGCTCGCGAAAGGCGCGCACACGGTGCGGGATGCCCTTGGAGTAGTCGAGGCGGTCCACGCCGATCAGCAGCCGCCGGCGCGAGTACTGCTCGCGCATGGTGTCATAGGTCTCGCAGGCCTCGCGGGCATGGGCCAGGCGCATGAACTCGTCCACGTCGATGCCGATGGGAAAGGCCTGGGCCATCGTGGTGCGGCCGAAGGCGCGGTAGCGGTCCTCGCCCAGCACCTGGGCATCGGCCTCGTTGCGCACATAGCGCGAGAAGTGCTGCACGTCGATGGTGGATTGGAAGCCCACCAGGTCGTAGGCGAACAGGGCGCGGATGAGCCATTCGTGCTGCGGGATGGCCGCCAGGATCTGCGGCGGCGGCAGCGGGATGTGCAGGAAAAAGCCGATACGTTGCGTGCAGCCCATCGCGCGCAGCTCGGCCGCCAGCGGGATGAGGTGGTAGTCGTGCACCCAGATCAGGTCGTCGGGCTGCAGCAGCGACATCAGCTTGCCCGCGAACAGCCGGTTCACGCGCCGGTAGCCGGCAATGTAGCCCGCGTCGAAATCGGCCAGGTCGAGCCGGTAGTGGAACACCGGCCAGAGCACCCCGTTGCTGTAGCCCAGGTAGTAGCTGTCATGGTCTTCGCGCGAGAGGTCCACCGTGGCCAGCGTGACGCGGCCCGCGCGCTGCAGTTGCGGGCCGCGGCCCTCGGGCTGGCCAGGCTCGACGATCTTCCCGCTCCAGCCGAACCACAGACCGCCGGTGTCGTTCAGGGCCTCTCCCAGCGCGACGGCCAGGCCGCCGGCGGCGCTCTTGCGTGGGTCGGCCACGCGGTTGGACACGACCACGAGGCGGCTCATACGACACTGTCCCAGGGCGCGGACAGGCGCACCGCGCCGTTGATGATGCCCACCATCGAATAGGTCTGTGGGTAATTGCCCCAGAGCTCGCCGGTGTGCGGGTGGGTGTCCTCCGACATCAGGCCCAGGGGGTTGCGCGTGGCCAGCAAGGCCTCGAAGATCTCGCGGGCCTGCGGCTTGCGGCCGATGCGCGCCAGCGCGTCGATGCGCCAGAAGCTGCAGATGTTGAAGGCGGTCTCGGGTTTGCCGAAGTCGTCGGCCGCTTCGTAGCGGCGCATGTAGGGGCCGTCGCACAGGTGCTTTTCCAGTGCATCGACGGTGGCGATGAAGCGCGGGTCTTTCGGGTCGATGAAGTTCACTTCGGCCATCAGCAGCACGCTGGCGTCCAGGTCGCGTCCGCCGAAGCTCTCGACGAAAGCCTGTCGCTGCTCGCTCCAGCTTTCGGCCAGGATGCGCTCGCGCAGGCGCTTCGCGTGCATAGACCAGTAGCCCGCGCGATCGCTGAGCCCGAGCGTCAGGGCGATCTTGGCCAGGCGGTCGCAGGCGGCCCAGCACATCAGCGCCGAGGAGGTGTGGACGCGGGCACGGGTGCGCAGCTCCCACATGCCGGCGTCGGGCTGGTCGAACACGCGCACGGCCTGCTCGCCCACCGCCTCGAGGTGCTCGAACTCGGCCAGGCCGGCACGGTGCAGCAAGCGTGCATCGTGGAAGGCCTGGGCGGCGCCCAGCACCACGTTGCCGTAGACGTCGTGCTGGAAGTGTTCGGCCGCCTGGTTGCCCACGCGCACCGGGCCCATGCCGCGATAGCCGGGCAGGTGGTCCAGCAGCGACTCGGGCAGCTCGCGTTCCAGGCCCACGCCGAACAGCGGCTGGATGTGTCCGCCGCGGGCCTGCGCGACGACATTGGACAGCCAGCGCAGGTAGTCCTCCAGCGTGCCCACCTCGGACAGGCTGTTGAGCGCGCGCACGACGAAAAAGGCATCGCGCAGCCAGCAGTAGCGGTAGTCCCAGTTGCGGCCGCTGTGCGGCGCCTCGGGGATGCTGGTGGTCATCGCGGCAACGATGGCGCCGGTGTCCTCGAACAGCGAGAGCTTGAGCGTGATGGCCGCGCGGATCACCGCGTCTTGCCACTCCAGCGGGATGTGCAGGCGCTGGCTCCAGTGGCGCCAGTAGGCGGCGGTCTCCTGCTCGAAATGGCGTGCGGTGTCACCGATGCCCTCGGCCAGGGTCTCGTCGGGGCCCAGCAGGAAGTTGTATTCGCGCGTGACGACGAAGGGCTGCTGCGACAGCACGTAGGACAACGGGGCGTCGGTGTTCAGGCGCAGCGTCAGGGTGTCGCCCACGAAGCGCAGGTGGTTGCTGCCCTGGGTGAGCGCGGGCGAGCGCCGGCCCCAGTCGAAGCGCGGGTTCAGGCGCACGCGCAGGCGCGGTGCGCCGACCAGGGGGCGTACACGGCGCACCATCATCATCGGCCGGAAATAGCGCGAGCGCGACTGGAAGCGCGGCGCGAAGTCGGTGATCTCCAGGCGCTGGCCGTGCGTGTCGGTGAGCACGGTGCGCAGAATCGCCGTGTTGGGCACATAGGCCTGCTCGGCTGAGGCGAAATCCTCGAGTTCGAAGGCCCAGTCGCTGCCGCGCTCGGAGGGGTCGAGCAGGGCGTTGAACACCGGGTCGCCGTCGAAGCGGGGCAGGCAGCACCACACCATGCGGGCGCGTTCGTCGATCAGCGCGCTGTAGGCGCAGTTGCCGATCACCCCCAGGCGCAGCGAGGGCGGGGCCGGGGGGGCGAATCCCTTCATGCCGCGCTCCCTTCGGTGCGGCCCGCCAGGTGCCGCGACCACTGGGCCAGGGCCTGGTGCAGCTCGGCCGGGCCGGCCAGGCGCCGTGGGGCGCAGCTCGGACCCTCGCCGACCTTGCAAGCCTGGCCGCCCAGGCGCAGCACGGTCTCGAAGCCGGCCTCGTCGGTGAGGTCATCGCCCGCGAAGGCGGGCTCGCGGCCGGCAAAGGGCCGTTCGGCCAGGAAGCGCTCGATCGCATGGCCCTTGTGGACGCCCGCGGGCTTGACCTCGAACACGCACTTGCCGTGCAGCAGCTCCAGCCCCGGCTGCGCGGCAACCAGCTCGGCCAGGCGCTGCCGGCAGGCGTCGGCCGCTTCGGGCGCATGACGGTAGTGCAAGGCCAAGGCCACCGCCTTGCGTTCGAGCTGCAGGCCGGGGTGCTCGGCCTGCAAGGCCCGCGCAGCCGCCTCGACTGGGGCCAGCGCCGGGGCGGCCAGTTGCCAGCGCCGGCCATCGGGCTGCCGGCCCTGGGCCCCGTGGATGCCGGCCACCGGCAGGCGCAGCGGGGCCAGGAAACGGTCGATGTCGTCCACCGGGCGGCCGGTGACGATGGCCAACGCGCCGTCGAGCTGTTCGTGCAGCCGGCCGAGCAGCTCCACCAAGCCGGGTTCGATGCGCACGTCCTGCGGCTGGGCGGCCAGGTCGGCCAGCGTGCCGTCGAAATCGAGAAAGAGGGCGATCGGACGCCCGTTACATTGAGGCCAATGCATCGGCCCGACCTTAGCAGAGTCCGCCCGACCGTGCCGTCAGTCAGTGGCTGACAGCGACGGTCTCGGTCCGCCGCCGCCAAGGGGGGGCGGGCGGCCCCCAGGCTCAGCGCGCCGGTGCTGGGCGGGAGCAGAGCTTATCGGGTTGGCGGCCGCGAGAAAAGTGAGCGCCCGCACAGCCGCATAGCCTTCCCCACACGGGATGACCCCAGTAGCGGTCGAAGAAGTAAAAGGCCACGGTATTGGCCAGCGGCTCCAGCAGGCTGATCGCCCCGGCAATGGCCACGTCGCCGGTGAGCGCATAGCCGATCCCGAAGGCGATGGACAAATGCATCAGACCGAAACAAACAGTCTTGACCATGAGGAACTCCGTTGCGAATGCGTCTTATTGAATAGTCTGACGCTGTTGGAGTTCTGATTCCAATTGATCGAATCAATTTTCAGGATAGGGCGCAGTCGGCAAGTCCAGGGTGAACGTGCTGCCTTGGCCGGGCTGGCTGTCCACCCGGATCTCCCCATCCATCAACCGGGCCAGGCCCTGGGACAGCGCCAGGCCCACACCGGCGCCGTCGATGCGACCGTGCTCACGGCCCAGGCGGTTGAAGGGGGTGAAGAGTTCGCCCTGGCGCTCGGGCGCGATGCCCGGCCCGGTGTCGCGCACGGACACGGTGACGCGGTGGGGCCCGGCCTGCGCGTGCACCCAGACTTGGCCCCCGGGCTGGTTGTACTTGATGGCATTGCCCACCAGGTTGAGCAGCACCTGGCGCAGGCGCTGGCGGTCGCCCTGCACCCTCAGGCCGCCGGGGGGCGGGGCGTGCAACAGGACGCGCGCCGCGCCGGCCTGGGGCCGCAGCATGCTCAGGCATTCGTCGAGCACATCGTCCAGCGGCACGAGCTCCCGGCGCACCAGCAAGGCCCCGGCTTCGATGCGGGTGAGGTCGAGCAGGTCGGTGATCATGCCCAGCAGGTGCTGGCCGGCCGCATGGATGTGCTCCACCCATTGGCGCCGTGACGGCGGCAGGTTCAGGCCCGGGTCGTCGCGCAGGAGCTGCGCAAAACCCAGCACCGCATTGAGCGGGGTGCGCAGTTCATGGCTCATGTGCGACAGAAAGAGCGTCTTGGCCCGATTGGCCGCCTCGGCCGCCGCGCGGGCGCGCCGTGCGTCCTCCAGCCGGGCCAGTTCGGCCTGCATGTGCTTGCGCTCGGTGGTGTCGGTGAGGAAGCCGTGAAAGAGCACGCTGCCGTCCTCCTCGCGCTCCGGGCTCGAATGCCCCAGCACCCAGCGCACCGAGCCGTCGTGGTGCAGGTAGCGGAACTCGTACATCCAGGGCTGCACACCAGCGCCGGCTTCGAAGATGGACGCGATCAGGCCCGGGCGGTCCTCGTCGTGCACGCGCTCGATGAGCTTCATCACATCGTCTTGCACCTCGGCCAGAGGCACGCCGAACAGGGCTTCGAAGTTGTCGCTGGCATAGGGGAAGCTCATGCGAGCGTCCGGGTGGAGCCGGAACTGGTAGAGCACGCCGGGGGCCTGGCGTGCAAGCTTGCGCAGCTTGGACAGCGCCTCATCGGTGGCTGCCTGCTGCGCCAACGTGGCGCTCATGTCGGTGATGATGCCCACCGAGCGGCGGGCGCGGCCGTCGGGCCCGCGGTCGATCACCTTGCCGCGCAGGAGCACCCAGCGGTAGCTGCCATCGGCCGCGCGCACCCGGTGCCGGCTGAGCATCATCGGGGCGTCGCCGCGCAGGTGGCGCCGGATCGCCGCGCGGCAGCCAGGCAGATCGTCGGGATGGATCAGCGCCTCCCAGTCGGCGATGCCGGGGCCGACATCGCCCTCGGCATAGCCGAGCACCGCCAGGCCCACGCGCGAGTAGTACACGCGGTCGTGCTCGTGGTCCCAGTCCCACACGCCGTCGCCGGCGCTTTCCAGGGCGAACTGCCAGCGCGCCTCGCTCAGGCGCAGGGCGTCCTCGGCCTGGCGCCGGCCCGCCTCGCTGCGGGCGGCCACGGTCAGTGCCGCGCAGGTGGACAGCAGCGGTTGCAGGGTCTGGACGAGGCCATCGTCGTAGCCGCCGGGCCGGTTGGCCACGCCGACCATGCCCAGCAGTTCGTCGCCGCGGAAGAAGGGCAGGCCCAGGAAGTTGTCCATCACCCGGTGCCCGGGCGGCAGCCCGCCCGAGCGCGGATCCTGGCGGGGATCGTTGGACAGCACCGGCTGGCCGCTTTGGATCACCCGCCCGAACAGGGAGTCGAGGGCGCGGAAGACCAGTCGGCCCTCGTGATGCAAGGCCATCATCTGCCGCGAGGCGTCGTCCCAGGCGATATCGGAGATCGCCAGCATGCGCAAGGCGGGCGTGGCCTGGCCCGGCTCGTGCCAGAGCTCGCCGATGAAGCCATACCCGCTGTCGGTCATGCGCAACAAGACCTCCAGCAAGCGATCGAAGGCGCAGCGCAGATTGGCTTCTTCAATGAATTGCCGCTGTACCTGTTCGATGGCCGCCAGCAAAGCCTCGGCCGTCATCGAGGGGGCAGGACTGGCGGGACGGGGGCTCAAGGCGCAATGAGTGAACGAACAGCTGGCTTGTGCCTTTAAATGTAAACAGAGCCGGCGGATCTGTGGGGCAGGGCGAGCCCCAGCCCCGCGGCGCGGTGTGCATTCCGTCTGGCAGCAGCCGGTTTTGACGTCGATCAAGGTTCGCCGCGAAGCGCCGGGCACACTGAAAGCCTTCGTCCAAGGAACACCCTCGGCAGGGTGTAAAGGAGCGTGCCGCATGAAAGCCAATGTAGGCGGGATCGACCGCATCGCGCGGATCGCCGTGGGATTGGTGTTGATCGCCTTGGCGGCGACGAACACCGTGGGGCTGTGGGGCTACATCGGCGTGGTGCCCTTGTTGACGGGCTTGTTCCGGGTGTGTCCGCTGTACAGCCTGCTGGGCGTGAACACCTGCCCGATGGACCGGCGCTGATGCCCAGGGCGCCGGGCAGGTGCCCGGCGGGGGGGGCTGGTGCCTGAAGGGGGCTGGCGCGCCGCTTGCTAGACAGGGTGGGCGTATCCCCATGCAGGAGTCCGAGCGTGAACGCAAGCCCTTCGGAAAATGATCGTCTGGCCATTGCCGCGCACTTGCATGTGCTGTTGCGCCGCAAATTGGGGCGCGTGACAGACACCGAGTGGATGGCCGTCGACGCGAGCTACGCCCAAGAGATCGTCCGCCTGTGCCGCGCGCAGGCCGATGCCGAACTGCAGGCCTGGGCTGACAAGCTCGAACGCGCGGTGCCCGGTGTGCGACCCAAACCCCCGGCGTCCGAAGAGGTGGCTTTGTCTGCGCCCAGTGCGCTGGCCCATCGGCGTGCGGCACCGATCGAGCAGCGCTACGTCGGGCGTTTGCGCTGAAGCGCGCAGCCGGCCGCCGAACCTGGGGCCGGGCGCATGCGGGTAAGCGCCGATGGGGACGGCCCAATGCTTACATAACATAAGCATTGGGCCGTGCGGGGGCGCGGCCTCCTGTCACGTCAATCGGTACACGTCCAGCACGACCCGATGCGCCTGCCGCTGTCCGCTCGCCACGGCCATCACCGCGTTGAGGTGCGCCCAGTGCGGCGCGCCCGTGGTGAAGCGCATCAGCGTGCGAAAGAAATAGGCGTCGGCCGGCACATCTTGTCCTTGCGCCAGCCGGGCCATGACCTCAGGCGGGCCGTGGCGCAAGCCTTCGCTGCGCACTTCGACCAAAGCGCCATCGTGCAGTCGCAAGGCGTAATGGGCGGCGATCTCCAGCACGCCGTCGGCGCGGGCCCATTGCCAATCCACGCCGCCGGGCACGATCTGGCCATTGAGCTCGGGGCCTTGCACGGTGCCGCCGTGCAAGGGAACGAAGCGGCGTTCGCCGCTGGGGCACGGGCCCAAGCTGGTGAGGGGGCCGACCTCACATGCCACTTGGGCCATGAAGATCAGTCCGGGGCGGGCGCCAGCAGGGGCCAATGGAGCGGGCGTCATGGACATAGGGGGCGCGCGCGAAGTCTGAGAGCCGGTCACGATAGGGCCGCAGTGTCCCCAGGCTCGTCATCCGTGAGGATGACGGCGCCACCGCGATGAAGGTCTGGGCGCTGCCGTCGCTGGCGGCCACGCCACGCGCGGGACCGGCGATGATCGAGCCGATGATCTCGGCTTTGGGCCGCCCGGACTTTGCGCGTGTGGCCTTGGAGGCGATCCAGGCCGGCTTGGTGGCTGGGTCCTGGGCGGTGTATCAGCTGTGGCCTGGGCGTGCGCCGCGCCTGCATCTTTCGGCCAGCCGCCAGGCGCAGGACCACACGGGCGAGTGTTTTGCGTTGTACCGCGACCTGGGCTTGTACCGCGCCGACGGCAGCTTCGATGCGGTGCGCGCCCGCCACGGCTTTGGCGCGGCGGTACTGTGCATGCATGCCGACGAGGCGCCCAGCGCTTTGCACCGCGAGGCCATTTACCGCCGCCACGGCATGGTCGAACGCTTGTCGGTTGCCGAGCGGCAGCCCGACGGCTCGGTGCTGGCGCTCAATGTTTATCACCATCAAGGCCAAGGCTGCTTCGATGGCCGGGAGCTCGATCACTTTATCGACGCGGCGCCGTGTCTGCTGGCCTGCGTCAAGCGGCATCTCCAATGGCGCGCCGAGTCGCGCGCCGACAGCCCGCGCGAGCGCTTGCAGGCCCGCTGTCCGGGGCTGACGGCGCGCGAGCTCGATGTGCTGGAGCGCCTGTTGCGCGGCTGGAGCTACGAGGGCATCGCTGCCGACTTGGGGGTGTCGGTGGCCACCGTCAAAACCTACCGGGCGCGCGCCTTTGCGCGCCTGGGGCTGCATTTCAAGAGCGAGCTGTTCGCCGCCCTGCGCGACTGAGGCCGCTGGCGTGCTTTGTCGTCTTCAGGGATGACAAGGGCAAAGCACGGCGCGGCGCACACTGGCGGCCCCATATCACGAGAGGAGACGACTGCCATGCTGCGCCGCACTGTCTGGCAGGCCACGCTGTTGGCCCCGCTGCTGACCACCGCCCTGTTCGCCTGGGCACCCGCGGCCTGGGCGCAAAGCTATCCGCAACGGCCTGTGCGGCTGGTCGTCGGCTTTCCGCCGGGCACGGGGCCGGACATCGTCGCCCGCGCCCTCGGGCAGCGCCTGGCCGAGACCCTCAAACAAAGCGTCGTGATCGACAACGTGGCCGGCGCCGGCGGGCAGATCGCCGCCCAGCAAGTGGCCAAGAGCGCGCCGGATGGACACACCTTGCTGCTGGGCGAGGTGGGGTCGATCAGCATTGCGCCGGCCACGCATCGCAAGCTGCCGTATCAGCCGGCCAAGGAGTTGACGCCGGTGTCGGAGGTCGTGCGCGCGGATTTCGTGCTGGTGGTGCCAGCGGCATCGCCCCATGCCGATGTGGCCTCCCTGGTTGGCGCTGCGCGTGCGGACAAGAATAAGTTCAACTTCGCCACCTTCGGCGCAGGCACGCCCGGTCATTTCGGCGCCGAGATGTTCGCGCGTCAGGCGGGCTTTGCGATCGAGCCCGTGCACTTTCGCGCCACCGGCGATGCGATGAGCGCGCTGCTCAACGGCTCGGTGCAGGCGGCCTTCGTCAGCACGGCCTTGGCCGCGGCCCAGGTCAAGGCGGGCAAGCTGCGTGCGCTGGGCACCACGGCGGCCCAGCGTTCGGCCTTACTGCCGCAGGTGCCCACCTTGGCCGAAGCTGGGTGGCCCGAGCTGAACTTTTCGGCCTGGTTCGCCGTTCTCGCGCCGGCGGGTACTGCCCCGGCCGTGCTCGACACACTCAACCGCGAGGTCGTGGCGGCGCTGCAAACGCCTGCGGTGCGCAAGAGCTTGGAAGAAGCCGGTTTCACCGTGCGCGGCACGAGCCGGCTGGAAGCCCAGGCCCTGATGGATGCGGAAGCCCGGCGCTGGGCGGCGGTGGTCCAGGCCACCGGCTTTCAGATCGATTGAGTCCGCACGACATGGAGGATTTTCCCTCCTCGCCTTGACAGCCTTCGGCGCTCTCCTTGCTTCGGCAGGAGGCGCACCCATCGACACCGACCACTGCCGTCGATCTTGTTGCCAATTGCAACGAGCTGCCGAGCCGTTCACGCCCGGCCCGTCGAAGGTGTGACAGCTTGTAAGGCTTGTCTCAGGCGGCCCGGTTTCGCCTACATCGCCGTCGTGGCGCTCCCTAAGATCCGCTGAATTCCAGGCGCCCCAGGGCTGTTCACGGGGGCTGCCGGGGGGGCGTCGCGCGGGCCGCAACGCAACGGTGGCATGCCGTTTGCGTCGCAGCGCGATCACGAGGAGGGGAGTCATGTCTGTCGGCTTGCTCAGCGCCAGCCATCGCCAACGCCTGGGCGCCTACACGCGCGCGCCGCGCCGCATCGCCAGCGGCCGCTGGTGGGTGCGCGAGGCCGCCATCATGGGCACGCGCATCCGCGCCGAGCTGTGGGCGGATGACGAGCGCCAGGCCCAGGCGGCGCTGGCGGCCGTGATGGCCGAGATGCATCGCATCGACGCTGCGATGAGCCCGCACCGGGCGGATTCGGAGCTCTCGCGCATCAACCGCGAGGCCGGCCGACGGGCCGTGCCGCTGAGCGAGGAGATGTACCGGCTGATCGAACAGGCGCTGGCCTGGTCGGCGCGCTCCGGGGGGGCTTTCGACATCAGCTATGCCGCCGTGGGCCGGCTCTACGACTACCGCCTCGGCCGCCGCCCCGACGAGGCGGCGCTGGCGCGGGCCCGCCAGGCGGTGGGCTGGCAATACCTCGACCTCGACCCGGCGCGGCGCACGCTGCGCTTTGCCCGCCCCGACATGTGTATCGACCTGGGCGGCTTTGCCAAGGGCCATGCAGTCGACGGCGCGGTGGCCCGCCTGCGTGCCTTGGGCATCGGGCATGCGATGGTGGCCGCCGGCGGCGACAGCCGGGTGCTGGGCGACCGCCGCGGCCGCCCCTGGACGGTGGCGATCCGCCATCCGCGCCGCACCGACGTCCCCGCGGCGGTGCTGCCGCTGCAGGACGTCTCGATCTCCACCTCGGGCGATTACGAGCGCTACTTCATCGACGCGCAGGGCCGGCGCCACCATCACCTGATCGACCCGGCCTCGGGCCGCTCACCCGACGGCGTGCACAGCGTCACGGTGATCGCCCCGGACGGGCTGAGCGCCGAGGCGCTGTCGAAATGTGTGTTCGTGATGGGCGTCGAGCGCGGACTCGCGCTCGTGCAGGCCCAGCCTGGCGCCGATGCGGTGGTCGTCGATGCGCGGGGCCATCTGCAGGTGTCGGCCGGCCTGCAAGGCTGGGACCCCGTCGCGCCACCGATCGAAGCGTCCGACGGCTCATGAGGCCGCTTCTCAGGAGAAGAACATGCACACCCACGAGCACCTGATGAAACGCAAGACCCCGGTCCTGGCCCTGGCGCTGCTGGCCCTGGCCGCCTGCAGCGGCAGCGGCGGTGACGGTGACGACGTCACGGTCGAGGGCGACGTGCCCATCGCCTACGTGATGCGCTCCAGCAGCGTGCGCATGGACCCCACCAACGGCAGCCCCTTCGCCCCCGGCGGCGATCTGATGCTGCGCGAGCGTTCCTCGCCGAGTGCGCGCGAGATCAACCTCACGCGCCGCTTCACGCAGGGGCAGGGCGATGTGTCCGACCCCGAGGTGTCCTACGACGGCAAGAAGATCGTCTTCTCGATGCGCTGCCCGCGCAGCAACACGTCCACGATCGACGGCCAGCCTGCTTGCACGGGCCGCTGGAACATCTGGGAATACGACATGACGACCGGGGGGCTGGCGGGCGGCAGCTTCCGGCGCATCACCGATTCCCCCGATCACGACGACGTCGACCCTTACTACCTGCCGGCCGGCCGCGGCTTCGTGTTCGCGTCGAACCGCCAGCACAAGTCCTCGCAGGACCAGGCTCTGGGCCGCCCCTATTTTGCTCTTGACGAATACGAGCGCGAGCGGGTGCTCAACCTGCACACGATGAAGGCCGACGGCAGCGGCATCGAGCAGATCACTTTCAACCAGAGCCACGACCGCAACCCGGTGGTGCGCCCCAACGGCGACATCATGTACTCGCGCTGGGAGCACATGGCCGACCGCAACCGCTTCGCGATCTTCCGCTCCAAGCCCGATGGCACCGACACCTTCGTGCTCTACGGCGCCCACAGCCCGGGCAACAGCTTCCTGCACCCGCGCGACATGGACCCGCGCGGCCGCTATGCCGGCTTCCTGGCCTCTTCGCTGATGCCGCTGCAGCGCACCGACGAAGGCGGCGCGCTGATGTTCATCGACGCGGCCAACTATTCCGAACAGAACACCCCGGCCAACACCACCGTGCCCACCCGCGGCGGGCAGGTGCAGGTGACGGCGCAGGAACTGAACATGGACCGCGGCCTGTCGCTGCATGGCCGCATCACCACGCCCTACCCGCTGTGGGACGGCACCGACCGCGTGCTGCTGGCCTACCGCCCCTGCGAGGTCACGCGCGCCGGCCGCACGGTGTCGTGCAGCACCCTCACGAGCGAGGAGATTGCGCGCCTGTCCGACCGCAGCCGCACGATGGAGGCGGTGCAGTCCGACGAGCTGCAGGACAACGTGCCGCCCAACTATGCGATCTACATGTTCAACCCGGCCAACCAGACCTGGCGCATCGTCGCCGCGCCGCCGCCGGGCTTCATGTACACCGACCCGATCGCCCTGCAGGCCCGCCCCGAGCCCCAGGCCGCCGACCCGACCAACATCGACCCCGCATTGGCCAACCGCGGCATGGCCCTGATCGAGGTGCGCAGCATCTACAACACCGATGGACTGGGCCGCATGGCCGAGCAGATGCTGGTCCCCGACGACCTGCCGCCCGGGTGCGCGCGCGGCATTGCGATGACGGCCAACACCGACCCGACCAGCACCGCCACCCAGGTGGCCGACCTGCGCCGCATCAAGGACCCGGCCGATCCGGCCTACCACTGCACGCCGGTGCGCTTCGTGCGTGCCACGCGGGCCATTGCGCCGCCCTCGGCCTCGATGGGCCTGCGCCAGGCCATCGGCGAGACCGAGTTCGAACAGCAGCAGATCCTGGGCTATGCACCCATCGAGCCCGACGGCTCCTTCAAGCTCGAGATTCCGGCCGACATCCCGCTGGCGCTCGCGGTGGTCGATGCCCAGGGCCGCGCCTTCCAGACGCACGCCAACTGGATCCAGGTGCGCCCGGGTGAACGCCGCACCTGCAACGGCTGCCACAGCCCGCGCCGCGGTGCCTCGCTGAACTCGGGCGCCATCGTCGACCACCAGCCGCAGGCTTTGCGTCAGGCCATGGTCGCGGCCCACCAAAGCGGCCAGACGATGTCCTCCACCCGCACCTTCCTCGACCCGACGGCTCTGCAGCTCGTCGCCGACATGCTCTACACCGACGTGTGGGCCGACACCTCGCGGGGCTACACGGCCCGTCCTTCCATCCTCGTGCGCTACACCGGCAACACCGACCCGGCCGACGACCTGGCCACGCCGGCGCCGGTCAACGGGGTCATCAACTATCCCGAGCACATCCAGCCGCTGTGGGAGCGCGCCCGAGCGGCCGGCGCCTGCGTGTCCTGCCACAACGACCCGACGCGCCTGGACCTGCGCGGCACGCTGGGCGGCACCGGCCGCATGACCTCCTACGAGGAGCTGCTGGTGGGCGACCCGCTGCTCGATGGCAACGGCCAGCCCGTCACGCGCATCCGCGATGGCGTGCCCATGCTGGAGCGCCAGCCGCCGCGCGTGCAGGCCAGCTCCAGCGCGGCCAACACGGCTGGCATCGCGCGCAAGAGCCGGCTCACCGAGATCCTATGGGGCCACACGCTGCTGGCCGGTGCCGGCCCGCGCGCGGTCTACCCCGACCCGCCGGCGGGGGCCCCGAACCACGCCACGATGCTCAACGCGGCCGAGAAACGCCTGCTGGCCGAGTGGATGGACCTGGGCGCCCAGTACTACAACGACCCCTTCAACGGAGCCAGCGGTGTGCGCACGGTGCGCATCCTCAGCCAAAGCGCCTTCGAGGCCAGCGTCCACCCCGTGCTGCGCGCCCAGTGTGCGAGCTGCCACCAGGCCGGCGGCAACAACACCGGCGCGACGCTGGGCGAGGCCCTGGCGGTGAGCTTCGCGGGCAACCGCTACGTGCTCACCGGCGATCCCGAGGGCGACTTCAACGTCACGCTCACGCTGATCAATGACACCTGCAACCCCGCGAACAACCTGCTGCTGTCGCGCCCGTCCACCGCGCCCCATCCGGCTGGTGCCAGCGGCCCGGCGGTGTTGCCGGTGGGCAGCGCGGGCTACACGGCGATCGCCGACTGGATCCGATCGGGCTGCACCCCATGAAGCGCTTTGCGATGTCCTGGCCGATGTTGCCGCGGTGGCTGCCGCCGGCGGCCGCTGCGCTGCTGGTGGCCTGCGGCGGCGGCTCCAACCCGCTGGACAACCCCCCCGTGGTGACCAACCCTCCGGGGGCCTCGGGCCAGCGTTTGTCGTTCGTCTACTTCCAGAAGTGCATCAACCCCATCTTCCTGGCGCCGCTGCCGGTCGACCAGAACGGGGTGGTCTCGACCAACACCTGTGCCAGCGCCGGCTGCCATGACGACCGCGCCGGCACCGGGGGGGCCTTCCGCGTGCTGCCCGAAGCGCAGACGGTCGACCTGAGCGACCCGTCCAACACGCCCGAGGCGGTGCGCGCCACGCCGATGTACCGCAACTTCTACTCCGCCCAGGGCGAGGTGGTCTTCGGTGCGCCGCTGCAAAGCCGCCTGCTGACCAAGCCCATGGTGCTCAATGTGCTGCATGGCGGCGGCCTGATCTTCCAGAACGAGAACGACCCCAACGCCCGCCTGATCCGCTACTGGATCAGCCGCCCGATGCCGGCCGGCCAGGACGAGTTCAGCGCCGCGGCCCACACCATGTTCACCCCGCCCGACCCCGAGACCGGCACCTGCAACACCGAATGAAACGACCGATGCCTTTCGCAGTACCTGGGCGCCGGATGCGTGCGCAGTGCCTTCTGACCTCCCTGCTGTGCCTGGCCTGCGCCGTGCCTGCGGCGGCGCAAGTCAGCGCCGTGGCGGCCGACGACGGCTACGAGCGCGTGCAGGTGGCCGACCCCTACCTCGAGTTGCGCACCGGCCCCGGGCGCGGCTACCCCATCTTCCATGTGGTGGACCGGCATCAGTGGGTCGCCATCACGCTGCGCCACACCGACTGGTACCAGGTGCGTGCGGACAACGGCAAGGAAGGCTGGGTGCATCGCCGCCAGCTCGAGCGCACGCTCACGGCCGCGGGCAGCGCACGGACCTTCCGCGACATCGTGCTCGACGACTACCTCAGCCGCCGCATGCTGGCCGGCGGCAGTTGGGGGCGCTTCGACGGCGAGCCCATGCTCAAGCTCACCGCCGGCTACCGGCTGTCGACCTCGCTGAGCGTGGACGCCCACGTGGGCCAAGTGCAGGGCCGTTTCTCGGGCACGAGCTTCTGGCATGTGGGCCTGGCCGCCGAGCCCTGGTCCGACCGGCGGCTCTCGCCCTTCTTCAGCGTGGGCGTGGGGCGTTTCTCGAACGTGCCCAACAGCAGCCTGGTCAGTGCCATCCGCACCGATGCCAACCTCGGCCAGGCCACGCTGGGACTGCGCTGGCACCTGAGCGAGCGCTTCGTGCTCACGGCCGACTACAGCCTCTACACCGCCTTCGTGGCCGACGAGCGCTCCATCGAATACCGCGCCCTCGGCGCGGGCCTGGCCTTCTTCTTCTGAACGGACGCCCCATGCCTTCCAAGCCCACCCTCCATCCCTGGCTCACCGTGGCGTTGCTGGCCGCCGCCCTGCTGCTCACCCCGCTGCTGGCCGCCGCGCAGGCCAGCGAGCCCCAGCGGCCGGCCAACGAGCAGGTCATCGTCCCCGAGGTCGAGCGCCGCGAAGTGCGCCTGCCCCGCATCCCCTCCAAGGACCTCATCGCCGGGCTGTTTGCCGGCATCTATTCCACCGACAGTTTCGGCGCTAGCCCCGTGGTGGGCCTGCGCCTGGGCTACCACCTCACTGAAGACTTCTTCTTCGAGGCGGCCTATGGCCGGGCCCGTGTCAGCGACGAGTCCTTCCGGCAGATCCTGCCCGGCGGCGTGTTCTCCAGCGAAAAGTCCACGCTCAGCTACTACAACGTCTCGCTGGGCTACAACCTCCTGCCCGGAGAGGTCTTCCTCGGCGCCAGGCGCGCCAAGGCCACCGTCACCTACCTGATCGCCGGCATCGGCAGCACCGAACTCGACGACCAGCGCAACCAGACCATCAACATCGGCCTGGGCACGCGCTTCCTGCTCGGCCAGCGCTCGGCCCTGCAACTCGACTTGCGCGACCACATCTTCTCTTTCGACCTGCTGGGCGAGCGCCGCAGCACCCACAACCTCGAGCTCACGCTGGGCCTGAGCTTGTTCTTCTGACCTGCGCTTCGTGTACGCCTTGGAGTCCTGCATGCACCCCCTCCCCAGCTTCCGCCGCCTGGTGGCCCTGGCCGCGTTCTTGCTGGCCGCACCGGCCTTTGCCACCCAGCCCCATGCACCCGCGCCCGACTTCACGCTGGGCACGCTCCAGGGCCCCAACCTGCGCCTGCAGGAGCAGCGCGGCAACGTGGTGCTCGTGAACTTCTGGGCCACCTGGTGCGGCCCTTGCCGCGAGGAGATGCCGCACCTGAACCGCCTGTACGACAAGTACCGCGCCTCGGGCTTCACGGTGCTGGCCGTGAGCATCGACGACGACCCGGCCAAGGCCGCGAGCATGGCCTCCAAGCTGGGCCTGAACTTCCCCGTGCTCTTCGACGCCGAGAAGAAGGTCAGCCGCCAGTACGACCTCAAGGCCATGCCCTACACCGTGATCGTCGACCGCGACGGCCGTGTGCGCCACCTGCACCACGGCTACCGCAGCGGCGTCGAGAACACCTACGACCAGCAGATCCGCGCCTTGCTGAAGGAGTGATGACGATGCGCTGCCTTCATGTCTTTGCCCTGGCGGCCCTCCTGCCGGCCTGCGCCACCGAGCCCTGGGTCAAGCCCTATGAACGCGAGCGGCTGGCCGATCCGATCATGCAGGTGAACCGTGATGCGCTGTCGGCCCGCCACACCGAACACGTGCGCGAGGTGCGCGAAGGCGGCCGTGGCGCCAATGGCGTGCAAGGAGGCGGTTGTGGCTGCAACTGACGCCGCCCTGCGCAGCGCCCGTTGGCTGCGCGGCTTCATGGCCCGCTGGCGCACGCGCAGCCCGCGCGCGCTGCGGGCAGCCGCCGGGCTGGCTCTGGCGGCCGGCACGGCCCAGGCCGCGACCCTGCCCGAGGACAAGGCCGAGGCCCTGTACCACCTCTACGACGGCGGCGGCACCCGCGCCTACGGCCCGGCGCTGCTGGTGCGCAAGAGCCTGGCCGACCGCTACTCGTTCTCGGCCTTCTACAACGTCGATGCGGTGAGCAATGCCTCCATCGACGTGGTCACCACCGCCAGCCCCTACTCCGAGCGCCGCACCGAGTACGGCCTGGGCCTGGACTACGTCTACCGCGACTCGCTGATGTCGCTGTCCACCACGCGCAGCACCGAGCCCGACTACGAGGCCAACTCGCTGGGGATCGACGTGTCGCAGGACGTGTTCGGCGGCATGACCACCGTGAGCCTGGGCTTCACCCGCGCCTGGGACAAGGTGGGCCGCTCCGACGTGGGCTTCTTCGACGAGGCCCTGCACTGGCGCTACCGGCTGGGCGTCACCCAGATCCTCTCGCCGCGCTGGATGGCCAGCCTCAACGCCGAGGCGGTGTCCGACAGCGGCTTTCTCGGCAACCCGTATCGCGTGGCGCGCGTCTTCGGCGCGGCCGTGCCCGAGCGCCACCCGCGCACGCGCACCAGCCGCGCGATCAAGGGCCGCCTCACCGGCGCCATCGGCAGCGAGGCCGCCGTGCATGCGGAATACCGCTACTTCTGGGACACCTGGGACATCACGGCCCACACCGTGGAAGTGGGCTACAGCCGCTACGTGCGCGAGGACACCCTGGTGGACGGCTTCGTGCGCTACCACAGCCAGTCCAAGGCCCTGTTCTACAGCGACAACGCCACGGCCGAGACCACCTACATCTCGCGCAACCGCCAGCTCAGCACCTTCACCTCGCCGTCCGTGGGAGTGAAGCTGAGCTACCGCGCCAGACGGGTTCCCGGACAGTACGAGCTCAAGGCCCATGCGGCCTACGAGTACAAGCTGTACGACTTCAAGGACTTCACCGACATCCGCAACGGCCGTCCGTATTCCTACGGCGCCAATGTCTTCCAGGTCTACCTGTCGGCCACCTTCTGACCGAGCGCGCCCATGAGAGCCACCCTGCCGTACCGACACCTCCTTCGCTTGCTGGTCGCTGCCCTGGGCCTGGCAGCCGGCCTGGCCTGGGCCAACCCCAGCGCCGCTCCTGCCCCGGCTGCCTCGCTGGACGAGCGCGTGCAGACGCTCAAAAACGACCTCATCCAACTGAACCGCGACCTGCTGGTGCTGGAGGAGGAGCTGCTCTTCCCGGCCAGCACCCAGGTGGCGGTGTTCGTCTCGATGGACGTGGGCAAGCTCTTCGAGCTGGAGTCGGTGCAGATCCGGCTGGGCGACAAGCTCGTGGCCAGCCATCTGTACACGCCGGCCGAAGTGCAGGCTCTGCACCGCGGCGGCGTGCAGCGCCTGTACCTGGGCAACCTGCGCACCGGCACCCATGAACTGGTGGCCATCTTCACCGGCGGCGGCCCGCACCAGCGCGACTACCGGCGCGGCGCCACCGTGAAGTTCGACAAGGGCGCCGACCCGACCTACATCGAGCTGCGCATCCAGGATTCCGCCGGCAAGCTGCAGCCCGAGTTCCATGTGAAGGTCTGGCAGTAAGGACCGGTCCATGCGTCTTCGACCTCTGGCCTCCCGTTCCTGGCGCCGCGTGCTGTGCACCGGCCTGGCGGCGGCCATGCTCAGCCTGGGGGCCGCCGCGCAGACCACCCGCGGCCCCGGCCCGGTGAAAGACCCGCATTACGGTGACGGGCTCTTCCATTTCTTCCAGGACCGGTACTTCAGCGCGCTGGGCTCGCTGATGGTCTCGCAGCATTTCGGGCGGATGCCCCAGCACGCCGACGAGGCCGAGATCCTGCGCGGCGGCCTGCTGTTGTCGTATGGTCTGCACCGCGAGGCCGGGCGCATCTTCGACACCCTCATCGCACAAGGCGCCCGCCCTGCGGTGCGCGACCGCGCCTGGTACTACCTGGCCAAGATCCGTTACCAGCGCGGTCACCTCGACCAGGCCCAGGCCGCGTTGGATCGCATCGGCAGCGAGCTGCCCGCCGAGTTCCACGAAGACCATGCCCTGCTGCGCGCCCAGGTGCTGATGGCCCGCGGGCACTACGCGCAGGCCGCCGCGCTGCTGCGCGCGCAGGTCGAGGAAAGCCGCGCCCGGGCCCGCCGCAACGACCCCGAGCCCGCGATGCGTGGGGCCTATGCGCGCTACAACCTCGGCGTGGCCCTCATCCGCAACCACGAGGTCGAGGCCGGCACCCCCTGGCTGGATGAGATCGGCCAGGCCGGCGCCTACAGCGAGGAATACCGCGTGCTGCGCGACCGCGCCAACGTCGCCCTGGGCTTGGCCGCGCTGCAGGCCGAGCAGCCCCGGCAGGCGCGCCAGTACCTGGAGCGCGTGCGCCTGCACGGCCCGCAGTCGAACCAGGCCTTGCTGGGTTTCGGCTGGGCCGCCGCCGCGCTCGGCCAGCCCCGCGAGGCCCTGGTGCCCTGGATGGAGTTGGCCGGCCGCGAGAGCGACGATGCGGCCGTGCTCGAAGCGCGCATCGCCGTGCCCCATGCCCAGGCCGAGCTCGGCGCCTTTGGCCTGGCGCTGCAGGGCTACCAGGACGCGATCGCCGCCTACGAGCGCGAGCACGCCGCGCTGGACGAATCCATCGCCGCCATCCGCGCCGGCAAGCTCGTCGAAGGGCTGATGTCGCTCAACCCCGGCGTCGAGATGGGCTGGTTCTGGCAACTGCGCGAGCTGCCGCAGATGCCGCATGGTCGCCACCTGGCCCGGGTGCTGGCCCGCCACGAGTTCCAGGAAGCCTTCAAGAACTACCGCGACCTGCAGTTCCTGGCCCACCAACTGGCCCAGTGGCGCGACAAGCTCGCCGCCTTCCGCGACATCCTCGAACACCGCCAACAGGCCTTTGCCCACCGGTTGCCGCGCATCCGCGCCGCCGCCCGCGAAAGCGAAACCGGTGTGGCTGCGCTGGCGCGCCGGCGCGAGGCCGCACAGGCCGAGCTCGAGCGCGTGATCGCGCAACGCGATGCCGCCGCGCTGGCCACGCCCAAGGAGCGCCAGTTGCTGGAGCGTCTGGCCCGCGTGCGCGAGACCCTCGCGCGGGTGGGCGATGCGCCCGAGGCTGCATCCTTGCGCGAGCGCCATCGCCTGGCCGAAGGGGTCTTGCGCTGGCGGCTGGACGAAGACTACCCCGTGCACTTGTGGGAAGCGCGCAAGGCCCAGCGCAGCGTCGATGAGCAGCTCGCTCAGGCGCAGGCGCGCGAGGCGGCCCTGGCCCAGGCCCAACGCGACGAACCCGCGCGCTTTGCCGCCTTCGAAGGCCGCATCCCGGCCCTGGGGGCGCGCATCGAGGCCCTGGCCCCGCGCGTGGCCGAACTCAGCCGCGAGCAGCAGCAGGCCGTCGAGGCCCTGGCCGTGGCCGAACTCACGCGCCAGCAGCAACGCCTGGCGGTGTATGCCACGCAGGCCCGCTTTGCCGTGGCCCAGCTGTATGACCACGCCACCCGCGCGGCGGGTGGTACGCAGGAGCGATCCGATGCGGCTCCGCGCTAGCCTCCTGCCCCCGCTGCTGATCCTGGCCGCCGCGCTGGCGGCCTGCTCGGGGCTGCGCAAGGGCAGCCCCGACAACGAGCCCACGCTCAAGAGCCTGGCCGGGCGCAAGATCGAGTTGCCCGCCGACCCGGGCATCCGCAGCACCGAAGAGCAGACCATCGCGGCCTACCAGAAATTCCTCGAGGTCGCCCCGAAGGCGCCGCAGCGTGCCGAAGCGATGCGCCGCCTGGGCGACCTGGAGATGGCCCTGGCCGACCGTCGCATGGCCGAGGGCTCGGCCACGGGGACGCCGGCCGACTTCCGGGCCGCCATCGCCCGCTACCAGGACTACCTGCGCACCTACCCGAAGGCGCCCGACACCGACCGCGTGCTCTACCAGCTCGCCCGCGCCCATGAGCAAAGCGGCCAGCTCGAACAGGCGCTGGCCGTGCTCGACCGCCTGGTCGCCGCCTACCCCGACGCTGCCACACGCGACGAGGCCCACTTCCGCCGCGGCGAGATTCTCTTTGCGGCCACGCGCTACCCGCAGGCCGAGGCCGCCTACACCGCGGTGCTGGCCAGCGGCAACGACACCCCCTACCGCGAGCGTGCGCTGTACATGCAGGGCTGGTCGCGCTTCAAGCAATCGCGCCTGGACGAAGCCCTCGCGTCCTTCTTCGGCGTGCTCGACCTCATGCTCGCAGGCCGCGGCGGCGAGGCCGGGCTCGACGGCATCGAGGGCCTCACCCGCGCCGAACGCGAGCTGATCGAAGACACCTTCCGCGTGGCCAGCCTCTCGCTGGCCAACCTGCAGGGCGCGGATTCCATCCCCCCCTACATCGACAGCGAGCTGCGCCAAGGCTACGAGTTCCGCGTCTACGAGCAGCTCGCCGGGCTGTACCTGCAACAAGAACGGGTGAAGGACGCCGCCGACACCCTGGGCGCCTTCGCGCGCCGCCAGCCGCTGCATGCGCAGGCACCGGTGCTGCAGGCCCGCGTCATCGACATCTACCAGGCCAACGGCTTTGCCACGCTGGCTCTCGAAGCCAAGAAGGAGTACGTGGGCCGCTATGGCGTGGACAGCGAGTTCCGCCGCGCCAACCCCGAGGGCTGGGCGCGCGCGCAGCCGCTGGTCAAGACCCACCTGAGCGAGCTGGCCCGCCATCACCACGCCAGCGCGCAAAAGACCAAGGCCTCGGCCGACTACCAGGAGGCCGTGCGCTGGTACCGCCAGTACCTCACGTCCTTCCCCGACGACCCGCAGGCACCGCAGAACCATTTCCTGCTGGCCGAGCTGCTCTTCGAGGACCAGCGCCACGCTGAAGCCGCGGCCGAGTACGAAAAGACCGCTTACGGCTACCCGCTCCATGCGCGCAGCGCCGACGCCGGCTACTCCGCCTTGCTGAGCTATGCCGAGCTGCACAAGGCCGCACGGCCCGAGCAGGCCGCCGCGCTCAAGCGGCAGGCCGTGGACAGCAGCCTGCGCTTTGCCCAGGCCTTCCCCACCGACCCGCGCACCGGCGCCGTGCTCACGAACGCCGCCGACACCCTGTTCGCGCTGAACGACGCCGAGCGCGCCCAAGCCGTCGCCCGGCAGGTGCTGGCCTTGCAGCCGCCGGCCACCGACGCGCAGCGCCGGGTGGCCTGGACGGTGCTGGCCCACACCGCCTTCGACGGCGGCCGTTTCGACCTCGCCGAGCGCGCCTATGGCGAGGTGCTGGCGCTCACGCCGGCGCAGGCGGCCGGCCGCCACGAGCTGGTCGAGCGCCAGGCCGCGGCCATCTACAAGCAGGGTGAAGCCGCGCGCGACGCCGGCCGGGCTCGCGAGGCCGTGGGCCACTTCGAGCGCATCGCCCAGGTGGCGCCGCAATCGGCGGTGCGCGCCACGGCCCAGTACGACGCCGCGGCCGTGCTCATCGGCCTGAAGGACTGGGATGCGGCGGCCCGCTCCCTGGAGGCCTTCCGCCAGCAGCATCCGAAGCACCCGCTGCAGGCCGAGGTGCCCGCCAAGCTCGCCACGGTGTACCTGGAGCAGGGCCACTGGGCCCAGGCGGCCGGCGAATTCGAACGGGTGGCCGCCACCCACCGCGACCCGGCTGTCGCCCGCGAGGCCCAATGGCAAGCGGCCGAGCTGCACCACAAGGCCGCCGAACGCGGCGCCTCGCGCGGGGCCGCCACACGCGCCTACGAGCGCTACCTGCAGCAGCACCCGCAGCCGTTGGAGCGGGCCGTGGAAGCCCGCCATCGCCTGGCCCAGCTCGCCCAGGCCGACGGCAACGCCGCGCGCGAGCAGCACTGGCTGCGCGAGGTGATGCTGGCCGACCAGCGCGCAGGCAACGCCCGCACCGACCGCACCCGCTTTCTGGGCGCCACCGCGGCGCTGGCCCTGGCCCGGCCGGCCGACGAGGCCTACCGCGAGGTGAGCCTGGTGGAGCCGCTGGAGCGCCACCTGCGCCTGAAGAAGCAGCGCATGCAAGCGGCCCTCCAAGCCTATGCCGTGGCAGCCGACTACGGCGTGGCCGGTGTCACCACGGCAGCCACCTACCGCATCGCTGAGATCTACGCCGATTTCGCCCAAGCGATGCTCAAGTCGCAGCGCCCGCGCCGCCTGTCCAAACTGGAACTGGAGCAGTACGAGGTGATGCTGGAAGAGCAGGCCTACCCCTTCGAGGAAAAGGCCATGGAGCTGCACGAGATCAACGCCCAGCGTGCAACGTCGGGCCTCTACGACGAATGGGTGCAACGCAGTTTCGCCGCGCTGGCCAAGCTGCGGCCGGTGCGCTATGGCAAGAGTGAAAAGAGCGAAGGAGCGATCGATGCGATCCGTTGATGTCGCTCATGCCCGAAGCGCTGCGCGTGCACCCTCGACGGCGCAACACCCACGCCCCGGCGCAGCCGGTTCCGCGGTGTTCGCTGGCACCTTGCTGGCGTGGGCGGCTTTGCTGGGAGGCTGTGCCACGGTCCGCTTGGACACGCCACCTGCGCCTGCTCCGGCCCCTGCCACTGCGGCCGTTGCGGCCCCTGCTCCGGCGGCCCCGCCAGCACCGCCGGCCGTGGACCCGGCCGCGCAGCGGGCCTTCGACGACGCCCGTCGACAGCTCGTGGCCGGTCGTGCCGACCTGGCGCAGCGCGGCTTCGAGGCCCTCACGCGCAGCCACCCCGACCTGCCCGGCCCGCACGCCAACCTGGGTCTCATCGCCCGCCAGGCCGGCCGCCTGGATGACGCAGCCAAGGCGCTCGAAACCGCCACGCGTCTCGGCCCCAGGCAGCCGTCCTACTGGAACCAGTTGGGCATCACCTACCGCCAGCAGGGTCGCTTCGAGCAGGCGCGCCAGGCCTACGAGCGAGCGCTGCAGGCCCGGGACGACTACGCCCCCGCGGTGCTCAACCTGGGCATCCTGCACGACCTTTATCTTGGCAACCCCACCCAGGCCCTGGGCCTGTACGAGCGCTACCTGAGCCTCGTGCCCGGAGGCGACGCCGAGGTGAACAAGTGGGTCATCGACCTGAAGAACCGCAGGCCGGCCCCCGTGGCCGCCCACCGCAAGGAGCAGCCATGAAGATGCTGACCTTCGCGTTCGGTCTGGTGCTGATGGGGGGGCTGCTGGCCGCCCCGGTACAGGCCCAGGACCGGGCCGAGCTCGACCGCACCCAGATCATCGGCCACCGCGAACTGCCCAAGGTGCTCTACATCGTGCCCTGGAAGAAGCCGGTGCCTGGCGAGCGGGCCGGCCGCCCGGTCGAAGGCGTGCTCGACGAGGCGCTGGTGCCGCTGGACCGCGATGTCTTGCGCCGTCAGCTCCACTACGAGCGCGTGCTCCAGGCCCCGGCGGCGGCACCGCAGCGCTGACCCTTCCATACCCTCACCCATTTTTCAGTCGTACCCCGGAGAGACGTCCATGAACACCTTCGAATTCATCGTCAAGTTCGTGCAGGACAGCGGTGCCTTCATCTACATCAGCATGCTGATCATGGCCGTGGGGCTGTCCATCGCCATCGAGCGCTACGCCTTCCTGCGCCGTGCCCGTGCGCAGAACAAGAAGCTGTGGGCCCAGTTGCTGCCGATGCTGCAAAGCGGCCGGTTCAAGGAGGTCTACCAGCTCGCGGCCGAATCGGATGCCGCCATCGGCAAGATCGTGGCCAACGGCCTGCAGCGCATGCAAAGCCCCGGCCGCCGCGAAGACATCGACGCCGCGATGGAAGAGGGCATGATGGAGATCGTGCCGCGCCTGGAAAAGCGCACGCACTACATCGCCACCTTCGCCAACGTCATCACGCTGGTGGGCCTGCTGGGCACCATCGTGGGCCTGATCAAGGGCTTCACCGCGGTGGCCCAGGTGAACCCGGCCGAAAAGGCCGAGATGCTGTCGGCCTCGATCTCGATCGCGATGAACAACACCGCGTTCGCGCTGATGGTGGCCATCCCCTTCCTGCTCATCCACGCCTTCTTGCAGGCACGCACCAGCGAGATCGTCGACGGCCTGGAAGCCGCCAAGATCAGCTTTCTCAACCTCGTGCAGCGCGCGAAGGCCGAAGCCGCCGCGTCAGCCACGAAGTGAACGCTCGCCGGGCCCCGTGAAGGAACCATCATGCGCGTCAGACGTCTGCGCAAGCATCCGGCGGAGCTGGAAGTCACCGCCTTCATCAACCTCATCGTGGTGCTGCTGCCCTTTTTGCTGTCCACCGCGGTGTTCACGCGCATGTCGGTGCTGGAGCTGAGCCTGCCGGCGCGCCACACCGGCGGCATCGAGCAGCTCCAGGCCAACGACTTGAAGCTGGAGATCGTGATCCGCCGCGACGCCATCGAAGTGGGTGACCGCATCGGCGGCCTGATCCAGCGCATCCCGGCGGTGAACGGCACGCAGGACCTGCGCACACTCTCGGCCCTGATGCTCGAGATCAAGCGCCGTTTCCCCGGCACCACCACCGCCAGCATCCTGGCCGAGCCCGACACCTCCTACGACCTGCTGGTGCAGGTGATGGACGTGACCCGCGCCACCTACACCGCCGAGGGCGCGAACCTGGTGCGCACCGATCTCTTCCCCGACGTGGCCATTGGCGACGCCCCGGTGATCAAGCGCTGAGGGCCTGCCATGAAACTCACGCCTTTGCAGAAACGCGCGCAGCGCAAGGCCCGCAACCAGTCGAACGTCGACCTGAACCTGGTGGCGCTGATCGACATCTTCACCATCTTGCTGTTCTTCCTGCTCTCGGCCGCCTCGGGCATCGAGATCCTGTCGGTGCCCAAGGGCGTGAAGCTGCCGCAGTCCACCGCCGAAACCGCGCCGCGTGAAACCGTGGTGGTCGTCATCAGCCCCGAGGACATCCTCGTCGAGGGCCGCCGCGTGGCGACCGTGGCCCAGGCCATGGCCACCCCCGGCGATCTGATCGCCCCGCTGAAGGACGAACTCGACGGGATCGCCCGCCGCCAGGTCATCCGCGCCGAAAACGCCGCTCAGGGCCGCACGCTCACCATCATGGGGGACAAGAACATTCCCTACGCGCTGCTGCGCAAGGTGATGGCCACCGCGGCACGGGCCCACTTTGCCGACGTGTCCTTCGCGGTGACCCGAAAGTACGAGGTGTCGTCATGAGCGCGGCCACGGCCATATCCTTCCGCGGCCCGGTCCTCGCCTGGTCCATCCCGCCCGAGGACATCGCCCGCTTCCGGCGCGTGCTGCGCTGGGTACTGGGCCTCACGGCGCTGCTGTGCCTGCTCTTCCTGCTGTGGCCCACACCGAAGCCTGATCCGCGCCAGGCGCCGCCCGTGCCCGAGCGGCTGGCGCGGCTGATGATCGAACGCGAGGCCACGCCGCCACCGCCGCCCCCGCCGCCGGCGGTGCAGCGTGAGACGGCCCCCAAGCCCGAGGCTGAATCCATCACGGCTTCGAAGCCCCCGGCGGCCTCCACCAGCGTGCCGCGCGACAACCGCCGGCCCGATCCGTCCAAGCCCGCCACGGTGCGCAACCCCGTGCCCGAGGCGCGCAACCCCATCGAAGGCCGCCCGCCCGGTGAGGTGGGTGAAGCGCGCCGGCGCGCCGCGGGCGTGGGGTTGCTCGCGATGAAGGACGAGCTGGCCGAGCTGCGCGGCGCCCCGGTGGCCGTGCAGTTGCGCAAAGACATCCAGCCCGGCCCCGGCGTGGGCGTGGGGGCCGGCACCGAACCCGGCCTGCCGGATCGATCGATGATCACCTCCAACGCCACCCGTGGCAGCGGGGGCATCAACACGGCGGCCTACAGCCGTCACACCGGCGGCGGCGGCCTGGCGGGCCGCGCCACCACGCTGGTGGAAGGCGTGGCCGGTGGCGGGGGCGGTGGGGGCCCGGGGGGCGGCGGCGTGCGCGGCGACGGCACGGGCACCGGCGTGGGCTCAGGCCAGGGCGGGGCGGGCGGCACGCTGCAGCGCGCCGGCTCGGGCAAGGCCTCGCGCTCCATCGAGGAGATCAAGCTCGTCTTCGAGCGCCACAAGGGCGCCATCTACGCCATCTACAACCGCGCACTGCGTGAGGACCCGTCGCTGCAGGGCAAGGTGGTGCTGCGCCTGACCATCGCGCCCTCGGGCGAGGTGACCGATGTGCGCATCGTCTCCACCGAGCTCAACGCGCCCGACCTCGAGAACCGCCTGCTCGCCCGCGTGCGGCAGTTCGACTTCGGTGCAAAAGAAGTCGAGCAAATGGTCGTCACCTGGCCCGTGGACTTCCTGCCTTCGTGATGACCCACCCCCTACGCGCTTCGCGCGCCCCCTCGAGGGGGCACCGCTGGTGGACCGGCGAAGCCGGATCCACGGCGGTCGCTGGCACCTTCGATGGAGGCTGCTGACATGAATGCCCCACCTCTCCTTCGGCTGCAGGCTCTGGCGTGCCGGCGGGGCACGCGGCTGCTGTTTCGCGGCGTGAACCTGACGCTGGGCGCGGGCGATCTGGTGTGGCTGCGCGGTCGCAACGGCAGCGGCAAGACCAGCCTCTTGCGCCTGGCCGCGGGCCTGGGCCGCCCGGCGCAGGGCACGGTGCTGCGCAGCGGCGGCCCCCCGGTGCTGCTGGGCCACGCCCACGCGCTGAAGGATGAGCTCACCGTGGCCGAGTCGCTGCACTTCCTGCTGGGGGTGCATGCGCTGCCACAGCAAGCCACGACCGTCGAGGCCGCGCTCGACCGCTTCGGCCTCGCCCCACGCCGCCACCAGCGCATCGGGCAACTCTCGCAGGGCCAGCGCCGCCGCGTGGCCCTGGCCCGCCTGGCGGCCAGCCGCACCCAGCCGCTGTGGCTGCTGGATGAGCCACACGAGGGGCTCGATGCCGACGGCGCGCAGGTGCTCGACGCCCTGCTCGCCGAACACCTGCAAGCGGGTGGCAGTGTGCTGATGGCCAGCCACCAGGCGCCGTCGCTGCCCGCTCGCGTGCTCGATCTCGACGCTCACTAGGGTCGGCCCATGCGCTCGCTGTTCTGGAGCCTGGTTCAACGCGACCTGCGCCTGGCTTGGCGGCGGCGGGTGGATCTGCTGCTGCCGCTGGGCTTTGCCGTCGCGGCCGTGAGCCTGTTCCCGCTGGCCGTGGGGCCCGAGACGGCCCTGCTGCGCCAGATCGCTGCGGGGGTGGTCTGGGCCTGCGCCTTGCTCTCGGCGCTGATGTCGGTGAGCACGCTCTTTGCGGGCGATGCTGCCGACGGCACGCTCGATCAGTTGCTGCTGGCCACGCCCAGTCCGGCGGTCATCGCAGCCGCACGCGCGGCGGGCCACTGGCTGCTGCACGGCGCGCCCCTCGTGGGGCTGTCCCCGCTGCTGGCCGCGGGCCTGGGCCTGCAAGGCGTGGCGCTGGCGGTGCTTTTCGCTGGCCTGGCCTTGGGCACGGTGATCTTCAGCCTGTGGGGCACGGTGGCGGCCGCGCTCACCGTGGGCCTGCGCCAGGCGGGCCTGCTGGTGATGCTCATCGTGCTGCCGCTGGCCGTCCCGGCGCTGGTGCTGGGCACGGGTGCCGTATCGGCGGCGCTGGGCGGCCTCTCGCCGCTGCCGCACCTGGCGCTGCTGGCGGCCTGGATGCTGGTGAGCGCCGTCGTGGCCCTGCCGCTGGCCGGCGCGGCCCTGCGCCTGGGGCTGGAGGCTGGCGGCGATGTGCCGGTGCGCTGGACGGGCTTGGCCGCGCCGCCGCGCTTGTTCGCCTTCACCGGCCGGCTGCTGCCGGCGCTGTGGGCCCTGGCCGCCGTGCTGGGCAGCGTGGGCCTCGTGTGGGGCCTGGGCCTGGCGCCTACCGATGCGCAGCAGGGCGAGGTCTATCGCATCGTCTACCTGCACGTGCCCTCGGCCTGGGTGGCCATGCTGCTCTACCTCGTGATGGCCTTCTGGGCCGCAGTGGGCTGGGTGGCCCAGGTGCGCACGGCCGGTGTGCTGGCGCGTGCCGTGGCGCCCACCGGGGCCTGGGCGGCGGCTGTGTGCCTGGTCACCGGCGCGATCTGGGGCCAGCCCACCTGGGGCACCTGGTGGGTGTGGGATGCGCGGCTCACCTCCATGCTCCTGTTGCTGCTGCTCTACCTGGGTGTCATCGCGCTCACCTCGGCCATCGAGGATGTGCAGCGCGGTGATGCAGCCGGCGCGCTGCTGGCCGTGGTGGGCGTGGTCAACGTGCCGGTCCTCTACTTCTCGGTGCGCTGGTGGTCCACGCTGCACCAGGGCGCCACGCTGCCGCTGGGCGACAGCCCGCGCATGGCCGCGGCCATGCTTTCGCCGCTCTTGATCATGGTGGGGGCCTACTGGGCCTACGCCGCCGCGGCCAGTCTCACACGCGCCCGCGCCCTGCTGATGCAACGCGAAGCCGGCGCCGCCTGGCTGAAGGCGCATCTCACGGAGAAGGCCGCATGAGCGACCCCACCCCCTTCCTCTGGGGCGCCTACGGCGCAGCCGGCGTGATGCTGCTGATCGAGATCGTGCGCCTGTGGCGTGCGCTGCAGCGTTCCCGCGCGCAGGCGCTGCAGGCCGACGAAGAGGAGGGCGCATGACTCCTCGCCAACGCCGCTTGGCCGTGGTCGTGGCCGTGCTGCTCACCGTGGTTGCGGCCTCGGCGCTGGTGCTCTATGCCCTGCGCAGCCAGATCGTCTTCTTCCGCACGCCCACCCAGGTGCTGGCCGGCGAAGCGCCGCTGGGCCAGGCCTTCCGCCTCGGCGGCCTGGTAGAGGAGGGCAGCGTGCAGCGCGACGGCCTGCAGGTGCGCTTTGCCATCACCGACACCGCGCAGCGCGTGAGCGTGGTCTACCAGGGACTGCTGCCCGACCTCTTCCGCGAAGGCCAGGGCGTGGTGGCCCAGGGTCGGCTCGATGCGCAGGGCCTCTTCCACGCGCAGCAGGTGCTGGCCAAGCACGACGAGAACTACATGCCGCCCGAGGCGAGCGAGGCCGTGTCGCGCGCGGTGCGGCCTGCCGTGGAAGAAGGCGCACGATGATCCCCGAGCTTGGCCAGATCGCCCTGCTGCTCGCCTTGGCCACCTCGGCCGTGCTGGGCGTGCTGCCGCTGTGGGGGGCTGCGCGTGGCCATGCGCCATGGATGGCGCTGGCGCGGCCGGCCGCCTATGTGCACCTGGCGCTCATCGCCGTGGCCTATGCCCTGCTCACGGCCAGCTTCGTGCAGCTCGATTTGTCCGTGGCCTATGTGGCCGAGAACACCCACCGCCAGCTGCCCCTGGTGTACCGGGTGGTGGGCGTGTGGGGCGGGCATGAAGGTTCGCTCCTGCTGTGGCAGCTCATCCAGGCCGCGTGGATGGCCGCACTGGCGCGCTTCAGCCGTTCGCTGCCTTTGCCGCTGGTGGCGCGCAGCCTGGCCGTGCTGGGCTGGATCGCCACGGGCTTTGCGCTCTTCGTGCTGATCACCTCCAACCCCTTCACGCGCCTGAGCCCCGTGCCGCTCGATGGCCACGACCTCAACCCCCTGCTGCAGGACCCGGGCATGGTCGTGCACCCGCCGCTGCTCTACATGGGCTACGTGGGCTTTGCGGTGGCCTTTGCGCTGGCGCTGGGCGCCTTGCTGGGCGGCCGGCTCGATGCCGCCTGGGCGCGCTGGATGCGCCCGTGGACGACGGTGGCCTGGCTCTTCCTCACGCTGGGCATCGCGGTGGGCAGCCTGTGGGCCTACCAGGTGCTGGGCTGGGGCGGCTGGTGGTTCTGGGACCCGGTGGAAAACGCCTCCTTCCTGCCGTGGCTCGCGGGCACCGCGCTCATCCACTCGCTGGCCGTCACCGACAAGCGCGGCGCCTTCCGTGCCTGGACGGTGCTGCTGGCGCTGCTCACGCTTTCGCTCTCGCTGCTGGGCACCTTCCTCGTGCGTTCGGGCGTCTTGAGTTCGGTCCATGCCTTTGCCACCGACCCGCAGCGCGGCCTGGCGCTGCTGCTGTTCCTGGCCGTGGTGGTGGGCGTGGCGCTGGCGGTGTATGCCTGGCGCGCGACCACGCTGGGCCTGGGCGGGCGCTTCGCCCCCGTCTCGCGGGAAACCGCACTGCTGCTCAACAACGTGCTGCTGGTGGTGGCCGTGGCCTCGGTGGGCCTGGGCACGCTCTACCCGCTGGTGCTCGACGCGCTCACGGGCGCCAAGATCTCGGTGGGCCCGCCCTATTTCGAAAGGGTCTTCGTGCCGCTGATGCTGCCGCTCGTCTTCCTGCTGGGCCTCGGCCCGCTGGCACGCTGGAAGGAGACCGAGCTGCCCGCGTTGGCCCGCCGCCTGCGCTGGGCCGCGGGGTTGTCGGTGGGCAGCGCCCTCGTGCTGGCTTGGTGGGCGGGGCAGCTGTCCTTCGGTGCCGTGCTGGGCCTGTGGATGGGGGCGTGGATCCTGTGCACCATCGCCACCGACCTGTGGGGCCACGGCCGCCGGCTCGGGCAGGCCCCGCGCGCGCTGTGGGGCATGTGGCTCGCACACGCCGGCGTGGCCGTGTTTGCGGTGGGCGTCACCATGGTGGGCAGCTACGCGCTGGAGCGTGATGCCGCGCTCTCGGCCGGCCAACAGGCCGAACTGGGCCCCTACACCTTTCACTTCCGTGGCGTGCGCGAAGTGCTCGGCCCCAACTACCGCGCCGCCCAGGCCTGGGTGGAAGTCACGCGCAACGGCGAGCCCGTCGCCCAGCTTTATCCCGAGAAGCGCCTCTACGCCAGCCAGGACACCCCGTTCACCGAACCCGCCATCGTGCACGGCCCGTTGCGCGACTTCTACGTGTCGCTGGGCGAGGTGCAGGCCGACCGCGCCACCTGGACGCTGCGCCTGCATGTGAAGCCCTTCGTGAGCTGGATCTGGGCCGGCACGGCGCTGATGGCCCTGGGCGGCGGCCTGGCCGCCAGCGACCGCCGCTACCGCGCGGCCCAGCGCCAGGCGGCTGCGCGTGCCGTGCAGGAGCCCGCATGAAGCCCAGCCTCGGCCCGATGCTGCGCGCGCTCGCACCGCTCCTGATCTTCCTGGCCTTGATCGCGCTGCTCTGGCGTGGCCTCTGGCTCGACCCGCTGGAAGTGCCTTCGCCCCTCATCGACAAACCCGCCCCGGCCTTTTCGCTGCCGCGGCTGGACAACCCCACCGAACGCGTCACCGGCCGCGACCTGCTGGGCCAGCCCTGGGTGCTCAACGTGTGGGCCTCGTGGTGCGGCCCCTGCACGGTGGAGCACTCGGTGTGGGTCGACTTTGCGCGGCGCCACCCCGTGGCGCTGGTGGGCCTGAACCACAAGGACCGCGACGACCACGCGCGCGCCTGGCTGCAACGCCATGGCGACCCCTACCGCCTCGTGCTGGTCGATGCCGACGGCCGCGCCGGCATCGACTTCGGCGTGTACGGCGTGCCCGAGACCTATGTCATCGACCGCCGCGGTCACGTGCGCCTCAAGCATGTGGGCATCGTCTCGCCCGAGTTCCTTCGCATGCGCATCGAGCCGCTGCTCCAGGAGCTGGCCGATGGCTGAAGGGCGCCGCTGCCTTGCCGTGCTGCTGCTCGCCGCGGCTTCGATGACGAGTGCACAAACCGCCGACGAGGCCGCGCTCGATGCGCGCGCCCGCGCCCTGGCCCGCGAACTGCGCTGCCTGGTGTGCCGCAACGAGACCCTGGCCGAATCGTCCGCCGCGCTGGCGCAGGACCTGCGCGCCGAACTGCGCCGCCTGTTGGCCGAAGGCCGCAGCGACGCCGAAGTGCGCGCCTTCTTCAGCGAACGCTATGGCGACGTCGTGCACTACCGCCCGCCGCTCAAGCGCAGCACCGCCGCACTGTGGTTCGGCCCGGCGCTGCTCCTGGCCGTGGGCCTGCTCGTGCTCGGCCTCACCCTGCGCCGCCGCCAGCGCCTGCCGGCCGCGGCCTTCGAGCCAGACGCCGACGATGCCGAGGAGGCCACCCGATGAGCCTCTTCCTCGTCTTCGCGGGCATGCTGGCGGCGCTCACCTTGATGGCTCTGTTGTGGCCCCTGCGCTCGCACGGCTTTGCCACACTCGTGGGCGTTGGCACCTTCACCCTGGCCCTCACCGCCGGGGGCTATGCCTGGCTGGGTTCGCCGCAGCACCTGGCCCCCCCACCGGCTGCGGCGCCTGCCCAAGCCCCACCCCTGATGCAGGCCATCGCCCAGTTCAGCGAGCGTGTGCAGCACGATCCCACCGATGCCCACGCCTGGGCCCAGCTCGCCCGCGCCCGCGCTGCGCTGGGCCGTGACACCGAAGCGCAGGACGCGCTGGAGACCGCAGCCCGCCTGCGCCCGCGCGACGCGGCCCTGCTCGCCCACCACGCCGACTTCCTGGCCCGCTTGCACGGCGGCCGCATCGACGACGCGATCCATGCGCTGGTGCAGCGTGCCCTGGCCCTGGAGCCCACCCAACCCGTGGCCCTCACGCTCGCCGCCATGGCCGCGCAGCAGCGCGGCCAGCCCGCGCAGGCGGCGCAGTTCTGGGAAAGACTGGCCGCCACGATCAAGGAAGATGACCCTTTGCGGGCCGAGGTGATGGCACGCGCCCGTGCGGCGCGAGCCACCGCCGAACGCTGAATCCCGCCGGGAAAGGGCCATGGGCGATCCGCTCCCGCGGCCAGGGTGTTCGAGCTGATGATCGTCCCCCGACGCCACCACGATCTGCAAGTTCCGCCACCTGCTCGAACGCCACCCTCATCGCAGCGCCGAGTTCGACCAAGAACGCCATCATCGGCGCGAGCGCCGGCCCTGGGGCGAGGACGAGGCCCAAAACGGCAGCGCAACCCGACCAAGCGCCGCAAGCGCGCGCGCATCCGCAGGCGCCCCTTCGGGGGGGGGTGTGCGGATCGACTTCCTGATCTCGCGGCGGCAGTCGGGCGACAATCTTGAAGTGTCGGCCACTCGTGCGGCCGGCCACCTTCCACCCCAGGACGATTCAGGAGACAGCCCATGTTCAGCCACGTGATGGTCGGATCCAACGACATCGAACGTTCGAAGAGGTTCTATGACGCCGTATTGGGTGTGCTGGGCGCAGCAGAGCCCTTGCGGCACCAGAACCGCACCGGACAGACGCGCTTGTTCTACCGGCACAACGGCGCGACCTTCTGTGTGAGTGAGCCGATCGACGGGCAGCCGGCCACTGCCGCCAATGGCGGGACCATTGGGTTCAAGTGCGAGTCGCCCGAGCAGGTGCGCTTGTTCCACGATACGGCCGTCGCGCATGGCGGCACATCGATCGAAGACCCGCCGGGGCTGCGGGACGACAAGCTGGGCGCCTTGTACCTGGCCTACGTCCGGGACCCGGACGGCAACAAGCTCTGCGCACTGCACAGGGTGAAGTAAGCTCACCCCACCATGCTCACCCCCGAACAGTTTTTCGGCTTCCTCCTGGCCGCCGTCCTCATCACCGCCTCGCCGGGCCCGGACAATCTCATGGTGCTGGGCATGGGCCTGTCGAAAGGGCGGCGCCACGGGGTGGCGTTTGGCCTGGGCTGTGCACTGGGCTGCCTGAGCCACACGGCGCTGGCCGTCATCGGCGTGAGCGCGGTCATCGCGGCCTCGCCGACGGCCTTCCTGGCGCTGCGAATCGGCGGCGGGCTGTACCTGATCTGGCTGGGCCTCCAGGCGCTGCGCAGCCGCGGCGGGGCGCAGGTGGCGCGTGGCGGCCTGGGTGACGGATCGCTGGCGCGGCTCTTTTTCAAGGGCGTGTTGGCCAACGCCATCAACCCCAAGGTGGTGCTGTTCTTCCTGTCCTTCCTGCCGCAGTTCGTGGTGCCGGCGAACGGCCAGGTGGGCTGGCAGATGGCGCAGCTGGGCCTTGTGTTCACGGTGCAGGCCGCGATCCTGTTTTCGCTGCTGGGGCTGTTCTCGGGCACCATCGGCCAGCGGCTGCAGAAAACCCCGCGCATCGGCCTGTGGCTCGACCGCATCGCCGGCGTCGTTTTCGTGGGGCTGGGGCTGCGGTTGATCGTGTCGAGGTAGGCGGGTGTCAGCGCCCCCCTCCCGCAGCCGACCGCTTGGGATCCCCGGTGGCCCGGGCTTCACGGCGCCGATCTGCGTGCCCGACGTGGTGGTGGTGATGGCGCGCGCTATGGCCGAAGGGGCCCAGGTGATGATGTCGGTGGCCGACCCGTTCGGGGACGAACGCAGCGGCGCGCTGATCGGTACGCGGCGCCCTCAGGTCACGACCCCGCGCACCGGCAGGGGCTGCACCGTGCCGGGCGGGGCTTGGAAGTCCTCGGCCGTTGCGAAGGCCAGGGCCAGGCTCGATGCGGCCAGCACCAGGGTCAAGGCATAGCGCATCAGGCGGCTCAGGCGCGTGGGCAGTGGCGCGCGCCGGCGGCGCACGGCCCACCAGTCGCGGGCGGCGAGCGCGGCAAAGCCGGCCAGCGCAAACAGCGTCACCGCCAAGGACCACAGCGACCAGCCGGCAAAGAGCGTGCCGGCCGTGGGGTGCACCTTGGCCGGCAGGAACAGGGCATCCTGGGCCAGCAGATAGCCCCCGGCTCCGCCGAGGGCGAGCGCCAGTGCGATGTTGACGATGATCCGGCCGAGCATGTCGCCTTGTCTCCTGGGGCGGTGGCCTGGTTCCGGGCCTCATCGTGCACCAGAGTGACCAAGTGTGCAATATGTCACACCCTGGCGGGCCGGCCTTGGGGGGGCGGGCGAGCGTGGTTCCCCAGGGGGGCTACAGCCGACGCTCCAGTGCGGCGGGCGAGGCGGCCGGCGGTTGAGCGGGCGATGCCAGCAGATCGCGCAGCGAGGCCAGGGCCAGCGCCAGGAAGGCCAGCGCGCACAGCCGGTAGGTGATGCGCGCCCAGCGGGCCCCGGCCCGACGGAACAGCCGGTCGACGATGGCGGCGCAGACGAAGCACCACAGCACCGACGAGGCCATGAAGCCGGCGAGGAAAAGGCCATAGTCGGCCGCCGTGGGTTGCTGCACGCCCACGGCGCCCAACGCGCTGCCCAGGGCCGCCCAGAAGGCGATGTTGTGGGGGTTGGTGAGCGACAGCGTCACACCCGAGCGCAGCGCCCGCGAGGTGCTGGCACGCGGCGCGCCGGCCACGTCGAGGTGGAGCTCGTGGCTGGCCGAGCGCCAGGCGTCCCACGACAGCCAGGCCAGATAAGCCACGCCGGCCAGGCCGATGGGCCAGCGCAGCGCCTGCACCTGCAGCAGCACGCCCACGCCGGCCAGGCCCAGCACGGCCCACACCCCGTCGCCCACCAGCGAGCCCACCTGCACCGCAAAGGCCGGACGGAAGCCGCCGCGCAGGCCCTGGCGCACGGTTTCGGCAAAGACGGCGCCGGGCGCGGCGTTGAAGACCAGGCCCAGCACGAAGGCAGCGGCAAACAGCGTGAACATAGGGGAATGTTAGCGGTGGGCCTCGGCGATCCACTGCGCGGCACGCTCGGCGATCATCAACGTGGGCGCATTGGTGTTGCCGCTGGTGATGGTGGGCATCACGCTCGCGTCCACCACGCGCAGGCCGGCCACACCGCGCACGCGCAAGCGGGTATCGACCACGGCGCCGGAGTCGTCGGCCGTGCCCATGCGGCAGGTGCCCACCGGGTGGAAGATGGTGGTGGCGATGTCGCCGGCCAGGCGGGCCAGTTCTTCATCGCTTTGGAACTGAACGCCGGGCTTGACTTCCTGCGGACGGTACTTCGCCAGCGCCGGCTGAGCCACGATGCGCCGCGTCAGGCGCAGCGAGTCGGCGGCCACCTGGCGGTCTTCGGGCGTGGAAAGATAGTTCGGCGCGATGCGCGGGGCGTCCTCGAAGCGCGGCGAGCAGATGCGCACATGCCCGCGGCTGGTGGGGTTGAGGTTGCACACGCTGGCGGTGAAGGCATCGAAGCGATGCAGCGGCTCGCCGAAGGCCTCGAGCGAGAGCGGCTGCACATGGTATTCCACATTGGGCCAGTCGTGCGCCGGTGACGAGCGCGTGAACGCGCCCAGTTGCGAGGGCGCCATGCTCATCGGCCCGCTGCGCTTGAAGGCGTATTCCAGGCCAATGCGCAGCCTGCCCCACAGCGAGTTCGCCAGGGTGTTCAGCGTGGTCACGCCTTGCACCGAGTACACCGCGCGGATCTGCAGGTGGTCCTGCAGGTTCTCGCCCACGCCGGGGAGCTCGTGGCGCAGCTCGATGCCAAGGTCGCGCAGCAAGGCGCCGGGCCCGATGCCCGAGAGTTGCAGCAGTTGCGGCGTGCCGATGGCGCCGGCGGTGAGCAGCACCTCGCGCGCGGCCTGCACCTGCTGCACGCCATGACGGGTGTGCACCTCGACGCCCCGGGCGTGCCAGCGGCCGTCGGGCCTGCGCTGCAGCAGCAGGCGGCTGGCCTGGGCGTGCGTCCACACCGTCAGGTTGGGGCGGCGCAGCGCCGGGCGCAGGAAGGCCTTGGTGGTGTTCCAGCGCCAGCCGCGGCGCTGGTTCACCTCGAAGTAGCCCACGCCCTCGTTGGTGCCACGGTTGAAGTCGTCGGTGGCCGGGATGCCGGCCTGCTGCGCGGCCTGCGCGAAAGCGTCGAGCACCTCCCAGCGCAGGCGCTGTCTTTCCACGCGCCATTCGCCGCCGTGGCCGTGCAGTTGCCGGAACCCGGGGTTGCCAGGGTCGGGCTGGTCCAGGCGCCAGTGGTCCTCGTGCAGCTTGAAGAAGGGCAGGCAGACCTCCCAGCGCCAGGCGTCGTCACGGGTGAGACGGGCCCACAGGTCGTAGTCGCGCGACTGGCCGCGCATGTAGATCATGCCGTTGATGCTGGAGCAGCCGCCCAGCACCTTGCCGCGCGGGTAGCGCAGCCGGCGGCCGTTCAGACCGGCATCGGGCTCGGTCTGATAGAGCCAGTCGGTGCGCGGGTTGCCGATGCAGTAGAGGTAGCCCACCGGGATGTGGATCCAGTGGTAGTTGTCGCGCCCGCCGGCTTCGAGCAGCAGCACGCGCTTGGACGCATCGGCGCTGAGCCGGTTGGCCAGCAGGCAGCCCGCCGTGCCGGCGCCGACGATGACGTAGTCGAACTGCAGACCGTTCGTCGTTGGCCTCATGCTCCACCTCCTGTCGCAGCAGCCCTAGTCTAGAGCGCGACACGCCGCGGCGGCGGCCCTGGGCGGTGCGGATGGCTGACCTCATTGTTCATCTGAATGAACAATGGGTGAATCGCGCCAGGACCACTTGCGCCGCGCGACAATCACGCCCGCTATGTCTCTCGTCCAAGACCTCCGCCCTCTCTGGCGCCCCATCCTTGCGATGGCGGCGGTGATCGTGCTCTCCAACGTGCTGGTCCAGTTCGTCATCAACGACTGGCTCACCTGGGGTGCCTTCACCTATCCGCTGATCTTTCTCGTCACCGACCTGACCAACCGAGCCGTGGGCCCGGCGGCCGCGCGCAAGGTGGCGGCCGTGGGCTTCGTGATCGCCGTGGGTGTGTCGCTGGCGCTGGCGCCTTGGCGTATCGCGCTGGCCTCGGGCACGGCTTTCCTGGCGGCCCAGGCGCTGGACATCGCCGTCTTCAACCGCCTGCGCCAGGCGAGCTGGTGGAAGGCGCCGCTGATCGGCTCGCTGCTGGCCTCGGTGATCGACACGGCGATCTTCTTCTACATCGCCTTTGCCGGCAGCGAGTTCGACTGGCTCATGCTGGGCGCAGGCGATCTGGCCGTGAAGTGGCTGATGGCCCTGGTGCTGCTGGCACCCTACCGCGCGATGCTGCCGCACCTGCAGGCCTGGGTGCCGGTGGCACGCTGAAGCTCAGACGGCGCCCAGCGTGCGCCGGGCCTGCTCGAAGGCCTCGTGGGTGCTCAGGTGGATCCGCCCTTCGAGCGCCTGGCCCAGCGGCGTGCCGCGCAGCCGGTCCATCACCGGGCCCTTGACCTCCGAGAGCGACAACGCGATGCCGCGGCGCGCCAGGCTGCGCTGCAGTTCGGTGAGCACGCCCAGCGCAGTGGTGTCGATCAGGTTCACGGCCGGGCATACCAGCAGCACCTGGCGGATGCCGGGATCGGCGGCCAGATGGGCTTCGATGCGATCCTCGATCACGGCGGCATTGGCGAAGTACAGGCTTTCGTCCACGCGCAGGGCCAGCAGGCCCGGCACCGTTTCGACCCGGTGGCGCTCGACGTTGCGGAAGTGCTCGGTGCCCGGCACGCGGCCCACCACCGCGATGTGCGGGTGGCTGCTGCGCCACACCAGCACCCCCAGCGAACAGGCCACGCCGATGGCAATGCCGGCTTCCACGCCCAGGGCGATCACCCCGGCGGCGGTGGCGATGAGCGACAGCACGTCGCCGCGGTCATAGTGCCAAGCCTCCTTCAGCGTGTGGGTGTCGATCAGCGACGTCACGGCGACGATGATGGTGGCCGCCAGCACGGCCTGGGGCAGGTGGTGGAAGAGGCCGGTGAAGGCTGCCACCACCAGGGCCATCAGGGCTGCGGAGATCACGCCGGCCAGCGGCGTGCGGGCGCCGGCCGCGAAGTTCACCACCGAGCGCGCGAAACCGCCCGTGACCGGATAGCCCCCAGAGATGGCGCTGGCCAGGTTGGCCGCGCCCAGGCCGAGCAGCTCGCGGTCGGGCCGGATGCGCTCTTGCCGCTTGAGCGCCAGCGACTGCGCCACGGATACGCTTTCGACAAAACCCACCAGCGAGATCAGCAGCGCGGGCAGCAGCAGCGGCCCGAGGGTTTCCAGGCGGGGCAGGGGCACCGCCAGCGAGGGCAGGCCCTGGGGCACGGCCCCCACGATGCGCACGCCGGCGGTCTCGGCCAGGCCCAGCGCGGCCACCAGGGCCGTGGTCACGAGCACGGCCGCCATCGGCGCCAGCTTGGCCAGCAGCTCTGCCGCACCGGCAGGCAGGCCCAGCCGGGCCAGGCCCTGCGCCAGGAAGCGCCGCGCGAGCCACAGGAACAGCACGCTGCCCCCACCCAGGGCCAGGGTGACCGGCTGGGTCTGCGGCAAGGCCTGCGCCAGCGCGGCGAGCGTCTCCCACACCCCGTGGGCCTGGACCTTCACGCCCAGCAGGTGCGGCAGCTGCCCCACGGCGATCACCACGGCCGAGCCGGTGATGAAGCCGCTGATGACCGGGTGGCTGAGGAAGTGCGCGAGGAAGCCCAGGCGCAGCGCGCCGAAAGTCAGTAGCATCACCCCGGACAGCAGGGCCAGCTGCATGGCCAGCGCCACGTACTCGGGCGAGCCGGGGACCGCCAGCGGCTGCAGGGCGCTGGCGGTCATCAGCGAGGCCACCGCCACCGGGCCGACGGCCAAGGTCATGCTCGAGCCCACCAGCGCATAGGCCACCAGCGGCAGCAGGCTGGCGTAGAGGCCCACCTGCGCAGGCAGGCCGGCGAGCAAGGCATAGGCCAGGCTCTGCGGGATCAGCATCACCGTGACGATGAGGCCGGCCGTGAGATCGCCCGCCAGCCATTCGCGGCGGTACTCACGCAGCCAGGCGGGCAGGGCGCGCATGGACCGCCTGTGTCAGGCGGCCGCGGCCCGCTTCTCGCGGGCGGCCTGCGCGAACTCGTAGAGGGCCATGCCGGCCAGCATCGCCAGCACGAACACCACCGCCTTGGGCTGCAGCGCCCCCAGAGACACCAGCGCCGGGCCCGGGCAGAAGCCTGCCAGGCCCCAGCCCACACCGAAGGTGAGGCTGCCCACGACGAGGCGGCGGTCGATGTCGCGTCGCTGGGGCAGGTGCATGGCGCCGCCCAGGAAGCTGGTGGTGCGGCGCTTGGCCACGGCAAAGGCGCCCACACCCACCAGGATGGCCCCGCCCATCACGAAGGCGAGCGAGGGGTCCCAGGCCCCGAACAGATCCAGAAAGCCCAGCACTTTGCCCGGATCGGTCATGCCAGACAGGATGAGGCCCAGCCCGAACAGCAGGCCCACGGCGAATTCAGTCAAGCGTTGCATGAGAGAGTCCCTCCAGCCTCAGGCGAACAGGTGACGAACGACATACACGGTGAGAAAGCCGGTGCCCATGAAGGCCAGCGTGGCCACCAGCGAGCGCGGCGACAGGCGCGACAGCCCGCACACGCCGTGCCCGCTGGTGCAGCCCGCGCCGTAGCGGGTGCCCACACCGACGAGCAAGCCGGCGATCACCAGCACGCCCCAACTGGCGTCGATGCGCGCCTCGGGCAGCGGGGCCAGCCCGGCGTAGACGGCGGGCGCAGCCAACAGGCCCAGCACGAAAGCCCATCGCCAGCTCGTGTCGCCGCGGCGCGGTCGCAGCAAGCCCGCCACGATGCCGCTGATGCCCAGCACCCGCCCATTGAGCAGGATGAACAAAGCCGCCGCCACGCCCAGCAACAGGCCGCCGGCCAAAGACATCCACGGGGTGAAATGCGTCCAATCGATCGTGATCATTCAAACCTCACTGGCAAAACTGTTCGTACAACACCCGCATCACGGCCAGGGCCTGGGGGCTGTCGATGCGGTAATGGATGTGCTTGCCCTCGCGGCGCGTGGCCACCAGGCCCTCGTCGCGCAACACGCCCAGCTGCTGCGACAGCGTGGGCTGGGTGATGCCGCACAAGGCCTCCAATTCCCCGACGCGGCGCTCGCCTTGTGACAGCTCGCACAACAGCAAGAGCCGGTCGGGGTTAGACAAGACCTTCATCAAGCGACAGGCGGCATCGGCCGCGGCGCGCACGCGCTGCGGGTCCAAAGCGAGATCGGGGTGCACAGGACCTCCTATCAGTTTCGTTGACAATAGTATATTGACAAACAAACTATCAGTCAATATATTGATCGCATCGACACTTCTTTGCGGAGCCTTCTGATGCAGCCCCAAGTGCAAGCCTTCTTCGACCCGGCCACCTGGACGGTGAGCTATGTCGTCTATGACCGCCCGGGCGGACATGCGGCGGTGATCGACTCGGTGCTGGATTTCGATCCGAAGTCCGGACGCACCCGTACCGTTTCAGCCGACCGCCTGATAGCTTTCGTGCGCGAGCAGGGCCTGACGGTGCAATGGATCCTCGAAACCCACGCCCACGCCGATCATTTGTCGGCCGCGCCGTACATCCGGCGCGAGCTTGGGGGACGCATCGCCATCGGTGCGGCCATCACGAAGGTGCAAGATGTGTTCAAGCGGGTGTTCCATTTGGAGCCCCAATTTCGCACCGATGGGGCGCAGTTCGACCATCTGTGGCAAGACGAAGAGACCTTCACGATCGGCGAGCTGCAGGCCCGAGCCTTGTCGGTGCCGGGTCACACCCCGGCGTGCATGGCCTACCAGGTGGGCGACGCCGTGTTCGTCGGCGACACCTTGTTCATGCCCGATGTGGGCACGGCCCGTTGCGATTTCCCGGGCGGTGATGCGCATGCCTTGTACCGCTCGGTGCGCAAACTGCTGAGCCTGCCGCCGCACACTCGCCTGTACATGTGCCACGACTATCCCCCGCCGGGTCGCGCGCCGGCCTGGGAGTCCACGGTGGCCGAGCAGCGCGCGCACAACATCCACATCCACGATGGCGTCAGCGAAGAGGCCTTCGTCGAGATGCGCACCAAGCGAGACGCCACGTTGGAGATGCCCACGCTGATCCTGCCGTCGGTGCAGGTGAACATCCGTGCCGGCGAACTGCCCCCGCCCGAGGCCAATGGCGTGTCGTATCTCAAGATCCCGGTCAATGCGCTGTGAGGGCCGCATGAGCGATGCCGTCATCACCGTCTCGCTGCAACAGCAACAGGACTATCGCTTCCATATCGAGTTCGGCGCCGGTGTGCCGGGACTCGTGGCCGATGAGCCCGCACCGCTGGGCGGCGGCGCCGGGCCCTCGCCGGTGCAGCTGCTGGCTGCGGCCGTGGGCAACTGCTTGAGCGATTCCCTGCTGTTTGCCTTGCGCAAGTACAAGCAGTCGCCCGAGCCTTTGCGTGCGCAGGTCACGGCCGACGTGGGCCGCAACGCCGAGGGTCGGCTGCGCGTGCTGAAGATGCGCGCCGTCGTGCATCTGGGCGTGCCGGCCGCCCAGATCGATCATCTGGAGCGTGCGCTGTCGCAATTCGAGGCGTTTTGCACCGTGACCCAGAGCGTGGGGGCGGGCATCCCCATCGAGGTGCAGGTCTACGACGCCGCGGGCCTGCGCCTCAAGTAGCGCCAGCCAAGGCCGGGAACAGTTTGAGCAGCCCCTCGGCCATGATCTCCACGGCCAGTGCGGCCAGGATCAGCCCCATCAGCCGGGTCATCACGTTGATGCCGGTGCGCCCGAGCAGGCGTGCGATGCGTCCGGCGGCCGACAGCGCCAGGAAGGCCGCCACGCCGATCACCACCCCATAGCCCACCAGCACGGCCAACTGCCACCAGTGGCGCGTCTGCTGGGCGTAGATCACCATCGTCGAGATCGTGGCCGGGCCGGTCAGCAGCGGGATGGTCAGCGGCACCACGGCGATGCTGGCACCTGCGTCGGCTTTCGTCTCTCCTTCGTCCACGTCCTCCTTGCGCGTCTCGGCCTGTTGCGCTTGCAGCATCTGCAGCGCACTGATCAGCAGCAGCATGCCGCCGCCCACCTGGAACGAGGCGATCGAAATGCCGAAGAACTCGATGATGCGCAGGCCCGCCAGCGCACTGATCGAGACGACGAGGAAGGCCGTGAAGGCACTCACCCGGATCGTGCGGCGCCGCTGCGCCTCGGTGAAGCCCTGGGTGAAGTGGATGAAGAAAGGCACCACGCCGATCGGGTTGACGATGGCCAGCAGGGCGATCAGGGGCTTGAGCAGGTCCATGGCGGGGCATTCTGGCGCCTGCTGCGGGCTTTTGCCAAGGACGGCGTGCGGAATCAGTCCGTGCGCTGCTGGTGGGGGGGCAGCAGCCCCAGCGGCCTTCGGGCAAGCACGTACAGCCCAGCCGGGACGCGGCCGTTACAGTGAACCATGACAGATGGCTTCTGCTGATCTGAACGATCCAACGACAGGAGACACACCATGAAGCGCCGCAGTTTTCTCGCCGCCTCCACCGCGTCGGCGGCCGCCCTGGCCTTTCCCGCGCTGGTGCAGGCCCAGGCCCTCGAAAAACCCAGGATGACCATCGCCGTGGGCGGCAAGAACCTGCTGTACTACCTGCCGCTGACGGTGGCCGAGACGCTGGGCTACTTCAAGGACGAGGGCCTGGACCTGACGATCGCCGACTTCGCTGGCGGCTCGCGCGCCCTGCAGGCCGTGGTGGGCGGCAGTGCCGACGTGGTCTCGGGCGCCTTTGAGCACACCATCAACATGCAGGCCAAGGGCCAGCGCATGCGCGCCTTCGTGCTGCAGGGTCGCGCGCCGCAGATCGTGCTGGGCGTGAACCCCAAGACGATGCCCAATTTCAAGTCGGTGGCCGACCTCAAGGGCAAGAAGATCGGCGTGACCGCACCGGGCTCGTCCACCAACGTGATGGTCAACTTCGTGCTGGCCAAGGCCGGTCTCAAGCCCAGCGACGTGTCCATCATCGGCGTGGGCGCGTCCAGCGGCGCGGTGGCGGCGATGCGCTCGGGCCAGATCGACGCCATCTCCAACCTCGACCCGGTGATCACGCTGCTGCAGCGCTCGGGCGACCTGAGAATCGTCACCGACACCCGCGTCGTGAAGGAAGCCGACCAGGTCTTCGGCGGCCCCATGCCCGCAGGGTGCCTCTATGCGCCGCAGGCCTTCCTCGACCGCCACCCCAACACGGCCCAGGCGCTCACCAATGCCATCGTGCGCGCCAACAAGTGGATCCAGCAGGCCGGCCCCTCCGACATCGTCAAGGCCGTGCCCGAGAGCTACCTGCTGGGCGACCGCGCGGTCTACATCGATGCCTTCCTGGCCGCCAAGGGGGCGCTCTCGCCCGACGGCAGCATTCCTGAGGCCGGCGCCGAGACCGCGCTGCGCGCGCTGCGCAGCATCGACGAGTCGCTCAACAACGTGCAGTTCGACCTCAAGGCCGTCTACACCAACGACTTCGTGAAGAAGGCCAACGCGAAGTACCCGAAGGCATGACGGCGCCGGCGCTTTCGCTGCAGGACATCACCTGCACCTTCGTCAGCCGGGACGACAAGACGCAGCGCTACACGGCGGTGCGCGATGTCACGCTGAACATCGCGCCTGGCGAGTTCGTCTCGGTGGTGGGCCCCACGGGCTGCGGCAAGAGCACGCTCTTGAACGTGGGGGCGGGTCTGCTGGCGCCCAGCAGCGGGCGCGTCGAGGTCTTCGGCCAGCCCCTGGACGGCATCAACACGCGCGCCGGCTACATGTTCCAGGCCGACTCGCTGATGCCCTGGCGTACGGCGGTCGAGAACGTGATGGCCGGGCTGGAGTTCCGCGGCGTGACGGACGCGCGCGAGCAGGCCGAGCTCTGGCTCAAGCGCGTGGGCCTGGGCGGCTTCGGCGACCGCTACCCGCATCAGCTGTCGGGTGGCATGCGCAAGCGCACCAGCCTCGCGCAGACGCTGGTGCTCGACCCCGACATCATCCTGATGGACGAGCCCTTCTCGGCCCTGGACATCCAGACCCGCCAGCTGATGGAAAACGAGGTGCTGCAGCTCTGGGCCGAAAAGAAAAAAGCGGTGCTCTTCATCACCCACGACCTGGACGAAGCCATCGCGATGAGCGACCGCGTGGTCGTGCTCAGCGCCGGCCCCGGTTCGCACCCCATCGGCGAATTCACCATCGACCTCGACCGCCCGCGCGACGTGGCCGAAGTGCGCGTGACCCCGCGCTTCATCGAGCTGCACCAGGCCATCTGGGACGTGCTGCGCGAGGAAGTGCTCAAGGGCTACCGGCAGCAGCTGGCGGCATGAACGACATGTGGCATCTCATCAAACCCAGCCCCCGGACCCTGCGTGTGTGGCAGGTGGGTGTGCTCGTGGTGGTCTTCGGCTTCTGGCACGTGATGACCAAGCCGGGCCTGCTGCCCACCTTCATCTTCGACAACGACCAGCAGGCCGCGTTCTTCTTCGGCGAGCCGCTCAAGATCTTCGGCCGCATCTGGAACTGGTTCTTCGTGGCGGCCGACATCTACCAGCACCTGTGGATCACCTTGGTGGAGACCCTGCTGGCCTTCGGCATCGGCACCGTGCTGGGCCTGGCCATGGGCCTGTGGCTGGCCCTCAGCCCCATGGCCGCGGCCATCCTCGACCCCTACATCAAGGCCGCCAACTCGATGCCGCGGGTGATCCTCGCGCCCATCTTTGCGGTGTGGTTCGGGCTGGGTATCGCCTCCAAGGTGGCGCTGGGGGTGACGCTGGTCTTCTTCATCGTCTTCTTCAACGTCTACCAGGGCGTGAAGGAGGTGAGCCCGGTGGTGCTGGCCAATGCCCGCATGCTGGGCGCCAGCCAGAAGCAGCTGCTGCGCCATGTGTACCTGCCCAGCGCGATGAGCTGGGTCTTCAGCTCGCTGCACACCTCGGTGGGCCTGGCCTTCGTGGGCGCGGTGGTGGGCGAATACCTCGGCTCGGCCCGTGGTGTGGGCTATCTCATCCTGCAGGCCGAGGGCAGCTTCGACATCAACACCGTGATGGCCGGCATCCTGGTGCTCACCGCCTTTGCGCTGGTGCTCGACGCCCTGGTGGGCGTGATCGAGAAGAAGCTGATGAAGTGGCAGCCGAAGAGCGGAGAGACGGAGAAGCTGTAGTTTTGGCGTAAATCAAGAAACTTGGCGAAAGGCACCTTTTACATGACTGGTTCACTGAGTTCTTTGGAAACAACTCTGCGCAACGAGCGCCAATACGAGGTCTTGGTGCAGGCTAACGGGCATGCCAACTCTGACTCGATGCCCCTACGGTACGGCCTGCACTTCAGAGCGGACACTATACTCAAGCTCAACGGAGTCGAGTTTCTACATCGTGATCATCAGCATCCCGATCGATTCCACGTTGAGGCCTGCTTTGAACCTCCAGCGGGGCGACTAGCCGCTGGCCATTTTGTCCTCGCGGTCAAGCCTGGATACCAGCACCCAATTGTCGTCACTGTTTGGCGTCACGACATGAAGACAGAGACTCACCTGTCTGAGGTCATGATGCTATTGCGAAGAAAAGGGTTTTTGGATTCTGAACAGCTACTTGAGATGCATCCTCTTTACGATCGGGGAGAGGTGCGAACACACGCAGATCTGGTTCATCAACTGACTTTAAAGTTGTCTGGTGAAAAGCTTGCCGCTATGGAGGCAGCCCTCAAAAATGCCATTGAACGCAGCGATGCGCTTGAACAGGAGATTGAAGTGCTGATATCAAAGGTCGAAGAGTTGGAGGCTGAGAAGGCACGTATTGAGGCGGAAAAGGCTGCCGCTCTGAAAGAGCGCAGCGAAGCGACGCTTTCGTCGGCGGACACCCTCCTCGAGGTTCTTGAGAATCAAATGCACAGGGGCTCTCTCTGCACGATTCTGGTGTTGGGTGACGGAAGTCGTAGACACATGAAGACGGCAACGTTTGACCCGAACGGAGAAGTCACTAGGAAGGCAAGAAGTCTGATCGGCCATCGGGTAAGAGTCTCGTGCTGGGATCCCATCGGTCAACCAGGGAAGTGGAGTAGCCAAGGCTACTTCCGAAACATCTATTTGGCTGAATAATGTTAGCCTCTGGGAGAAAAATAATGATCCTGAAATATATTATCAAGAACAATACAAGCGGTGATTTTCCGCTTGATCCTGGCGAGGCATGGCAATTCATTGTGGACGTGACTGATCCAGAGGAAGCCTGCACGCAAATAGAGAAGGTGAAATCCTCCGCTGCTCAATTTGGGCACGACATCATGAACGTGTATCTTGACGGCGAGCCCTTCGACGCCAAGGCGCACTGGACGTCAGGGGCTGACGCGGACGCTTTTCCGTACGATGACACGATCGCGGTGAGCCAAGTTCGGGATGAGACACAGAAGTAGCGGCGGCGACCTACATCCTTTCCCCGCCAAGCGCCTACGTCCGGATGCCACAAGCTCAAGCAAATTAGGGAGCTTATTCGGATGATGTAAACCTGCTAATTCCTGTATATTTGCGCCATGGACCCCATCCGCAACCCCTTTGCGCCCGGGGCGGGCGCGCCCCCGCCCGAACTGGCGGGCCGCGATGCCTTGCGCCAGGAGGTGCACATTGCGATGGAGCGTGTGCGCCTGGGGCGGCCCGCCAAGAGCGTGATGCTCGTGGGCCTGCGCGGTGTGGGCAAGACCGTGCTGCTCGACCGCATGCGCGAGGACGCCGAGGCCGCAGGCATCCACACCATCCGCGTCGAAGCGCCCGAGGAGCGGTCCCTGCCGGCCCTGCTGGCGCCGCAGTTGCGCCAGGCCCTGCTGCGCCTGAGCGCGCTGGACAACGCCAAGGACCTGGCCATCCGCGGCCTGCGCGCCCTGGCGGGTTTTGCCCGCAAGCTGAAGGTCACCTACAAGGACATCGAGGTGGGCCTCGACTATGAGCCCGAGCCCGGCCTGGCCGACAACGGCGATCTCGAGCACGACCTGCTGGCCCTCATGGAGCAGGCCGGCCTGGCGGCCAAGGCCGCGGGCACAGCGCTGGCCCTGTTCATCGACGAACTGCAGTATGTCGAAGAAGCCCAGCTGGCCGCGCTGATCACCGCCTTGCATCGCACCTCGCAGCGCCAGCTCCCGGTGGTGCTGGTGGGGGCGGGCTTGCCGCAGTTGCGCGGCCGCATGGGCAATGCGAAGTCCTATGCCGAACGGATGTTCGACTTCCCCGAGATCGGGGCCCTGCCACCCGATGCGGCACGCCTGGCCATCGTCAAACCCATCGAGGACGAGGGCGCGGCCATCAGGCCCGACGCGGTGCAACGCATCTTGGACGTGACCCAGGGCTACGCCTACTTCCTGCAGACCTGGGGCAGCCATGCCTGGAATGCCGCCTCGCAATCGCCCATCACCCTGGCCGACGTGGAGCGGGCGTCCATCACAGCGCGGGCGGAGCTGGACGAGAGCTTCTTCCGCGTGCGCTTCGACCGCTGCACCCCAAAGGAAAAGCGCTACCTGCGCGCCATGGCTGAACTGGGGGCGGGGCCCCATCGTTCTGGCGACATTGCCGACACCCTGGGCGAGAAAGTCACGACGCTTGCGCCCGTGCGCAGCTCACTCATCAAGAAGGGCATGATCTGGAGTCCCAACCATGGCGACACGGCCTTCACCGTGCCGATGTTCGATCAGTTCATGAAGCGCATCATGCCGGGGGCCCACTGGCGCTGAGCGCCCGCCAGGCAAAAATGGGGCCGCAAGGCCCCTGGTGCGTTGGCGGGCACGGCGCTTACTTGCTGCCGAGCTCGCGCAGCGTCACCTGCCGGACCTTGCCGCCCTCGACCACGGCCACGTAGGTGTTCGCGATCGAGCCGCCCTTTTCGTCCACCCCCTCGATGTCGTTGGGGTTGTACTTGTCGGGCAGGGCCTTGAAGGCTTCGTTGAGCTTGGCCCGGATGGCCTTGGCATCGCTGACGGTGCCGGCCAGGCGCATGGCCTGCGCGGTGGCGTGCACGGCGGTGTAGTTCAGCGAGACCTCCGAGCTCGGATCGCGCCCCGGGTTGAGCTTGCGGAAGCGCTCGACGAAGTCACGGGCATGGGCTCGCGTGTCCTCCACCAGCGGCAGCACGCCGATCGAGCCTTCCAGCGGGCCATAGCCCCCCGTCACCTTCGCGATCTCGTCCATCTTGGCCTGGTCGATGATCACGAAGCCGCCCTTGAAGCCCAGCTCACGCGCCTGCTTGATCACGAGGCCGGTGGGCTCGGAGGCGCCGCCGATGAACATCACGTCGGGCTTGGCCGCCAGCACGCGGCTCACGCCGCTGTAGAAGTCGGTCGAGCGGTTGTACGACATCGGGTTCTCGGCCACGACTTTGCCGCCCGCCTTTTCCCAGGCGGGCTTGAAGGCCGCGGTCCAGGCCTTGGCGTAGTCGTGGTCGGCATTCGCAATGGCCAGGTTCTTGCCGTACTTGCCCATCGCATAGCGGGTGAAGGGCTCGACGTAGCCGGTGAACTCCGGCGGGATGCGCAGCGTGAGCTGATTGCCGCGTGCGGTGATGGTGGGCACGCTGGTGTACGACAGCAGCAGCACGCCCAGGCGCTCGTTGGTGGTCTGCACCGCGAAGCTGCCGCCCGAATGCGGGATCAGCACGGCCGGTGTCTTGTGCTCCTGCACCAGGCGCTGGGTGTTGATGGCGCTTTCGCTGGGGTTGTACTTGTCGTCCAGCGCCACCAGCTCGAGTTTGTACTTTCTGCCACCCACGTCCAGGCCATCGGCATTGATCTCGGCGATTGCCATTTCCATGCCCGACAGCACGTTCTTGCCGTACAGCGCAGCGCCGCCGCTCAGCGGGCCGGAAAAGCCGATCTTGACGACCTCCTGGGCGAAGGCGGTGCTGCCCAGGCCCGCCAGGGCCACGGCGGCGGCCATGCTGCGCAGCACGAAGCGGCGCGAAGAGGATGAATGCAACATGTCTGTGCTCTCCTGAGTGAAGCCGACCTGCACAGGGCCGGCGTGTGGTGGAACCAAAGAAAGAAAAGGAAACCGCCTCGCGATCAGGCCCCGATGTAGGCCCGACGCACCGTGTCGTTGTTGAGCAGCTCGTCGCGGCGGCCTTCCATCACGATGCGCCCGCCTTCGAGCACGTAGGCACGGTGGGCGATCTGCAGCGCCGCATAGGCGTTTTGCTCGGCCAGCAGCACGGTGGTGCCGGCGCGGTTGATGCGCTGGATCACCTCCAGCACCTGCTTGACCACCAGCGGCGCCAGGCCCAGCGAGGGCTCGTCGAGCAGCAAGGCCTTGGGCCGGCCCATCAGCGCGCGGCCGATGGCCACCATCTGCTGCTGCCCGCCCGACAGCGAGCCGGCCGCGTCGTCCTTCTTCTCGCGCAGGATGGGGAACATCTCGAAGACCTCTTCGAGCCGCCTGGCATTGCCCTGGCGGTCGCGCCGGTGCACGTAGGCGCCCAGCATCAGGTTCTTCAGCACCGACATGCCGGGAAAGAGCTTGCGGCCCTCCGGGCACAGCACCAGGCCCTGCTCGACCAGGCGGGCCGGCTTGGCTCCCGTCACCTCCTGGCCACGCAGGCGGATGCGTCCGCCGGCCGCCCTGAGCAGTCCGCTGGCAGTGAGGAAGATCGAGCTCTTGCCCGCGCCGTTGGCACCCAGCAGCACCACCAACTCGCCGTCGTCCGCGTGCAGCGACACCTCGTGCAGGGCGCGGAACGAGCCGTACTGCAGGCTCACCTTCTCAAGCTGCAGCATCGGCGGCCTCCTTGATGTCGTGGGCGCCGTCGCTGCCCAGGTAGGCCTCGATCACCTGAGGGTTGCTGCGGATCTCGGCCGGGCTGCCCTCGGCGATCTTCTCGCCGTAGTTCAGCACCATGATCTTGTCAGCCAGGCTCATGATCATGTCCATCTTGTGTTCGATCAGGCACACGGTCAGGCCGCTGTCGCGCATCTTGCGGATCAGTGCGGCCAGGCCCACGGTCTCTTCGGGGTTCACGCCGCCGGCGGGTTCGTCGAGCAGCACCACCTTGGGTTCGGTGGCCAGCGCCAGCGCAAAGGCCACGCGCTTGCGCTCTTCCTGCGAGATGTCGCCGGCCATGCGGTGGGCGGCGTGGGCCAACCCCACGAACTCCAAGACCTCCTCGGCCTTGCGGCGGCAGCGCTTTTCCTCTTCGTGCAGGCGGCGCGTGCGCGCCAGCACGTCCCACAGGCCCGAGCGCGTGCGCAGGCGGTGGCCCACGATGAGGTTGTCCAGCACCGTGGCGCGGTCGAAGAGCGCGGTGGTCTGGAAGGTGCGCGCCACACCCAGCGCGGCCATCTGGTCGGCGCGCAGGCCGGCCACGTCGCGGCCTTCGTAGACGATGCGCCCGCTGGTGGGTGCCAGCGCTCCGCTGATCAGGTTGAAGAAGGTGGTCTTGCCCGCGCCGTTGGGGCCGATGATCGCGTTGATCTTGCCGGCCTCGATGGTGGTGCTCACCTCGCGCACGGCCGCCAGGCCGCCGAAGCGTTTGGTCAGTTGCTGGATCTCAAGCATGGCCGCCCTCCTGGGTGGACAAGGTGCCGGTGGCCCGCTGGCCGGCCGCGTGTGAGGCGGCCGCCGCACGCCGCGACAGGCGCCGCGCGCGCCACTGCAGCAAGCTGCCCACCAGGCCGTGCGGGAGGAAGATGACCAGCACGATGAGCAGCGGACCGAACACCACGAAACGGTACTCCTGCAGGAACTGCAGGTACTGCGTGAGCCAGGGCATGGCCAGTGCCCCCAGCAGCGGGCCGAACATCGTGCCGATACCGCCGATGAGCATGTACATCGTCATGTCGAAGGTGTGCTCCACGCCGGCCACGCTGGGGCCCAGGAAGCGCACGAAGCCGGCGTACAGGCCGCCGGCCAGGCCGGCATAGACCACCGACAGCACGAAGGCCGTCACCTTGGTGCGCATCAGGTTGATGCCCAGCGCCTCGGCCAGGTCCTCGCTGTTGCGCACGGCCACGAAGCTGCGGCCCATCAGCGAGTTGACGATGCGGTGCATGGCCCACATGCCCACCGCCAGAAAGAACAGCACCAGGTAGTACAGCTCGCGCGGCGACTCGAACTGCAACGGGCCGATGGGCGAGGGCGAGGGGATGCCGATGATGCCCACGGTCCCGTGGGTGAGGCTTTCCCACTTCTCGATCACCAGGTACATGATGTAACCCACGCACAGCGTGAAGATCGAGAAGTAGTGGCCCTTGAGCCGCAGCGAGACGATGCCGATGAACAAGCCCAGCACCGCGGCCACCCCGCCCGACAGCGCAAACGCCACCCAGAAGGGCACGCCGTGGTCCACCGTGAGGATGCCCACCGTGTAGGCGCCCACCGCCATGAAGCCCGCGTGCGCGAGGTTGAACTGGCCCGTGTAGCCGGTGATGAGGTTCAGCCCCACGGTGGCCAGCGCAAAGATGTAGGCGGTGGACATCACCGTGAGGTGGTAGTCGTTGCCCGCCACGAAGGGGAAAGCGATGCCGGCGGCCAGCAGCAGACTCCAGCCGAACTTGCCATGCAGAAGGTCGAAGACGCGGTCCATATCAGCGCACTCCCTTGGTGAACAGGCCCTCGGGGCGGAACGACAGGATCACGACCAGCAGCGCAAAGGCGATGATGTCCTTGTAGTCGGGCGAGATGTAGAAGGCGCCGAAGCTCTCGGCGAAGCCGATGATCAGCCCGCCCACGATCGCGCCGGGCACGCTGCCCATGCCGCCCAGGATGATGATCACGAAGGCCTTGGTGATGACCAGGTGGCCCATCGCGGGGTAGATGAGGTTGATGGGCGCATACAGCGTGGCGGCCACTGCAGCGAGCACGCCCGAGATGGCGAACGTCAGCATCGCCACGCGATTGGGGTCGATGCCCACCAGCGCCGCGCCCTGGCGGTTCTGTGCCATCGCGATGATGGTCGAGCCCATCACCGTCTTTTTCAGGAAGAGGTGCAACGCCACCATCAGCGCAAAAGCCGCCCCCACGATCATCAGCCGCTGCACCGGCGCGGTGGCACCGCCGATCTCGACGATGCCGGTGTAGGGCGTGGGCAGGCGGTGGAAGTCGGCCCCCCATACCGCCTGGGCGCCGGCTTCGAGGAAGAGCAGCAGGCCGATGGCCGCGATCATGTGGTGCAGCCCCGGCGCATCGCGCAGCGGGTGGAACACCAGCCGCTCGGCCAGCACGGCAATGAGCGCCACGGCCACTGCGGCCCCCGCCATGCCCACCCAGTAGTTGAAGCCCTGGGCGGTGATGAGCCAAAAGGCCGCGTAGGCGCCGGCCATGTAGAAGGCGCCATGCGCGAAATTGGGCACGTGCAAGATGCCGTAGACGAGTGTGAGACCCAAGGCCACGAGGCTGTAGATGCCGCCGAGCGTGAGCCCGTTGAGCACTTGTTGGAAGAACAAGTCCAAGGCGAAACTCCGTGTGAGAGGCAACGGCACAGGCTCAGCGGATCATGTAGCCGCCATCGGCCACGATCGTCTGGCCGGTGATGTAGCGGCCGGCGGCCGAGGCCAGCATCACCGCGATGCCGCCGATGTCATCAGGCTCGCCGAAGCGGCGCAGCGGCAACTGGCTTTCGATCAGCGCGCGCACGCGCGGGTCGTCCACCAAGGCCTTGGCGAAGTCGGTGCGGATCACGCCAGGGGCGATGCAGTTGACGCGGATGTTGTCCGGCCCCCACTCGACGGCCAGGTTGCGCGCCAACTGCATGTCGGCCGCCTTGGAGATGTTGTAGGCGCCGATGGTTGCCGAGCCGTGCAGCCCGCCGATCGACGAGACGATGACGATGGCGCCGTCCTTCCTGGCGGCCATGTCCTCGCGCACCATCTGACACAGCCAATGATTGCTCAGCACGTTGTTGTGCATGATCTTGTCGAAGACCTCATCGCTCATGCCGGTGCTGGGGCCGTAGTAGGGGTTGCTCGCGGCATTGCACACGAGGATGTCGATCGGTCCCCAGTGCTCGCGGGTGCGTCTCACCAGGGCTTCGAGCTGGTCCCTGGACGAGATGTTGGCCGGGATCGCGAGGGCCTGGCCGCCGTCGTCGCGGATGGCCTGGGCCACGGCTTCGCAGGCGTCGGCCTTGCGGCTGGAGATCACTACGCGGGCCCCACTGCGCGCGAGGTTTTCGGCGATGGATCGGCCAATGCCGCGGCTGGAGCCGGTCACAATGGCCACCTTGTTGTCGAGGCGGAAAAGCTTCATCCGCTGTCTCCTTCTGATACTGGGTTCGCAAGGTAGGCAGGCCGCACATCAGGGTCAGTCACGCACGAGACAATCCCAGGGTCCACCCTAGGTTTTCGGACGGCCGTGCACTTCTTCAGGACATATTCAGCAAGCCTCATCACCATGCCCAAGGACTACGAACGGATGGAGTGGTCGAACCGCAGCGAGCGTGCGGACCTGCGTTCGTTGTGCGATCTTTCGCGGCGTCGTGTGCTGCAAGGCAGTACGGTGGCGGCCTTGGTCTCTCTGGGCCTCGCGCCGGCTTCGGCGGTGTCGTCATCGCCGCTGTTGGGCTTTCGGGGCGTGCCGCCCTCCACCGCCGATGCCGTGGTGGTGCCCGAGGGCTACGTGGCCCAGGTGATCGCACGGTGGGGCGAGCCGGTGGGCCTGGTGGGGAACATGCCCCCTTGGCGGCCTGATGCGAGCCACAGCGCCGACGACCAGGCCGCACAACTGGGCATGCACCACGACGGCCTGCACTTCTTCCCGCTCGACGGCCGCAGCGACCGGGGTCTGCTGGTGATGAACCACGAATACACCGATGAAGGCCTGCTGCATCCCGACGGCATGGCGAACTGGTCAGCCGAGAAGGTGCGCAAGAGCCAGGCCGCGCACGGCATCTCGGTGGTGGAGGTGGCAATGCGTGATGGCCGATGGCAACTGATGCGCCCCTCACGGTATGCGCGCCGCCTCACGGTGTTCTCGCCCTTCACGCTGCGCGGCCCGGCCGCCGGCCACCCGATGATGCGCACCGCGGCCGACCCGGCCGGCCTCACCGTGCGGGGCACCCTGAACAACTGCGCCGCCGGCCTCACGCCCTGGGGCACCTATCTCAGCGGCGAAGAGAACTTCATCGGTTACTTCGCCGCACCAGAACGGCTCGATGCCCACCAGCGCCGCTGGGGCCTGGGTGCCAATTGGGGCTACCGCTGGCATGAGTTCGACGAACGCTTCGATGCCGCGCGCCACCCCCACGAACCGAACCGCTTCGGCTGGATCGTCGAGGTGGACCCCTTCGACCCGCAGTCCACCCCGGTCAAGCGCACGGCCTTGGGCCGCGCCGCACACGAAGGTGCCACCGTGGCGGTCACCCGCGACGGCCGTGCCGTCGTCTACAGCGGCGAGGACGCCCGCTTCGAATACCTCTACAAGTTCGTCTCGCGCGACGCGATCCGTCCCGGTGGCGCCAAGGCCAATGCCGAACTGCTCGACCACGGCATCCTCTACGTCGCCCGCTTCGATGCCGATGGCCGGGGCCGCTGGCTGCCCTTGGTGCATGGCCGCGCACCCTTGACGCCGGCTCATGGCTTCGCCGACCAGGGTCAGGTGCTCATCCAGGCGCGCCAGGCCAGCGACGCTTTGCAGGCCACGCCGATGGACCGTCCCGAATGGGTGGCGGTGAACCCCGCCACGCGCGAGGTCTTCTGCTCGCTCACCAACAACACCCGCCGCGGTACCGAGGGTCACCCCGGCGTGGACGCCGCGCACCCGCGTGCACGCAACAGCATGGGCCACATCATCCGCTGGCGCGAGGAGGGTGACTTCGACGGCGAGACCTTCACCTGGGACGTCTTCCTCCTGGCCGGCGACCCGGCGAATGCGCGGGCCGAAGCGCAAGGCAATCTCCGCGGCGACGCCTTCGCCAACCCCGACGGCCTGTGGGTCGATGCCCGCGGCGTGCTGTGGATCCAGACCGACATGAGCGCCAGCGTGATGGGTCGCGGCGAATTCGCGCGGCTCGGCCACAACCAGATGCTCGCCTGCGACCCCGCCACCGGCGAAGTGCGCCGCTTCCTCACCGGCCCGCGCGGCGCCGAGATCACCGGTGCCACCATGACGCCCGACGGCACCACGATGTTCGTCAACATCCAACACCCGGGCGAGCCCGAGAACGACCGGACCGACCCGGCCGAGCCCACGAAACACTCCCGCTGGCCCGACGGCGGCCGGCCCCGCTCGGCCACCGTGGCGGTGAGGCGCCGGGACGGAGGGCTGGTGGGGGCGTGAGGCGCGATGAAGCAGGCCGGGCTTGGGAGGCGGCGTGCGGGGCTGAGGTCGGCGGGCCGCGGCATACTTTCACCATGCCCCCTGCACGGCGTCGAGACGCCCGCCTCGGGCCCCCGGTGGGGCGGCAAGCGCGCTGGTGGCTGATACGGAGCAGAGCATGTCCCCACACCCTCTCGACACCTGGCACCGGCTCGTCCGCGAGCAGGACGCCTCGGGCCTGCCGGCGCTGCTGGCCGAGGATGCCGTCTTTCACTCGCCCGTGGTGCATACCCCGCAGCGCGGGCGCGGGCTGACGGCGGCTTACCTTGCGGCGGCCTTCCGGGTGTTCTCCCACCCGAGCTTCCGCTACGTGCGCGAAATCGTCGGCCCATCGGAGGCGATGCTGGAGTTCGAACTCGAACTGGACGGCATCGCCATCAATGGCGTGGACATCCTGCGCTGGAACGAGGCCGGGCAGATCAGCGACTTCAAGGTCATGCTGCGCCCGTTGAAGGCCGTCCACCTGATCCACGAGCGCATGGCGGCAATGCTGCAGGCGGGGCGCTGAACACCGCCGCCAGGCGTCGATTCAGCCGTGCACCCCGGCATAGCCGGGCTCGCCGGCGAAGTGGTAGAGGTTCTCGGTCTTCACGACCTCATAGCCGGCTTCGTGCAGCCGGGCCTGCAAGGCCAGGACCTCGCCGAAGTCGGCCTGGTCGTCCGTGGCCTTGAAGCGGCAGCGCCAATGGTCCACACAGAAGGTTTGCGGCAGACCGTGCGGCCAGACCTTCACGCCGCGGTTGGTGATGAGCTGCAGCACCAGCGAGCCCTGCCCGAAGCGCTGCAGCGCCTGGCCGAGCTGCTCGGGTGCCGCCCCGCGCCACTGCAGGAACACATCGACGCCCACGAGTTGCTTGGGGGCCGGGTCGCGTCGCGCCGGGGCGGGCAGTTGCAGCGGGCCGTTCGCATCGAAGCGCACCGGGCGCAGGATCTCGGGCTGGCGCCCCAGGCGTTGGACCACCGCCTGCGCAAACGCCTGCGTGCCCAGCAGCCGGCGGCTGTGGCCCTCGCGGTGGATGTCGGCCGTGTGCAGGCCCTCCTCCAGTGTGCGCAGCCAGGCGTTGTGCACCCGCTCGGCCACCTCGGCCTGGCCAAGATGCAGCAGCATCTGCACGGCGGCATTGAGCAGGCCCGAGGGATTGGCCACATCGCGACCTGCCAGCTGGGGGGCCGAACCATGGATGGCTTCGAACATCGCGCAGTGCTCGCCGATGTTGGCCGAGCCGGCCATGCCGACCGAGCCGGCGATCTGCGCGGCCACGTCCGAGAGGATGTCGCCGTAGAGGTTGGGCGTGACGATGACGTCGAAGTCCTGCGGCGCATCGGCCAGGCGCGCGGCACCGATATCGACGATGAGGCTGTCGCGTTGCAGTTCGGGGTACTGTGCGCCGATCTCCTCGAAGACGCGGTGGAAGAGCCCATCCGTCATCTTCATGATGTTGTCCTTGATGAAGCAGGTGACGCGACGCCGCCCGTGGCGGCGTGCGTACTCGAAGGCGTAGCGCACGATGCGCTCGCAGCCCGGACGCGTGACCAGCTTGAGGCATTGATAGACCTCGTCGGTCTGGCGGTGCTCGATGCCGGCGTAGAGGTCTTCCTCGTTCTCGCGCACGATCACCACGTCCATGCCGGGGTGCCGGGTGGGCACCACCGGGTGATAAGCCACGCAGGGCCGCACGTTGGCATACAGGCCCAGCGCCTTGCGCAGGCTCACGTTCAGGCTCTTGTAGCCCCCGCCCTGCGGTGTGGTGATGGGGCCCTTGAGCAGCACACGGCTTTCACGCAGGACATCCCAGGATTCGGGGGCGATGCCCGAGGCGTGGCCGGCGCGATAGACCTGTTCGCCCAGTTCGAGCGTGCGGATGTCCAGACGCGCACCGGCGGCGTCGAGGATGCGCAAGGTGGCCTCCATCAAGGACGGGCCGATGCCGTCGCCAGGTGCGACGGTGACAAGGGGCAGGGATGGGCTCATGGCGTGATCTCCGTTCGTTGTGCCGGGTGGGCAGCGTCTGGATTTTTGGAGAACTCAAAGATTTTTAAAAATAGATTATCTTTGTGTGCAACATTGATGTTCTTAAATGATCGAGAGCCTGCCATGAAGACCCGCCTGCACACCCGCCAGACCACGTTCCGGCAACTGGAGATCTTCAAGACGGTGGCCGAGCGCCTGAGCGTGACCGAGGCGGCGCACGCGTTGCACCTGGCCCAGCCCACGGTGTCCACGCAACTGGCCAAGCTCTCAGAGGCTCTGGGCGTGCAGCCTTTCGAGCAGATCGGCAAGCGCCTGTACCTCACCGACGTGGGCGAGGAATTGCTGGCCAGCACGCGCGAGCTCTTCGATGTGCTCGACCGGCTGGAGATGCGCCTGGCCCAGCGCGCCGGGCTGTCCATCGGCCGCTTGCGGCTGGGCGTGGTCACGACGGCCAAGTACCTGGTGCCGGCCTTGCTGGGCCCGTTCTGCAAGGCGCATCCGCAGGTGGAGGTGGAGTTGCAGGTGGGCAACCGGGCCGACATCCGCCAGCGCTTGCAGGCCAACCTCGACGACCTCTACGTGTTCAGCCATCCGCCCCGTGAACTGGACATCGAGGCGCAGTGGCTCACCGACAACCCGCTGGTGGTGATCGCCCCGCAGGACCACCCGCTGGCCCGCCGTCGCCGGCTGCGCTGGACGGATCTCGCTGGCGAGCGGCTGCTGATGCGCGAACCCGGTTCGGGCACGCGCCATGCCATCGAAAGGCATCTGGCCCAGCAAGGCTGGACGCTGGGCCGCACGCTCACGATCGCCAGCAACGAAGCGATCAAGGAAGCCGTGCTCTCGGGCCTGGGCCTGGCCATCCTGAGCCGGCACGCGCTCACCCACATGGCACCGGGCAACCTGGTGGAGCTGCCGGTCCAGGGTTTTCCGATCCCGAACAGTTGGTACTTGGTCACCCCCAGGGGCAAGCAGTCGTCGCCGATCGCGCTGGCCTTCCGCGAGCATTTGCTGAGCGCGCTTGCGCCCAAGCCTGCCGGGCGCTCGTCGCTGAGCGCCGAAGAAAGGTGCACGAGGCCCAGCCGGCGGGTTTAGCGTGCCGTGGGCATCACGAATTCGGCCCCCTTGGGCGTGCTCTCGGGCCAGCGCTGCATCACCGACTTCTGCCGGGTGTAGAAGCGCACGCCCTCCTCGCCGTACGCATGCATGTCGCCAAAGAGCGAGCGCTTCCAGCCCCCGAAGCCATGCCAGGCCATCGGCACGGGGATCGGCACGTTGATGCCCACCATGCCCACCTCGATGCGTTGGGCGAACTCGCGGGCGACATGGCCATCGCGGGTGAAGCAGGCCACACCGTTGCCGTATTCATGGGCATTGACCAGGGCCACCGCCTGCGCGAAGTCCTTCACGCGCACGCAGCACAGCACCGGGCCGAAGATCTCCTCGCGGTAGATCTTCATCTGCGGGGTCACCCGGTCGAACAGCGTGCCGCCCAGCCAGAAGCCGTTTTCGTGGCCACTCACCGTGTAGCCGCGGCCATCCACCACGAGCTGCGCGCCCTCGCGCACGCCGTGGGCGATGTAACCCTCGATGCGCTCGAGCGCCTGCTTCGTGACGATGGGGCCCATCTCGGCATCGAGCTCCATGCCGTTCTTGATCTTGAGTTGCTTCGTGCGCTCGGCCAGCCGGGGCACGATCCGGTCGCCCACCTCGCCGACCAGCACCGCCACCGAAATCGCCATGCAGCGCTCGCCCGCCGAGCCGTAAGCCGCGCCGATCAGGGCGTCCACCGCCTGGTCGAGGTCCGCGTCGGGCATCACCACCATGTGGTTCTTGGCGCCGCCCAGCGCCTGCACGCGCTTGCCGTGGCGGGCGCATGTCTCGTAGATGTACTGCGCAATGGGCGTGGAGCCCACGAAGCTCAGTGCCTTCACGTCCGGATGCGCCAGCAGCGCATCGACCGCCACCTTGTCGCCTTGCACCACGTTGAACACGCCGTCGGGCAGACCGGCCTGCCGGAGCAGTTCGGCCATGAAGAGCGAGGGCGAGGGGTCGCGCTCGCTGGGCTTGAGCACGAAGCTGTTGCCGCAGGCGATCGCCACCGGGAACATCCAGCACGGCACCATGCAGGGGAAGTTGAACGGCGTGATGCCCGCCACCACGCCCAGGGGCTGGCGCATGGTCCAGTTGTCGATGCCGGTGGACACCTGCTCGGTGTAATCGCCCTTGAGCAGTTGCGGGATGCCGCAGGCGAATTCGACGATCTCGATGCCGCGCGTGACCTCGCCCTGCGCGTCGGTGAACACCTTGCCGTGCTCGGCGGTGATCATCGCGGCCAGCGTGTCGCGGTGCTGGTTGAGCAGTTCGAGGAACTTGAACAGCACGCGCGCACGGCGGATCGGCGGGGTGGCCGCCCAGCCGGGGAAGGCCGCCTGCGCTGCGGCCACCGCGGCGTTCACGTCCTCGGGGCCGGCCAGCACCACCTCGCGCGCCACCGTGCCCGAGGCCGGGTGGTAGACGCTCTGGGTGCGGCCGCTCGTGCCGGGCGTGAGACGGCCGGCGATCCAGTGGGCCACGGTGGTGGAAAGTTGCAGGTCGGGGGCGCCCATGTCGTTCTCCTGAAGGGTCGGCGATGCACCCAGTCTAGGCCGCCACTGCGGGCCTTCCAAGCGCTGGCGGCTGACCACATTGTTCATTAGCATGAACAATCACCACCAACACCGTGAGATCAATCATGCTGGGCGAGCGCATCGAGGCCCTGTGGGGCCATGTCCATGCCCTGGGCGAACTGGCCGAGCAGGGCAGCTACACCGCGGCTGCGCGCCGCCTGGGCATCTCCAAGGCGGCGATGAGCCAGCGCATTGCCGAACTCGAGCGGGCCGCCGGCGTGCCGCTGGTGCAGCGCACCACGCGCTCGGTGCGCCTGACCGAGGCGGGCCAGCAGCTCGTGGATGCCACGCGCGAGGCCTATGCGCAGATCGAGCGCGGCTTTGCCAACGTGCGCGACCTGGCCGGTGCCCCGCGCGGCCTGGTGCGCCTGAGTGCGCCGGTGGCGCTGGGGCGCCAGCAGATCGTGCCGCGGCTGCCCGAGTTCCTGCGCCGCCATCCGCAGGTGCGCATCGAGATGGACCTCTCCGACCGCCTGGTCTCGCTGGCTCAGGAAGGCTTCGACCTGGCGGTGCGCCACACCGCCGCTCCCCCCGACACCCATGTGGCCTGGACCCTGTGCGAGACACGCTCCTGGCTGGTGGCCAGCCGGGCCTACCTGCGCCGGCGCGGCACACCCGCTCATCCGCAGGACCTGGTCGCGCACGACTGCCTGGCCTATCCCCGCCCGGGCGAGACGACCACCTGGTCGTTCGAATCGGCCGACGGCCAGCGCGTGACTGTGCCGGTGCGGGGGGCCTTCGCGGCCAACAACAGCGAGGTGCTGCGCGAGGCGGTGCTGGGCGGGTTGGGCCTGGCGGTGCTGCCCGACTTCAGCGCCCAGGCTGCGCTGCGCGGTGGCCGCCTCGTGGCCGTGCTGCCGCGCTGGCGGCCGGTGGGGGCCTTTGGCGAGCGGCTCTATGCGATCCGTCCTTACAGCCCGGTGGTGCCGCGCGCCGTGCAGGCCCTGGTGGCCTACCTGCGCGACACCCTGGCCGCAGGCTTTGCGCCTTGACCATCGCCAAGGCCGGCCGCGGCCCGGGCGGAGCTTGGCGAAAAAAACGCCCACCGCGAGGGTGGGCGAGGAAGTCCTGTGAAGGACGTCGTTGGGAGACTGTGATACTGGCCCGCCGTGCGACACCTCGAGGGCGCCTGTGCGGCGGCGGCGACTTCTTGGTGTCAGCCCCGTGTGACAGCACCCAGCCACTGTACCGCCTCTGTCGTGAGGCCCCCATCCCTCAGAAGGGGGAAGCAGGGGGGCAACGGCAAGCTGCGTATGATCTTGATGCCCATCAAGTCCGCCCCGTCGCGGTGATGAGAAGCTTGCAACATTCCCTCTCAGGAGCGTTTCGATGAAGATCCTCGTTGCCGTCGACGGCAGTGCCTACACCAAGCGCATGCTGGGCTATCTGGCTGCGCACGACGAACTGTTCGGCGGCGGGCACGATTACACCGTGCTGACCGCCGTGCCGGCCGTGCCCCCGCGCGCGGCAGCGGTGATCGACAAGGAGACGCTGGCCGAGTACTACGCCGACGAGGCCGAGAAGGTGCTCAAGCCGGTGCGCACCTTCTTCGACAAGCAGGGCCTGAAGGCCAAGACCCTGCACAAGGTCGGCCATCCCGGTGAGGTCATCGCCAAGATGGCGGGCGCTGGCAAGTTCGACCTGGTGGTCATGGGCTCGCACGGCCACGGCACGCTGGGCAACCTCGTGATGGGCTCGGTGGCGACCTACGTGATCGCCCATTGCAAGACGCCGGTGATGCTGGTGCGCTGAGGCCCAGCGCCCGGCCGGGTTCAGTGCTCCGCGGCGTTGGCCGGCGCCGGTCCGCGCAGACCGTCGAAGCAGGTCGACAGCAGGTAGTCGATGATTTGCGCGTCGCTGTGCTGGCCGCCGGCCTTCAGGAAGCCCAGCACCGGATCGCAGGCACGCGCAAACAGGGTGTAGAGCACCACCTCGGGCGGCAGGGCCGGGTTGATCTGGCCATCGGCCTGCGCCGCGACGATCCAGGCCCCCAGCCGGTCGCTCAGCGCGATCAGCCGGTCCATGTAGCCACGGTGGGCGATCAGGGCTTGGCGCAGGCTGGAGTTCTGCGAGGGCAGCGAAGGCATCTCGCCGGCCAGTTGCACCTCCATCGTCCAGCGGGCGGTGGCGCGCAGCTTGTCGATGGGCGCAAGCCCCGCGTCCGCATCCAGCGGCGCGGTGAAGTCCAGCGCCCGTTGCAGCACGCGGATCATCGCCGCGGCCGCCAGTTCTTCCTTGGAGGTGAAGTGCTTGTACAGGCTCGCCTTGGCGATGCCCACATCGGCGGCGACCTCGTCCACCGTCATCACCTCGAAGCCCTTTTCCGCCAGCAGACGGTTGACCGACGAGACGATGGCGTCCTCGCGAGCGCGAAGCACCTGTTCCTTGAACGACATGCGGGCCATAGGCTGCATTGTAGACCTCCCGGCGACGAGACATACCCGATCGTCAAACTTTAACTGATCGGTCGTATGACAAACTAAGAAGTTGAAATTATGAACTGACGAGTTATATTTCCTGCTCGGCGACCGAAGCGTGTGCCCGATGACTTCGGACCCGGCGGGAGGGGCGTTTCTGGATTCCTTTCAGGAGAACCCCATGACTCGATGGCTCAAGTACCTGGTGGCGGCCGCGTCGGTCGCCTTCCTTGCCGCCTGCGGAGGCGGTGACGATGACGAGGACACCACGGCGGCGCCCAGCATTGTCGAGGTCGCCCAGAGCGATGCGAATTTCAGCACCCTGGTGGCCGCGGTGGTCAAGGCCGACTTGGTGGGCACACTCTCGGGCGACACCCAGCTCACCGTCTTTGCGCCCACCAATGCGGCCTTCGACGCGGCGGCCCGCGCCATCGGCCTGGCCGACGGTGCGGCGCTGGTGAACGCCCTGCCGGCCGATGCCCTGGTGAAGATCCTCACCTACCACGTGGTGGCCGGGGACAACCCGTCCACCGCCCTGACGGCCGGCTCTTTGAACACGCTCTACACCTTCGAAGGCAGTCCCGCCGCGCTGGACCTGAGCCTCACCGGCGGCGTGAGGCTCACCGACGAACTCGGGACCACGGCCACCGTCACCACCGCCGACCTCGACGCCCGCAATGGTGTGGTGCACGTCATCGACAAGGTGTTGGTGCCCCCCGGCGTGCTGAACCTCGTGCAGATGGCCCAGCTCAACCCGGCTTTCTCGGTGCTGGTGGAAGCCGTGGTGGAAGCCGGCCTGGTGGACACGCTGTCGGGCGCCGGGCCCTTCACGGTGTTCGCTCCCACGAACGATGCCTTCACGGCGGCCCTCGACGAACTCGACCTCACGAAGGACGAGCTGCTGGCCTCGCCCGATCTGGCGGCCATCCTGACCTATCACGTGGTGGGCGACGAGGTGCGCGCGGCCGAGGTGGCGGCCCTCGTGAGCAGCGGGCCGGCCGATGTGGTGACGCTCCAGGGCGACACCTTCCGCGTGGGCACCGACCTTCTCATCACCGACGGCCGCTCGCGCACCGCCAACCTCGTGGCCACCGACGTGGTGGCGAGCAACGGGGTGATCCATGTCATCGACCGCGTGCTGCTGCCGCCGGTGGCGCCCTGAATCTCCAACCCTCATCCCTCCAAGGAGTATTGCCATGAAGAAGCTGCTGATCGCCACCGCCCTGGGCTTGGGTCTGAGCGCCTCGGCCTGGGCCAAGGACATCGTCGACACCGCGATTGCGGCCGGCTCGTTCAAGACCCTGGTGGCCGCCGTGCAGGCCGCTGGCCTGGTCGAGACGCTCAAGGGCCCGGGGCCGTTCACGGTGTTCGCCCCCACCGACGAGGCCTTCGCGAAGATCCCCAAAGCCCAGCTCGATGCGCTGCTGGCCGACAAGGCCAAGCTGACCGCGGTGCTGACCTACCACGTCGTGCCCGGCAGAGTCATGGCCGCGGACGTCAAGGCCGGCAAGGTCAAGACCGTGCAGGGCCAGGAACTGACTCTCGGTACGACCGGCGGTGTGACGGTGAACAATGCCCGCGTGACGGCCACGGACGTGACCGCGAGCAATGGGGTGATCCATGTGATCGACACGGTGGTGATGCCCCAGTGAACCGACGGGCATCTCCTGGGGCGGGCACACCCCGCCCCGGCTGGGGGCCCGCCGAGGGCGGGCCCGGGGTGTGTCAGACGCCGTAGTGGCTGAACAGATCTTCGACGCGACGCCCCAGCGGGTCCTCGTCGCTGCGGCCATGGTGGGCCGGGGCGGGCACGGTGCCGCCCAGGCAGACCTCCAGCCCGAGCTCGGTGCCCAGGTCGGCGGGGTCGGGTTCATAGACCGGCTCCTGCGGGGCGGGAGCGCGGTTCCACGGGGGCAGCGAGAAGCGGGCCATGGTGCACCTTCCTTGCGGGCACGGCCAACGGGCGGTGCCTTGTCTCATCTCATGTTTCGGCAGTGTGCGCCGGGGCTGAAGCCCGCGATATCCCGAATTGGAGGGGGATGTGGCGACATTTGAACAGCCCGGGCCCTCAGCCGAGGGGGCTCGCGCTGGCTCGTCATGACCCCCAGGGGCCGGGCTCGCCCGCATGCTCGGGCTGCACGCCAGCATGACCCGACTCCACGACATAAACCGCCTGCGTGCCCAGCCGGGCGTCGGCGTGCACCGGGAAGCGCGTGGCGCGGAACTCGGCGCGCGAGCGGTGCGCATCCAGGCTCAGCAGCACGTAGCCGCGCTCGTCGGAGCGCGCATGCCGCAGATCCGGGTTGCTCGAGCGCACCAGACCCTGGGCATAGTCGGGCAGGCCGCGGGTGGTGATCGAGCTGGTGACGAACTCGCTGGCCACCACGGGCGACCGGGGGTCGTTGGGGATCACGCGCAGGTCCGCCGCGACATGGCGATGCACGTCGCCGCCCAGGGCCACGACGTTGCGCACCTGCGCCTCGGCCAGGCCCGACAGCAGCCGCTCGCGCGCGGCCGGATAGCCGTCCCAGGCGTCGGTGTACAGGCGACGGCCCACCGGTGTGCCCACGCCCCAGGGGCTGATCTGGCTGGCCTGGCCAAGCAGCTTCCACTGCCGGGGGCTGTGGGCCAGGCCGTGCTGCAGCCAGCGCTCCTGCTCGAAGCCCAGCATCGTGCGCTGCGGGTCCGACAGCTCCGGGCAGGGCGCGGCCAGGCGCCCGCCCACAGGCCGCTCGGCGCTGGCGCAGGCCTGGGGGGAGCGGTACTGCCGGCCATCGAGCGTCCACAGCTCGGCCAATCGACCCCAGGCATAGCGGTGATGCAGCCGCATCCGCGGCCCCTGGGGCGCCATCCACGGCGCCAGCGGCAGATGCTCGAAATAAGCCTGGTAGGCTGCCGCGCGCAGGGCCAGGAAGGCGGCCGGATCCGGATGCCGCGGGCTGCGCTCGCCGGCGTAATCGTTCTCGACCTCGTGGTCATCCCAGGTCAGCACCCAGGGGTGGGCGGCATGGGCGGCGCGCAAGTCGGGGTCGAGCTTGTACTGGGCATGGTGGCGTCGAAAGCCCGCCAGGGTGGTCGGGCGCGGGCCGTGACGGCGCAGCTGGAAATTCGGGTGGCTGGTCTCGTAGAGGTAGTCGCCCACGAACAGCACGAAGTCCAGATCCTGCCGGGCAATCTCGCGGTGCGCCACGAAATGGCCCTGCTCGTAATGCTGGCAGGAGGCCAGGGCCAGGCGCAGCAGGCCCACCTCGGCATCCTCGGCCGGCGCGGTGCGTGTGCGCCCGACGGGGCTGGTGGCCCCGCCGCAATGAAAGCGGTAGTGGTAGGTGCGAGCGCTGGGCAGGCCCCTCACGTCGACATGGACGGCATGCGAGCGCTCGGGCCCGGTCCACACCTCGCCGCGCTGGCGCACCTGCCGGAAGTGTTCATCGTCGGCAAGCTCCCACTGCAGCTTCAACGCCACCGGGGGCAGGCCGCCGTCGGGCTCCAGCGGCTGCGGAGCCAGCCGGGTCCACAGCACCACGCCATCGGGCCGCGGCATGCCGCTGGCCACGCCCAGCGTGAACGGGTCGTTGGTGAAGCGCGGCGTTTCGGCTCGCGCTTGCACCGGCGCGGCCAAGCGGGCCAGCGCCAAAGCGGCGCCGGCACGCGCAAGCTGCGCGAGGGTGTGGCGGCGGCTGGAGAGGGGGTGCATGGTGCCCTGCATTGTCGCGCCCGGGCCCCTGGATCGGGGTTCAGGGCGCGGGCTCCAGCACCCGGCGTGCCCCGGCCGCCAAGGCCAGACCGACGCGATCGAGCAGGCTGGCGCGCGCGCCGGGTTGGCGTTCGTCGCCCAGCTTCCATTGGTGCCAGTGCAGGGCCACCGGCAGGCGCACCTCGGGGTGCAGCACCTGCAGCTCGCCGCGTTCCAGATGGGCGCGCACCTGCAGTTCCGGGGCCACGCCCACGCCCCAGCCCATCACGGCCGCGCGTACATAGGCGTCGGACGAGGGCACGAAGCGTTCGCGCAAGCGGGGCGCGCGCACCCCGAAGGCACGGCTCACCCACTGCGCCTGCATGTCGTCCTTGCGGTTGAAGACCAGGAAGGGCACGTGCGCGAAGTTGCGCCGGTGCAGGCCCTGCGGCAGTTCGCGCGCGATGAAGGCCGGGCTGGCCACCGCCACATAGGGCATCACGCCCAGGGGGGTGACACGGCAGCCCTGCAAGGCCCGGCGCACCGTGCTCACGCAGCCCAGCACCGCGCCCTGGCGCAACCAGTCGTGGGTGAAGTCCTGGTCGTCCACCACCAGCTCCAGCGAGACGCCCTCGTGCACCAGCGCATCCAGCGCCGGCGGCACCCAGGTGGCCAGGCTGTCGGCGTTCACGGCAATCGGCAGCCGGTCGCCCCCGCCGCCGGCCGCATCGAGCTCGCGGGCCACGTCGGCGCGCAGCGCCTGCCACTGGCGCGCAAAGCGCAGCAGCACCTTGCCCGGCTCGGTCAGACGCAGGGGCCGCGCACGCACCACCACGGGCTGGCCGAGCCGGGCCTCCAGAGCCCGCAGGCGCTGCGAGACGGCCGACTGCGTGATGGCCAGCCGCGTGGCGGCCCGCTCGAAGCTGCCCTCGTCCACGAGGGCGGCCAGGCATTCCAGGGCGGCAGGGTCCAGGTCGTTCATAAGTGACGCTAATGTAATCGGAACAATATTCATCTCGCTTCACTGGAAGCGGCGCCCTGCCCACAATGCCCGGATGCTGGCCCTGGACCCGACCCGTGACGCCTTCGTCCTGAGCTCGCCCGCCCTCGTGGCGGCGGGGCTGCAGGGCCTGGTCGCGATGGCCGGGCTGATCGTGGCCATCGGGGCGCAAAACGCCCTGGTGCTGCGTCAGGGCCTGGCCCGCCGGCATGTGGGCGCGGTGGTGGCCGTGTGCATCCTGTCCGACTGGGCACTCACTGCGGTGGGCGTGATGGGCCTGGGCCGCTGGCTGGCCACCTCGCCGCTGTGGATGGAGGCGATGCGCTACGGCGGGGCGGCTTTCCTGATCGCCTATGGGGCGATGGCGGCCCGGCGCGCCTGGGCGGGCGCCTCGGCCGGCCTGGTGGCCCGAGGCGGCGACCGGGGCCTGGCGCCCACGTTGGCGGCGACGCTGGCGATGACCTATCTCAACCCCCATGTCTACCTGGACACCGTGGTGCTGATGGGAGCGCTGGGCGCGCAGCATCCGCCGGCGGCGCGCTGGGCCTTCCTGGCCGGTGCGGGCGCGGCTTCGGCCGCCTGGTTCGGCCTGCTGGGCTACGGGGCGCGTCTGGCCTCGGGCTGGCTGCGCCGCCCCGAGGTGTGGCGTGGCCTGGACGCGGTGATCGCCGCGGTGATGTTCTGGATCGCGGCGCAATTGCTGCTGCAACCCCTGGGGGCCTCCGGGGTCTGAACCTCGGGATGCCCCCGTTCCTTCGAGGAGTCGATCATGCGAGTCATCGTTCTGGGCGCCGGCATCGTGGGCATCAGCACGGCCTGGTACCTGCTCGAAGAGGGCCACGAGGTCACCGTGGTCGACCGCCAGCCCGATGCCGCGCTGGAGACCAGCTTTGCCAACGGCGCGCAGATCTCGGTGAGCTTCTGCGAACCCTGGGCCAGCGCCGGCGCACCGCTGAAGGTCTTGAAGTGGCTGGCCCGCGACGACTCGCCGCTGCTGTTCCGTCCCCGGCTCGACCCGCAGCAGTGGCTGTGGGGGCTGCGTTTCCTCACCCAATGCAACGACGCGGCCTTCGAGCGCAATGTGCGCCAGCTCGTGGCCCTGGGCCGCTACAGCCATGAGTCGCTCAAGGCCCTGGTGGCGCGCACCGGCATCGACTACCAGCGCCTGGAGCGCGGCATCTTGCACTTCTTCTCGACGCCGAAGGATTTCGAGGACGGCGCGGCCGGGGCCGAGCTGATGCGCAAGTACGGCGTGGACCGCCGCGTGCTCAGCCGCGAGGAGGTGCTGAAGGTGGAGCCCGCGCTGGCCGCCTACGGGCCCCACATCGCCGGCGGCACCTACACCCCCAGCGACGAGTCGGGCGACGCGCGCGTCTTCACCCAGCAACTGGCGCGCCTGTGCGCGCAGCGGGGGGCGCGCTTGCTCTACGAGCACGACGTCCTGGGCTTCGAGGCCGGTGGCGGTGAGGTGCGCGGCGTGCGTGTGGGCGACATGCGCAGCGGCCGCCAGCACACCCTCGTGGCCGACGCCTACGTGGCGGCGATGGGCTCGTACACCGCCCCGTTGCTGCGCCCGTTGGGCGTGTCGCTGGCCATCTACCCGGCCAAGGGCTATTCGGCCACGCTGCGGCTGAAGCATCCCGACAAGGCCAGTGTCGTAAGCCTGCTCGACGACAGCCGCAAGATTGCGATCTCGCGCCTGGGCGAGTTCGTGCGCATCGCCGGCACGGCCGAGCTGGCCGGCTACGACACCCGCCTGGACACGTCCACCGCGCGGGTGCGCTGCCAGGCCTTGCTCAAGCGCTACGAAGAGCTCTTTCCCGGGGTGGCCGATTTGAGCGAGCCGAACTTCTGGACTGGGCTGCGCCCCAGCACGCCTTCGAACATCCCCTACATCGGCCGCACCCGCGTGGGCCGGCTGTGGGTGAACGCCGGCCACGGCACGCTGGGCTGGACGCACGGCGCCGGCTCGGGCCGCGCGCTGGCCGAGCTGATGAGCGGCAAGCGGCCGGCGCTGGACTTCTGCTTCTGCGGGCCCCAGGCCGCCCTGGCGGGGGCATCCGGCCTGCGCCGTGTGGCCGCCTGATCAGCCGCCCCGGGCCGAGCGCCGGCGCTGATGCGCCTGTCCGGCCGCGACGATGCGCTCGCGCATCCAGACATGGGCCGGATGCCGGTCGTGCCGCTGGTGCCACAGCACCTCCACGTGCACGCCCTGCAGGGCCAGCGGGATGGGCTGGATCGCCAGCTCGTCCTCGAAGCCGGTGGCGCTGAGGAACTCGTAAGGCAGCACCGTCAGCAGGTCCGAGCCCGTGACCACCCGCCCGGCGGTGAAGAACTGGTTGACCGTGAGCACCACGCGCCGGGTGCGGCCCAGCGCGGCCAGGGCTTCGTCGACGAAGCCATGCGCGCGCCCCGAAAAGCTCACCAGCAGATGGTGAGCCTCGCAGAAGCGCTCCAGCGTGAGCTCGCCCTGCGCCAGCGGATGGCCTTTGCGCATCACGCACACATAGTGCCCGTCGTACAGCCGCTGGTGGTGGATGGTGGCCTGGCCGCCCTCGGCTTCCAAGGCTGCGACAGCCTGGGGGAAGTAGCCGATCGCGAAATCGGCTTCGCCGCGCTCCAGCCAGGGGCGCGGGTCGCGTGTGGTCAGCGGCAGCACGCGCACCTGGGTCAGGGCCTGGATCGATTCGATGGCCTGCACCAACGCCGGCAGCAAGGTGGCGGCCGTGGCGTCGGCCATGGCCAGACGGAAGGTGGCTTCCTGGGTGCGCGGATCGAAACCGCGCGGCTCGATGGCCTCGCGCAGACGGTCGAGCGCGGCGCGCACCTCGGGCCACAGGGCCTCGGCCTTCGGCGTGGGTTTCACACCGAAGGCGGTGCGGGTGACGAGCTCGTCACCCAGCGCCTGGCGCAGCCGGCGCAGCGCGTTGCTGACGGCCGGCTGGGTCATCGCCAGGCGCTGCGCCGCGCGCGTCAGGTTCTGCTCGGCCATCACCTGGTCGAACACACGCAGCAGGTTGAGGTCGAGGGTGCGGAAACTCATTCCGCCATCATGTCATAACCAATGTGAATGTCTGTGATTCCAACAATCCATTGGCGATATACCTAGGGTTTACCCTAGACTTCCTGTCAACACGTCAAGGATGGCGTGCATTGAAAGGAAAACACCATGTCTGCCACCACCATCAAGCTCCCGTCGGCCCCGGTCATTACCGCCGCCCCGCGCGGTGCGGCTTGGGCAGCCAACCTGTTCGCCAGCCTCCTGCAGGGCCTGCGTGCCGTCGGCCACAACCTGATCGAGCAGCGCCGCCTGTGGGCCGAGAGGCGCGCTATCCAGGAGATGCTGCGCTTGGCCGACACCTACAGCATCAGCCAGCCCGGTTTTGCTGCCGAGCTGCGGGCGGCAGCGACGCGTCTGCAATCCTCGCGAGACGAGTGAGCGCTTACCTGCAAGACGCCCGCGCCGCCAACGTGGGCGTGTGAAAAAGCCGCCCGAGGGCGGCTTTGGCCTGCTGAGGGCCCGCTCAGGCCGTCAGGCGCCGGGCCAGCCGTTCCTTGGTCTCGACCAGCTCGCGGGGCAGGCGGTGCGAAAGCTGCTCGAAGAGTTCGTCGTGCAGCCGCAGTTCCTGCTGCCATGCGGCGAGGTCGAGGTGGGTCACCAGGCCGTACTGCTGGGCGCTGAAGTCCAGGCCGTCCCAGTGCAGGTCCTCGTAGCGCGGGGTCACGCCGAAGATGTGCTCCTCGCCGCGGCCGTGGCCTTCGATACGGTCGATCATCCACTTCATCACGCGCATGTTCTCGCCGAAGCCCGGCCACACGAAGTGGCCGGCCTCATCCTTGCGGAACCAGTTGACGGTGTAGATGCGCGGCAGCTGTGCGCCACTGGCTTGCAGCTTGCGGCCCAGATCGAGCCAGTGTTGGAAGTACTCGGCCATGTTATAGCCGGCAAAGGGCAGCATCGCGAAGGGGTCACGGCGCACCACGCCTTGCTGGCCGAAGGCCGCGGCGGTGGTCTCTGAGCCCATCGTGGCGGCCATGTAGACGCCTTCGACCCAGTTGCGCGCCTCGGTCACCAGCGGCACGGTGGTGCTGCGGCGCCCACCGAAGATGAAGGCGTCAATGGGCACGCCGGCCGGGTCGTCCCAGGCGGGGTCGAGTGCAGGGTTGTTCGTGGCCGCCACGGTGAAGCGCGCGTTGGGGTGCGCCGCCTTGCGGCCGGTGTCCTTGGCAATCTGCGGCGTCCAGTCCTGGCCCTGCCAGTCGATGGCATGCTCGGGCGCCGGGCCCATGCCCTCCCACCACACATCGCCGTCGTCGGTGAGCGCCACGTTGGTGAAGATCACGTTCTCGCGCAGCGAGGCCATGCAGTTGGGGTTGGTCTTCTCGTTCGTGCCCGGGGCCACGCCGAAGTAGCCTGCTTCGGGGTTGATCGCGTACAGGCGGCCGTCCCGGCCGGGTTTGATCCAGGCGATGTCATCGCCGATGGTCGTGACCTTCCAGCCCTCGAAGCCCTTGGGCGGAATGAGCATCGCGAAGTTGGTCTTGCCGCACGCGCTGGGGAAGGCGGCGGCGATGTGGTACTTCTTGCCTTGCGGGTTGGTCACGCCCAGGATGAGCATGTGCTCGGCCAGCCAGCCCTGCTCACGGCCCATCGTGGAGGCGATGCGCAGCGCGAAGCACTTCTTGCCCAGCAGGGCATTGCCGCCGTAGCCCGAGCCGTAGCTCCAGATCTCGCGGGTCTCGGGGTAGTGGACGATGTACTTGGTCTGGTTGCATGGCCAGGCGACATCTTTCTGGCCGGGTGAAAGCGGCGCGCCCACGCTGTGCACGCAGGGCACGAAATCGCCGTCGGTGCCCAGCACGTCGAACACGGCCCGGCCCATGCGGGTCATGATGCGCATGTTCACGGCCACATAGGGGCTGTCGGAGAGTTCGATGCCGATGTGGGCGATGGGCGAACCCAGCGGGCCCATCGAGAAGGGCACCACGTACATCGTGCGACCGCGCATGCAGCCTTTGAACAGCGCGTTGGGCCCGGTTTGCAACAGGGCGCGCATCTGCTCGGGCGCCATCCAGTTGTTCGTCGGGCCGGCGTCTTCTTGCTTGGCCGTGCAGATGAAGGTGCGGTCTTCCACGCGGGCCACGTCGCTGGGATCGCTCCAGGCCAGATAGCTGCCCGGGCGCTTGGCAGGGTTGAGCCGCCGGAAGGTGCCTGCTTGCACGAGCTGCTCGCACAGGCGGTCGTACTCGGCTTGGCTGCCGTCGCACCAGTGGATCGCGTCGGGCTCGGTCAGGGCGGCGATCTCGGCCACCCAGGCCAGCACCTTGGCGTTTTTCACATAGGCCGGGGCCTGCAGCCTCAGGCCCTGCATGGCAGGTTGGTTCATGGTCACTCCAATCGTTGAAAAACCGAAAGCGGGATTTGGAGAGCCTCGGACCGACCCGCCGCAAGGGGCAGGGCGCTGGGGCTGGTGCTCGGGGCTCGCCAAATGCCGCAAGGCCGCACGCCACCAAGCGCACGGCCGCACTGCTTCGGCCCCTTGGGACTGCGTCGTGCGCAGGCCGGGGGCGTCGAACGCGGGAACACCGGGATGTGGGCCGCTGGCCCCCGCTGACAGGCCGTCTGTCCAGTGTAATCCGGTGGTAACTCGAGGGTGACATGGGTTTATGCAGTTTCGGTATGGGGGCATGCCCGGCGCATCGGTCGTTGTGCGCGAGAACGCCGGCGGCGGCGCCGAGCGGGGGGAGGGCTGGGGCCGGGCCGAAGCCGGCGTTCAGTAAGATGTGCGTCCCGTTGCCCGATCCGCGCGTTGCCCATGGCCTGTCTCCTCGTTTCGCGCCGCGACCTGCTGCGCGCCGCCGGCGCGGCGCCGCTGGCTGCCTGGTGCGGGGCGGTCCGTGCCCAGCAGCGCCGCCCCCAGACACAGGCCTTGCTGGTGGGGGTGGCCACCTCCTTGCACGACAGCGGCTTTGCGCTGCACATCCGTCGTGCCATCGCACGCGACACGGGCTTGGCCGTGGACACCACCCCGGGGCCCAGCGAGCGCATGTTGGCCTTGCTGGAGCAGGGGGAGGTCGATGTGGCCATCACCCATGCGCCGCAGGCCGAGGAGGCCTTGCTGCGGCAGGGTCTGGTGCACGACCGGCGCTTCGTGGCGTCCAACCGTTTTCTCCTGGCCGGGCCGATGGAGCGCCCGGCGGCGCCGGTCAAGGGCCGCAAGGCCCCGCCGCCGCGCGATCCGCTGGGCCTGGCCGGTGGCGCGGACGTGGCCGCGGCACTGGTGCGGCTGGCGCAGGCCGGGACCCAGGGGCAGGCCTTGTTCGTGGCCCCTGCCGAGCGCACCGGCGCACGGGCCAAGGAGCGCTCGCTGTGGCAGGCCGCGGGCCTGGAGCCGCAGGGGCCCTGGTACCAGCGGGCCGTCGGCGGCATGGCCGAGACCCTTGCCCAGGCCAACGAACGGGGTGCTTATGTGCTGGTGGACCGCGGCGTCTGGCTCACCTCGCGCCAGCGCGACCGGCTGGGGGTCGTCGTGGAGGGCGATGCTCGGCTGGCCGACTTCTACCATGCGATGCGGTCCTTCCGGGTCAACCACCCGGCCGGCAAGCTCTTCCTGGACTGGTTGACCGGCCCCACCGGGCGCCGTGCCGTCGCCTTGGCGCCTGGCGGCTACTCGGCCACCATGCCGCGCGGTTGAGTCACGGATATGCCTGTCGTGGGCCGCGTGCTGTCCGTCCAGGTCGGGGCCGCCCGCCTGCTGAGGATCCAGGGCCGTGAGGTGCTCAGCGCCTATGGGAAACAGCCGGTGCCAGGGGGTGTGAGCGTCGGCTGCTTGGGCTTGGAAGGTGACGAGCAGGCCGACCCCAGCGTGCACGGGGGGCTGTCCAAGGCGGTTTACGCCTACCCCTTCGAGCACTATGCCTTTTGGCGCACCGTGCGCGCCCAGGCCCGTGTGGCGCCGTGGGACGAGGCGCTGCCACCCGGCGCCTTGGGCGAGAACCTGACGCTGACCGGCTTGACCGAGTCCCAGGCCTGGATCGGTGATGTGCTGAAGTTCCCGGACTGCGCGCTGGCGATCAGCGAGCCGCGCTATCCCTGCTTCAAGTTCGAGCATGCGATGGGCTTTCGCCAGTCGGCCCGGCTGATGGCGCAATCGGGCTACTGCGGCTTCTACCTGGCCGTGCGCGAGGAAGGCACCGTGCGTGCCGGCGATGCCTTCGAGCTGGTGCCGGGCCCGCGCGAGGTGAGCATCGCCGAGCTGTTCGCCGCGCGGATGCGGCGCTGATCTCCTTCAGCCCAGCCAGCCGCGTCGACTCAGCCACCCGAACAGCGGCCCGGACAGCAGCACCACGGCGGCCATGCGCGTGACGTGGAAGGCCGTCACGATGGGCACGCCCAGTTGCAGCACCTTGGCGGTGATGCACATCTCGGCGATGCCGCCGGGCGAGGTGCCCAACATCACCGTGGCCGGATGCAGGCCCACCCAGCGGGCCAGCACCCAGGCAAAGCCCGCGCACAGCACGATCATCGCCAAAGTGCCGACGGCCACGCTGGCCAGCCAGCGCGGGGCGGTGCGGACGAAATCCGGCGAAAAGCGCGTGCCCAGGGCCACGCCGATGAAGACCTGGCCGAGGTGGGTCATCCACGTCGGCAGGGCCGACAGCTCGACGCCGCTGGCAGTGAGCGTGGCCGCCACGGCCAGCGAGCCCAGCACCCACGGTGTGGGCTTGCCCAGGTGCTGCAGCAGCAGCGAGCCCGCGCAGGTCAGCGCGATCAGCAGCGCCAGCCCGGCGCCGTGCACCACGGCAGGGCCGGGCACGAAGGGGTCCAGACCGCGCAGGCCCAACGCCTGGAAGCCGAACGGCAGGAGGATCACCACCAGCAGAATGCGCACGCTGTGGGCCGAGGCCACCAGGTCCACCCGGCCGCCGTGGCGCTCGGCCAGCATCGCCATTTCCGAGGCGCCGCCGATCGCGCTGGCGAAATAGGTGGTGGCGGCATTCAGGCCCGGCCGGCCACGGTGCAGCCGCGCCAGCACCAGGCCAAAGGCCAGCCCCAGCGCCAGCGCCCACACGATGCCCGCCACGATGCCGGCCGCATGATGCAGGACCACGCCCACCACTTGGGGGGTGAAATACAGACCCAAGGCCGTGCCGATGGCCCAGTGCCCGGCGCTGCGCAACACCGTGCTGCCGGCCAGCGGCAGCCCGGCCACGCAGCCGGCGGCCGTGACGAGCAGGGGCCCGATCATCCAGGGCAAGGGCGTGCCCAGCCGCTCGCAGGCCCAGCCGGCCAGCCCGGCCAGCACCAGGGTGGCCACGATGCGCACAGGACGGGGCAGGGAAGACAAGGCGCTCGCCATGGACAAGTGCAGGCCCTCGGGGACACAGGCCCGAGATGCTAGACGATGACCGTCATCGCACACAGCGGCCGGTGACGGGCGCAGCCTGCCGGCAGGACAATGTGCGCGGTGCTCGCACTCTGGAGGCCGAAGCCGTCCGGGTTCTCCCTATAATGCGAATCGTTCTCATTACTAGTGGATAAAGTGACCTCTGCCTCTTCATCGGCGCCGACGCCGGCTTGGGCCGATCTGGATTTGCGTGGATGGCCGGGTGCGGGTGAGCCGGGCTTGGGTCGCCGCGAGCGGGTGCTGGCTCTGGCGGCCGTGGTGGCCGCTCACGTCGGCGCTGGCTGGGGCCTGTTGCAAATCGAGGCCGTGCGCAGCGCGGTGGGCGAGGCCGCCCCCATCTTCGTGGAGTTCTTGACGGCCGCGCCGCCGCCCCCGCCGGCGGTGGTGCCGCCGCCTCCGCCCCCGCCCCCGCCGCGCCCTGTGGTGCGCAAGCCTCCGCCGCCGGCCCCGGTGATCGCGGCGCCGGCTCCGCCCGAGCCGGCGCCCGCGCCTTTCGTGGCGCCGCCTCCGCCGTCCGAGCCCGCACCGCCGCCGGAGCCGGCCGTGTCGCTCACGCCACCGGCCCCGCCCGCGCCGCCGGCTCCGCCGGCCCCCCAACCCAAGACCGTGTCGGCCAGCGCGGTGCAGTACCTCAGCCCGCCGCGGGTCCAGTACCCGCCGCTGTCACGCCGTCTGGGTGAGAAGGGGCGTGTGGTCCTGCTGGTGCTCGTCGACGAACAAGGCCGGCCGGTGCAGGCCCGGGTGCAGACCTCCTCGGGTTTCCAGCGCCTGGACGATGCGGCCGTCCATGCAATGCGCAGCGCGCGTTTCCGCCCCTACACCGAAAACGGGGTGCCCCAGGCCGTCTGGGTGCCGGCCCCCATCGTCTTTGATCTGGAGAACTGAACATGAATCCCGAAACCCCTGCTCTGGGCTTTGCCCACTTCATTGCCCAGGCCGACGCAGTAGGCAAGGCCCTGCTCGTCGTGTTGCTGCTGATGTCGGCGATCTCCTGGTACCTGATCGTGATGAAGGGCATCACGGCCTTTCTGCGCCGGCGTCGCAGCGAAGCCTTCCTGACCTTCTTCTGGAACGCCAGCTCGCTCGAACAGGTGCAAAACGAGATCGCCACGCATGGCGTGCGCGACCCCTTCTCGCATCTGACGGCCCACGCGATGCACGCCCAGGCCCACCATGCCAAGTACGGCGCGGCCAAGCTGGAGGAGGCGGGCAGCGCACAGGATTTCCTCACGCGCACGATGAAGAAGGTGCTCGACGAGGAGCACACCCGCCTGGAAAACGGCTTGACGGTGCTGGCCACCATCGGGGCCACCGCGCCCTTCGTGGGCCTGTTCGGCACGGTCTGGGGCGTGTACCACGCGCTCGTGGCCATCGGCATGAGCGGTGCGGGCACGCTGGACAAGGTCGCCGGCCCGGTGGGTGAGGCCCTCATCATGACCGGCCTGGGTCTGGCCGTGGCCATTCCGGCGGTGATGGGCTACAACTGGCTCACCCGCAGCAATCGCGTGCTCACCGCCAAGCTCGATTCCTTTGCCTTCGACCTGTTTGCCTTCCTGTCCACCGGCCAGGCTTTGGGCGGTGGCGCGCGCACGGAAAACGTTCGGCCGATCAAGCCGGCCACCAAGGCCTGAGCGCCCAGGAGAACCGCGATGGCCTTTGGCAGTTTCGACAACAAGTCCTCGGGCGCTCCGATGGCCGAGATCAACATGGTGCCGCTCATCGACGTGATGCTGGTGCTGTTGGTGATCTTCATCGTCACCGCGCCGCTGCTCACGCATTCGGTCAAGCTCGACCTGCCGCAGGTCAGCGCCCATGAAAACCAGCTCAAGCCCGAGAAAATCGAGTTCGCGATCGACGCGGCCGGCACGCGCTACTGGAACGGCGAGGTGGTCACCCGCGAGCAGGCCATCGAGCGCTTCCAGGCCGAAGGCGCCCGGCCCCAGGCCCAGCGCCCCGAGGTGCACCTGCGCGCCGACCAATCGGTGCCCTACCGTTTCGTCGCCGAAACCCTGGCCGATGCCTCCAAGGCCGGCCTGAGCAAGATCGGTTTCATCAGTGAACCCGAGCAATAGGCCATAGATCCGGCAGAGGCTCGCCCTCCGCCTTCTTCGTCGTACCCAGGCCCCGTCACGCCCGTGGCGGACCCAGGCAAAACACCAGAACAACAGCCTTGTTGGAGTTTTGCCGTGCCTGTGTCTTTCCGTCCCGTTTTGCGCGCCGTGCCTTGGGCCAGCCTGCTCGCTGTGGCCCTGCCCGTGGCTGCCCAGACCCCTGCGGCCGAGGCCCTGCCCGAGGTCACCGTCAGCGCCGAGCGCGATCGCGAGACGGCCACCGGCCCGGTACCCGGCTACACCCCGCGTCGTGCGGCCAGTGCCACCAAGACCGACACGGCCCTGTCGGAGACGCCTCAGTCGATCACCCTCGTCACACGCGACCTCATCACCGACACCGGCGCCACCGGCTTGCAGGATGCGCTCAACTACGCTGCCGGGGTGCGCTCCGACGCCTACGGCCTGGATTCGCGCACGGACTCGGCCCGCATCCGAGGCACCGATGCCGCTGAGTATCTGGACGGCCTGCGCAAGCACCTGAGCGGCTACTACACCAGCAATACACGCACCGACCCCTACACGCTCGAACGCATCGAGGTGCTGCGTGGTCCTTCGGCCATGCTGTTTGGGCAAGGCAGCGTTGGCGGGCTCATCAACATGGTCAGCAAGCGCCCGCTGGCCGAGGCGCAGCGCGAAGTGGGCGTGCAGTTCGGCAGCTTCAACCGCAAGCAGCTGCAGGCCGACCTGACCGGCCCGCTCACCGACGATGGCCAATGGCTCTATCGCCTGGTGGCCGTGGGTCGCGACAGCGACACCCAGGTGGACCACGTGCGCGACGACCGCAAGCTCATTGCGCCGTCACTGACCTGGCGTCCCAGCGCCAGCACCTCGCTCACGCTGCAGGCCTTGTGGCAGGAGGACAAGACCGGCTCCACCGCGCAGTTCTTTCCCTGGGCGGGCATGGTGTCCGACAACCCCAACGGACGCATCCCCACCGACACCTTCATCGGCGAGCCCGGGGTGGACCGCTACGACTCCAAGCGGCGCAGCATCGGGTGGCAGTTCGAACACCGCTTCAGCGAGGCCTGGGCGGTGCGTCAGAACCTGCGCTACTCCGAGAACAAGGTCGTCTACCACACCATCTACGGTGATTCCTTCTCCTCGCCCGGCGGCTGGCCGGCCGACCCGGTGAACCAGCGTGTGCTGGGCCGCATCGGCTGGTTCCAGCACAACAAGCTGAACCAGATCGCGGCGGATCAGCATGTGGAAGGGCAGTTCGCAACGGCAGGCGTGCGCCACAGGTTGCTGGCTGGATTGGATGTCTCGCGTGCCACGGCACGGACCTCACAGGCCTACATACCTGCGGGTACAGCCATCCCCGACATTGACGTCTACGATCCGGTCTACACGGGCTTCACCGTGCCCGACCTCACCGCGCTGCCGAAGAACACCGTGTCGCAAACGGGCGTCTATCTGCAGGACCAGTTGCGGCTCGCCGACCACTGGGTGGTGGTCGCAGGCCTGCGGCACGACCGGGTGAACAACGAGGTGGCGGGGGCCGACGATGCCAAGACGTCCGCCACGACCCGCCGACTGGGCCTGCTCTACGAGGCCGACAATGGCTTGTCGCCCTACCTGAGCTACAGCGAGGCCTTTACACCGGTGACCGGCCTGGACTGTTCCGGGGACCTGCTCGAGCCCCAGCGTGGCAAGCAGTGGGAAGCGGGCGTGAAGTACCTGCCGTCGGAGCGGCAGATCGCCCTGGGGTTGGCGATCTACGACTTGCGCGAGAAGAGCCGCTCGGTGTCCGGCACCGGCCCGAACTGCGTGCAGCAGGTGGGTGAGACCCAGACGCGAGGGGTCGAACTCGAAGCCAAGGCCACTGTGGCGCGCGTGGTGGATGTGGTGGCCAGCTACAACTACACCGACCTCGACGAAACCCTCGAGGCCGTGCCCGAAAACCAGGCCTCGGTCTGGGCGAAATACCGCTTTGCTCTGGGCGGCACCCCCGGCTTCTCGGCCGGCCTGGGCCTGCGCTGGCTCGACGCCTTCCGCAACGCCCCGGCGCCAACCACGCCGAGCGTCACGCTGCTCGATGCGCTGCTGGCCTGGGAGAACCCGACCTGGCGGGCCGCGCTGAACGTCACCAACCTGACCGACAAGACCTACGTGGCCACCTGCCTGGGCCGCGGCGACTGCTGGTACGGCGCGCGCCGCACCGTCAATGCCACCGTTACCTACCGTTTCTGACCCGTCATCGCCAGCCTTACAGAAAGAAAGAGAGCCAGCCATGACCCGCCACTTCTGGGTGCTTGCCCACCGCTATGCCGGCCTGGCGATCGCGGGGTTCCTCGTGATCGCCGGACTCACCGGCAGCCTGCTTGCCTTCTACGACGAGATCGACACCGCGCTGAACCCCGAGCTGATGCTGGTGGAGGACCGCAGCGACATGCCGCTGCTCGATCCGCTCGTGCTGCGCGAGCGTGTCGAAAAAGCGCTGCCCGGCAACGCCCATCTCGACTACCACCCGCTGCACCGCGAGCCGGGCCGCTCACACAAGCTCTACGCCTGGCGCCTGGTGGGCCCCGAGGGTGCGCAGACGCTGCGCTTCTATGAAGTGTTCGCCGACCCGTACACCGCCGAGGTGTTGGGCGAGCGCGAGCGCGGCGCCTGGGTCTTCGACCGCGCCCACTTCATGCCGCTGATGTACCAGCTGCACTATGCGCTCACCATTCCCTACCCCTGGGGCATGTGGCTCTTCGGCGTGATCTCCTTCGTCTGGCTGTTCGACAGCTTCGTGGGCTTCTACCTCACGCTGCCACGCCGCCGCGAGGGCTTCTGGAAGGGCTGGAAGCTGGCCTGGCTCGTGAAGTGGTCCGGCAGCGCTTACCGCATCAACTTCGACCTGCACCGCGCGCTCAGCCTGTGGCTGTGGGGCATGCTCATCCTGTTCGCGGTGTCCAGCGTGAGCCTCAACCTCAAAGACGAGCTCTACCTGCCCGTGCTCAAGCGCATCGTGCCCACGGTGGATGCCCACGAGGCCCTGCCCGACTTGCACCACGCCCCGCTGATGCAGGCCAACATGAGCTGGGAGCAGGCCCGCGAGCGTGGACGCGAGCTCATGGCCGAGCGCGCGGCACGCCACGGCTTCGTGATCGAGCAGGAAGACGCCATCATGTTCGCGCGCGAGCATGGCGCCTGGTACTACTCGGTGATGAGCGACCAGGACTTCGCCGACGACCACGGCCACACCGCCGTCTACTTCTCGGCCCAGGACGAGCACGGCGCCGAACTCGCCTTCGAGCACCCCAAGATCGCGCCTGGCAACACCTTCACGAGCTGGCTGGCCGCCTTGCACATGGGCAAGGTCTTCGGCCTGCCTTACCGGGTGCTCGTGTGCGTGATGGGGCTGGTGATCGTGCTGCTCAGCGTCACCGGTGTCGTGATCTGGTGGCGCAAGCGCCGCGGCCGCCGGGCCGTGCCGTCCGAGGCCGCGGCCCCCGCGACGGCGGCGCCGCACATGCGCGAAGACCTGGCCTGAATCGCATTCCCTTCCTCGACCTTTCCGGAGTTGTCATGCCCGTGTCCCGGCCGCAGCCCCCGCGCCCTCATCCCCTCCTGCACGCCCTCGCCTTGTGGCTGGGCGCCACCACCGCCGCCTGGGCGGCCGACGAGCCCGCCGTCGCGGCGGGCGAGGCCCTGCCGGCCATCACCGTCACCGGTCAGTCCGAACGCACCGCCACCGAAGGCCGCGACAGCTACACCACCCGCGCCACCCACACCGCCACCGGCCTGAGACTCTCGCCGCGCGAGACACCGCAGTCCATCAGCGTGGTCACGCGCTCGCAGATCGACGACTTCGCGTTGCGCGACGTGCGCGATCTGCTGTCGGCCACCGGCGGCGTGCGCGTCGAACGGGTCGAGACCGACCGCACCTACTACAGCGCCCGCGGTTTCGACATCATCAACTTTCAGGTCGATGGCCTGGGCCTACCCTTTGCCACCGGCGACCAGCTCGGCGACATCGACACTGCGCTGTACGACCGTGTCGAGGTGGTCAAGGGCGCCAACGGCCTGAGCTCGTCCACCGGCAACCCCTCGGCCACCGTCAACTTCGTGCGCAAGCGGCCCACGCCGGGCTTGCAGGCCTCGGCCGGCCTCACGCTGGGGTCGTGGAACCAGCGCCGCCTCGACGCCGATGTGGGCGGCGCGCTCAACGCAGCCCACAGCCTGCGCGCCCGCGTGATCGCCGCGGTGGAGGACAGGGATTCCTATCTGGATCGCTACCACCTGCGCAAAACCGTGCTGGGCACCGTGCTCGAGGCCGACCTCGGCCCCGACACCGTGCTCACCGGCGGGCTGAGCCAGCAGCGCAACCGGCCCGAGGGCGTCATGTGGGGCGGCCTGCCGCTGCATCGAAGCGACGGCAGCCTGACGAACTACCCGCGCTCGGCCAGCAGCGCGCCCGGGTGGACCTACTGGCACACCGACGACACTCAGGCTTTCGTGGAGCTCGATCACGGTTGGGGCGGCGGCTGGCGCAGCCGCGCCACGGTGCTGCACCGTGAGCTGGCGTCGGACGCCGAACTGTTCTACGTGGCCGGCACCCTCAACCCCGATGGCTCGGGCCTGAGCACCTACCCCTCGGCCTATCGCCACCGTGAACGCCAATGGGTGGCCGATATGAACCTCGGCGGCCCCTTCACCCTGGCCGGACGCGCGCACGAGGCGCGGGTGGGCCTGAGCTGGTCGCGCAGCGTCAACGCGCTGCGCTCGAGCTACGCCGGCGTGGGCGAGTCCCTGAGCGAGGAGGCCATGCTCGACGGCAGCACCCCGCGCCCTGGTTTCGACAAAGAGCGGGTCGACGGGTTCGCCGACTTCGCCGACTACCGTCGCACCCTGTATGGCGTGGTGCGCTTCAACCTGAGCGATGACTTCAAGCTCATCACCGGCGCCAACCTGACGCAGGCCCGCAGCGACGGCATCCAGTACGGGGAGACCCACCGCTACCGCAAGCGCAAGACCACGCCCTACCTCGGCGCGCTGGTCGACCTGGACGCCCATCACACCGTCTATGCGAGCTACACGAAGATCTATAACCCGCAGTTCAAGATCGACGTGGACAACCGCGTGCTCGATCCCCTGGAGGGCCGCAGCGTCGAGGCGGGCGTGAAGGGCGAATGGCTGGACGGCCGCCTCCAGGGCGGCTTGGCCGTCTTCCGCGTGACGCAGGAGAACGACCCGGTCTATGCCGGCTTCGGCCCCAACGGCAGCTACTACGAAGGCATCGACGCCACCTCCACCGGCTTCGAGCTGGACCTGGCCGGCCGCATCGGCCGCGACTGGGAGCTCGCCGGCAGCTACACCCAGCTGCGGCTGGAAGACGACGACGGCAACGCCGCGCGCACCTTCGTGCCGCGCCGCATGTTTCGCCTGGCCGCGAGCTACCGTGTGCCGGCCCTGCCGGGCCTGAAACTGGGTGCGTCGGTGAACTGGCAAAGCCGCAGCTACCGCGACGAGGCGCTGGCCGGCGGCGGCACCACGCGGGTGCTGCAGGACGGCTACGCCCTGGTCGACCTGATGGCCCGCTACGAGATCAGCAAGCACCTGAGCGCCGGCCTGAACCTGCGCAACGTCACCAACGAGCGCTACCTCAGCAGCCTGTATTGGTCGCAGAACTACGCGGGGGCGCCCCGCCACGTGAGCGCCAGCCTGAACTGGGCGTATTGAGCGCCCCAGGGTCGGGCCCTGCCCGACCAGCCCCCGAGGTTCGCAACACCCTTGCGTTAGATCAGGATGTTATTAGCGTATGGGTGACTCATAGCCTGAGCGAATGTATGATCCGGCCGCGTGCTGCTGCACTGCAGCAGCACGCGGCCCGCGTCAGCCGCTTGCCTGGCGCTCGCTCGAAGTTTCTGTTCCACCCTGCCTGTTGCTCGACCATGAGTGCCTTCAACGAAGAACGTGTGCTGAGCGTGCGTCACTGGACCGACCGTCTGTTCAGCTTCAAGACCACCCGCGACCAGGCTTTCCGCTTCCAGAACGGCCATTTCACGATGATCGGCCTGAAGGTCGAGGGCAAGCCGCTGCTGCGCGCCTACAGCGTGGCCAGCGCGAACTACGAGGATCACCTCGAGTTCTTCAGCATCAAGGTGCCCGACGGCCCGCTGACCTCGCGGTTGCAGCACCTCAAGGAAGGCGACACCATCCTCGTGGGCCGCAAGCCCACCGGCACCTTGCTGCTGGACTATCTGCTGCCCGGCAAGCGCCTGTACCTGCTGGCCACTGGCACCGGGCTGGCGCCTTTCCTCAGCGTGATCCGCGACCCGCACACCTACGAGCGCTTCGAACAGGTGGTGCTGGTGCACGGCTGCCGCCAAGTGGCTGAGCTGGCCTATCAGGATCTCATCACCGAAGAGCTGCCCAAGCACGAGTTCCTGGGCGAGCTGGCCTCCGAGAAGTTGCTGTACTACCCCACGGTCACGCGCGAGCCCTTCCGCCACCAGGGCCGCATCACCACGCTGATCGAGAACGGCAAGCTCTTCGACGACCTCGGCCTGCCCACGCTCGACCGCGAGCACGACCGCGTGATGATCTGCGGCAGCCCGGCCATGCTCAAGGACCTCAAGGGCCTGCTCGATGCGCGCGGCTTCCATGAGGGCAACACCTCCCGGCCTGGCGACTACGTGATCGAGCGCGCCTTCGCCGATCAGTAAACCGCCCTTCGGCGCACCCGCCCCCTGCGGCCCCTGCCCCCGGCAGGGGCCGCAGCGCTTGGGCCCAGCGTGTCGGGCGCGCCCAGCCCAAGCGCTGCCATCCGGCTTGCCCGCCGCGTGATCGGCGACCACAATCACGGCCACCACGCCGCAACGGAGCCTCCATGTCCCAGCCCGTGATCGTCGATGCCGTGCGCACCGCCTTCGGCCGCCGCCAGGGGGCCTTGCGTGAGACCCGTCCGGACGACCTGCTGGCTTTTGCCGTGCGCGGCCTGGTCGAGCGCAGCGGGGTGATGCCAGAGCAGATCGACGACCTCATCGCCGGCTGCGTGAGCCAGGCGGGCGAGCAGGGCGCCAACATCGGGCGGCTGGCGGTGCTGCTGTCGGGCCTGCCCACGCGCGTGGCGGGCGTGTCGCTCAACCGCATGTGCGGCTCCAGCCAGCAGGCCGTGCACTTCGCGGCCCAGGCCATTGCGGCCGGCGATGCGCGCTACGTGATCGCCGGCGGCGTGGAAAGCATGAGCCGCGTGCCCATGTTCCTGGACGTGACGCTCGGCCGCTTCGAGTTCACCGGTTTCGAGGCGCTGAACCCGGCGCTGCGGCAGCGCCATGCCCTGGTGCATCAGATCGAGAGCGCCGAGCGCATCGCCGAGCACTGGGGCCTGTCGCGTGCCGACTGCGACGCGTTCGCGAAGGAAAGCCATCGCCGCGCCCATGCCGCGGCCGAGGCCGGCCGCCATCGCGAAGTGCTGCCCACACCGGGACTGGATGCCGACGGCCGGCCGATCACGCTGGTGCGCGACGAAGGCATCCGCGCCGTGCTCGACGAGGCCCGCATCGCTGCGATGGCCCCGGTGATGCGCCCGCCGGGGCAAGGGGTGGTGACGGCGGCCAACGCCAGCCAGATCTCCGACGGCGCGAGCGCCGTGCTGCTGGCCGACGAAGCCACCGCCCGCGCCGACGGCCTCACGCCCAAGGCGCGCTTTCGAGCGCGCGTGGTGGTGGGCTCCGACCCGGTGATGCAGCTCAGCGGGGTGATCCCCGCCACCCACGAAGCCCTCCGGCGCGCCGGCATCGGCGTGGCCGATTTGGACTGGATCGAGGTCAACGAGGCCTTCGCCAGCGTCGCCCTGTGCTGGGCGCGCGAGTTCCGGCCCGACCTGGCCAAGCTCAACCCCTGGGGCGGCGCGATCGCCCACGGCCACCCGCTGGGCGGCACCGGCGGCGCGCTGCTGGCCAAGATGCTGCACGGCCTGGAAGCCACCGGCGGCACCCTGGGTCTGCAGGTCATGTGCATCGGCCACGGCATGGCCACGGCCACCGTGATCGAGCGGGTTTGAACCTGCCGGATCCAGTCAAGATTGTGAATACGAATAATTCCTAAATACAATGGCGGGCCCGACCCAAGGAGTCCGTCATGAAACACTTGGTCCTGAGCCTGGCCGTGCTGGCCGCCTTTCCGGTGGCGGCCCAGGCCCCGTCGGCCGCCGCACCTGCGGCTGCCGCGGCCGTCACGGCCTCGGCGGTGGTCCGCCACCACGCCGCCCTCGTGCATGCGAGCTACGAGGACACTCTGGCTGCGGCCCGGGCGATGCAAAAGGCCATCGCCGCCTTCCTGGCGGCACCGTCGCAGCAGACCCTGGCCGCCGCACGCCGGGCCTGGCTCGATGCCCGTGAGTTCTACGGTCAGACCGAGGCCTACCGCTTCTACGGCGGCCCCATCGACGACGATGACGGCCCCGAGGGCCGGCTCAATGCCTGGCCGATGGACGAGTCCTACGTCGACTATGTCGAAGGCCAGCCGAAGGCCGGCCTGATCAACGACCGGCGCCAGCCCCTGACCAAACAGGCGCTGATCGGCCTGAACGAGCGCGGTGGCGAGGAGAACATCGCCACCGGCTGGCACGCCATCGAGTTCATGCTCTGGGGCCAGGACCTGTCCGAGACCGGCCCGGGCAATCGCAGCTTCGAGGACTTCATCGACGGCAAGCGCCCCAACGCCGACCGCCGCCGCACCTACCTGCGCCTCGTCACCGAGATCCTCATCGATGACCTGACCGCCCTGGTGCGCGCCTGGGCGCCGGGCGTGAAGAACAACTACCGCGCGGCGTTCGAGCGCGGTGGCAACGAGTCCTTGCGCAAGATGCTGGTGGGCCTGGGCTCGTTGTCGCGCGGCGAGCTGGCCGGCGAGCGCCTGGAGGTGGCCCTGGCCAGCCAGGACCAGGAAGACGAGCACTCCTGCTTCTCCGACAACACCCACCGCGATGCGGTGGCCAATGCCAAGGGCATCGAGAACGTCTGGCTGGGCCGCTACCAGCGCGCCGACGGCCGCATGCTGCAGGGCCCCAGCCTGCGCGAGCTCGTGGCCGCGAAGGATGCGGCCCTGGCCGAGCGCACCACCGCGCAGATCCGCCGCTCGGTGCGGGCCACCGAGGCCATCCAGGCCCCCTTCGACCGCGAGATCCTGGGCGGGCCCGATGCGCCCGGCCGCCAGCGCGTGCAGGCGGCCATCGACAGCCTCACGCAGCAGAGCAAGGACCTGGTGGAGGCGGCGGCGGCCATCGGCATCACCCAGCTCACGCTCGTGCAGCCGTGACAGCCCGCGGCTTCGTGTGCCTGGCGCTGGCCCTCGTGGCCAGCCCGCTGGCCCGGTCCGACACGGCCCCGGCCGAGGCCGACCCCCTGGGCGAGCGCACCGGCGGCGCCACCACCGTGTGGGCCACCGGCAAGAACGCCTTCTCCTTCCCGGCGGCCAACCTGAGCGATGCCGAGCGCACGCGCTTCGTGATCGGCAACTCCTTCTTCAAGCGCAACTGGGTCATCGCGCCGGCCTCCACCACCGCGCGCGACGGCCTGGGCCCGCATTTCATTGCCCGCTCCTGTGGTGCCTGCCACGCGCTGGACGGCCGTGGAGCCCCGCCTGACTTGCGCAAAGGCCTGGCCGACGAACAGCCCCTGGCCCTGCTGCTGCGCCTGTCGGTGCCCGGCACCGACGCCCACGGCGGGCCCAGGCCCGAGCCGGTGTACGGCGACCAGTTCACCAACGCCGCCGTGCCGGGTGTGAAGCCCGAAGGCCAGATCACGATGCGCTGGAAGCCGATCCACGGCCGCTTCGCCGATGGCACGCCCTACACCCTGCAGCAGCCGCTCTACGGCTTTGCCCAGCTCGGCTACGGGCCGATGGCCAAGGACGTGAGGGTCAGCCCGCGCATCGCGCCGCAAGTCATCGGCATCGGCCTGCTCGAAGCCATTCCCGAGGCCGAGATCGAACGCAATGCCGCCGAGCAGGCGGCGATGCCCGGGCCCATCAAAGGCCAGCCCAACCGCGTGTGGGACGTGGTGGCGCAGCGCGAGATGATCGGCCGCTTCGGCTGGAAGGCCAATGTGGCCACCGTGGCGCACCAGACGGCCGGCGCCTTCCTGGGCGACATCGGCATCACCTCGTCCTTCTTCCCTGAGGAAGCCTGCACGCCGAAGCAGACGGACTGCCGCGCCGCACCCCGCGGCGCGCGGGGCCAGGCCCCCGAGATCGACGACAAGACGCTCAACGACGTCATCTTCTACCAGGCCACGCTCGCCCCGCCGGCGCGCCGCAACGCGCGCGACGCGCAGGTGCTGCGCGGCCAGCAGCTCTTTGCCCGGGCCCAGTGTGCGGTGTGCCACCGGCCGAGCTACGTCACCGGCGAAGGCCCCTTCCCGCACCTGAGCAGCCCGGCGCTGAAGGGCCAGACCATCTGGCCTTACACCGACTTGCTGCTGCACGACATGGGCGAGGCCCTGGCGGACGGTCGGCCGGACTTCCGTGCCAATGGCCGCCAGTGGCGCACGCCGCCGCTGTGGGGCATTGGGCTCATCAAGGACGTGAACGGCCACCAGCGCCTGTTGCACGATGGGCGGGCCGATGGCGTACTCGAAGCCATCTTGTGGCATGGTGGTGAGGCCGAAGAGAGCAAGAACCAGGTGCTGCGCATGAGCCGCGAAGACCGCGAGGCCCTGGTGAAATTCGTGGAGTCGTTGTGAAACGACGAGCCCTGCTGTGGCTGTGCGGCGCCGTGGCCTGCGTGGGCACCGCTTGCGCCCAAGCCCCATGGACGCGGGTGGCCGTGCCCTTCTACACGCCGGTGGACCTGCTCGTGGGCTGGCATCGCTTCATCACGGCGCCTCAGGCGCGCGCGCTGCACGAGCAGGCCCAGGCCCTGGCCGGCGCCGTGGACGACCACTGCCAGGGCCGCCTGCCTCTGGAGCGTGTGCGCGGGCAGTGGCGCGACACCACCACCGCCTGGGAGCGCCTGTCGGCGGTGGCCACCGGGCCGCTCATCACGCGTCGCAGCCTGCGCCAGATCGACTTTGCGCCCACGCGTCCCCACCTGATCGAGCGGGCCATCCGCACCCAGCCGCGCGGCGCGGCGGCGATGGAGCGCATCGGCACCCCCGCCAAGGGCCTGCCTGCGCTGGAGTGGCTGCTGTGGACCCAGCCGGCCGCTCCCGCGACACCGGCGTGCACCTATGCCCGGGAGGTGGCGCACGACCTGTTGCGCGAGACCCAGGCCTTGAGCGAAGGCTTTGCCGCCCTGGCCCGGCGCGGCCGCGACGACTGGCCCGAGGACGAGGCCGTGGCGGCCGTGGGGGAGCTGGTCAACCAATGGGTGGGCGGTGTCGAGCGCCTGCGCTGGGCCCAGATGGAAAAGCCCTTGCGCGCCGGCACGCCGCAGGCGCTGCCGCGGCAGGCCAGCGGCACCACTGCACAGAGCTGGCAGACCCACTGGGCGGCTGTGGCGACCCTGGCGCGCGCCGGGGCCGAGGTGCCACTGCCGCTCGAGGGGCCGGTGTCCTTCGAGCTCTACCTGCGCGGGCGAGGCCTCAACGACCTGGCCGACCGCTGGGCCGCGGCGGTCGACGCCGCCGACACCCGCGTGAAGGCCGCCGACCCGAAGACTCCCTCCACGGCGCTGAACGCAGCCCAGGCCCTGGCAGACCTGAAACGACTGGCCGAGGCCGAACTGGCGCCGGCGCTGGAGGTTCGCCTGGGCTTCTCGGATGCCGATGGCGACTGAGCTGACGCGGCGCCAACTCGTGGGCTGGGCCGGGGCCAGCCTGCTGGCGGTGGCCGCGCCCGCCTGGGCGGCGGCTGCGCCCCGCCTGGCCGCCAGTTGGCGCCGCAGCGACCACCAGCACCAGGTGGGCTGGCTGCGCCCCGATCCGTCCCGCGGCCAGTGGCAGGTGGAAGCGGCCCTGGAGGTGCCCACCCGGGCGCATGGCGTGTGGATCGGCCCTGCGGGCGAACTCTATGCGGCGGCCCGCCGCCCGGGCGACTGGCTGCTGCGGTGGGTGCCCGGCCGCGAGCCCCGGTGGGCCTGGATGCCGCCCGAGCGCACGCTCAACGGCCATGTGCTGCTGCATCCCGAGGGCCGCGTGCTGCTGACCACCGAAACCGATCTGGACACCGGCATGGGCTGGGTGGCCGTGCGCGCGGCCGACACGCTGGAGCCGCTGCACGCCTGGCCCACCCGCGGCCGCGATCCGCACCAACTGCTGTGGGACCGTCATCACCCCGACCGCCTGTTCGTGGCCAACGGCGGCATCGAGACGCGGCCCGAGACGGGGCGGCAGAAGCTCGCGCTCGAGGCGATGGACGCCTCGCTCGTCTGCCTGGACACGCGCCGCGGCGAGCTGCGCGGCCAATGGCGGCTGGAGGACACCCGTCTGAGCCTGCGGCACCTGGCCTGGAGCGGTGACCGCCTGGGCGTGGCGCTGCAGGCCGAGCATGACGACGAGGCCCGTCGCCAGGCCGCCCCCTTGCTGGCGCTGCTGGGGCCCCAAGGGCTGCGCGCCGTGCCGTTCGATCGACCCTTGGCCGGCTACGGTGGCGACATCGCCGGCACGCCCGAGGGCTTTGCGGTGGGCTGCCCGCGCGCGGGCGGCGTGGCGCTGTACCACCGCGACGGCCGGCCGTGCGGCTGGGTCGCGTGGCCCGAGGCCTGTGCGCTGGCCACCGATGCGCAGGGCCGGCTGTGGATGGGCGGCCATCCCGGCGCCGGCACCGACGCCGAGCGGCTGGCGCTGCCCGATTTGCGCCTGGACAATCACTGGCGGGTCTGAGCCAGGTGACCACCGCCGCCCTTCTGGCATCCCACGAGGGCGCCGTCTGCGTCTTGCGGTTAAGCTCAGTCTTTCCGTTTCCGCACCGGTCCCGATGATCACCGTCCACCACCTCAACAACTCCCGCTCACAGCGTGTGCTGTGGATGCTCGAAGAGCTGCAACTGCCCTACGAGATCCGCCACTACCAGCGCGACCCCAAGACCATGCTGGCCCCGCCCGAGCTGCGCCAGGTGCATCCGCTGGGCAAGTCGCCGGTGATCACCGATGGCGAGCTGGTGCTGGCCGAGTCCGGCGCCATCCTCGAATACCTGGTCGATCGCTACGGAGAGGGCCGCTTCAAGCCCCAGCCCGGCACCCCCGAGGCCCTGCGCTACACCTACTGGATGCACTTTGCCGAAGGCTCGGCGATGCCGCCGCTGCTGATGAAGCTGGTGTTCGATTCGGTGGAGAAGAAGTCGCCGCGGCTCGTGCGTCCCATCGCCGCGGGCATCGCGCGCAAGGTCAAGGACCTGATCGTGACGCCCAACATCCGACGCCACCTCGAGTACATGGAGTCCGAACTCGCCGAGCGCCCCTGGTTTGCGGGGGACGAGTTCACCGCCGCCGACATCCAGATGAGCTTCCCGCTGGAGGCCTCGGCCGCGCGGGGCGGCCTGGATGCGCGCTACCCGCTGCTCACCCACCTGCTGCAGCGCATGCAGGCCCGCCCGGCCTACCAGCGCGCGCTGGCCAAGGGCGGGCCCTACCGGCTCGGCTGAGCATGAACCCGGTGCTCGTCGAGGCTTGGCGCGGGCGGGCGGTGGAGTCCTTTCACCGTGGCTCGCTGGTGGTGGTCGATCCCGACGGCCGCGTGGTGGGCTCGCTGGGCGATGTGCAGCGGCCCGTCTTCCCGCGCTCGGCCATCAAGGTGCTGCAGGCCCTGCCGCTGGTGGCCAGCGGCGCGGCCGAGGCCCTGGGGCTGACGGACGCCGAACTGGCCCTGGCCTGCGCCTCGCACAACGGTGAGCCCGGCCATGCCGACACCGCCGCCGGCATGCTGCGCCGTCTGGGCCTGGACGAGGCGGCCCTGGAATGCGGCGCCCACTGGCCCGGCCTGGAGGCCGCCGGCCGCGCCCTGGCGGCCGCGGGGCGCGAGCCCACCGCCTTGCACAACAACTGCTCGGGCAAGCATGCGGGCTTCCTGTGCCTGGCCTGTGCGATGCAGGGCGGCGCGAAGGGCCCCGACCTGCAGCGCTTCGTGCGCGGCTATGTGCAGCCCGACCACCCGGTGATGCGCGAGGTGGGTGCCGCCATCGAGGCCGCCACCGGTGAACGCCTGGACAACGCCCCCATGGGCATCGACGGCTGCTCCATCCCCACCTACGCCTTGCCGCTCAAAGCCTGGGCGCTGGCCTTTGCCCGTGTGGCCACCGGGCAAGGCCTGAGCGAGGACCATGCCCGTGCCGCGCAGCGCTTGCGTCAGGCGGTGGCCCGCTCGCCCTTTCACGTGGCCGGTACCGGCCGCTTCGACACGCGCGTGATGGAGCGCCTGGGCGAGCGTGTCTTCTGCAAGGTCGGGGCCGAAGGGGTCTACGGTGCCGCGCTGCCCGAGCTGGGCCTGGGCGTGGCGCTGAAGATGGACGACGGCAACACCGCGCGTGCGGCCGAGGTGGTGATGGCCGCGGTGATCGAGGCTTTGCTGCCGCTGTCCGAGGACGACCGGTGTTTCATGCGCGGCCTCAGCGAGGGGGTCTTGCGCAACTGGCGCGGCATCGAGGTGGGCGCGTTGCGTGCGAGCCCCAGTTTGCGTGCCTTCAGCTTGGCATGAAGCGCTTGCTGCGTGCGATCGACATCAGGATGCCCAGGCCCAGGCCGAGCGTGACCATCGCCGTGCCGCCGTAACTGATGAAGGGCAGGGGCACCCCCACCACGGGCAGGATGCCGCTGACCATGCCCATGTTGACGAAGGCATAGGTGAAGAAGATCAGCGTCACCGCGCCGGCCATCAGGCGGGCGAACAGCGTGGGCGCCTCGCTGGCGATCATCAGGCCGCGGAAGATCAGGAAGAGGAAGCCCAGGATCAGGACCAGGTTGCCCACGAGGCCGAACTCCTCGGCGTAGGCCGCGAAGATGAAGTCGGTGGTGCGCTCGGGGATGAATTCCAGATGGGTCTGGGTGCCGTTCATGAAGCCCTTGCCGGTCAGACCCCCCGAGCCGATGGCGATCGTGCCCTGGATGATGTGGAAACCCTTGCCCAACGGGTCCTTCGTGGGGTCGAGCAGGGTGCACACGCGCTGGCGCTGGTATTCGTGCAGCACCTTCAGGTCCACCCCGGGGGCGCACAGGCGCTCTTCCAGGCTCACCAGCGCCACGATGCCGATGGCCCCGGCGGCCAGCACCGGGATCACCAGCTTCCACGACAAGCCGGCGAAGAAGATCACTGCCAGGCCGGCCGCGAGCACCAGCAGCGAGGTGCCCAGGTCAGGCTGGCGCAGGATCAGGCCCACCGGCACGGCCAGGATCACCGCGGCCACCAGGAAGTCCGGCACCCGCAACTGCCCCTCGCGGCGCTGGAACCACCAGGCCAGCATCAAGGGCAGCGCGATCTTCATGATCTCGCTGGGCTGGATCACGGTGACACCCACGTGCAGCCAGCGTGTGGCGCCCTTGCGCGTGATGCCAAAGAACTCCACGCCCAGCAGCAGGGCCACACCCACGACATACAGCGGCACGGCCACCCGCATGATCTTGTGCGGCGGCACCTGCGCCACCACGAAGACCACGCCGGCGGCGACCAGCATGTTGCGGGCATGGTCGGCGAAGCGGCTGCCATGGTCGTAGCCGGCCGAGTACATGATGAGCAGCCCGGCGCCGCACAGCAGCAGCACCGCGGCGGTGAGGGCCGGGTCGAAGCCGAAGAGCACGGGCTTGAGCCGCTGCCACAGCGAGGGGCGTTCGAAGGTGACCTTCATGGCGCACGCGCCGCGCCGGGCGCGGTCGAGACGGGGGTGGCCGAGGCCGGGTCGTCGGCGGGCAGGGCAAGGGCCGGGGCGCTGATGCGGCTGCCGTCCAAGGCCGAGGAGACGGGTTGTACCGGCACACTGGCGGCCAGGCGCGGGGTGCCCACGGGGGCGGCCGCCTCGCCGCGCTGCACCGCGGCAATGTCCTGCTCGCTGGGGTACAGGCCCTCGAGCCAGTAGTCGAACACCCGCCGGGTGATGGGCGCGGCCGACTGCGCACCGAAGCCGGCGTTCTCGACGATCACCGCCACCGCGATGCGCGGCGCTTCCACCGGCGCAAAGGCCACGTACAGAGCGTGGTCGCGCAAGTACTCGGCCAGCTTGGCGGCGTTGTAGCGCTCGTTCTGGCGGATCGAGACGGCCTGCGCCGTGCCGGTCTTGCCGCCGCTGCGGTAGGGCGCGCCGACGAAGCTGCGCGTGGAGGTGCCTTCCTGCGTGACCGCGTACATGGCCTCGAGCACCACTTTCACATGCTCGGGCTTGAGCGCCAGCGGGCTCAGCGGCTCGTGGTTCACTGCGCGGGCCTCATGCGTGACCGCATCGCGGATCTCGCGCACCACATGGGGCTTGTAGCGCTGGCCGCCCGAGGCCAGCGTGGCCATCGCATGGGCCAGTTGCAGCATCGTGAAACTGTTGTAGCCCTGGCCGATGCCCAGCGAGATGGTCTCGCCCGCATACCAGCGCTGCTGCTCGGGCCGGCGGTAGGTGTTGCGCTTCCAGGCGGTGGATGGCAGCACGCCGCGGGCCTCGCCCAGCAGGTCGATGCCGGTGAGCTGGCCGAAGCCGAAAGGCGCCATCTGGTCGTGGATGAGATCCACGCCCATCTCGTTGGCCAGGGTGTAGTAGTAGACGTTGCTCGACTTCACGATCGAGCGGCGCAGATCCACCATGCCCAGCCCGGTGTCGCCATGGCTGCGGAAGCGGTGGTTGCCAAAGACGAACACGCCGGTGTCCAAGATGGCCTGGCTGGCCGAGCGCGTGCCGGTGTTCAGCGCGGCCAGCGCCATGAAGGGCTTGTAGGTGGAGCCCGGCGGATAGGTGCCGCGCAGCGCGCGGTTGAGCAGCGGCCGATCGATCGATTCGTTCAGTGCGCGCCAGTTCTCCACATCGATGCCTTCGACGAAGAGGTTGGGGTCGAAGGTGGGCTTGCTCACGAAGGCCAGCACCTCGCCGGAACGCGGGTCGATGGCCACCAGCGCGCCGCGCCGCTCGCCGAAGAGCTGCTCGACCAGGGCCTGCAGCTTGATGTCGATCGACAGCACCACGGTGTGGCCGGGTGTGGCCGGGCTGGAGCGCAGCCGTCGCACGGCGCGCCCGCCGGCGCTGGTCTCGACCTCCTCGAAGCCGGTGGTGCCGTGCAGCTCGCGCTCGTAGGCCTGCTCCACACCCAGCTTGCCGATGTACTCGGTGCCACGGTAGTTGGCCAGCTCCTCCTCGGGCCAGTCCTCCATGGCCTTCTTCTCGGCCTGGTTGATGCGGCCGATGTAGCCCACCACGTGGCTGCCCACGTCACCGAGCGGGTAGTGGCGGAACAGCCGCGCCTTCACGTCCACGCCCGGGAAGCGGTAGCGTTGCGCGGCAAAGCGCGCCACCTCCTCGTCGCTGAGCCGGGTGCGCACCGGCAGCGAGTCCAGCCCCTTGGTCTCTTCCATCAGGCGCTTGAAGCGCCGGCGGTCGGACGGGCCGATGTCCACCAGCTCGGCCAGCGCATCGATCGTGGCGTCCAGGTCGTCCACCTTCGACGGCGTGATCTCCAGCGTGTAGGCCGCATAGTTGCGCGCCACGACGATGCCGTTGCGGTCCAGGATGAGCCCGCGGTTGGGCGGGATGGGCAGCACCGCGATGCGGTTGTTCTCGGCGCGCGCGCTCAGCTCCTCGTGCCGTAGCACCTGCAGATACACCAGCCGCGCAGCCACCAGAGCGAAGCACACCAGCACCAAGGCAGCGGCGAACAGCAGCCTCGCTCGAAAGCGCGACAGCTCAAGCTCGACATCCTTCAACTCGGTCATCGCGGTCACAGCGGACGGTTCTCGTCCGGATCGGGCGCGCGGCGCTGCGGAGCCAGCAGCACCCAGCTCGCCAGAGGCCACAGCAGCGCCTCGAACACCGGGGCCAGCAGCAGCTCCCACCCGGGGAAGATGCCACCGGCGGCCAGCCGGATCAAGACGAGCGAGGCATGGGCCGCGAAGAACAGCGGCAGGATCTGCACGGCCTGCTCCAGCACCGAAAACCACAGCAGCCGGCGGTGGATGGTGATCGCGAAATAGCTCAGCAGCGTGTAGGCCAGCGCGTGCTGGCCCAGCAGCGCACCGTCGTGCACGTCCATCAGCAGTCCGAAGACGAAGGCCGCGCCGATGCCGATGCGCCGCGGCTGGTGTACGTTCCAGAACACCAACGTGAGCGCCAGCAGGTCGGGCATGGCCGGTGTGCGGCCCAGCGGCAGCATGTTGATGGCCAGGGCGACGGCGAGCGACACCCAGATGAAGACGGGGTTGGCAGGTAGCAGGAGCTGGTCGGATCCGCGCGGCATCATGGCAGGGGCCTGTCGGTCAGCGGCGGCCTGCGCCGCGGCGCGGGGCGGCCGTCTCGGGCTCAGGGTCGGGCGGCGGGGGCAGTTCGCGGCCCACCGGTTCGACCACCAGCACGTGGCGGGCGCTGGCAAGCTGGCCCACCGGCTCCAGCAGGATGCGGGCGAAGGCGCTGTCGGCGCGGCGCTCGACCCGGCTGACCACCGCCACCGGCAGCCCGCTCGGGTAGACGCCGTCCATGCCCGAGGTGGCCAATGCATCGCCTTCGCGCACGTCGGCGTTGGTGGGCATGAAGCGCAGCTCCAGCCCGCCGCGCTGGGGGTCGCCATAGGCCACGCCGCGCACCTGCGTGCGGGTGTTGAGCACCGGGATCACCGCATCCTTGTCCACCAGCAGCGTCACCTCGGAAGTGAGTGGGTACACTCGTGTGACCTGGCCGATGACGCCGGTGTGATCGATCACTGGCGAGCCGAGCACCACGCCCTGGGTGAGCCCGCGGTCGATCACCACCTTGCGGGTGTAGGGATCGGGCCGGTCGTAGAGCACCTCGGCGGCCTGGGTGCGGGCGCTCAATGCGGCGCGCAGGTTCAGCATCTCGCGCAGACGGGCGTTTTCCTGCTCGAGCATTTCCAGGCAGCCCAGGCGCTCGGCCTTGTCGGCCAGCAGACGGCGCGCCTGCGCCTCCGAGGCGCGCGCTGCGGCCAGGCCCTGGAGGTACTCGCCGCCGGTGCGCACTGCCTGCACCGGCACTCGCAGCGCCTGCTGCACCGGGTGCAGCACCGTGGCGATCACGGCGCGCAGCGGCTCGACGACGCCCAACCGGCGGTCGGCCACCATCAGGAACAGGGCCAGTGCCGAAAACACGACCAGCCGCGTGAAGGCCGAGGGGCCTTGCCGGAAGAAGGGGGGCGGGGTGCGGTCCAGCGTACCCAGGGGCATGGCGCGACGCAGTCAGGAACTCGGGGGCGGGGGCTGGGCCGGCCGGCACATTCTCAGGCAGGCTTATTCCGAGGTGAAGATCGAACCCAGGCGCTCCATGCGTTCCAGGGCCGTGCCGCAGCCGCGCACCACGCAGGTCAGCGGGTCCTCGGCCACCAGCACCGGCAGGCCGGTTTCCTCGGCCAGCAGGCGGTCCAGGTCGCGCAGCAGGGCGCCGCCGCCGGTGAGCATCATGCCGCGCTCGGCGATGTCGGCGCCGAGCTCGGGCGGTGTTTGCTCCAGCGCGTTCTTCACCGACGAGACGATCTGGTTGAGCGGGTCGGTCAGGGCTTCGAGGATCTCGTTGGAGCTGATCGTGAAGCTGCGCGGCACGCCTTCGGAGAGGTTGCGGCCCTTGACCTCCATCTCCTTGACCTCGGAGCCGGGGAAGGCCGAGCCGATCTCTTTCTTGATGGCTTCGGCGGTGGGCTCGCCGATCAGCATGCCGTAGTTGCGACGGATGTAGTTGATGATGGCCTCGTCGAACTTGTCGCCGCCCACGCGCACGCTGCCCTTGTAGACCATGCCGCCCAGGCTGATCACGCCCACCTCGGTGGTGCCGCCGCCGATGTCCACCACCATCGAGCCCGAGGCTTCCGACACCGGCAGGCCCGCGCCGATGGCCGCGGCCATGGGTTCTTCGATCAGGTAGACCTCGGAGGCGCCGGCGCCCAGGGCCGACTCGCGGATGGCGCGGCGCTCGACCTGGGTGGAGCCGCAGGGCACGCAGATGATGATGCGCGGACTGGGCTTCATCATCGAGCGCGGATGGACCATCTTGATGAACTGCTTGAGCATCTGCTCGGTGACGGTGAAGTCGGCGATCACGCCGTCCTTCATCGGGCGGATCGCCTCGATGTTGCCGGGCACCTTGCCCAGCATGGCCTTGGCCTCGGCGCCCACGGCCTGGATGGTCTTCTTGCCGTTGGGGCCGCCCTCATGGCGGATGGCCACCACCGAGGGCTCGTCCAGGACGATGCCCTTGCCGCGCACGTAGATCAGGGTGTTGGCCGTGCCCAGGTCGATGGCGAGGTCCGTCGAAAAATAGCGACGAATGGATTCGAACATGTGTCAGGATTCCCGGGCGGCCGACCGGGCGGACCCGTGCGGCCGCGCGCTGGTTTTGTTTCGGGCCGCCCGGTGCAGCGGTGAGCCCGGCTTCTTGCACAAAACCGGCTCCGGATCGCGCCCCATCCGGGGCTGCCACCCCGATGAAACCGCCGCGTCCGGGCCGGTTGTGGATAACCGAAGATAATACCCCAATGCCCCTGCACCGATGTGTACGGGAAGCCCCAACAGCAAACAATTTCCCATGGCTCTGACACCCCAGGATGTGGGCCGCATCGCCCACCTCGCCCGGCTGGCGCTGAGCGAGGACGAGCAGGCCCGGATGCTCGAACAGCTCAACGGCTTCTTTGCGATCGTCGAACAGATGCGCGCGGTGGACACCACCGGCGTCGAACCCCTGTACACCCCGCTGTCGGCCGTGCAGGACGTGGCCTTGCGCCTGCGTGAGGACGTGGTGAGCGAGACCGGCCAGCGCGAGGCCCTCCAGCGCAGCGCCCCAGCGGTGGAAGACGGGCTCTTCCTCGTGCCCAAGGTCATTGAGTGAGGGCGCAATGAGCACCGAACTGCACCACCTGGGCGTGGCCGAACTGGCCCGCCTGCTCGACGCGAGGGCCGTCTCCAGCGTCGAAGTCACGAAACATCTGCTTGCGCGCGTTGCCGCTCATCAACAACTCGGGGCCTTCCTGTGCACCGACGAGGCGGTGGCGCTGGCCCAGGCCCAGGCCGCCGACGCACGGCGTGCCAAGGGCGAGGCAGGCCCGCTGCTGGGCGTGCCGCTGGCGCACAAGGACATCTTCGTCACCACCGACTTTCCCAGCACGGCGGCCTCGAAGATGCTCGAGGGCTACCGCAGCCCCTTCGATGCCACCGTCGTCGCCAAGCTGCGCGCCGCCGGCGCCGTCACGCTGGGCAAGCTCAACTGCGACGAGTTCGCGATGGGTGGCAGCAACGAGAACTCGGCGTTCGGCCCGGCCCGCAACCCCTGGAACCCGCAGTGCATCCCCGGCGGCTCCTCGGGCGGCTCGGCCGCGGCAGTGGCTGCGCGCCTGATCCCGGCGGCCACCGGCACCGACACCGGCGGCTCGGTGCGCCAGCCGGCGGCGCTGACCGGCATCACCGGTATCAAGCCCACCTACGGCCGCTGCTCGCGCTACGGGATGATTGCCTTTGCCTCCAGTCTCGATCAGGCCGGCCCGCTGGCACGCAGCGCCGAGGACTGCGCGCTGCTGTTGACTGCAATGAGCGGCTTCGACGAGCGCGATGCGACCTCGGCGCAGCAGCCCGTGGAGGACTACGCCGCTGCCATCCGCACGCCGCGCGAAGGGGCCAGCGCTGAGCGGCCCCTGAAGGGCCTGCGCATCGGCCTGCCCCGGGAGTTCTTCGGCGAGGGCGTGGCTGCAGGCGTGCGCGCTGCGGTGCGCGCCGCGCTGGCCGAGTTCGAGGCGCTCGGCGCCACGCTGGTGGACGTGAGCCTGCCGCGCACCGAGCTGTCCATCCCCGTCTACTACATCATCGCCCCGGCCGAGGCCAGCTCCAACCTGAGCCGCTATGACGGCGTGCGCTACGGCCACCGCGCGAAGGACTATGCCGACCTGCTCGACATGTACAAGAAGAGCCGGTCCGAAGGCTTCGGTGCCGAGGTCCAGCGCCGCATCATGATCGGCACCTACGTGCTCAGCCACGGCTACTACGACGCCTATTACCTGCAGGCCCAGAAGCTGCGCCGCATGATCGCCGACGACTTCCAGGCCGCCTTCGCCCGGTGCGACCTGATCGCCGGCCCGGTTGCCCCCACGGTGGCGCGCGTGCTGGGCAGCCAGACCGACCCGGTGCAGGAATACCTCGCCGACATCTTCACCCTGCCGGCCAGCCTGGCCGGCCTGCCCGGCATGAGCGTGCCGGCGGGCTTTGGCGAGGGCGGCTTGCCCGTGGGCCTGCAATTGATCGGCAACTACTGGAAGGAAGGCGAGCTGCTGCATGCGGCGCATGCCTTCCAGCAAGCCACCGACTTCCACCTGCGCATCCCCCAGGGCTATTGAGATGACCCCAATCGCATCGAAACTCGTGCGCGGCTACGAGGTGGTGATCGGCCTCGAGACGCACGCACAACTGTCCACACGATCGAAGATCTTCTCAGGGGCCAGCACGGCCTTCGGTGCCGCACCCAACACCCAGGCTTGCGCGGTGGACCTGGCCCTGCCCGGCACACTGCCGGTTCTGAACCGGGCTGCGGTCGAGCTGGCCATCCGCTTCGGCCTGGCGGTCAAGGGCACCGTGGCGCCGCGGTCCATCTTTGCGCGCAAGAACTACTTCTACCCCGACCTGCCCAAGGGCTACCAGATCAGCCAGTACGAGATCCCGGTGGTGCAGGGCGGGCAGGTCGAGTTCTACGTGGGCGACGAGAAGCACGTGGTGCACCTCACCCGCGCTCACCTGGAAGAAGACGCCGGCAAGTCGCTGCACGAGGACTACCACGGCCAGACGGGCATCGATCTCAACCGCGCCGGCACGCCGCTGCTGGAGATCGTCTCCGAGCCCGAGATGCGCTCGTCGGCGCAGGCGGTGGCCTATGCCAAGGCCCTGCATGCGCTGGTGGTGTGGCTGGGCATCTGCGACGGCAACATGCAGGAGGGCAGCTTCCGCTGCGATGCGAACGTCTCGGTGCGCAAGCCCGGCCAGCCCTTCGGCACGCGCCGCGAGATCAAAAACCTCAACAGCTTCCGCTTCCTGCAGCAGGCCATCGACTACGAGGTGAACTGGCAGATCGACCTGATCGAGGACGGCGGCCAGGTCGAGCAGGCCACCGTGCTCTTCAACCCCGACACCGGCGAGACGCGGGCCATGCGCAGCAAGGAAGACGCGCACGACTACCGCTACTTCCCCGACCCCGACCTGCCCCCGCTGGTGATCGCCCCCGAGTGGATCGAACGGGTGAAGGGCGAGATGCCCGAGCTGCCCAGCGTGATGGCCGAACGCTTCCAGCGCGAGGACGGCCTGCCGGCCTATGACGCCATGATGATGACGCAAAGCCTCGCGTTTGCGCGCTACTACGAGGCCGCACGCAATGCCTGCCAGCAGCCCAAGCTGGTGGCGAACTGGTTGATGGGCGAGGTGTCGCGCCGGCTCAATGCCGAAGGCAAGGACATTGCGCAGGCCCCCGTGCAGGCCGCCACGCTGGCCGCGCTGATCGGCCGCATCAACGACGGCACCATTTCGAACAATGGCGCCAAGCAGGTGTTCGAAGCCCTGTGGAGCGGCCAAGGCAGTGATGTGGATGCGCTGATTGACGCCAAGGGCCTCAAGCAGATGAACGACACCGGCGCGCTGGAAGCCATCCTCGACGAGGTGCTGGCCGCCAATGCCAAGTCGGTGGAGGAATTCCGCGCCGGCAAGGACAAGGCCTTCAACGCCCTGGTGGGCCAGGCCATGAAGGCCACCAAGGGCAAGGCGAACCCGGCCCAGGTGAACGAGCTGCTGAAGAAGAAGCTCGGCGTCTGAGGCGATTCAACGCCCGAGCCAGCGCCGCCACCACGGGCGGCGCGGCGGCCTGGCTTGCAGCGGGACGGGCTGGGCGCGGGTGGCGTCGGTGCGGCCCAGGAACTGCGCTTCGATGTCCAGCGACGAGCGCCGGCCCAGGTCGCGGCGGTGCGCCGCCAGCCAGCGTTCGGCCGCCGCGCGGCCCAGCGTGAAGAGCTGCTCCAGGAAGGCCGGGTCGGTGTTGAGCTTGCTCGACGCATTGAAGGGTGCGAGCCCCTCGTCGTCGGCCACCATGTGCAGGCGCAGGTCCTTGTACCGGCGCGGATCGAGCTTGTGTTCGCGCAGCAGCCGCGACACGAAGGCAATCGCGCGCAGCTCGGCGATCAGGCTTGCGTTGAAAGTGATCTCGCTCATGCGGTCCATGATCTCCACACTGCGCATGGGTGTGCCTTCGCGTCGCAGCGGGTTGATCTTCACCAGCAGGATGTCCAAGGTGTTCGTGCGGTAGATCAGCGGGTAGAGTGCCGGGTTGCCGGTGTAGCCACCGTCCCAGTAGGGCTCGCCGTCGATCTCCACGGCCTGGAACAGGAAGGGCAGGCAGGCCGAGGCCAGCAGCGCGTCGATGCTGAGATCGGTGCCCGTGAACACCCGCGCCTGGCCGGTGTGTACCGAGGTGGCCGTCACGAACAGGCTCAAGCCCGGCACATGCGTGTGCGACTCGCGCAGTGCCGCTTCATCCACATGCCGGCGCGCCACGTCGCGCAGCGGGTTCAGGTTCAGCGGGTTGAACTCATAGGGGCTGAAGCTGCGCCAGAAGCTCGTCACCCACTGGTAACTGGGCAGCCGGTCGAAGTTGAAGCTGTGGTGCTGCGCGGCAGCCGCCTGCGTCAGCGAAAACGGCGAGAACACCTGAGCGCTGCGCCCCACGTCCTCCCAGAACGCCCGCAAGGCCGCACGCGCCGCCTCACGCCCGCCGCGCACCAGCCCCGTCACCAAGACCGCGCCGTTCAACGCCCCCGCACTGGTGCCCGAGATGCCCTGCACCGACAGGCCCTCGTCTTCCAGCAAGCGGTCGAGCACGCCCCAGGTGAAAGCGCCATGCGAGCCCCCGCCTTGCAAGGCGAGGTCGAGGGGGAGCGCGGAAGAAACGGAGGACATAGAGATCAGGGTTTGCCCGAGTGTAGGACGATGGGCTGGATCGGGCGTGGCGGGGATGCGCTGATCGCGCAGCTGTTGCAACTCCCGAAATGCGGTTGTCACACTCGCTCACGAAATGAGCCTTGTCTTGGGATGGCGGCTGCCTAGACTGATGCGCCGTCATTCCTGCAATATTCAAGGAGGTTCCGATGTCGAACATCGACAAGGAAGGCATGCTTGTGCACGTCCAAGTGCAACATCGGCGGTATCCCCAGATCGAGCAGGGGGCCCTCGAGGCCGCCCGCGCGATCGTCATCCATCAGACGGATGCGGATGACGAACAGTCCACGTTCAATGCCTACGCCCGAGGTGGTCATGGCGCGCATTTCCTCATCGCAAAAAACGGGACTCTGTACCAGACGGCGAGCCTGTTTAAGCGTTGCTTTCACGTGGGTGCGCGCATCAAGTCGCGCTGCCTGGAATTGTTGAAGGCCAACTGTCGCGATCCGGAAATCGCCAAGGCACTTGCCTTGGGGTGGTCGGCGCAGATTGCCGCGATCAACGACATCGAACGCCGTAAGCCCTACCCTGAGCGCTTCCCGGTAAACAGCGACTCCATCGGCATCGAGCTGGTCGGCAGGCACATCGATGAAAGGCGCTATGAGGCGGTGACGACCGAGCAGAATCACCGGTTGCAATGGTTGATCGACGAGATCTACCGTCACTTCTCTCTCACGTCTGCTGATGTCTTCCGTCATCCGCAGGTGTCGTACAAGCACCCTGATGAAGCGGGGAGTGCCGTATGGCGATGAGGTTGGTCGCCCTGGCTGGGATGGTTCTCGTCAGTGCTTGCGTAACGGGACTGCCAGCGTTCAGGCCCGATGCCGTACGAGACGTGTACCTCTCCGACTTCGAATCCACCGAACCCCAGCGCTGTACCCCAGCCGACGTGCCGGGCCGCCACGCCGATGCGGCAGCCTTCTTCCGCCGAGCGAAGCCCGTAGACGCCAAGACGCTGCATGACCACTACGAGCAAGCGCCCTGCGCCGCACTCGGGGTGCTGCAGTACCAGGGACAAACCTGCAGCTGGCGCATCACGGCGGCCTGGACGGGTACGGTGCGATGCGATGGGCACGAGTGGCTGCTCGTCTGCAACGATTGCGAAGACCTGATCCGACGCTGAAATACACACGGAAGACATCACTCTCGACAGAGTTGTCGACACGCGGAGCCATGATTTACGTGGCCGCGTACTACCTGATCGCAGCTCCCCTCTCTTTGTGGCTCAAGCAGTTGTTGATGCCTAAGGCTTGGGTCCGACGGTATTGGGGGGCCGCCTTGCTCCAGGGAGTCAGAGGTAGCGGTCTATTCAGGCCTCGTGATGGGTCTGATGAAGACGGTGATGCTGCGGAGCCTGATCGGCTTCCCCGGTTGGGCCGGAAACGCAACGCACAGGAAGCTCACACGATGGCTCCAGGCTGGTACAGATGGGCGGCACGCGCGGTGCTGGCGATGGGCTGCGCAGTGCCTGTGGTGTTTGTGTCGGTCATGATGGCCTTGCGCTGGCATCCGAGCCCATGACGATCAACCCTGAACAGATGCCGCGGCACAGCCTGGTTTGTTTGTGCCTGCCTGGTTTCGGGTGGCGTGCATTGCGGTGTGTGTTTGACCTGCCCCCCGTCACCCGCGTCTTGACGCTTTGAGCGCAGGGCTGGTGCGGTTCAATCCAACGCACCCCCGCCCACCACCCGATCGACCCGCTCGCGCAGTGCCGTCCGCAGGGCCACCAGCACGCCATCGCGCATCGTCTGCAGTGCCATGCTGGCCGTGGGCTGCGCCAGGCATGCGGCCTGCCCGGGCAGCAGCGGCACATGCATGAACCCGCCGCGAGCGCGCGGATGCCGTGTGGCCAGCGCGTGCATCAAGCCGTAGAAGACATGGTTGCACACGAAGGTGCCGGCGGTCTGCGACACCGAGGCGGGCAGGCCCGCGGCATGCAGCTCGGCGACGATGGCCTTGATCGGCAGGGTGCTGAAGTAGGCGGCCGGGCCGCCGGGCACGACCGGCGTGTCGATGGGCTGGCGGCCGGCATTGTCGGGGATGCGGGCGTCGTTGACGTTGATCGCGACGCGCTCGAGGCTGAGATCGGCCCGACCGCCGGCTTGGCCCAGGGCGAGCACGAGGGTGGGGCGGTGCACTTCGAGCGCCTGGTGGAGCATGTCCAACGCCGCGTCGAAGACGCAGGGCAGCACCAGACCGGTGACCGGGGCTCCGTCCACACACTGGCCGTGCAGCGCCTCGGCCAGGGCCTGCGAGGGATTCATGATGTCGCCGCCGAAGGGCTCGAAGCCGGTGAGCAGGATGCGCAGAGTCATGCGCGCATTGTGGTGCCTCAGAGCCGGCGCGTCGTCTCGCGCACGATGAGTTCGATCGGCGGCAGCGTGATGGGTTCGGCCGGGTGCCCCATCAGCGAGAGCAGGGTGCGCGCGGCGTACAGGCCCACCTCGTAGATGGGCTGACGCACGGTGGTCAGCGGGGGGGTGAGGTAGGCCGAGGCGGGCAGGTCGTCGAAGCCCACGAGCGAGACATCGTCGGGCACACGCACGCCGCGGCGGTACAGGGCCATGCGCGCGCCGTAGGCGCTCTGGTCGTTGGCGGCGAACACGGCGGTGAAGGACTCGCCGCTGTCGATCAGGCGGTTCATGGCCATCAGGCCACCGCTTTCCATGAAGTCGCCCTGCACGATCAGCGCCGGGTCGGCCATCAGCCCGGCCTCCTGCAGGGCACGGCGGTAGCCGGTCAGGCGCCGGCGGGCGTCGTCATGGTCCTGCGGGCCGGCGATGTGCGCGATGCGGCGGTGGCCGAGGTGGATGAGATGGCGCGTGGCGAGGTAGCCGCCGGTTTCCTGGTCGAGCTGGCAACTGCGCAGTTGCGGGCCGGTCACCTCGCGGCCGGTGGCCACCACCGGCTGGTGCAGCGCAAAGGCCTGCACCTGCTCGTCGGACAGGTGGCCGGTGAGGATGATCAGGCCGTCGATGCGCCGAGCCATCAGCAGTTCGATGCGCTCGGCCTCTTCCTCGGCGTTCCAGTGGCCGCTGACGATGATGGGCGCGTAGCCGCTGCCGTTCAGCCCCGCCTCGATGCCTTTCATCGCCCGGCCGTAGAAGGGGCTCTCGACGTCCTGCGTGACGATGCCGACCGTCATCGTGGTGCCGGTCTTGAGGCTGCGCGCGAACAGATTGGGCCGGAAGTTGAGCCGGGCGATGGCGGCTTCGACCGCGGCGCGCTTGTCGGCGGCCACCCGGGCCGTGCCATTGAGGATGCGCGAGACGGTGCTGGGCGACACGCCGGCGGCGCGGGCCACGTCGAGCACGGTCACGGGTGGGGGGGTGTCGGTGTCGGAGCTCACGGGCGGGATGGGGCGGATGGGTTGCGGCAACGGTTCATGATAACGTTTTCAGTCCGAACGGGCAGCCCCCCCCGTGGAACCCCGTCGGCCACCCGGTCTGACAACGGAGACATGCCTTCATGAAACCCTTCCTGTTCCGGGCCGCCGCACTGGCGGCCCTGGGGTGGGCCCTGGCCGCACCGCCGGCCCGGGCCTGCTCCTTCGACCAAGCGCCGCAGGCGCGCGCCGAGAGCTGCAACCGCCTGCTGGCGCGCAGTATCAATTTCGGCAACATGCTCGAACACGCCCGCGAGGGCCTGGCGGGGCCGATGCTGCGCGACGAATTCGTCACCCTCAGTGCGCAGGCCGGCTTCACGGCGATCCGCCTGCCCATCCGCTGGGACGCGCGGGCCAGCCACCAGCCTCCCTATGCGATCGCGCCGGCGTTCTTCGAGCGCGTCGATGGCGTGATCCGCCTGGCCCAGTCGCACGGCCTGGCGGTGGTCCTAGACATGCACCATTACGCGGCCATGATGCTGGAGCCGCAGGCCGAGCGCGGGCGCTTCCTCGCCCTGTGGCGTCAGGTGGCCGAGCACTACCGCGACGCACCGGCCACGGTGATGTTCGAGCTGCTCAACGAGCCGCACCGGGAGCTGACCCGCGCGCGCTGGAACGAGGCCCTGGCCGCCGTGCTGCCGGTGGTGCGCGAGAGCAATCCCCATCGCACGCTGATCATCGGCGGGGGCGACTGGAACGCCGCCGACGCCTTGGCCGACCTGGAGCTGCCGGCCGACGACCGCAACATCATCGCCACCTTTCACTACTACGAGCCCATGGCCGTGACCCACCAGGGCGCCGAATGGGTCAGCGGGGCGGGTGCCTGGGTGGGCACCACCTGGCGCGGCACGCCCGGGCAGATGGCCAGGCTGCGCGCCGACTTCGACCGCGTGCAAGCCTGGGCGAGGACGCATCGCCGGCCCGTCTTCCTGGGCGAATTCGGGGTCTATTCGCGTGCCGACGAGGCCACCCGCATCGCCTGGACCGCGGCCGTGCGCCGCGAGGCCGAAGCCCGGGGCTTCTCCTGGGCCTATTGGGAACTGGCCTCGAGCTTCGGCATCCTGGAGCCGCTCACGCTGACCTGGCGGCGCCCCCTGCTGGACGCGCTCTTGCCGCGCCCGGGCGGCGACGGGGGGACTGGGACTTTCCCTGGTTACCGGGATGAAACCACGGGGCAGCGTTGACAACGTTTTCAGTGACTGCTGAAATGCATCCGCTCTGAAAACGGTTTCATATCTTCTTCGAGGCGTGCACCCCCGGTGTTCCCCACGCCCCGAAGGACGGTGCGGGTCAGGGCGGCTGCGAAGGGGCGTCTGGCGGGTGTCCTCCGAGGCGGTCCCCGTGGATGTACAGGTGTTGTTAATGAAAACGATGCCATCCTGGCATCATCGGGCCCAAGGGGCGAGGAGACGAGACGATGAAGACGCTGTGGACGCCGCTGCTGCTGGCAGCGGCCATGGGCTGGGGCGCAACGGCATCGGCGCAGACGGTGACGCTGACGGTGGCCTCCTTCCCGGACCTGGACCGGGGCATCAAGCTGGCCATCCCGCTGTACAAGAAGATCCATCCGAACGTGGAGATCAAGCTCACCAGCCTGGCCTACGCCGACCACCATACCGCGATGACCACGGCCCTGGCCACCGGCGCCGGCCTGCCCGACGTGATGGCCATCGACATGGGCTTCATCGGCAAGTTTGCTGAAAGCGGCGGCATGGAAGACCTGAGCAAGCCGCCCTACAACGCCGGCCAGTTCCGCGACCAGGTGGCGCGCTTCACCTACCCGCTGGCCATGAGCGGCCAGGGCGTGATGGTGGGCATGCCGGTGGACATCGGCCCCGGCGCGCTTTTCTATCGCAAGGACCTGCTCGACCGGGCCGGCGTGAGCGAGGCCGAGCTCACCAAGAGCTGGGAGTCCTACATCGAGTCGGGCAAGAAGCTCAAGGCCGCCACGGGCGCCTGGCTGCTGGCCAGTGCGGTGGACATCAAGGACATCTACATCCGCTCCAACCTGAAGGACGGCGAGGGCATCTACTTCAACAAGCAGGGCCAGCCCACCATCAACAACGAGCGCTTCCGCAAGGCCTTCGAGCTGGCCAAGGCGGCGCGCACGGCCGGCATCGACGGCAAGATCAGCGCCTGGTCCAACGAATGGAGCGAGGGCTTCAAGCGAGACCGCATCGCCTCGCAGATGATGGGCGCCTGGCTGGCCGGCCATCTCAGCAATTGGCTGGCGCCGGAATCGAAGGGCAAGTGGCGTTCGGCCCATCTGCCGGGCGGGGCCTATGCCTCCTGGGGCGGCTCGTTCTACGGCATCCCGAAGAAGGCGCAGAACAAGCAGGCGGCCTGGGACTTCATCAAGTTCCTCACCACCCACAAGGACATGCAGATCGAGGCCTTCCGAGGCTATGACGCCTTCCCCTCGCTGCTGGCCGCGCAGAACGACCCCTTCCTCGACCAGCCCATCGAGTACCTGGGTGGGCAGAAGGCGCGCCGGCTGTGGAAAGAGGCGGCCGACCGCATCCCCGCGATGAGTGTGGACAAGTTCGACCCGGTGGCGGCCGAGGTGGTGAATGCCGAACTCGAGAAGGTGCTGGAGCAGAACAAGGACATCGGCCAGGCCCTGGCCGATGCCCAAGCCCAGGTGCAGCGCCGCGTGCGTCGTTGAGCAACCCCTTCCTGGCTCTTTCGACTTGGCTCTGGACCCCATGAACCCGAACACCCTGGCAGGCCCCGCGCCGGCGACCGAGCCTGCGCCTGCCGCGACCCCGCGGCCCGCCTGGTGGCGCCGCCCCTGGCTGTCGCGCCGCAGTGCGCCTTATGTCTTCATCAGCCCCTTCTTCCTCCTGTTTGCGGTGTTCGGGCTCTTTCCGCTGCTGTTTTCGGTCTACCTGTCCTTCCACCGCTGGGACCCGGCCGCCGGCCTGGAAGCGATGCGCTGGGTGGGGCTGGAGAACTACGTCTACAGCCTGCGCGATGACGACTGGTTCCACAAGTCGCTCTACAACACGCTGTGGCTGGCCCTGGTGTCGGGCCTGCCGCAGCACCTGGTGGCCCTGCCGCTGGCCTTCTTCTTCCATCGCGTGCTCAGGCGCTCGCGCAACTTCGTCGTGGGGCTGTACTTCCTGCCGTTCATCACCTCCACCGTGGCGGTGTCGCTGGTGTTCTCGTCGCTGTTCTCGCGCGACTTCGGCGTGGTCAATGCCGTGCTCACCTCGCTGCACGACGCGCCGCTGATCGGCTCGCTCTTCCCCGAGCAGAACATCGACTGGGGCCAGCCCGGCTACACGAAATGGATGATCGCCTTCGTGGTGTGGTGGCGCTATGTGGGCTGGAATGCGGTGCTGTATCTGTCGGCCATGCAGACCATCCCGCGCGACCTGTACGAAGCGGCCGAGATGGACGGCGCCGGGCCCTGGCAGCAGTTCCGCCACATCACGCTGCCGCTGCTGCGCCCGATGATCTTCTTTGCCGTCACGCTCACGCTGATCGGCAACCTGCAGCTCTTCGAGGAGCCCTTCATCCTGACCGGCGGCACCGGCGGCATCGACCAGGCCGGCAAGACCGCGGCGATGCACATGTACGCCACCGCCTTCGTGGATGGCGACTTCGGCACCGCCTCGGCCGTGGCCTGGCTGCTCTTTCTGATCATCGCCGCGGCCACCTGGGCCAACCACCGCCTGCTGGGCGGCCGGCGCGACTGAGGAGCCGATCCCATGACCTCCACGCGCACTTTCGCCCTTTCGCCGCAGCGCCTGCTGGCCTATGTCGTCGTCACCATCGGCGCGGCCATGATGCTCGGGCCCTTCTATTTCATGCTCGTGTTCGCCACCCATGGCAACCGAGAGATCCTCTCGATGCCTCCACCCTTGTGGTTCGGCGATGCGCTGCTGGACAACCTGCGCCAGTTGCTCACCAGCCTGCCGCACTTCTGGAAGAACGTGGGCTGGAGCGTCTATATCGCGCTGGCCTCCACGGCGCTGAACCTCTTCTTCTGCTCGCTGGCCGGCTACGGGTTTGCGATGTACCGCTTCCCGGGGCGCGAATGGCTCTTCGGTGCGGTGATGGCCACGATGCTGCTGCCGGCCTTCGTGGGCATGATCCCCACGGCGCTGATCATGAGCTGGCTGGGCTGGATGGATCAGCCGCGCGCGCTCTACATCCCCGGCGCCTGCGGGGCCCTGGGCATCTTCCTGATGCGCCAGTACATCGAGTCGGCCATCCCGCGCGAGCTGATCGACGCCGCGCGCATCGATGGCTGCGGCGAGTTCGCGATCTACTGGCGCATCGTGCTGCCGCTCATCGGGCCCGCGCTGGGCACGCTCGGCCTCATCACCTTCATCGGCTCGTGGAACAACTTCATCGGGCCGCTGATCGTGATCCGCGACATGGAGATGTACACCATCCCGCTGGCCCTGCGCTCGCTGCAGGGCACGGGCCAGATCCCCTGGGGGGCCATCTCGGCCGGCTCGGCCATTGCGGTGCTGCCGTTGCTGGCGCTCTTCATGGTGGCCTCGCGGCGGCTCATCGACGGCCTCACGGCCGGTGCCGTGAAATCCTGAGCGCCGCTGTCGTTTCCAGACCCACAAGGACTCATTCGTGACCTCACTGTCTTTTCCACCCGGTTTCGTCTGGGGGGCTGCCACCAGCGCCTACCAGATCGAAGGCGCCGTCCGCGAGGACGGGCGTGGCCCCTCCATCTGGGACCACTTCTCCCATCAGGCGGGCACCACCTTCCAGGGCCACACCGGCGACGTGGCCTGCGATCACTACCACCGCTACGAGATCGACGTGGACCTGATGGCCGCGCTGGGCCTGCAGGCCTACCGTTTCTCGGTCTCGTGGCCGCGCGTGCAGCCCCTGGGGCAGGGCGCGTGGAACGAGAAAGGCCTGGCCTTCTACGACCGCCTGGTGGACCGGCTGCTCGCCAAGGGCATCGCGCCGCACGTGACCCTGTATCACTGGGACCTGCCCCAGGCCTTGCAGGAGCGCGGCGGCTGGGTGGTGCGCGACACCGCACAGCGCTTTGCCGAGTATGCCGAGCGCATGGGCCGCCGCCTGGGCGACCGCGTCGCGGCGATCGCTACCCACAACGAGCCCTGGTGTACCGCCATCCTGGGCCATGAGGTGGGAAAGTTCGCCCCAGGCTGGCGCGATCCGCAGGCCGCCGTGCAGGTGGCGCACCATCTGCTGCTCTCCCATGGGCTGGCGCTCCAGGCGATGCGTGCCTCGGGGGTGAGGGCCTCCTTGGGCATCGTGCTGAACCAGTCGCCCGCCACGCCGGCCACCGACGGCCAGGCCGACCGCGCCGAAGCCCAACGCCAGTTCGCCGCCTTCGTGCGCTGGTACATGGACCCGCTTTTCCTGAAGCGCTATCCCACGATCGACGGCCGGGCCCTTCATCCGGTTGTTGATGAAAACGATTTCGAGATCATGGCCCAGCCGCTCGATTTTCTGGGCATCAACTACTACACACGCATCTGGGCCTCGACGGCCCAGCCCCCGGTGCCGGCGCCCAAGCGGCAGGGCGAGACCGACATGGGCTGGGAGATCTATCCCGAGGGCCTCACCGAGCTGCTCACCTGGCTGCATCGCAACTACCGCCTGCCGCCGGTCTACATCACCGAAAACGGCATGGCCCATGCCGACCGGCTGGTGGACGGGGCCGTGGCCGACCAGCCCCGCATCGACTACGTGCACGCCCATCTGCAGGCCCTCGCCCGCGCCATCGAGGCCGGCGTCGATGTGCGGGGCTACTTCTACTGGAGCCTGCTCGACAACTACGAGTGGGATTCGGGCTACGGCAAACGCTTCGGCCTGGTGCATGTGGACTACGACACCCAGGTGCGCACGCCCAAGGCCAGCGCGTACTGGTACCGCGATTTCATCGCCTCGCAGCGGAGGACCTGAGATGGCAGCCCTGACCCTGCGCGGCGTGCGCAAGAGCTATGGCCGCGGACTGGAGGTGATCCGCGGCATCGACCTGGACATTGCCGACGGCGAGTTCACCGTCTTCGTCGGCCCCTCGGGCTGTGGCAAGTCCACCCTGCTGCGCATGATCGCCGGCCTGGAAGACATCGACGGCGGCGAGATCGTCCTGGGCGGCGAACGCCTCAATCACGTGCCGCCCGCCCAGCGCGGCGTGGCGATGGTCTTCCAGAGCTATGCGCTGTACCCGCACATGAGTGTGGCCGAGAACATGGGCTTTGCGCTGAAGATGGCCGGCCGGCCCCAGGCCGAGATCGACGCCGCCGTGGGCCGCGCGGCCGAGATCCTGCAGCTCGGGCCGTTGCTGGCGCGCAAGCCGCGCGAGCTCTCGGGCGGCCAGCGCCAGCGCGTGGCCATCGGCCGCGCCATCGTGCGCAAGCCCAAGGTCTTCCTTTTCGACGAGCCGCTGTCGAACCTGGACGCCGCCCTGCGTGTGCAGATGCGCATCGAGCTGTCGCGCCTGCACCGCGAGATCGGCAACACCATGGTCTACGTCACCCACGACCAGGTCGAGGCCATGACCCTGGGCCACCGCATCGCCGTCTTCAACGGCGGGCGCGTCGAGCAGGTGGGCGCACCGCTCGCGCTCTACCAGCGCCCGGCCAACCGCTTCGTGGCCGGTTTCCTGGGCTCGCCGCGCATGAACTTCGTCGAGGGGCTGGCTGCTGACACCGGCACCGGGCTGCACCTGCAGGTGCACGGGGCCGGTGCGGTGCCGCTGCCGGCCGGTGCGGCCGCGCCGGGCGAGGTGCTCACCCTGGGCGTGCGGCCCGAGCACCTGGCCCTGTGCCGCGAAGGCGAGGGCTGGGCCGCCCGCATCGACCTGGTGGAGCACCTGGGCGATGCGCTGATCGTGCACGCGAGCCTGCGCGGCGAAGGCCGCGAGCCGCTGGCCGTGCGGCTGGCGCCCGGCCAGTCCGAACCGGCCGTGGGCCAGTCGGTGGGCCTGCGGCCCGATCCGCAGCACTTGCTGCTCTTCGACCCCCAGGGGCGCGCCCTGCAGTGACCGTTTTCTCAACCGCCGGATTCACCGGCCCTGTTCCTTCCCATCACAAGAGACGAGGAGATTGCCGACCATGAACACCAAGATCCTGATCGCCGCCCTGGCCTGGGCCGGCCTGGCGGGCGTCGCCCATGCGGCGTCCATCGACTTCTCCGGCTACATGCGCGCGGGCACCGGCATCAACGCACGCGGCGGCACCCAGGTGTGCTTCGGACTGCCCGGCGCCGACACGAAATGGCGCCTGGGCAACGAATGCGACTACGTGATCGAACCCAACCTCAGCGCCAAGCTGGCGAGCTTCGAAGGCTCGGACTGGCATGTGCACTTCATGCCCAGCGTCTATCGTGCCTGGGGCCAGGTCGAGGCCGGCACGGATGAGCTCACCACGCGCTTCGGCCAGGTCTATGCCTATGGCACCAACATCGCCGGGCTGGCCAACGGCAAGGTCTGGGCGGGCCGGCGCTTCTACAACCGTCTGCAGACGGGCATCAACGACCAGTTCCTGGAGATCAACGACGGCGATGGCGCCGGCATCGAGGACATGGACGTGGGCATCGGCAAGCTGAGCATCGGCTTCATGATGAATGGCCGCGGCCCGGCCAACGACAACCGCTATGCGCTGCCCATCCGTCTGACCGGCTTGCAGACCACGCCCAGCGGCGACCTCTCGATCTACGTCACACCCTCGGGCCAGTTGAAGAGCCGTGACCAGACCACCAGCCTCGACCCGGCCGACCAGGACAACGGCCTGGCCGTGGGTCTGTACCAGCGGCTCAACGGTGTGATGGGTGGCAACTGGCTGCTCGGCTTGCGGCACGACAAGCAGGGCGAGCTGAAGAACACGCGCGGCATCGTCCAGTTCGGCGGCAAGATCACGGCCGGCACCCACCTGGACGTGGTGGGCGAGTACCGCGTGCGCAAGGACGCCGCCGATGCCGGCAACAAGTGGCTGGCCCTGGGCGCACGCACCGACACGCACATCTCCGGGCCGTTCCGGGTCTTGCTCGAGGTGGGCCATGACCAGGTGAAGCCCGATGACGGCAGCGGCACGCGGCACATGACGAAGTTCACGCTGGCCGGTGCGGTGTCGGCCGGCAACGAGGCCTGGTCGCGCCCGACCATCCGGCTGTTCGTGACCCATGCGATCTGGAACGAGGCCGCACGCAACGCGCTGACGGGTCGCCTCCAGCAGGTGTATGGCGACAAGAAGGCGGGCACCTCCATCGGCATCCAGGCCGAGACCTGGTGGTAAAAATGCAAGGTGGCGCGTCGCGCCACCCCGGTTTTCTGGCAGGCCCCCGTGCGGGTGTGTTGCAGCGGTTGGGGAATCGCTTCGATCCGTCTCCTCGCGGCGGGCCTGCCCCCCCGTTCAGCCGGCCGGGGCTCCCCAGCCGCCGCCGCCGGGCGTCTCGATCACGAAGACATCGCCCACGCCCATCTCGGTGCTGCCGATGTGGGCCAGCACCTCCACGCTGCCGTCGGCACGCTCGACGCGGTTGACGCCCAGGGCGCCCGGCTCGCCGCCGGCCAGCCCGAAGGCCGGCACAGTGCGACCGTTGGACAGGATGGACGCCGTCATCGGCTCCAGGAAGCGGATGCGGCGCACGCCGCCGTCGCCGCCGCGCCAGCGGCCCGCGCCGCCCGAACCGCGGCGGATCTCATAGCTGTCCAGCCGCACCGGGTAGCGGAACTCCAGCACCTCCGGGTCGGTCAGCCGTGAGTTGGTCATGTGGGTCTGCACCACGCTCGTGCCGTCGAAGCCGTCCACCACCCGCCCCTGGTCGTCGGTGTACACCCCGGCCCCCGAGCCGCCCGAGATGGTCTCGTAGTACTGGTAGCGCTCGTTGCCGAAGGTGAAGTTGTTCATCGTGCACTGGCTGGCCGCGAGCACGCCCAAGGCGCCGTACAGCGCGTTGGTGATGCAGGTGGAGGTTTCCACGTTGCCCGCCACCACCGACGCCGGTGGGTGCGGGTTGAGCATCGAGCCCTCTGGGATGATCACCTCCAGCGGCTTGAGGCAGCCGGCGTTGAGCGGGATGTCGTCGTCGACCAGGGTGCGGAAGACATAGAGCACCGCGGCCATGCACACCGCCTTGGGGGCGTTGAAGTTGTTGTGCAGTTGTGGCGAGGTGCCGGTGAAGTCGATCACCGCGCTGCGCTGCACCCGGTTCACTCGGATGGCCACCTGGATGCGCGCGCCGTTGTCCAGCGGCAGCGTGAACTGGCCATCTTTCAGCGCGGTGATGACACGGCGCACCGACTCCTCGGCGTTGTCCTGCACATGGCCCATGTAGGCCTGCACCACGTCCAGCCCGAATTGTTCGACCATCTTGCGCAGTTCCTGCACACCTTTTTCGTTGGCGGCGATCTGGGCCTTGAGATCGGCGAGGTTTTGCTGCGGGTTGCGCGAGGGGTATTCGCCGCTGGCCAGCAGGGCCAGGATCTCCTTCTCGCGCAGCACGCCGCCATCGACGAGCTTGAAGTTGTCGATCTGCACCCCTTCTTCCTCGATGCGGGTCGAGAAGGGGGGCATGGAGCCGGGCGTGGTGCCGCCGATGTCGGCATGATGGCCGCGCGAGCCGACGTAAAAGAGCGGCCGCGCATGTCCGTCGAGGAACACCGGGGTGACCACCGTCACATCGGGCAGATGGGTGCCGCCATGGTAGGGGTCGTTGAGGACATAGACATCGCCCGCTCGCATGCCGGGGTTGCGCGCGATCACGGTCTTGATCGACTCGCTCATCGAGCCCAGGTGCACCGGCATGTGCGGCGCGTTGGCGATCAGGTTGCCCTCGCCGTCGAAGAGCGCGCAGGAGAAGTCCAGCCGCTCCTTGATGTTCACCGAGTAGGCGGTGTTCTGAAGCTGCAGGCCCATCTGCTCGGCGATGTTCATGAACAGGTTGTTGAACACCTCCAGCATCACCGGGTCGACCGAGGTGCCGATGGCCTTGCGCTGCGTGCGCGCCTCGACCCGTTCGAGCACCAGGTGGTTCAAGGCGGTCACACGAGCCTGCCAGCCGGGCTCGACCACGGTGGTCGCGTTGCGCTCGGCGATGATCGCCGGGCCGGCGATCACATGGCCGGGCCGGGTCTGCTCGCGTATCACCAGCGAGGCGCTCCACCAGCGGGCGCCGCTGAACATCCGCACCTGCGCCGTCACCGGTGCGGGCGCGTCGGACGCCTCCGCCTGGCGCGGCTCCACCGGGGCTTCGCCGGCCCCCACCGCTTCGACCGACACCGCTTCGATCACCAGGCCCCGGTCGGGCATCAGGAAGGCGAAGCGCTGGCGGTAGGCGGCCTCGAAGGCCGCCCGCGTCTGCGCCACCGTACCCAGCGGCACCGACAGCGCGGTGTCCGTGCCCTCGTAGCGCACGCGGACACGGCGCTCGGTGCTCACGTGCCGGGTGTTCACCCCCTGGGCGAGCAGGTCCTCGCGCGCCTCGCGTTCGAGGGCCTCGACCTGGGCGGCCAAGGCCTCGAGTGCGGCCTCGTTCAGCGGGCGCTCGACCGCCGCTTCGCGCATCACGCGCTGATCGGCCAGGCCCATGCCATAGGCCGAGAGCACCCCGGCCAGCGGGTGCACGAACACGCGCGTCATGCCCAGGGCATCGGCGACCAGGCAGGCATGCTGGCCGCCGGCGCCGCCGAAACACTGCAGCGTGTAGCGTGTCACGTCGTAGCCGCGGGCCACCGAGATCTTCTTGATCGCATTGGCCATGCTGCCCACCGCGATGTCGATGAAGCCTTCGGCCACCTCCTCCGGCGAGCGCTTCACGCCGGTGGCCGCCTCGATCTGCGCGGCCAGGGCGGTGAACTTCTCGACCACCACCTCGCGGTCCAGCGGCTGGTCGGCGTTGGGGCCGAACACCTGGGGAAAGTAGGCGGGCTGGATCTTGCCCAGCATCACGTTCGCATCCGTCACCGCCAGCGGGCCGCCGCGGCGATAGCAGGCCGGGCCGGGGTTGGCGCCAGCGCTGTGCGGGCCGGCACGAAGGCGCGAGCCGTCGAAGGTCAGGATGGAGCCACCGCCGGCGGCCACCGTGTGGATGCTCATCATCGGCGCGCGCATGCGCACGCCGGCCACCTGGGTCTCGAAGGCGCGCTCGAACTCGCCGGCATAGTGCGACACATCGGTGGAGGTGCCGCCCATGTCGAAGCCGATCACGCGCTCGAAGCCGGCGAGCTCGGCCGTACGCACCATGCCGACGATGCCGCCGGCCGGGCCCGAGAGGATGGCGTCCTTGCCCTGGAAGCGGTCGGCCTGGGTGAGGCCGCCGCTGGACTGCATGAAGTACAGCGGCACGCCCGGCATCTCGGAGGCGACCTGCTCCACATAACGGCGCAGGATGGGCGAGAGGTAGGCATCGACCACCGTGGTGTCGCCGCGCGAGACGAACTTCATCAGCGGGCTCACCTCGTGCGAGACCGACACCTGCGTGAAGCCGATCTGGCGCGCCAGATCAGCGGCCTTGCGTTCGTGGGCCGTGTGGCGGTAGCCGTGCATGAAGACGATGGCGCAGGCGCGGATGCCGTCGGCGTAGGCGGCTTCCAGGGCCGTGCGCAAGGCGCCGGCATCGAGCGGCTGCACCACCTCGCCGTCGGCGCCGATGCGCTCGTCGGCCTCGATCACCTGCTCGTAGAGCAGCTCGGGCAGCACGATGTGGCGGTCGAAGAGTCGCGGGCGGTTCTGGTAGGCGATGCGCAGCGCATCGCGGAAGCCCCGCGTGGTGACCAGCAGCGTGCGGTCGCCCTTGCGTTCCAGCAGCGCATTGGTGGCCACGGTGGTGCCCATCTTCACGCATTCGACCTGGGCCGGCGTGATGAGCTCGCCGGACCCCAGGCCCAGCAGCCTGCGGATGCCGGCCACTGCGGCGTCGCGGTACTGCTCGGGGTTCTCCGACAGCAGCTTGGCCGTCGTGATCGAACCGTCGGGGCGCCGCGCGACGATGTCGGTGAAGGTGCCGCCCCGGTCGATCCAGAACTGCCAGCGCTGCGTATTTGTGGGACAGGGCGTGCTCATACGGGCCTCCATGGGTTCACAGCGAAGCGGCGGCGCGGGCCGCCTGGTCGTACACGCCGGAGAGCACGCGCAGCAGCCGGGCCAGTTCGCCGATTTCGTGGTTGAGCGCCTCGTTGGCGTTGAGCGCACTCACCAGACAGGCCTCGCGGATCTCGCGGTAACGCTCGACGTGGCGCCGGCCCGCCTCGGTGGTGGCATAGGTGACGTCCTTGCCGTTGCGGCTGGACTGCACCACCCCAAGGTTCTGCAGCTTTTTCAGCGAATAGTTGATCAGATGCGTGTCCTCGACATTCATGATGAAGCAAATGTCGGACAGGCGCTTGTCTCGGGCCCGGTGATTGACGTGGTGCAACACCAGCACGTCCAGCGGCGTGAGCTCGCGCAGGCCGGCGGCGGCCATGCAGTGCACGATCCAGCGCGAGAAGGCATTGTTGGAGACGATGAGCCCGAATTCGAACTCGCTGAGTTCGCTGCTGCGCGGCGAGACCAGATGGGCCGACGAGACGATGGGCCGTCGGGGCTCGAGGGGCACACCTGCCGTCGGGGCGGGCGCGGATTTGCGGCGGGACATGGTTTTTCTCCAAGCAGGTGCCTCACGGCGCACCAAAACCGGTCATAGCGGCCCTGCCAGGGGGCCGACCACCCAGATAATGTACGCCATACATCAACGTTTTATCGACAAAATGTCAACATGACGGGAAAACACTGATCCCGGATCGGTGGCAACTCACTACATTGGTGGGCACGCCCTGGCCCCGTTCTTGCGTGACCAGCCCTGCCTGCGGCGACGTGTGCCGCTTCCGCTCCCGAACGTTTGGAGGTTTCCATGCTCAAGCCGTCTCTTGTCGCCGCCGTGCTGGTGGGCTTTGCCGCCGGCGCCCTTGCCCAGACCAAGTGGGACCTGCCCACCGCCTATCCCGCCAGCAACTTCCACACTGAAAACATCGTGCAGTTCGCCAAGGAGGCCGGCGAGGCCAGCGGCGGCAAGCTGGCCATCACGGTGCATCCCGGGGCCTCGCTGTTCAAGGCGCCGGAGATCAAGCGTGCGGTCCAGGGCAACCAGGCTCAGGCCGGTGAGATCCTGCTGGTGAATTTCCAGAATGAATGGCAACCCTTCGGTCTGGACGGCATCCCCTTCCTGGCCGACAGCTACGCCGCGGCGCGCAAGCTCTATGCGGCCCAGAAACCGGCGCTGCAAAAGAAGCTTTCCGAACAGGGCATGATGCTGCTCTTTTCGGTGCCCTGGCCGCCCCAGGGCATCTACAGCAAGAAGCCGCTGAACGCCGCGGCCGACCTCAAGGGCAGCAAGTGGCGCGCCTACAGCCCGGCCACCTCGCGCATCGCCGAGCTGGTGGGCGCGCAGCCCGTCACGGTGCAGGCCGCCGAGCTGTCCCAGGCGTTGGCCACCGGCGTGGTCGAGTCGATGATGACCTCCGGTGCCACCGGCGTGGACAGCAAGCTCTACGAGCACCTGAAGTACTACTACGACACCCAGGCCTGGCTGCCCAAGAACGCGGTGATCGCCAACAAGCGCGCCTTCGATGCGCTGGACAAGGCCACGCAGGACGCCGTGCTCAAAGCCGCCGCGGCCGCCGAGGAGCGCGGCTGGGCCGCCAGCCAGCGCGTCAACACCGACACCCAGGCCAAGCTCAAGGCCAACGGCATGGAGGTGCTGCCGCCGTCGGCCCAGCTCAAGGCCGACATGCAGAAGGTCGGTGAGGTGCTGCTGAAGGAATGGCTGGACAAGGCCGGCCCTGAAGGCCAGGCCATCGTCGATGCCTACAAGAAGATGTGATGCGTCGCGTCCTCGATGCGCTCTATGACGGCGCGGCGGTGCTCGCCGCGCTGTGCATGATCGGCACGCTGGCGATGGTGCTGGGCAGCGTGATCGACCGCTTCCACACCTTGCCGCTGCGCGGCATGGATGCCTATGCGGGCTACTGCATGGCCGCCGCCGCCTTCCTGTCGCTGGCCCACACGCTCAAGCGCGGCGAGCACATCCGCGTGACGCTCGTGCTCAATGCCCTGGGCACGCAGGGGCGGCGTGCGCTGCAGCTGTGGAGCCTGTCGGTCGCGGTGGGCCTGTCCGGGCTCTTTGCGTTTTACAGCGCGCGGCTGGTGTGGCAGTCGCATGCCTTTCACGACATCTCCACCGGCATCGATGCCACGCCGTTGTGGATCCCACAGCTCGCGATGGCGGCCGGCACGCTGCTGCTCTTCGTGGCCTTCGTCGATGAATGGTGGCTCACTGTGCGCGGCCGTGCATCGCAGGTGCGCGAAGCGGGGGTCTGATGGACGACATCCTGATCACCACCTTGCTGGTGCTGAGCCTGTTTGCCCTGCTGGGGTCTGGGGTGTGGATCGGCCTGACGCTCACCGGTGTGGCCTGGATTGGCATGCAGCTCTTCAGCCCCCGCCCGGCGGGCGATGCGATGGCGCTCACGATCTGGGGCTCGGCGTCGAGCTGGACGCTCACGGCGCTGCCGCTGTTCGTGTGGATGGGCGAGATCCTCTTTCGCACCCGGCTGTCGGAGGACATGTTCAATGGGCTGGCCCCCTGGATGAACCGCCTGCCCGGCCGCCTGCTGCACACCAACATCCTGGGCTGCACCATCTTTGCCGCGGTCTCGGGCTCGTCGGCCGCCACCTGCGCCACCGTGGGCAAGATGGCGCTGCCCGAGCTCAAGCGCCGCGGCTACCCGGACGGCATCGTCGTGGGCTCGCTGGCCGGCGCCGGCACGCTGGGCCTGCTGATCCCGCCGTCGTTGATCATGATCGTCTATGGTGTCACGGCCGACGTGTCGATCGCGCGCCTGTTCGCCGCCGGGGTCTTTCCCGGCCTGCTGGTGGCGGGCCTGTTGATGGTCTATGTGATGGTCTGGGCGGCCCTGCACCGCGAACAGATCCCGGCGGCCGACCCGGGGCTGTCCCTGCTCGACAAGCTCCGGGCCTCGCGCAACCTCATCCCGGTGGTGCTGCTCATCCTGGCGGTGCTCGGTTCCATCTACACCGGCATCGCCACCGCTACCGAGGCGGCGGCCCTGGGCGTGGTGGGGGCTCTGGTGCTGTCGGCCGCGCAGGGCTCGCTGACCTGGCGCACCTTCTGCGATTCGCTGATGGGCGCCACGCGCTTGTACTGCATGATCGCGCTCATCCTCGCCGGGGCGGCCTTCCTCACGCTGTCGATGGGCTACATCGGTTTGCCGCGCCACCTGGCCGAATGGATCGGCTCGCTGGGCCTGTCGCCGCTGGCCCTGCTGGTGGCGCTGATGGTGTTTTACATCCTGCTGGGCTGCTTCCTCGACGGCATCTCGATGATCGTGCTGACCATGGGCGTGGTGTTGCCCATCGTGCAGGGGGCGGGCATCGACCTGCTGTGGTTTGGCGTGTTTCTCGTGATCGTCGTGGAGATGGCGCAGATCACGCCGCCGGTGGGCTTCAACCTCTTCGTGCTGCAGGGCATGACAGGCAGGGAGCTGCCCTGGATCGCACGTCAGGCCGCGCCGATGTTTGTGCTGATGATCGTCGCACTCGGGCTGATCTACCTCGTTCCCGAGATCGTCACCTGGCTGCCGCAGCAGGTGATGGGGCGCTGAGCCCTACAGGCCCAGCAAGGCTTTCACGCGCCACTGCTCGCGCTCGTCGAAGTGGCTGGCGATCCAGCCCTCGATGGCGTCGCGGCGCTGCGGCTCGGACAAATGGGCGGCCTGCTGCAAGGCCTGCACCTGCGCGCGGGCCTGGGCCAGCCGGGCCTGCCAGAGCGCCTCGGCTTCGTCCTCGGCGCGCAGGCGTTCGGCCGCCTCCGCGCCGAACTGCGCAATGCGTCGCCGGTGCAGCTCGTCGGCGCTGAGCTGGGGGTCGGGGTGCAGCAGCGGGTCGAGCGTCGAGGACGCCGGCGAGCTCGCCTGCAGCCCTTGCTCGATGCGCCGGCGCATCGCCTCCTCCTCGTCGCGGTAGAAGGCCTCGGCCCACACCGGGCCCAGGATCTCGCGGCGCACCCGCTGGCGCTCGGCCAGCGCCTGGGCCCAACTGCGCGGGTCGTCCAGCCGGGCCGCCGTGGCATGGCGTCGCTCCTGCAGTGCGATGTAGCGCTCCCACACGGCCATGATCTCGGTGCTGGCCTGCGGCCCCACGTCGCGCAGTGTGCGGTCGAGCAGCCAGGCGGTCAGTTCATCCAGGTTGACCTCGCCCAGCGTGGTGAGCAGCTGATCGAAGCGGCGGCGCAGAGCCAGGCTCGGCTGCAAGCGGCCCTGGGCGTCCACGCCCCAGTCGCCGTCCAGCGCGGCCTCGCGCAGCGAGCCGTCGACGAACAGGGCATGGTCCACGTCGGCCACCGAGCGCGCCAGCGCCGGCCCCAGACTGCGCAACGGCGAGGGCGCCGCACCCATCAGGCTGAAGCCTTCGGCCCGGCCCACGGGGGCCGCCGCGGGTGCCGGCACGTTGGCCTCGGGAGCCTGGCGCAGCAGGCCCCAGGCGATCGCCGCCGCCACCGCGGTGGCGGCCAGCATCAGCGCCAGGGGACGCCCGGCCATCTCACAACCCGGCCTGCTTGAGCCGGTTGGCCTGGGTGCGATAGAAGGCCACCGGGTCGGGCGTGAACAGTCCGCGCAGGCCGAAGGCCTGGTTGACCTCGTCGAGGTGGTTCCAGGGATAGTTGTCGCGCAGCACCACGCCCCAGCGCGAGGAGCAGCGTCCGACCAGACCGTCGTTGTCCTGGCCCCAGAAGGCCAGGGAACTCAAGCCCAGGAAGGCGTCGCTCGCGTCGAGCACATTGGTGAGCACCGAGGTGCCGCTGGCCGAGTAGTAGCGCACGCCGTTCACGCTGGACGGGCCCTGGCCGCAGTAGCTCGTGGGCCGGCCCTGAGGGAAGCGTTGGTTGAATGCGGCGCTGCCCTTGGTGGTGAGCGAGATCATCGCGGCCTCGGAGTTCTGCGGCAGCCCCGGCGCGCCCGACAGCAGGCTGATCACGCTGGCAAAGCCGTTCACCAGGGCCGAGACCGTCGCGGTGGTGCCGGTCACGCCAGTGCCGGCCTGGATGGCGTCGGCCACCGGGCTGCCCAGGTGGGGCGTGCCCACGGTGGTGACCGAGGCGACGAGGTCGGGCGCCACGGCCGCCACGTAGCGGATGGTGTGGCCGCCGTGGCTGTGACCGATGAGATTGAACTTCTGGTGCCCGTAGGCGGCCTTGAGGCGGCGCAGCTCGGCCAGGAGCTGCTCGCCACGCACCTCGCTGGCGTTGGCGGCCGACTGCTGCGTCACGTACACGCGCGCGCCGCCAGCGCGCAGCGCCGAAGGGATGCCGTACCAGTAGTCGATCGGCCCCACGGCGTCAAAGCCGAACAGGCCGTGCACCAGCACGATGGGATGGCGGGTCTGGGTGTAGGTGTCGGCCTGGGCCGACAGGGGCAGGGCGGCAGCCAGGCAAGCCAAGGCCAGCGCGCTGCGGGGCAAGCGTCGTTTCACAGGGTGTCTCCTCGGGGTCAGGGTCCACGCTCGACTGCTGCAGCCGGGCCTGCGTGGGGCCCGCCGTGGCGTGGTGAGCGCATTAAAGAACGGCCGTTCTTTTTTGCACACCCGTGTTTTCCCAGAGGAGCCCTGGGAAGGCGTCCCCGCTCAGGGGTGCACCTCCTGACGCTCGCCGGGCGTGGGGGTCGCGGCCTCGTGGGCCATGGCCTCGCGTGCCACCGGGAAGCGCACCGTCACGCGCGTGCCGCGGGCCTCGGCGGGGGCGGATCGCACGTCCTCGATCGAGACCTCGGCCCCATGCTGCTGGGCGATCTCGCGCACGATGGCCAGGCCCAGGCCGCTGCCGTCCACCTCGGTGCCCAGGGCCCGGTAGAAAGGCTGGAACACGAGCTCGCGCTCGTTCTCGGGGATGCCGGGGCCGGAGTCCTCCACCTGCAGCACCACCACCTGGCCGAAGGGGTCGTGCAGCACGCGCACCGTGACCGTGCCCCCTGGCGGCGTGTACAGCAAGGCGTTGTCCACGAGATTGCGCACCAGCTCCTTGACCAGCAGCGGGTTGCCGCGCAGCAGCGAGCGGCCGGCCGGCCCCAGGCCGCGCTGCGGCCCCTCGTAGCCCAGGTCGATGCGCTTGTCCATCGCGCGCGGCACGAAGTCGCGCACCACCTCGGTGGCGATCTCGCCCAGCGGCACCTCGTGCCGGCGCGGCGTCTGGCCCTGGTTTTCGGCACGCGCCAGCGCCAGCAACTGGTTGACCATGTGCGCGGCGCGCTGGCTGGAGCGCGCGATCTGGCGCAGCGAGCGCTTGAGCTCCTGCGGGTCGCGCTGGCCGGCGTCGATTTCGCGCTGTGCCAGCTCGGCCTGCATGCGCAAGCCCGCCAGCGGCGTCTTGAGCTGATGGGCCGCGTCGGCCAGGAAGTGCTTCTGCGTCTTGATCGATTGGTCCAGGCGCGCGAGCAGGTCGTTGATCGAGCGCACCAGCGGCGCCACCTCCTCGGGGGCCTCGTGCTCGTCGATGGGGCTGAGGTCGTCGCTCTGGCGGCGCCGGATGCGCTGCTGCAGCTCCGACAGCGGCGCGATGCCGCGCGACAGCGCCAGCCACACCAGCACCACCGCCAGCGGCAGGATGACGAATTGCGGCAGGATCACGCCCTTGATGATTTCGGTGGCCAGGTGCGAGCGCTTGTTCAGCGTCTCAGCCACCTGCACCAGGGCATGCTGGCCTTCGTCGGCGCCGGGCACCTCCACCCAGACATAGGCCACGCGGATGGGCACGTTGTCGATCTCGTCGGCGCGCAGCTTCACCGTGCCCGGGTCGTGCGGCTCCTCGGCCACCGGCACTGGCAGGCTGCGGTCGCCGCTGACGAACTCGCCGCGCACCCCCAGCACCTGGAAGTAGATGTCATCCGCGTTGTCGGCCTTGAGGAACTCCGAGATCGTGGGCGGCAGCTGGAGCACCACCTCGTTGTGCGAGACTGCCACTTGCTGCGCGAGATTGCGCGCCGTCTCGGTGAGCGCGCGGTCGAAGGGCCGGTTGGCGATGTTCTCGGCCACCACCCAGGTCAGCCCCACGCTCATCGGCCACAGCAGCAGCAGCGGCGCGAGCATCCAGTCGAGGATCTCGCCGAAGAGCGAACGCTGCTCGCGGGCCAAGGTGGGATGCCTGTGTCTCGTGCGTTACTGCGGGATCTTCTCAAGGCAGTAGCCCAGGCCGCGCACGGTGGCGATGCGGATGGGCCCCTGCTCGATCTTTTTGCGCAGGCGGTGGATGTAGACCTCGATGGCGTTGTTGCTCACCTCATCGCCCCACTCGCACAGGCGCTCGACGAGCTGGTCCTTGCTCACGAGCCGGCCGGTGCGCTGCAGCAGCACCTCCAGCAGGCTCAGCTCGCGTGCCGACAGCTCGATCATCTGGTCGTTGATGTAGGCCACGCGCCCGGTCTGATCGAAGGTCAGCGGCCCGTGCTTGATCAGCGTGGAGGCCGCACCCAGGCCACGGCGCGTCAGCGCCCGCACGCGCGCTTCCAGCTCCTGCAGCGAAAAGGGCTTGGCCATGTAGTCGTCGGCGCCCAGGTCCAGGCCCTTGACGCGTTCCTCGATGCTGTCGGCCGCCGTGAGGATGAGCACCGGGGTGGACGTGCCGCGCGCGCGCAGCCGGCGCAGCACCTCCAGGCCGTGCAGCTTGGGTAAGCCCAGGTCAAGGATGATGAGGTCGAACTCGTGCGAAGCCAGCGCCGCGTCGGCCTCGGTGCCCGAGCCGACCTGGTCGACCGCGTAGCCCGCGCCGCGCAGCGAGCGCAGCAGGCCGTCGGCCAGCACTTGATCGTCTTCCGCGATCAGGATGCGCATGGCTGTCTCCTCACAGTGTGAGCTCTCGATTCTAGGCGAGCGCACCTCACGCTGCCTTGCGTCAGGCCGCCCCGCCTGCGGCATAAGCCTCCAGCCCCAGCATGACGACCGTGGCCACCTCGTGGCCCACTTCGGCGCGGAATTCGGCCTCGGCCTGGGCCACGGCGCGCCGGAAGGCGTCCAGCCAGGCCAGGCCGGTGGGGGTGAAACGCACGAGCCGCGCACGCGCGTCGCGCGGGTCGGCCTCGCGCACCACCAGGCCCCAGGCCTCGCACTGGTCCACCAGGTCGCCCATGGCCTGCTTGCTCATGCCGGCGCGGGCCGCCAGCTCGGTCAGGCGCGAACCCTCCAGCGCCAGGTGGCGGGTGATGTGGATGTGCGCGGCCGTCACCTGCTGACGCGCCGCGAGGTGGGCCAGGGCCAGCGGCACCTCCACATCGCGGGCCATCAGCGCGAGCACCCGGGCATCGAAGCGGCGCAGGGCATGGCCCAGCAGGCGGCCCAGGTGGATCTGGCGCCAGGTGTCATCGGGGGAGGAGGAGTACATGCCTTGATAGTAAGGCAAACTGACTAAAAAACCTGTTTACTCGGAGGTACGACCCCCGCAGAATACTGTTCATGCATCCAGCCTGTGTGCAAAGACAGGCTCCCAGGACACCCATCGCCAACCCTCAAGGAGAAAGATTCGTGGACGCACCCGTCAAGGCCCTGAACACCGAAAAAGCCAAGGCCCTGCAGGCCGCGCTGGCCCAGATCGAGAAGCAGTTCGGCAAGGGCTCGATCATGCGGCTGGGCGAGGGCGAAGCCGTCGAGGACATCCAGGTGGTGTCCACCGGTTCGCTGGGCCTGGACATCGCCCTGGGCGTGGGCGGCCTGCCCCGTGGCCGCGTGATCGAGATCTACGGCCCGGAGTCCTCGGGCAAGACCACGCTGACGCTGCAGGTGGTGGCGCAGATGCAAAAGCAAGGCGGCGTGTGCGCCTTCATCGACGCCGAACACGCGCTGGACGTGCAGTACGCGCAGAAGCTGGGCGTGAACCTGCAGGACCTGCTCATCAGCCAGCCCGACACCGGCGAGCAGGCCCTCGAAATCGTCGATGCCCTGGTGCGCTCGGGCTCGGTCGACCTCGTCATCATCGACTCGGTGGCCGCCCTCACGCCCAAGGCCGAGATCGAAGGCGAGATGGGCGACGCTCTGCCCGGCCTGCAAGCCCGCCTGATGAGCCAGGCGCTGCGCAAGCTCACGGCCACGATCAAGAAGACCAACTGCATGGTCATCTTCATCAACCAGATCCGCATGAAGATCGGCGTGATGTTCGGCTCGCCCGAAACCACCACCGGCGGCAACGCCTTGAAGTTCTATTCCTCGGTGCGCCTGGACATCCGCCGCGTGGGCTCGATCAAAAAGGGTGAGGAGGTCATTGGCAGCGAGACCAAGGTCAAGGTCGTGAAGAACAAGGTCTCGCCCCCGTTCAAGACCGCCGAGTTCGACATCCTGTACGGCGAAGGCATCTCGCGCGAAGGTGAGATCATCGACCTGGGCGTGAACACGCGCGTGCTCGAGAAGTCCGGAGCCTGGTATGCCTACAACGGCGAGAAGATCGGCCAGGGCAAGGACAATGCCCGCGAATTCCTGAAAGAGAACCCCGAGCTGGCCTTCGAGATCGAGAACAAGGTGCGCGAGGCCCTGGGGGTGCCGGCGCTGGCCGGCGCCGCGGCTTCGGCGGCCGACAAACCTGAAAAGGCCGCCGGCAAGGGCAAGGCCCGGGCCGCCAAGGACGCCGAAGTGCCCCTGGAGGAATGATCCGGCGTGGGCTTTGCCAAGCTCTCCCTCAAGGGCCGGGCGCTGAAGTACCTGGCCCAGCGTGAACATTCGCGCGCGGAGCTGGCGCGCAAGCTGGCGCCGCATGCCGATGACGCGGACGACATCAACGCCGTGCTCGACGCCTTGCAGGCCACAGGCTGGCTGAGCGAGGAGCGCTTCGTCGAATCGGTGCTGCACCGCAAGGCGGCCCGCCTGGGCACGGCGCGCATCCGCCAGGAACTGCAGCGTCACGGCCTGGCGCCGGAAGCGGTGGCCGGGGCTGTCGAGCAATTGCGCGACACCGAACTCGAACGCGCCCGTGCCGTCTGGACGCGCCGTTTCGGCGGCAACGCCCCCACCGATGCCACCGAGCGGGCGCGTCAGATGCGGTTCCTGGCTGCGCGCGGCTTTGCCACCGAGATCATCCGCCGCGTGGTGCGCGGCGGCGAGGACGACTGAGGCAGTTCACGCCCCGGTCAGCGCCCCATCTCCTCCCGGCGCCGCTGCAGCCATTCGGCCTCGATCTCCCGCAGCCGCACGTCGATCACCGAGGCCTCGATGAAGTCGGCGGAGCCTTCGGCGGGGCGGCTCAGCCGCTGTGCGGCACGCAGACGGTCGATCGCCCCTTGGAGATCGCCGAGCAGGTAGCGTGCCTCGGCCTGGGCACGGATGCCGCGCAGCGGCTGGCCCAGGCGTTCCCAGGCCTGCCCGAGCAGTTCCCAGGCGCGGTGGTCGCGCGGGTGCAGCGAGGCCCAGGTCTGCAGGTCCTCGGTGGCGCGTCGCCAGGCGACGGGGTCCGCGCCGCCGTCGGCCAAGATGGCCTGGGCCCCCAGCAGCTCGCTGGCGCGTGAGCCGTCGCGGCGGTGGGGGGCCAGGGCGGCCTGGGCCTGGGCGGCCTCGCCCTGGGCCAGGGCCAGGTCGGCACGGACCAGGGCCAGGGCCCGGGTGGCACGGGGGTCGCCCTGCACCAGGGGCTGGGCGCGTTCGAGCGCGGCGCGCATGCGCGGCCAGTCGCGCAAGGCGGCCGCGGCATGGGCCTCGGTGCTGGCTTGCAGCAAGGCGCCGGCGCGGTCCGGCGAGGGGCTGCCTTCGGTGGCCAGCCAGTTGCGAGCCGCATCGGGGCGCGGGTCCATCAGCACACGCGCACGGCCTTGCATCAGGGCATGCTCCAGCGTGGGCGACGGCGGTGTGCGGCCGTTCAGGCCGGTGCGTGTGCGGGCCTCGCCGATGCGTTCGCTGGTCAGCGGGTGGCTGCGCAGGTAGGGGAAGGCGTTGTTGTCGTTCAGGCGCGAGACCTGCTGCAGCCGCTCGAACATGCTGGGCATGCCCAGCACCGAAAAGCCGGCGCCTTCAAGCAGCCCCAGGCCGATGCGGTCGGCCTCACGCTCCATGTCGCGCGAGAAGTTGAGCTGGCCCTGCAGGGCCGCCGCCTGGCCGCCGGTGATGAGGGCATTGGCCGCATCGGGGCTGCGGCTGGCGGCCATCACGCCCAGGATCATCGAGGCGATGGCGAGCATGGACTGCTGGCGCTGCTGGGCCAGGCCCCGGGCGATGTGGCGTTGCGTGACGTGGGCCAGTTCGTGCGCGAGCACCGAGGCGAGTTCATCGCCGGTGGTGGTCATGCCGATCAGGCCCAGGTGCACGCCCACGTAGCCGCCGGGCAAGGCGAAGGCATTGACCGAGCGGTCGCGCACGAGGAAGGCCTCCCAGGCGAAGCGGTCGGAGAGTTCGGCCGAGAGGTCGCCGCGCGCACGGGCGGCCGACAGCAACGGGCGCCACAGCGAGAGCAGGTAGTCTTGCAGCACCAGATCGTCGGCATGGGCGGGATCGCGGCGGATCACCTGCATGATGCGTTCACCGAGTTGACGCTCGGCGGCCGGGCTGAAGTCGGCCGAGACCGTGTCGCCCAATGCGGGCAGGGCGGCCGCGGACTGGGCCGCCGCGGGGCCCAGGCTGCCCAGCCCGAGGCTCAGGGCCAGCGCCAGGCAGGTCAGGCGACGGGGGAGGATCGAGAGGCGGTGCATGGAGCGGACCTTACCAGGGCGCAAGCCCGGTTCGTGGCAGACAGCCTCATTGGAAACCGGGGGGACGGCGAGGTTCGGTGCCTTTACACGGCGGAAACATCTCCGGCGGTCCTCGCTATCATGCACCGATCATGAATCATCCCGCTCCAAGCCCTCCGGCCGGGGGGCTGACACATTTCGATGCGCAGGGCCAGGCTCACATGGTGGACGTGGCCGCCAAGGACGTGACCCACCGCGTGGCGGTGGCCGAAGGCCACATCGAGATGCGGCCGGCCACGCTGCAAGCCATCGTGGCCGGCACGGCCCGCAAGGGGGACGTGCTGGGCATCGCCCGCATTGCCGCCATCCAGGGTGCCAAGCGCACGGCCGACCTGATCCCGTTGTGCCACCCGCTGCCCATCACCCGGGTGGCGGTCGATTTCGAGGTCGATGCCGCGGCCTGCCGCGTGCGTTGCCGCGCCCAGGTCGAGACGCTCGGGCGCACCGGCGTCGAGATGGAGGCCCTCACCGCCGTGCAGGTGGGTCTGCTCACGATCTACGACATGTGCAAGGCCGTGGACCGGGGCATGACCATGGGCGGCATCCGCCTGCTGGAAAAGCACGGCGGCAAGTCGGGGTCGTACGTGGCGCCGTGACGTGTGCCGGCCGCCGCGGCCGCCGGCACACACCGCAGGGCGGTCAGCTCGGCTTGGCCAGTCCGAGCTTTTCGATCAGGGCCTTCTCCTTGGCGAAGGTCTCTTCGGCAAAGCGGGTGTACTGGGCCGAGCTCATGTACATCAGCTCCTGGTCATACTTCGCCAGGGCTTCCACGTGGTTGGGCATCTCCATTGCCTGCTTGAAGGCGTCGTGCAGGGTCTTGACCAGCCCCGGGTCCATGCCCCTGGGCGCGCCAATGCCGTAGGGCGAGGCCTGCACGATGCCCAGGCCCAGTTCCATCAGCGTGGGCACGTCAGGGAAGCGCTTGAGCCGCTTGGCCCCCCAGGTGTTGAGCAGGCGCAGCTTGCCGGCTTCCACATGCGGGGCAAAGCCGGTGGAGTCGGCGGCGGCCATGAGCTGGCCGCCCAGCAGGTCCTGCATCAGCGGGGCGCTGCCGCGGTAGGGGATGTGGTTGAGCTGGATGCCCAGCTTCTGCGCGATCTCCTCCATCGTCAGGTGCGGGCTGGTCAGGGCCCCGGTGGAGCCGTAGCTCAGCTTACCGGGGTTGGCCTTGGCATAAGCGACGAAGTCCTTCCATTCTTTGAAGGGCGAGTCGGCCGGCACCACCACGCCGAAGGCATAACCGGTGACGCACAGGATGTAGGTGATGTCCTTGACCGGATCCCAGTTGATCTTGGTGGTGTAGGGCAGGCGGAACACGCCCAGCGGGATCTGGGCGAGGGTGTAGCCGTCGGGCTTGGCGGTCTGCAGCGCCTGGGCGGGCAGGGTGCCGCCGGCCCCGGAGCGGTTCTCGACCACCACGGTCTGGCCGAGGATCTTGGAGGCGTTCTCGGCGAGTACGCGCATCGTGATGTCGGTGGGGCCGCCTGCGGGAAAGGCGATCAGCAGCTTGATCGGTTGGCTGGGAAAGGCCTGGGCCCGGACCCAGGGGGCCACGCCCAGAGCCACGGCGGACCCGCCCAGGGCGCGCAGGATGTGTCGACGCTTCATGGAATCACCTCGAAAGCAAGGGAAAACGAGGATGACACCCCCCCGACCCCCGGACCACCCGGATTTGTCCTGAAAGCCTGTCGCGCAGGGGTCAGGACCTGCGGTCCGGTTCCGACCTGCAGTTCACAGGCGTGTGGACATCACGGATTGCACCTCGCGCGCGACCTGCATCAGGGCCGCTTCGTCCAATGGCGCAAGCGCTGCGACGGCGGGCACGGCCGCTTCGAGCATGTCGGGCGCGCGCAGCAGGTAGTGGGCCACGGTGGACAGCGCACACAGGGGCCGCGCCGGCGGCAGGCTGGGCCAGGTGCCGCCGCTGTGCACCGCCACGTGGTAGCGCACGCAGGCGATGGCGGCCGGATCGAGCATCCAGGTTTCGCACAGCGCGGCGCCCAACGCATCGTGGCTCACGCCGAAGGCCTGCATCTCCTGCAACACCAGCAGGTCGTCCGAAGGCGCGGTCTTGAGCATCGGGCCGTAGCGCTGCGGGGCATGCCGCAGCATCACGGCCTTGCCGCATTCCTCGAACAGCCCGGCCGAATGGGCCACGAAGGCGTTCAGCCCGAGCTGGCGGGCCATCAGGCCCATCAGCAGGCCGCGCCGGCTCGCGCGGGACCACAGGGCCTCCAGTTCGGGCGTGGCGGGAAAGACCGAGCGCAGGCCCATCTCATAGGCGATCGCCGCCACTTGGCTGCTGCCCAGGTACTGCAGGGCCTGCTGCACGGTGCGCACCTGGTGGCGCAGGCCGTAGATCGGCGCGTTCAGGGCCTTGAGCACGCCCGCGGCCAGGGCCATGTCCCCCTCGATGAGTCTGGCCATGGCCTTGAAGTCCACCTCGTCCTCGGCCAGCAGCAGCGAGAGCTGGACCAGCACCTCGGGCCGGGCCGGCAGGTCGATGTTCAGGGCGCGCAGGGCTGGATCGACTGGCATGACCCGTACGGTCTCAGCGCTTGCGCAACTGCAGTGACACCTGGATGTCGGCCGCACCGCGGTTGACCCAGGCCCAGCACACCACCTGCGTGCGCGGCACTTCCAGGGCGTCGCGCGCCTCGCGCACGGCGCTGCGCGTGGCACCGCCCACCACCTGCCGGGTGTGTGCGTCGCGGAGGGTGAAATCCACCGGCCCTTGCGCGACGAAAGCCCAGACCACCCGCTCGCCCGAGGCGAGCCGGCTGCAGGCTTCGTGTTCGGACTTGGTGGCGATGGTGAAAACGAGGCTGGCGGCGCCCTGGGCGTCCCAGCGCACGTCTTCGGCCTGCGCGGCCCCGCCGCTCCCCATCAGGGCGAGGGCTGTCAGGCACAACAGTGTCGGCTTGGCCATGGGGAGGGTCCATCGGCCGGACGACGGCCGTTGCGCACACTGTAGCGCAGCGCGGGCCGGCCATGTCCCCCAGGGACACCCCGGCTTGGCAGTCCAGCGTGGGGAGTCTGGCGTGCCTTTGGCAGAATCGGCGGGCCCCCTGGCCTTGGCCGATGGGTGTCACGCTTTGGCCGCTTTCTCCCGAACTCCCATGCAGACCGATCCCGGCACGACTCCCACCATTTCCAAGGACGAAGCCTTCATGTGGCTGGGCCGCATCACGCGCCAGCTCCACGAGGCGATGCTGGCCTTGGGGGCAGGCCAGGAGCTGCACCGCGTGGCCCAGGAGATCCCCGATGCGCGCGAGCGCCTGGCCTATGTGGGCAAGATGACCGAGGAGGCGGCCAACAAGGTGCTCAACCTGGTGGACGAGGCCAAGCCCCGGTGCAACGAGGTGGCGGCTCAGGGCCGTGAGCTGGCCGAAAGCCTGCGCCGCCTGGCCGAGACGGCGGAGCTGTCGCCTGAGCGCTCGCGCGCGATGATGAAGCTGTGTGCCGACTATGCCGAGCGCGCCGCGGGCTTTGCGCAGGGGCAGGGCGAGATCCTCAGCCAGATCATGCTGTCGCAGGACTTCCAGGACCTCTCCGGCCAGGTCATCAAGAAGGTGATCGACATCATCACCCGCACCGAGCGCCAGTTGCTGGACCTGCTGGTGGCCAGCGCGCCCGAGCAACTCCAGGGGGTCGGCGGCGCAGCCCCGGCCGAGCGCAGCAGGCCGGCCAGCGTGCCCTCCAGTCAGGAACTCGCCGGGCCGCAGGTGCCCGACAAGGCGCTCAAGCAGGACGAGGTGGACGACCTGCTGGCGTCCCTCGGCTTCTGATCAGACCGCATCCTGCGCCGCCACGCCACGGCGCTGGAACATGCCCCAGCCTTCCATGCGCAGCACCACCTCGTCCTCGCCCGAAGGACGGCGGGCGATGGCCTCCCACTGCGTGCGCACCAGGCCCACGTGCGGCTTGCTGTTCATCGGCCGCGCTTCGAGGGTTTGCATGCGCACGCGCAGCACGTCGCCGGGATAGACGGGCCGTAGCCACTGCAGCTTGTCCAGCCCCGGCGAGCCCAGGCTGGCGGCTTCCAGCAGATAGGCGTCGCACATCATGCGCATGACCATCGCGCAGGTGTGCCAGCCGCTGGCGGCCAGGCCACGGAACAGCGGGTGGGCGGCGGCCGCGGTGTCGTCGAGATGGAAGGGTTGGGGGTCGAATTCGCGGGCGAATCGGATCACCTCGTCGCGCTCGACGCGCTTGGCGCCGAACTCGCGCACCGTGCCGGGGGCGAAGTCTTCCCAGTACCAGCGGGGGGCAGGGGGGGTGCTTGCATCGTCATGCCTTGCTCTTGAGCCAGTGTGCCGAGCATAAACGCTGCGGATCGCGCCACACGGCCTCGGGCACGAAGCCCGATGGCGCAGCCAGGGCACGAAAGCCCTCGACGCTGTACTTGTAGGAGGACGCCGTGTGCAGCCGGTCGCCGGCGGCACAGTCGAAGTGCTGCCCGGCCAGGTGCACGGCCTGCGCGCGGCGTGCCACGAGGTGCATTTTGTGGGCCGCGTGCATCGGACCTGCGGCATCGGCGCATCGTGCTGACATGACGCTGTCAGCAAGACAGCGCGCCGCTTTTTGCCTAGCATCGCGCCGTGGCGGCCGCGGTGGCCGCGGTCACCTTGACGGGAGTCCCGATGAGCCTGCTGATCCTGGGTCTGGTCCTTTTCCTGGGCGTCCATTCGGTGTCCATCGTGTCGCGCCCCTGGCGGGATGGCATGGTGGCACGCCTGGGCGAGGGCCCGTGGAAGGGCTTGTATTCGCTCGTCTCGCTGGCGGGCTTCGCGCTCATCGTCTATGGCTACGGCCTGGCCCGACAGGCGCCGGTGGTGCTTTACACGCCGCCGGTGGCCCTGCGCCATGGGGCGATGCTGCTGATGCTGCCGGTCTTCGTGCTGCTGCTGGCGGCCTACCTGCCCGGGCGCATCCAACGCGCCGCCAAGCACCCCATGCTTGCGGCCACCAAGTTCTGGGCCCTGGCCCACCTGCTGGCCAATGGCACGCTGGCCGACGTGCTGCTGTTCGGCGGCTTCCTGGCCTGGGCCGTGGCCGACCGCATCGCGGTCAAGCGCCGTCCCGCCAAGGACGATGCGCCGGGGTCCGTGGTGAACGACGCGCTGGCCGTGCTCGGCGGCCTGGTGATCTACGGCGTGTTCGTGGTCTGGGCCCATGCCTGGCTGTTCGGCGTGAACCCGATGGGGCGCTGAACGGCCTGTTCGTTGCACGCGGGACCACCTAAGCGCAAGGAGTTGGCATGGACACCCCCGTCGGCGTCCATGGCGAGGCGCCCTGAGGGGGCGCCGGACGCGATGTGGAGGGACTCCATGAGCGTGGCCGATCCGATGGGCGGGGTGTGCTCGTCGGAGAGGTCCGACGCTGCCGCCATGAGGGACCCACACACTGCCGAAGCCCTGGCCGAGGCCCGGTGATCGACAAGCGCCCAGCCTCGCGCTACCGTCGCTGCATGGACGACTCCTTGCAGCCCAACGCCGAACAGATCCTCGATGCGGCCCTCGTCCTGGGCGAGCGCCTGGGCTGGGACGCCTTGCATTTGCACGACCTGGCCCAGGCCCTGGGGGTGGGCCTGCCGGTCATCCACCGCCACTATGCCGGCAAGGACGCGCTGGCCGAGGCCTGGTTCGATCGCGCCGACCGCGCCCTGCTGGCCGCCGGGGAGACTCCGGGATGGGAGGCGCTGCCGGTGCGCGACCGCCTGGAGCGGGCCCTGTGGGCTTGGCTGCAGGCCCAGGCCCCGCACCGCCGGCTCAGCGCCGCGATGCTGCGCTACAAGCTGCAGATAGATCACCTGCACCTGCAGGCTCAGGGTGCGCTTCGCGTGAGCCGCACAGTGCAGTGGTGGCGCGAGGTGGCGCGCCTGCCCTGCGTGGGGCTGCGGCGCGAAGCCGAGGAGGTGGCGCTCAGCGGTCTCTTCCTGGCCACCTATGCCCGCTGGCTGCGCGACGACACGCCGCAGGCGGCCGTCACCCGCCACTGGCTGACGCGGCAACTGGCACGGGCCGAGGCGCTGGCGCTGCGCTGGCCGGGTTGAGCCGCTTCATTGCCGGCATCTGCACGTCCATCGTGGGTTTCGATGCGGCACGTGCAGTGCGGGACCGCGAAGGGCCCACCGTTTTCACGATGGAAGGCGGCTGTGCGGTGCACGAGGTCGGCGTGAACGCGGTCAACGAGCTCGGAAAGCTGCGTTGCGGCCTGACCGGCTCAGGCGCCAGCCACCGTGAAGCGCCGCTGCAGGTGTTTCGGATGCTCGATCTCGTCGAGCACGGCCACGGCGAGGTCGGCCACCGAGATGCCGGCCGGCTGCTCACCGGCCATCAACACCTCGTCGCCGCCCAGGCGGTAGGCGCCGGTGCGCTCGCCGGGCTGCAGGAACACGGGCGGGGACAGGAAGGTCCAGTCCAGCGCTGTCTCCTGGCGGATCAGGTGGAGCGCTTCACGGGCGGCCAGCGCCCCCTGCTTCCATTCGGCGGGGAAGGTGGGTGTGTCCACCAGTTGAACGCCGGGGGCCACGTAGAGGCTGCCCGCGCCGCCCACCACCAGCAGGCGCTTCACGCGGGAGCGCTTCACCCCCTCGAAGATGGCGCGCGTGCCGCGCAGGTATTCGTCATGGATCTGCGGGTGGGTCCAGCCCGGGTTGTAGGCACTCACCACGGCATCGGTGCCGGCCACGGCGGCGGCCACCTGGGCGGGGTCGGTGGCATCGGCCTGCACCACCGTCAGGCCGGGCCGGGGGGCGAGCTTGGCAGGCTCGCGCGACAGCGCGGTCACGGCATGGTTGCGTTGCAGGGCTTCGGTCAGCACGGCCGAACCGACGAAGCCGGTGGGGCCGATCAGGGCGATCTTCATAGAGCTCCTCGAGCGATGGGTTGCGAGGCCTGAACGATAGATCCGCAAATCAAACTAAACTAGTCTGCGAAATCTGACTTTCTTGTTTAGAAAAACTGCATGATCGAGCAGCTCAAGCGCATGGCGGTGTTCGCCACCGTGGTCGAGCAGGGTTCGATGAACGCAGCAGCCCGGGCGCTGGGCACCACTGCCTCGGCCGTGAGCCAGCAGGTGCGCCAGCTCGAACGCGACATGGGCGTCACGCTACTCACGCGCTCCACGCGCAAGCTGCGCCTCACCGTGGCCGGCGAGCGCTTCCACGAAGGCTGTGCCGCCATGCTGGCCGCTGCGCGCGGTGCCGGCGAACAGCTCGCGCAGATGCGCGACGCACCGGTGGGCGAGCTGAGGGTGTCGTCGCCGGTGGGGTTTGCGCGCCACCTGGGGCCGGCGCTGGCGCCGTTGCTGGCGGCCAACCCCGGGCTGAGGCTGCACCTGCAGGTGGACGACACCCTGATCGACCTGGTCGAGCAGCGCATCGACCTGGCCATCCGCTTCGGCCGGCTGCCCGACTCCACCTGGGTGGCGCACCGCCTGGGCGAGCTGAGGATGATGGTGTGCGCTGCGCCCGCTTATCTGGCTGCGCGCGGCGTGCCGGGCTCGCCGGCCGAGCTGCTGGCCCACGACTGGCTGCGCACCGCCGGCGGCAGCCTGGGGGCGGTGCTCGAACTGCACGGCCCGGCCGGCGCGGTCGAGCGTCTGCGGGTGCAGGCGCGGGTGATCAGCAACAACCAGTTGTCGCTGCAGCAGATGTGCGAGGCCGGCCTGGGCCTGGCGGTGCTGGGCGACCTCGACATCGAAGACGCCCTCCAAAGCGGACGCCTCGTGCCCCTGTTGCCTCACTGGCGGCCGCCACCGCTGGGCATGTATGCCCTCACGCCCCAGCGTGAGGCCCAGCCTGCCAAGGTACGCTTTGCGATCGAGGCCTTGCGTCGGGCCATGGCGCCGTCCGGCCCTAAGATGCCGGCATGAAGCAACTCCTCGTGGCCCTGTGGATGGTCGGGTGCGCGGCGGCCGCGGCCCAGACGGCCTGGCTGCTGGGCGAACTGCACGACCAGCCCGATCACCAGCGCCAGGCGGCGCAGATCGTTGGCGAGCTGGCCGCGCAAGGCCGTTTGTGGGCCCTGGTGCTCGAGATGGCCGAGCGCGGCCGCCACACCGAAGGTCTGCCGCGCGATGCGTCCGACGCGCAGGTGCGCGAGGCCCTGGCCTGGCATGAGCCCGGCTGGCCCTGGGCCGTGTACGGCCCGGTCGTGATGGCGGCGGTGCGCGCGGGGGTGCCGGTGCACGGCGGCAACCTGCCGCGCGCCGAGCTGCGTGCGGCCATGGGCCAGGCCGGGTGGGACGATGCCGTGCCGGCCGCGGCCCGCCAGCGTCTGGTGGAGGCCGTGCGCGACGGCCACTGCGGCCTGGTGCCGCAAGCGCAACTGCCCGCGATGGCGCGCATGCAGATCGCCCGCGACGATGCGCTGGCCGCCACGATCGCCGCCTCGGCGCGCGGCGCCCCGTCCGAGGCTGTCGTGCTGTTGCTGGCCGGGGCGGTGCATGCCTCGCGTGCCACGGGCGTGCCGCTGCACCTGCCGCGTCATGCCCCCACCTTGAGGGTACGTACCACGGCGTTTGCACCCGCAGGCAGCGAGCCTGCGGAAGGTTTCGACGAGGTGCGTGTGGCCGCGGCCCAACCCTCACGTGATCATTGCGCTGAGTTGCGCGAACGCGGCATGCCCACGATGAGTCCCCCTGCTTCCCGATGAACACCCCGCCTGTCTCCCGCGGCCCGCTGGCCGGCCTGAAGATCCTCGAACTCGGCCAGCTCATCGCCGGCCCCTTTGCGGCCAAGACACTGGCCGATTTCGGCGCCGAGGTGATCAAGATCGAACCGCCGGGCCACGGCGACCCGCTGCGCCAATGGCGGCTGCTGCACAACGGCACCAGCGTGTGGTGGCAGGTGCAGTCGCGCAACAAGAAGAGCGTGGTGCTCGACCTGCGCGAGCCGTCCGACCGCGACATCGTGCGCCGCCTGGCTGACGAGGCCGACGTGCTGATCGAGAACTTCAAGCCCGGCATGATGGAAAAGTGGGGCCTGGGCTACGACGAACTGTCGCGCACCAACCCGGCCCTGGTGATGCTGCGCATCAGCGGCTATGGGCAAAGCGGCCCCTACAAGGACCGCCCCGGCTTTGGCGTGGTGGCCGAAGCCATGGGCGGCCTGCGCCACCTCACGGCCGAGCCGGGCCGCGTGCCCGTGCGCGTGGGGGTGAGCCTCGGCGATACGCTGGCGTCATTGCATGGAGTGATCGGCGTGTTGATGGCGCTGCACGAGCGCCATCGCTCTGGCCGCGGGCAGGTGGTCGATGTGGCGCTGTACGAAAGCGTCTTCAACGTCATGGAAAGCCTGCTGCCCGAGTACAGCGCCTTCGGCGTGGTGCGCGAGCCGGCCGGCTCGGCCCTGCCCGGCATCGCGCCCAGCAACGCCTACGCCTGCACCGACGGCTGGGTGCTGGTGGCTGGCAACGGCGACTCCATTTTCAAGCGCCTGATGAGCGCCATCGGCCGCGACGACCTGGGGCAGGACCCGACGCTTTCCGACAACGTGGGCCGCGTCAAGCGCGTGGCCGAGATCGACGCGGCCATTGGCGCGTGGACAGCTTCGCGCACCGTGGCCGAGGTGCTCGACAAGCTGAATGCCGCCCAGGTGCCCGCCGGGCGCATCTACACCGCGCGCGACATTGCCGAAGACCCGCACTACCGCGCCCGCGGCATGATCGAGTCCATCACCACCGCCGATGGGCTGAGGCTGGAGGTGCCGGGCATCGTGCCCAAGCTGTCGCGCACGCCCGGGGGGATCACGCGACGTGCACCCACGCTGGGCGAAGACACCGAAGCGGTGCTGCGGGAGCTGGGGCTCAGCGACGAGCAAATCGCCGCCGTGAAGGCGCGCGGTATCGTCTGAGGCCGCGCGGGCGTTACAGTGGGGCCTTTGCCGGCCCCACACCGCCATGCTCGCTTACCGCCACGCCTTTCACGCGGGCAACCATGCCGATGTCCTCAAGCACCTGGTGCTCACGCAGGTGCTGCGCTACCTTGGTGAAAAGAACAAGCCTTACTGGCTGATCGACACCCACGCGGGGGCCGGCGGCTACGACCTGCACAGCCGCCACGCTCAACAGCATGCCGAATACCTCGAGGGCATTGGCCGCTTGGTCGAGCGCGACGACCTGCCGCCGGCCGTGAACGACTACGTCGAGATCGTGCGGCAGCACAACCCGGGGGGCGTGCTCAGGCACTATCCCGGCTCGCCGGCGTTTGCGCGCGCCCTGATGCGGCCGCAGGACCGGCTGCGCCTGTATGAGCTGCATCCCACCGACCACCGGCTGCTTTCGCGCAGCTTCGGTGGCCAGCCCCACATCGAGGTGCATGCGGCCGATGGCTTTGCGGCGCTGAAAGGCCAGCTTCCGCCCCCCTCGCGCCGCGCCGCGGTGCTGATGGACCCACCCTACGAGCTCAAGGCCGACTACGGCAAGGTGGTCGCGGCTTTGCGCGAGGCTGTACAGCGCTTTGCCGAAGGGGTCTACATGGTCTGGTACCCGCAGTTGCAGCGCCTGGAGTCGCAGCAACTGCCCCAGCGGCTCAAGGGCGTGGCGCCCAAGGGTTGGCTGCATGTGCGCATGACGGTGGCTCGCCCGGTGGAAGCCGGCTACGGCCTGCTGGGCAGCGGGATGTTCGTGATCAACCCGCCGTGGGTGCTGCACGACACCCTGGCCGGGGTGCTGCCCTGGCTCACCGAGGTGCTGGCGCAGTACGACGGCGCCAGCTACCTGCTGGAGCAGCACGCGGTGTGATCACACCCCGCGCTGCCGGTCGGCGCGGAAGCGCTGCCGGAACGCCTCGAACTGGCCGGCGTCCAGCGCTTCGCGCACCTCGCGCATCAGGTTCAGGTAGTAGTGCAGATTGTGGATGCTGGTGAGCATGGGGCCCAGCATCTCGCCGCAGCGGTCCAGATGGTGCAGGTAGGCGCGGCTGAAGTTCGCGCAGGTGTAGCAGCGGCAGGTCTCGTCGATGGGGCGCTCGTCGCTCTTGTAGCGTGCGTTGCGCAGACGCAGGTCGCCGAAGCGGGTGAAGAGATGGCCGTTGCGCGCATTGCGCGTGGGCATCACGCAGTCGAACATGTCGATGCCCCAGGCCACGCCTTCGACCAGGTCCTCGGGCGTGCCCACGCCCATCAGGTAATGCGGCTTGTGGGCCGGCAGGCGCGGGCCGATGTGCGAGAGCACGCGCAACATCTCGTCCTTGGGCTCGCCCACGCTCAGGCCGCCCACGGCGATGCCGGGCAGGTCCAGTGCTTCCAGTGCGGCCAGCGAGGCCTCGCGCAGATGGGTGTACATGCCCCCTTGCACGATGCCGAACAGCGCATTGCGGTTGCCCAGACGCTCGAACTCGTCCCGGCAGCGCTTCGCCCAGCGCAGGCTCAGCTCCATCGAGGCGCGGGCCTCGCGTTCGGTGGTGACGTGGCCCTTGGTTTCGTAGGGCGTGCACTCGTCGAACTGCATCACGATGTCGCTGTTCAAGACGTGCTGCACCTGCATGCTCACCTCGGGCGTGAGGAACAGCTTGTCGCCGTTCACCGGCGAGGCGAAGCGCACGCCTTCTTCGGAGATTTTCCGCATCTCCCCCAGCGACCACACCTGGAAGCCGCCGCTGTCGGTGAGGATGGGTCTTGCCCAGCCCTCGAAGCGGTGCAGGCCGCCAAACTGGCCGATGATGTCCAGCCCCGGGCGCAGCCACAGGTGGAAGGTGTTGCCCAGGATGATCTGGGCGCCCATCTCCTCCAGCGAACGCGGCATCACGCCCTTGACGGTGCCGTAAGTGCCCACGGGCATGAAGATCGGCGTCTCGACCACGCCGTGGTTGAGTGTGAGGCGGCCACGGCGCGCATGGCCTTCGGTCTTCAGAACCTCGAAGTGCAGGCCGCGAGTGAGGGAAGAGGTGGTCATGCCAGGTCTTTCAATCGTGAGCCGGGGTGCGTTCCAGCAGCATCGCATCCCCGTAGCTGAAGAAGCGATAGCGCTGCTCGATCGCATGCCGGTACAAGGCCATGATGTGCTCGTAGCCCGCCAAAGCGCTCACCAGCATCATCAAGGTGCTCTTGGGCAGGTGGAAGTTGGTGAGAAGCACATCGACCACGCGGAAGCGAAATCCCGGGGTGATGAACAGATCGGTGTCACGGCTGCCGGCCACGAGCTGGCCCGAGACGGCCGCCGACTCCAGCGCGCGCAGCGTCGTGGTGCCTACGGCGACGACGCGAGCGCCGGCGGCGCGGGTGCGTTCGATGGCGGCCACCGTGTCGGCGCTCACCTCGAACCATTCGCTGTGCATCCTGTGCTCGGCCAGGTTTTCGGTGCGCACCGGCTGGAAGGTGCCCGCGCCCACATGCAGCGTCACCCGCGCCAGACCCACGCCCCGCTCGTGCAAGGCTGCCAGCACGCCTTCGTCGAAGTGCAAGGCCGCAGTGGGCGCGGCCACGGCGCCGGGCTTGGCGGCGAACACCGTCTGGTAGCGGCGGGCATCGTCCTCGCTGTCGGCATGCGTGATGTAGGGCGGCAACGGCACGTGGCCATGGCGCTCTAGCAGCACCAGCGGATCGTCGGGGAAACGCAGGTGAAACAGACCGTCGTCCGGGCCGCTGCGGCCCAGCACCTCGGCGTCGAAGGCGTCGGCAAAGCGCACGATGCTGCCGGTCTTGGGCGACTTGCTCGCGCGCAGGTGGGCCCAGACCTCATGGCCGGGCAGCACCCTCTCGACCAGAGCCTCGACCGCGCCGCCGGTGGGCTTGGTGCCGAACAGCCGTGCCTTGATCACGCGGGTGTCGTTGAAGACGAGCAGGTCGCCGGGGGTCAACAGCGCCGGCAGCTCGCGGAAGATGCGGTCCACCGGGGGCCAGGCGCGGCCGTCGAGCAAGCGCGAGGCGCTGCGCTCGGGCGCCGGATGCTGGGCGATGAGTTCGGGGGGCAGAGCGAAGTCGAAGTCGCTCAGGGTGTAGCGGTGGCTCATGAGGGTTGAGGGCCAGACCGACCCGTGCCAACGGTGAAGGCGAAATGCAAAGGCAGAATTGTCCCATGTCCGAGGTCCGCGCCGAGTCGAAGCCCGAAAAGTCCGCCCCCCAGAAGGCCCTGGAGAAACTGGGTCTGGTGCGCGACATCGATCTGGCGCTGCATCTGCCGCTGCGCTACGAGGACGAGACCCGGCTCACCCGCCTGGCCGATGCGCGCGACGGTCAGACGGTCCAGGTCGAAGGTCTCGTCACGCGCTGCGAGGTCGTGTTGCGCCCGCGCCGCCAATTGCAGGTGACGCTCGATGACGGCAGCGACACCGTGCTGCTGCGCTTTTTCAGCTTCTACCCCCACCATCAGAAGACCCTGGCCGTGGGCCGGCGCGTGCGCGCCCGCGGCGAGCTGCGCGGCGGCTTCCTCGGCCGCGAGATGGTCCATCCCAGCTTCAAGGCCGTCAGTGAGGACACGCCGCTGGCCACCACGCTCACGCCGGTCTATCCCACCAGCGCCGCGCTGCCCCAGGCCTATCTGCGCAAGGCCGTGGCTTCGGGGCTGGGCCGGGCCGACCTGGACGAGCTCCTGCCGGCCGAGTTCATCCCGCCGGGCCTGCCCCCCTTGCGCGAGGCTTTGCACCTTCTGCACCACCCGCCGCCGCGCACGCCCTTGGCCGCGCTGGAAGACCGCAGCCACCCGGCCTGGCAGCGGCTGAAGTTCGAGGAGCTGCTTGCGCAGCAGCTCTCGCAATTGCAAGCCCAGCGCGAGCGTGCGCGCCTGCGCGCGCCGGCTTTGCCCACGCGCCGCGAGGGCCTGCACGAACGCCTGCTGGCGGCCCTGCCGTTTGCGCTCACGGGGGCCCAGCGGCGTGTGGTGGAGGAGATCGCGCGGGACATCGCCCGCGAGCAGCCCATGCACCGCCTGCTGCAGGGCGACGTCGGTTCGGGCAAGACCGTGGTGGCCGCACTGGCCGCGGCGATCGCCGTCGATGCGGGCTGGCAGTGTGCGCTGATGGCGCCCACCGAGATCCTGGCCGAACAGCATTTCCGCAAGCTCATCGACTGGCTGGAGCCGCTGGGCGTGGGCGTGGCCTGGCTCACCGGCAGCCTCAAGGGCAAGGCCCGGCGCGAGGCGATGGCCCGGGTCGCTTCGGGCGAGGCGCAGCTCGTGGTGGGCACCCATGCGGTGATCCAGGAGCCCGTCGAGTTCGCCAAGCTCGGGCTGGCCCTCATCGACGAGCAGCACCGCTTCGGTGTGGCCCAGCGCCTGGCGCTGCGCCGCAAGCTGCAGGGCCAGGCGCTGGAGCCCCATCTGCTGATGATGAGCGCCACGCCCATCCCGCGCACGCTGGCGATGAGCTACTACGCCGACCTCGACGTGAGCACCATCGACGAGCTGCCGCCCGGGCGCTCGCCGATCGTCACCAAGGTGTTTGCCGACGACAAGCGCGACACCGTGATCGAGAAGATCCGCGCCGAGGTGGCGCAGGGCCGGCAGGTGTACTGGGTGTGCCCGCTGATCGAGGAGAGCGAGGCGCTGGACCTGCGCAACGCCACCGAGACCCACCGGCAGCTCTGCGAGGCCCTGCCGGGCACGCTGGTGGGCCTGCTGCACGGGCGCATGCCGGCGGCCGAGAAGGCGGCGGTGATGTCGCTCTTTGCCGGCGGCGAAATGAAGCTGCTCGTGGCCACCACCGTCATCGAGGTGGGTGTGGACGTGCCCAACGCCAGCCTGATGGTGATCGAGCATGCCGAACGCTTCGGCCTGAGCCAGTTGCACCAGTTGCGCGGGCGCGTGGGCCGCGGCGCGGTGGCCAGCGTGTGCGTGCTCTTGTACTCCCCGCCTTTGTCCGACACGGGCAAAGCCCGTCTGAAGGCCATGGCCGAGACCACCGACGGCTTCGAGATCGCCCGCCGCGACCTCGAGATCCGGGGGCCCGGCGAGTTCATGGGCGCGCGCCAATCCGGCGCGCCCTTGCTGCGTTTTGCCGATCTGAACCAGGATCTGCACTGGCTGCAGGCCGCCCGGCGCATCGCCAGCGTGCTGCTCGATCGCCATCCCGCCGCCGCACGGGCGCACATCGAGCGCTGGCTGGGCACCAAGGCCGACTACCTCAAGGCATAGCCCCAGGCTATCCACGGGCGGCCAACCGGCGCACAATCGTGGCATGGCCCCGATAGCTTTTTCCTTCGACTGCCGGAGGCACCCGCGATGACCCTGACCGAACTGCGCTACATCGTTGCCGTCGCGCGCGAGAAGCATTTCGGCCGCGCGGCCGAGGCCTGCTTCGTCTCCCAGCCCACGCTGAGCGTGGCGATCAAGAAGCTCGAGGACGAGCTCGACGTGAAGATCTTCGAGCGCGGCGCCAGCGAGGTGAGCGTCACGCCGCTGGGCGAGGAGATCGTGCGCCAAGCCCAGGCCGTGCTGGACCAGGCCGCCGCGATCAAGGAGATCGCCAAACGGGGCAAGGATCCGCTCAACGGCCCGCTCAAGCTGGGCGTGATCTACACCATCGGCCCGTATCTGCTGCCCGACTTGGTGCGCAACGCGATCGAGCGCGTGCCGCAGATGCCGCTGATGCTGCATGAGAACTTCACGATCAAGCTGCTGGAGATGCTGCGCACCGGCGAGCTGGACTGCGCCATCCTGGCCGAACCCTTCCCGGAAGCCGGCTTGGCGGTGGCGCCGCTGTACGACGAGCCCTTCGTGGTGGCCGTGCCCCGCACCCACCCGCTGGCCTCGCGCGAGCACATCGCCTCCGAGGAGCTCAAGCGCGAGACCATGCTGCTGCTGGGCACCGGCCATTGCTTCCGCGATCACGTGCTGGAGGTCTGCCCCGAATTCGCGCGCTTTTCCAGCGATGCCGAAGGCATCCGCAAGAGCTTCGAAGGCTCCTCGCTCGAGACCATCAAGCACATGGTGGCCTCCGGCATGGGCCTGACGGTCGTGCCCCAGCTCAGCGTGCCGCGCGAACCGCAGGCCCACGTGGCCTACGTGCCTTTTGCGGCTCCGGTGCCCACGCGGCGCGTGGTGCTGGTGTGGCGGCGCACCTTCACCCGCTACGAGGCCATCGCCGCGCTGCGCAACGCCATCTATGCCTGCGAGCTGGCCGGCGTGCACAAGCTGTCCGAATGATTTTCCATCCCCCACCTCTCAAGGAGCGTCTTTCCATGGCCAAGAGCAAGACCCAGTCCACCCGCCTGCCGGTGAACATCGGCATCCCCGAGAAGGACCGCGCCGCCATCGCCGCCGGTCTGAACAAGCTGCTGGCCGACACCTACACGCTGTACCTCACCACCCACAACTTCCACTGGAACGTCACCGGGCCCATGTTCAACACGCTGCACACCATGTTCATGGAGCAGTACACCGAGCTGTGGAACGCGGTGGACCCGATCGCCGAGCGCATCCGTGCCCTGGGCTTCCCCGCCATGGCCTCGCATGCCCATTTCGCCAAGGTCAGCAGCGTGCCCGACGTGCCGGCCGACCCGCCCAAGGCCGAAGAGATGGTGCGCATCCTGGTCGAGGGGCATGAGGCCGTGGCGCGCACCGCCCGCGGCATCTTTCCGCTGGTGGACAAGGCCGGCGACGAACCCAGCGCCGACCTGCTCACCCAGCGACTGGACATCCACGAAAAGACCGCCTGGATGCTGCGCAGCTTGCTGGAGGTGTGACACACCGTCCGCCGCCGCGGCGGTTGGATAATCACGGGCTGTGAACACCGCGCTCGCCTCCTCCCGCTTCGACCTGTACCTGCAGTTGATCCGCTGGGACAGGCCCGTGGGTTCGCTGCTGCTGCTGTGGCCCACGCTGGCGGCGCTGTGGATCGCCGCCGGAGGCTTCCCAGGCTGGCACCTGTTGCTCGTCTTCACGGCCGGCACCTTCTTGATGCGCTCGGCCGGCTGTGCCGTCAACGACGTGGCCGACCGCGACTTCGACCGGCACGTCAAGCGCACCGCCCAGCGCCCTGTCACCACCGGTGCCGTCTCGCCGCGCGAGGCGCTGGCCGTGGGGGCCGTGCTGGCGCTGGCGGCCTTCGTGCTGGTGCTCACCACCAATGCGGCCACCATCGCCTGGTCGTTCGCCGCGCTGGCCGTGGCCATCGTCTATCCGTTCACCAAGCGTTTCTTCTCGATGCCGCAGGCGGTCCTGGGCGTGGCTTTCAGCTTCGGCATCCCGATGGCCTTTGCGGCGGTCACCGGCGGCGTGCCGCCGCTGGCCTGGGCGTTGCTGGTGGGCAACCTTTTCTGGGTGGTGGCCTACGACACCGAATACGCGATGGTCGACCGCGATGACGACCTGAGAATCGGCATCCGCACCTCGGCCATCACTTTCGGGCGTTTCGATGTGTGCGCCGTGATGGGCTTGTATGGGCTGTACCTGGCCACCTGGGGGGTGCTGTGCTGGCAGCAGGGCTACCGCGGCGGCCTGCTGCTGGGCCTGGCTGCCGCCTTGGCCCAGATCGTCTGGCACTACGGCCTGATCCGCAGCCGCAGCCGCGAGGGCTGCTTCCTCGCCTTCCGCCAGAACCACTGGGTGGGCCTGGCGGTCTTCCTCGGGCTGGTGATCGACCCCTGGCTGCGCTGATCAGGGGTACAAGCCCCGCTCCTGGCGGGCCATCAGGATGCGCTCGCAGGCCACCGCAAAGGTGGCGGTGCGCAGCGAGATCTTCAGGCGGTCGGCTGTCTCCCAAATCTTCTTGAGCGCATCGACCATGATCTTGTCCAGACGCACGTTGATCTCGTCTTCGGTCCAGAAGAAGCTCGAGAAGTCCTGCACCCACTCGAAGTAACTCACCGTCACGCCGCCGGCGTTGCAGATCACGTCGGGCACCACGAGGATGCCGCGGTCGGCCAACACGTCGTCGGCCTCGGGCAGCGTCGGGCCGTTGGCGCCCTCGAGCACCAGCCGGGCCTTGATGCGGTTGGCGCGGGCCGGCGTGATCTGGCCCTCCAGCGCCGCGGGGATCAGGATGTCGCAGTCCACGTCCCAGAAGGCCTCGGGGTCGATGCGTTCGCCGCCGGTGAAGGCCCCCACGCCACCGTCACGGTGCAAGGTGGCCATCAGGTCGTGCATGTCGAAGCCCCGCGGGTTGAAGATCGTGCCGGTGTGGTCCTGCACCGCGACGATTTTGGCGCCGGCACCGGCGAACAGCTCAGCGGCGGCCGAGCCCACGTTGCCGAAGCCCTGCACCGCCACGCGCGCGCCGTCCAGGTTCAGGCCCAGACGGCGGGCGGCCTCGCGACCGGTCACGAACACGCCGCGTCCGGTGGCCTTCACGCGGCCCAGCGAGCCGCCCAGGTGGATGGGCTTGCCCGTGACCACGCCGGTGGCCGTGGCCCCCACGTTCATCGAGTAGGTGTCCATCATCCAGGCCATGATCTGGGCGTTGGTGTTCACGTCCGGGGCCGGGATGTCCTGCTGCGGGCCGATGATGATGCCGATCTCGCTGGTGTAGCGCCGCGTGAGCTTCTCCAGCTCCTTCATCGACAGCAGCTTCGGGTCGACGCGGATGCCGCCTTTGGCCCCGCCGTAGGGCAGATTGACGGCGGCGTTCTTTACCGTCATCCAGGCCGCCAGGGCCATCACCTCCTCCAGCGTCACGGCCGGGTGATAGCGCACCCCCCCCTTGCCGGGGCCGCGCGAGAGGTTGTGCTGCACGCGATAGCCCTCGAAGTGGCGCACCGTGCCATCGTCCATCTCGATGGGGATGTCGACGATCAGCGTGCGCTTGGGGTGCTTGAGCGTCTCGGCCCAGCGCGCCAGCGGGCCCAGGTAGGGGATCACGCGGTCCACCTGCGACAGGTAGGTGCCCCAAGGGCTGGTGGGCGAGGGGTTGACGTACGACAGACCCGAAAACGAGGTGGGCGTGGAAGAGGAGGTGTGGCTCATGCTGTGTTCCTGCAGTGGACCGAAAGAGGGCTGCTGCCCGGGGCTCGTGACCCCTGGCAGGCCGTGCCACGCACTGTAGTGCGCCGCGTCGCCAAAGTGACATCTGCGCCCATGCAAGCTTTGCATGGCCTGGCTGAGGCTGCTTCATGGCGGAGCGGCAAGTGTTCGCCTGTCGCACAACGCCCCTCTTTTGGTGCGGCGCAGCATGCTAAAGTGATGGGCTTGCCGAAACCGCCTGAAACTTCCCGCCCATGGCCTTGCCTCCGGCCCATCCCGAGCGCCAGCTCAAGCACCGCCGCAGCATCGACGTGGCGGTGTATGCCTGTGGCGGCGGGCGGTGGGAGGTCGAGGCCCGGCTGGTCGATGTCAAGGCGCGTGACTACCCGCTGGCCGGCGGCGTGCGCCGCGCCGGCGATCCGGTGCACGACATGACGCTGCGCCTGGTGATCGACGAGCAGATGAACATCCTGGCTGCCGGTGCGCAGACCGACTGGATGCCCTATCCCGGCCACTGCGACGCCTATGGCGATGCCTATGGCCGCCTCGTCGGCCTGAACCTGATGCAGCGCTTCCGCCAAAGCGTCAAGGAGCGGCTGGGTGGCATCCAGGGCTGCACCCACCTCACCGAGATGGCCCAGGTGCTGCCCACCGCGGTGGTGCAGGCCTTTGCCGGCGAGGTGCTCGACACCCAGGAAAGCGGACAGGCCCAGACCGACCGCCAGCCCTTCCAGATCGACCGCTGCCATGCGCTGCGCGCCGACGGCGAGGCGGTACGCACTTATTACCCGCGCTGGTACCGGGCGGATGCGTCCGCCGCCGGCACTCTCACTCCCCCCTCTCCCCCCCAGACCTCCAAGTAGAGAGACACACCATGAAGATCCACGAGTACCAAGGCAAGGAAATCTTGCGCCACTTCGGTGTGCCGGTGCCGCGCGGCATCCCCGCCTTCACCGTGCAGGAAGCCATCGAGGCGGCCCAGAAGCTGGGCGGCCCGGTCTGGGTGGTCAAGGCCCAGATCCACGCCGGCGGGCGTGGCAAGGGCGGGGGCGTGAAGGTGGCCAAGTCGATCGACGAGGTCAAGACCCTGGCCGAGCAGATCCTGGGCATGCAACTCGTGACGCACCAGACCGGCCCCGAAGGCCAGAAGGTGCGCCGCCTCTACATCGAGGAAGGGGCCGACATCCAAAAGGAATACTACGTCTCGCTGGTGACCGACCGCAGCACGCAGAAGGTTGCGCTGATCGCCTCCAGCGAGGGCGGCATGGACATCGAGGAAGTCGCCCACCGCACGCCCGAGAAGATCATCACCGAGTACATCGACCCGCTCGTGGGCCTCACGTCCGACCAGGCCCGCAAGGTGGCCACCGCGATCGGCTGGTCTGGCCCCACCGTCGAGCAAGGCGTCGAGCTCTTCCAGAAGCTCTACACCTGCTACATGGAGACCGACGCCTCGCTGGTCGAGATCAACCCGCTGAACTGCGATTCCAAGGGCCGCCTGATCGCGCTGGACGCCAAGTTCAACTTCGACGCCAATGCGCTGTTCCGCCACCCCGAGATCGTCGCCTACCGTGACCTCGATGAAGAGGACCCGGCCGAAGTCGAGGCCTCCAAGTTCGACCTCGCCTACATCAGCCTGGACGGCAACATCGGCTGCCTGGTCAACGGCGCCGGCCTGGCCATGGCCACGATGGACACCATCAAGCTGTTCGGCGGCGAGCCGGCCAACTTCCTGGACGTGGGCGGCGGTGCCACGGCCGAGAAGGTCACCGAGGCCTTCAAGATCATGCTGAAGAACCCCAACGTGAAGGCCATCCTGGTCAACATCTTCGGCGGCATCATGCGCTGCGACACCATCGCCGAGGGCGTGATCACCGCCTGCAAGGCCGTGAACCTGTCGGTGCCGCTGGTCGTGCGCATGAAGGGCACCAACGAGGACCTGGGCAAGAAGATGCTGGCCGACTCCGGATTGCCCATCATCTCCGCCGACACCATGGCCGAGGCCGCGCAGAAGGTCGTCGCCGCCGTTCAAGCCTGACAGAGCCCTGAAGGAAACGAACATGAGCATCCTGATCAACAAGGACACCAAGGTCATCACCCAGGGCATCACCGGCAAGACCGGCCAGTTCCACACCCTGGGCTGCCAGGCCTACGCCAACGGCAAGAACGCCTTCGTGGCGGGCGTGAACCCGAAGAAAGCCGGCGAGAAGTTCAGCGACATCCCGATCTACGCCACCGTCCAGGAGGCCCGGGCCGCCACCGGCGCGACCGTCTCGGTGATCTACGTGCCGCCGGCGGGCGCCGCTGCCGCGATCTGGGAGGCCGTCGAGGCCGACTTGGACCTCGTGGTGTGCATCACCGAGGGCATCCCTGTGCGCGACATGCTGATGGTGCGCAACAAGATGAAGGCCAAGGAGGCCGCCGGCGGCAAGAAGACCCTGCTGCTGGGCCCCAACTGCCCCGGCCTGATCACGCCGGACGAGATCAAGATCGGCATCATGCCCGGCCACATCCATCGCAAGGGCCGCATCGGCGTGGTCTCGCGCTCGGGCACGCTCACCTACGAGGCCGTGGCACAACTCACCGAGCTGGGCCTGGGCCAGAGCTCGGCCGTGGGCATCGGTGGCGACCCGATCAATGGCCTCAAGCACATCGACGTGATGAAGATGTTCAACGACGACCCCGACACCGACGCCGTGATCATGATCGGCGAGATCGGCGGTCCCGACGAGGCCGAGGCGGCGCGCTGGTGCAAGGCCCACATGAAGAAGCCCGTCGTGGGCTTCATCGCCGGCGTGACCGCGCCGCCCGGCAAGCGCATGGGCCATGCCGGCGCGCTGATCTCGGGGGGCGCCGACACCGCCGATGCCAAGCTCGCCATCATGGAGGAGTGCGGCTTCAAGGTCACCCGCAACCCCTCCGAGATGGGCAAGCTGCTCAAGTCCATCCTCTAAGCCCGGCCTGGGCTTGCCGCGAAGGCCGCCTTGGGCGGCCTTCCGTCGTTTGTCAGAGGTGGCCTCAGGCCGCCGCTACGTAGTTCCGCGCAGCGCCGGCCCCGACGCCACCTCTACACTCCCGCCAACGGCGCCAACACCCCGGTGTCGGCGCCGCAGCCCATCCAAGAACCCAGGACACCACATCATGGATGCCTTTACGACTCCAGAATTCTGGATCGCTGTCGGTCAGATCATCCTGATCGACATCCTGCTCGGCGGCGACAACGCCGTCGTCATCGCCCTGGCCTGCCGCCGGCTGCCCGCCAAGCAGCGCATGGCCGGCATCCTCTGGGGCACGGCCGGGGCCATCGGCCTGCGGGTGATCTTCATTTTCTTTGCGCTCACGCTGCTGCAGATCCCGTTCATCAAGCTCGTGGGGGCGGCCCTGCTGGTGTGGATCGGTGTCAAGCTCCTGGCCCCCGATGACGAGGGCGACCATGCCAACATCGAGAGCAGCGACCGGCTGTGGGGCGCGATCAAGACCATCATCATGGCCGACCTGGTCATGAGCATCGACAACGTCATCGCCATCGCCGGCGCGGCCGAGAGCGCCGGCGGCAACCACACCATGGGCCTGGTGATCTTTGGCCTGCTGGTGTCCATCCCCATCATCGTCTGGGGCAGCCAGCTCGTCATCAAGCTCATGGACCGTTTCCCCGTCATCATCACCCTGGGCGGCATGCTGCTGGGCTGGATCGCCGGCACCATGGCCCTGGGAGACCCGGCCGTGGCCAACCCCGCGGACTGGACCTGGATGCCCAAGCTCCCGCAGGATGCCGTCGTGAAATACGCGATGGGCATCGCCGGTGCGCTGCTGGTGCTGGCCGTGGGCAAGTGGGTGGCGCGCCAGCGCGCTCAGACCGCCTCCGCGGCCTGAGCGCGGGCGCACACGCAACGACCGGCAACATCTGCAAGCAGTGACGGGGGCCCGATGGGCCCCCGCCTTGTTTTGCGGCAGGCGCTCTGCTAACGTGCGTGAGCCCGGTGTCGCAGCGCAGTCCACGGCCGCCACCGGGCCTTGCCCACCACTCAGCGCCGTCCGGCGCCTACTGCATGGTCCACCACAACGACGCGAGCACGCCACGGACGCAGCACTGCGCCTGCATCCGGCGGGCCGCGCGGCCGGACGCCGGCCGGGCCCGGGTCGCCCCCCGGGTCCAGGGGTGGGGGGCTGCGCAGCTTCGTTACAAATCGCGGCACAATCCGGGCCCAGAACCCGGCAGGCGCGGCGTGTCGCTGCCCGTCGGGGCCCTCGGCGATGCTTAGCCCCCCCTTCCGGCACCGTGCAGACGAGCACCATGTCCTTCGAGTTCTTTTGCCTCACCGACCCCGGGCGCGCGCGCGACAACAACGAGGACTCGGTGGCGGTTGACGAGCAGGCGGCCCTGGCCGTGCTGGCCGACGGCATGGGCGGCTACAACGCCGGCGAGATCGCCAGCGGCATGGCCACGGCCTTCATCAAGTCCGAGCTGGGGCGCTGGCTCACCGAGGCCTCGGCCCAGGCCAGCGATGCCGACGTGCGCCGCGCAATGGACATCTGCGTGGAAAACGCCAACCGCGCCATCTACAACGCGGCCAACTCCAACCCGCAGTACGCCGGCATGGGCACCACCCTGGTGGTGTGCGTGCTGCGCGAGGGGCGCTTGCTCGTGGGCCACATCGGCGACTCGCGGGCCTACCGATGGCGCGCCGGCAAACTCGCGCAGATCACCAAGGACCACTCCCTGCTGCAAGAGCAGCTCGATGCCGGCCTGATCACCCCCGAGCAGGCCGCCTATTCGTCCAACAAGAACCTCGTGACCCGGGCCGTGGGCGTGGAAGACAGCGTGCTGCTGGAAACCCACCTGCACGACCTGCAGCCCGGCGACCTCATCCTGCTGTGTTCCGACGGGCTGTCGGACATGATCAGCGACGACGAGATTGCCGCAGTGTTGCAGTCCACCAACGACTTGCCCGAAGCCGGCGCCGCCTTGGTGGCGGCTGCCAATGCCGCAGGTGGAAGGGATAACATAGCCGTCATTCTGGTGCGCGCCGTGGGCGCACCCGCCGCGGCGGGGCGTTCGTGGTGGCCCTTCCGGCGTTGACGTGTGCGGCCAATCCTCAAAGAGACTACCTGACTAGAGGTCAAGCATGGCGAAACTCGTGGTGTCACTCGATGGCGTGGTGATCAAAGAAGTCCAGCTCACCAAGGACAAGACCACCCTCGGGCGCCGGCCCTACAACGACATCGTCATCGACAACCTGGCCGTCAGCGGTGAGCACGCGGTGCTGCAGATGGTGGGGGCCGACGTCTTCATCGAAGACCTCAACAGCACCAACGGCACCTACGTCAACGGCAAGGCCATCAAAAAGCAGCTCCTGTCGAACAACGACACCGTCGAGATCGGCAAGTACAAGATCAAGTACCTCACCGAAGACGCGCCCGACTACGAAAAGACCATGGTCATGAAGCCGGGCGGCTTCTCCGCCGGCGCCTCCCTGGGCGGCACGACCCCCGTCTCGCCGCTGGCCGGCGGCGCGGCCTCGGGCTTCGGCGGGCTGGGGGCCCCCTCGGGCTTCGGCGGCCTGGGCGCCGCCGTCCCCACCGCCACGATCAAGGTGCTCAACGGCGCGGCGGCGGGCCGGGAGGTCAGCCTCACCAAGGTGGTCACCACCGTCGGCAAGCCCGGCGTCCAGGTGGCCTCGATCACCAAGCGACCCGGCGGCTACGTCTTCGCCCATGTCGAAGGCGCGATGAAGCCCACCGTCAATGGCGCAGCCGTCGGCAACGACCCTGTGCACCTGAAGAACGGCGACATCATCGAACTGGCCGGCACCCAGATGCAGTTCGTGCAGAGCTGAGTCTGCGCCGCCGACGAAGCCGGGCGCGGCGTGAACAAGCTCACGCCGGCCGCGCGAAACGCGCAGACCCAACCCCCTTTCGAGGGTGGTTTGTTGGCACACTGCCGAGCCAATCTGCGGCACAGTGAGCCTGTGTGCCGCACGGCCACCGACACCCGCCACGCCCGTCCACCATGAAGATCCGCGTCCTGGGCTGCTCTGGCGCGATCGCCGCCGGTTGCAAGACCACGGCCTTCCTGCTCGATGACGACCTGCTCGTCGATGCGGGCACCGGCGTGGGTGACCTGACCCTGGACGAACTGGCCTGCATCGACCACATCCTGGTCAGCCACTCCCACCTGGACCACATCGTGTCCATCCCGCTCCTGGCCGACAGTGTCATCGGCCGGCGCCACCGGCCCGTCACCGTCCATGCGCTGCCGGCCACGATCGAGGCGATGCGCCGCCACGTGCTCAACGACGTGATCTGGCCCGACTTCAGCCGCCTGCCCTCGGTCGAGGCCCCGGTGCTGCGCTTTGCGCCGCTGGCCGTGGGTCAGCGCCTGAGGCTGGGCGACAAGACGGTCGAGGTGCTGCCGGCCGAGCACACCGTGCCGGCCGTGGGCTATGCCGTGTGCGGCGGCACGCCCACGCCCGACACCCCCTGGTGGGTCTACACCGGCGACACCGGCCCCAACCCTGCGCTGTGGCCCCGGGTGGCCGCTCGCCGCATCGGCATGCTCGTGATCGAGACGGCCTTCAGCGACCATGAGCGCGAGCTGGCCGCGCTGAGCCAGCACCATTGCCCCAGCAGCCTGCGGCGCGAGCTCGACCGCGCGCCGCCAAACCTGCCCGTCTACCTCACCCACGCCAAGCCGGGGGAAATGTCTTGCATTGCCGAGCAGGTGCGCGCCCTGGAGACAGGCCAGCGCATCGCCCATTTGGAGGCGGGGCAGGTGTTCGAGGTGTGAGGAACGCAAACCGCCCAGTGTCTCAGCGGAACCCCAGCACCCCGTTTTCGACGCTGCAAAACGCCACCCCGTCTTCCTCACCGCCCAGCAAACCGTTCGTCGCATCGAGGTACAGCGTCGTTCGGCCGGGAACCACCAGCGGCGCGGACAGCTCCAGGGTCTGATTGGCACTGGGCCCGTTGGGCCGGCTCGTGGCGGCATCGACATCGGTGGCGGCGAAGAAATACACCCGGTCCGTCACCGGCGCGGCCCGCGACCCCCGGGCGCTGATGGGGGCTCCCTCGGGCGTGCGGTAATCCGCATCCGGCGCCCGGTACAAGTCCGTCACCGCGTCGGCGTCGCTGCGACAGGATCCGGGAAACGCCGCGGCGGCCACCGCGTCGGGACGCACGACCAAGCGGTCGTCGGCTTCGAACACGATGCAACGATAACTGCCCGCAGGCGGGTCGCCCGCAAACAGCGTGGGGGAGGCCACGAAATCGAACTCCCGCCCACCCTCGTAGCGTTGCACCAGCGTGTAGGGTCCGGAGCAATCGGCCTGGGGGCTGATCCACAAGGCGTACAGGCGCAGGCGCATCGACAGGGGCGAGCCCGTCGGCGTCGTGGCCTGCGCCACCGCGCCACCCATGGGCAGCCAAGCCCACCAGCGCATCCACCACGCCGGCGAAGCCACCGTGCCGGTGCGCGAGGACGACCCCCGCACCACCAGATCCGGCTCGTCCGAGCCCGACCCCCCGCCACAACCGGCCAGTGACAGGACTGCTGCCGCCGCGCAAACGGTCCATTGGATCCACCCGAGTGCGTCGACCATTGCCGTCTCCTTCAGGATGCCAAGCACCTGTGCGTCGATGCTAGGAGACTTCGTGCCCCAGGCGCAGGCCCCAAAAAGGGTCCCTCTCCTGCAGACACGGCGCCGTCGCAGGCCAAGGCCTCAGCTCCTCGGGATGAATGCGCACATAGTCCAGCAAATGACGACGTTTCTCCAGGCCACGGCACGCCCGCACCGTCGCCCTCGTCGAGGACAGACCCAGCATCGCCCAGGCCCCGGGGTCGTCATCCACCAGCGCGTAGATCGCTCGCCAGCGCTTGTGCACCGTGTGCCGGCTCAGCCCCAAGTGCTGCGCCACCTGAGCATCGTCCAGCCCGGCCAGCGCCAACTCCAACAGGGCTTGTTGCGCAGGCGTGAATCCCCAGCGTCGCGGTTGATAGCGGAACAAGCCGTAAAGCGCGTGATACGGCGCGTCGGCCAGATGATGGTCGGCCAAGTACAACACTTCGGTGGCCGCCGTGCGGGGCAGGGGGGCGCGGCGGCAGCCCATTGCCAGCATCGAGGCGCGGTAGGCCCGCGCCTGCGGGTGGTGGGCCGCCACCTCGCCGATCAAATAGCGCAGGCCATAGCCGGCGTGGGCCTGCACGAAAGCGGCTTGCGCCACGGCATTGACCACATCCATCGCAGCGCCGGCCTCATCGTCCAGGCCAAACCCCAGCACGAACATGCACATCGCGTGCTCGCCCAGGGCCCGTGCTTGCGCGCGGCGATCCAGAGTGAGCCGCAAGGGGTCGTCGAGCAGCGCCTCCACCAGCGGCGACACCGCCCCTGCGCATGCGCGTTGCGCCCAGTCCAGGGGCACCGGCACGCTCAACCCACAGCCGCGCAAGCGACCCACCGGCGCCGTGCCCACGACCTCCTCGAAAACGCGCGCCACCAGCCGCCCGTCCCGCAGCCATTGGCGCAGCAGAGATGCTTGCAGCAAGCCGGGGTGCACGCCGCCTGCGCGCAGCAGCTGCACGCAACGATCCACATCGCGCGGGTGCATGGGGCGGGCGAAAACCAGGCTCATGCAGCGTTGCTCCTGCCATCGAGGCCAGCGCCATTATCGGCGTGCGCCCTCACGGTGAGGACTCCGCGGCGCCTAGCAGAAGTTGCAAAGCCGCGCTGCCCTTGCGTCCACTGCAAAGCGGCGGCGCCGACGCTACCCTTGGCGGCCATGAACACCTTGTACGACCCCCTGAAGGCCGGCGACCTGCTTCTCGCCAATCGCATCGTGATGGCCCCGCTCACGCGCAACCGTGCCCCGCGCGGCGTGCCGCACGAACTGCACGCCACCTACTACACCCAGCGCGCCAGCGCCGGATTGATCGTCTCCGAAGGCACCGCCATCAGCCCCATGGGCCAGGGCTATGCCGACGTGCCCGGCCTGTACACGCCCGAGCAACTCGCCGGCTGGCGGCGCGTGACCGACAGTGTGCATGCCGCCGGCGGGCGCATCGTGGCCCAGATCTGGCACGTGGGCCGCGTCTCGCACACCTCGCTGCTGCCCGGGGGCCAGGCCCCGGTGGCCCCGTCGGCGCTGCCGGCCAAGACCCGCACCTACCTCATCGGCCCCGACGGCCAGGGCGGCTTCGAGCCGGTGTCCGCCCCGCGCGCGCTGGACGCGTCCGAACTGCCCGCCCTCGTGGCCGACTACGCCCGCGCGGCCCGTGCGGCGGTCGAAGAGGCCGGGTTTGACGGGGTGGAGATCCACGCCGCCAACGGCTACCTGCTCGACCAGTTCCTCAAGACCGGCAGCAACCAACGCACCGATGCCTACGGCGGCTCCATCGAGAACCGTGCCCGATTGCTGCTCGAAGTGACGCGCGCCGTGGCCGGCGCCATCGGCGGTGGGCGCACCGGCATCCGCCTGTCGCCCATCACCCCGGCCAACGACATCGTCGATGCCGAGCCCCAGCCGCTGTTCGAACACGTGGTGCGCGAGCTCGCGCCCCTGGGCCTGGCCTTCATCCACGTGATCGAAGGCGCCACCGGCGGCCCCCGAGAACTGCCCGACCGCCCCTTCGATTTCGAGGCCCTGCGCCACGCGTACCGCCACGCCGGCGGCACCGGTGCCTGGATCGTCAACAACGGCTACGACAAAGCCCTGGCCGAAGCCGCCGTGGCCGAAGGCCGGGCCGACGCCGTGGCCTTCGGCCGGCTTTTCATCAGCAACCCCGACCTCGTACGTCGCCTGCGCGAAGGCGCGCCGCTCAACGCCTGGGACGTGAAGACTTTCTATGGGGGCGGGGCGCAGGGCTACATCGACTACCCGGCGCTGGCCTGACCATTTTTGTCAGCATGGTCCCTCCAAGCTGACGCTTCCAGTCCCCCAAAAGAGCACGGCCGGTCTGCAAATGCCGATTCCATCACGATCCGTGCCGGCCCGAACCGCTGGCACGGCCCCTGCATGGAAGTGGGCGCACAACCCCCAACCTCTTTGGAGAGACTGTATGAAGCAACTGCACATGATGAAGCGTTCGGCCCAGAAGGGCTTCACGCTGATCGAACTGATGATCGTCGTGGCGATCATCGGTATCCTGGCGGCGATTGCGCTGCCGGCGTACCAGGATTACACCGTGCGCGCGCGGGTGTCTGAGGCCTTGGCCCAATTGGCTGGCGCCAAAGCCACCGTTGCCGAAAATATCGCGTCCAATGGTGGGACGATCGACAATGCGACGGTTTGCAATGGCTTTACTGCGATTTCGGTGGCAACCCAGAATGTGGCCTCGACGGCTTGTAACAACGGCGTGCTCACTGTGACCACCACGAACCGTGCTGGCAACTTCACTATCACGCTGACGCCGACCGCCAGTGCCACAGCTGCCGCCGTGACCTGGCGGTGCACGGCGCCTGCCACAAATCATCGCTTTGTGCCGCAGGAATGCCGCAACACCTAATGCAAGCCCACGGCTCTGCCTGAGAATCATGGAAACCCCGCCTTGGCGGGGTTTTTTATCACGGTGCCACGTGCCGGTTTTGACACTCTGCCTTTTCGACGTTGTTAGATCATGCAGTTGATCGCTTACACGATGGTCAGCGGCCTTGCCTTTGTGGTCGATGCATTGGTCTTGCTGGTGGCGGCACAGATGTGGAGTGTGCCAGCCGGCGCCAGCGCTGCGGCGGGATTCGTAGCGGGGCTCATCGTGAACTTCGTGCTGTGCCGGCAACTGGTGTTCCCTGACGCCCGCGGAATGGGCCTTTCCACGCAGTTTGGCGGGTTCGTGCTCAGTGGCATGGGTGGTTTGTTGGTGACCGTGATGTTGGTGGAGGCCCTCGCCACCCGTCTGGCTTGGCCGCTGCTCATCGCAAAGTTTTCCGCGGCGGGGGTGGTTGTTGTTCTCAACTTTTACTTTCGCTCGACTTTTGTGTTCAAACGCGTCTGAACCGCGCAGACCTCTATGGCAGCCTCTTCCAAAACAGTAGTGATCATTGGTGCGGGCCCCGCTGGGTTGACGGCTGCCCACGAGCTGGTGACCCGCTCGGATATCAAACCAATCATCTTGGAAGCCGATACCCAAGTGGGAGGCATTTCCAAGACGATCGAATACCGCGGTAATCGCATGGACCTCGGTGGGCACCGTTTTTTTTCCAAGTCCGACTGGGTCATGCGATGGTGGCAGGCCCTGCTGCCTTTGCAAGGGCCGACGGACGGACCGGTCACGGTGCACTACCACGGCAAACAGCAGACGGTGATGCCTTCTGGCTCTGAGGGGGGGCAGGCATGCCTGTTGTTGCGCCCGCGATTGTCAAGAATTTATTTTCTTCGGCGTTTCTTTGATTACCCGCTCAAGCTGAACTGGACCACCATTTCCAATCTGGGGGGGTGGCGTCTGGCTCGAATTCTCTTCAGTTATGCCGCGGCCAAGATACGCCCTCGGGATGAAAAGAGCCTGGAAGATTTCATCATCAATCGCTTTGGCGCAGAGCTTTATCGTACGTTTTTCAAAGACTACACAGAGAAGGTATGGGGTGTGCCCTGTTCGGAGATCAGTGCCGAATGGGGTGCGCAACGCATCAAGAGTTTGTCCATTTCTGAAGCCTTGAAGCACGCCGTGGGCCGCTTCCTGCCCAAGCGCGATGGTAGGGTGAAGCACACCAGTTTGATCGAGCAGTTTCTTTATCCACCGCTGGGGCCCGGGCAGATGTGGGAAGCCGCGGCGGACAAGGTCTGCGCTTTGGGCGGGCGGATTGAGTTTGGCGTCAAAGTGGTTGGAGTGCGTCACGCCGATGGCCGCATCCAAGGCGTGGAGGTGGTCCGCAACGGCGGGTCGAAAGAGTTCATCCCCGCCGATGAGGTGATTTCGACGATGCCGGTGCGCGAACTGGTGCAAGGCATGGTGCCCGCGGCACCGCCAGAGGTGTTAGAGGTTGCCGGGGGTTTGCTGTACCGTGACTTCATCACCGTGGGCTTGTTGGTGCGCAAGCTCAAGCCCAGCCGTTATGCAGCAGCCGGAACCCGCACGCACGTGCTTCCCGACAACTGGATCTACGTGCAGGAAAAAGAAGTCAAGCTGGGTCGCCTGCAAATCTTCAACAACTGGAGCTCGGCTTTGGTTCGAGATCAAGACACAGTGTGGCTTGGCCTCGAGTATTTCTGCAACGAAGGCGATGCGCTGTGGAGCATGCCCAAAGAGGAGTTTGCTCGGTTTGCTATCCAGGAGTTGGCTTCAATTGACCTCATCGATCCGGCCGATGTTCTGGATTGGAACGTGGTCCATGTTGAAAAAGCCTATCCAGCTTACTTTGGCAGCTACGACCGTTTCGGTGTGATCCGCCAATGGGTGGATTCGTTCGGCAACTTGTATCTGGTGGGACGAAATGGGATGCATCGCTATAACAACCAAGATCACTCGATGCTCACCGGCAAACTGGCTGCCGAAGCGATCATGTTTGGACATGTGGATCGCGCTGAAATCTGGGCCGTCAACATCGACGACGAATATCACGAGATGAAAGTGGATCGTGACGCGCAGCCCACAGACGCAGGCGAGGGAGTACCAGCCGTATCGGGCGGACGCGGCTGACCGCCCCATGTCTTTACCGCGAACAGCATCCTCTCGAACTCCTTTTGCGGCCGCCTTGTTGGTGGTCTGGGCTGCGTGGCTGTGGGCCAACCCTTACCAAGGGATATGGCACGACGCGCGCGTGTACCTCGTGATGGCCTACCGTCACGTGGTGCCGGAGGCTTTCGAGCGGGATGTCTGGTTCTTGTTCGGATCGCAAGACCGTTCCAGCCTGTTCGACGAGGTGTATGCGGCACTCTTGCGCTTAGGTCCCGTTGATGCCACGGCTAAGGTGGTAGCACTCGGTGGCGGTGTGACGTGGGCGATTGGCGCGTTCTGGTTTGCGCATACGGTGATCGGTCCGCGCTGGGGGCTGTGGGCGGCCGTCTTGCTATCCGTTTTGGCGCCTCCCTATACCTTTGTTGATTCAAAGATCTTTGTATTAACGGAGTCGTTCGCGACTGCGCGGCCTTATGCCATGGGGCTGACGCTGATGGGGGTGGCGGCGCATCTGACGGGTCGTCATTGGGTAGCGGTCGTTGCATTGTTCACGGGCTTTGTCTTTCACCCACTCATTGCCATATGGGGAATATTGGCGCTCGCGGGTTGCCGAATTGCTGACTCCGTTCTCGCTGTGATTCTGGTGGTGGGGTCGCTTGCGGCGATCTTCGCGGCGGCTGCAGGCTATGAGCGGCTTGAGCCCATGGCAGGTCTTTGGTTCCAGTTGGTGCAAAGCACATCCTCCGTCGTGCTGGCGCCGACCCCAGACGCCGTGGCCTTGGATCAGAATCTTTGGTGGCTGGCCATTCTGCTGCTTGGTGGGCGCTTGGGATCCACGCCTTACCGAAGGCTGTATTTGCTCGTGGCATGGCTCGCAGCCTGGGGCTTTCTGGCGAGCCTGGTGCTGTCCTTCTACTATCCGGCGGTATGGCCGGTCCAGGCTCAACCTTGGCGCGCCCTGTGGTTGGCAGCGGCCGTCGGAATCGTTGCGGGGATCGATGTAGTTAAGCGCATGCAGGAGTCGGCCCATCGCTGGTATTGGCTTGCGGCGCTACTGGCGTCGTACATGTTGGCTGGGCGGGCGTTCGGTGGCACTCTTTTGCTCGTAGCGTGGTGCGTGTACGTGTGCCCATGGCTTCGCCGCGCGTTGACATCTCTTTGGAGTCAGTTGTCGCGATCCTCTCAAAGGTTTATCGAGATGATTGGGGGGCTATGGTTGGTGGGAGTTACTGTCTTTTGCAGTCTCCCATTGACATATGTGCAGCGATCAATTCCTTGGACGGATGTTCATTTTGTCGTCCCGACGATCCTGACTGGACTCGTGGTGCCGTTGTTACTGACATGGATCGTGATCAACGCGAAGGGGGCGGCGAGGATCTTGTGGGCGGTTCCTTTGGCGATACTGTCGTGGACCCTGTGGGACCAGCGTACAGCGGCACAGCGTTTGATTGAGTCGGGATACTCTGTCGGTGGACAAGAGGGTCTGCAAGATACCGTATATCGTCGCGGCGAGGTGGTGTATTGGCCAGATAATGAACTTGGGCCTTGGTTTGAACTGGCCACTGCCGGTTATGCCCAAAATGTCCAGTCGATCGGTATCTTGTTTTCCCAAGATCACGCTTTGCTGATTCATGATCGGCTGCATCGTATCAGGAATCTCCAGCCTTCCCCGCAGTGGGAGGGTCAATTCAACGAACACGATTTGCATGCACCGTTCTACCACCCTATTCGGTGGGACGGGCAAGCGTTGGCTGCTCTGTGCATGGACCGTGAATTGGATCATGTCATCCTGTCCAGCCCAGCACATGAGCTCGATGCGCACGTCACAACTCAGAGGGCATCAAACGGTGCGCGGCTTCATGTCTATCATTGCGCCGTTCTTCGTGGTGGGACTGCACGCCGTAGAGGGCGGCGGCGTGATTCCGGTGACCAAGAGCATCGGCGTGATCGAGATGGCCCCGCTGCGGCCTGTGGGCCAGACGCTGGGTGAGCTCGATGGGCGGCTCTATGCCGCCAAGGCGGCCGGCCGCAATGCCGTGGTCGCAGACGCCGGGGCCGGGCCTTCAAGCGGCGCTTGAGCCCCGGATTTCGCGGGCGGGGACGCTACAGTCGCGCCCATGTCTCCTTCCGTCTGACACCTTGCGGTGACCCCGTTCCTTGCTCTCTTGCTGGTGCCAGGCTGGGCCATCGCTTGGACCCAGCCCCCGTTTTCGTCGTTCTACAACGTCGTGCTCGCCCTCGCGGGCTGGGGCGCGGTGCTGGGCTTGGGGGCGTGGCGGATGGGCCGTGATGGCCGGGCGGTGCCCTGCGCGGCCTGGGTCTGGGGGCTGGCCGCCCTGGTGCTGGGGGGCTGGGCTTTCGTGCAGGGCTCGCGCACCGGGGCTGCCCTGTCGGCAGCGCTGGCGGTGGCCGCCTTCGGACGCTGGCTGGGCGGGCCGGTGTGGCAGGGGCCGGCGGCCCGGGCGCTTCTGAGCGCGCTGGCCTGGGGCCTGCTGCTGGCGGCGCTGTTGAATGTGGGCGTCGCGCTGGTGCAATATTTCGCCCCCTCCTGGGCCGACGGGATCTGGATCGCCCGGCCCACCACGCCGGGACGGGCCTTCGGCAACCTGCGCCAGCCCAACCACCTGGCCTCGTTGATGCTGCTGGGGCTGTGCGTGCTGCCCGTGCTGATGACCTCTGGGCGGGGCCGCTGGGCCTGGGCGGCCCTGGGGGCCCTGGCGCTGGGGGTGGCACTGAGCAGTTCGCGCACCGGGCTCGTGGGCCTGGGGGGGCTGGCACTGTGGGCCGCGATCGACCGCGGCTTGCCCGACAGGGCGCGACGCCTGTTCTGGGCGGCGCCGGTGGTGGCGGTGGGGTGGTGGCTGGGGCTGTGGGCCTGGGGCGAGATGGGGGGCACGGCCTACTACGGCGAAACGCGGATGGAGGGCGGCGGCGATTTCAGCAGTTCGCGCTTTGCGATCTGGTCGAACACGCTGGCGCTGATCGCGGCCCACCCGTGGACCGGCGTGGGCTTCGGCCACTTCAACGCGGCCTGGACCTTCACGCCCTTTCCCGAGCGGCCGGTGGCCTTCTTCGACCACAGCCACAACCTGGTGCTGCAGTGGATGGTGGAGTTGGGCATTCCGGCGGCGCTGGCCTTGCTGGGAGGGCTGGTCTGGGCCTTGTGGCGCTCCCGCGGCGCCTTGTCGCTGCCGGGCCCCAGAGGGCGGGCGGCGCGCTCGGCGTTGATGGTGCTGGCGGTGCTGGGCTGGCACAGCCTGCTCGAGTATCCGCTGTGGTACCCCTACTTCCTGTTGCCGGCCGCCCTGGCCCTGGGGCTGTTCCTGGGCCTGGGGGCGCCCCAGCGCCCGGTGAGGCCTTCGCCGCCTTGGGCCCCTCGGCTGTTCGTGCTGGCCGGCGGCCTGATGGTGGCCGGTGCGGTCCATGCCCTTGTGGACTACCAGCGTGTGGTGCAGATCTTTGCGCCTTCGGGGCCGGCCGGGAGCGCGCCGCTGGGTGAACGCATCCGCATCGGCCAGGGCAGCCACTGGTTTGCCGTGCATGCCGACTACGCGGCCGTGACCACGGCGCCGCGGCCCTCGGAGGTGTTCGGCCGGTTTGAGCGGCCGCTCCAGCACCTGATCGATGCCCGGCTGATGATCGCCTATGCCAAGGCCTTGCACGAAGGTGGCGAGGACGACCGGGCGCTGTACGTGGTGCACCGGCTGCGCGAGTTCCGGCACCGGCTGGGCCGCGACTTCCTGGCGGTGTGCGAGCCGCCCGAGGCGCCGGGTTTTCCGTGCGGGCCGCAGCCGCAGGGCCTGAGCTGGCGGGATCTGGCGAAGCCTTGATATTTCGCACGGTCGTGCTAAGCTCCATTCATGGAAGCCAAAACCAGCCGCAGCGAGCTCACCCGCGCGGCCATCCTCGACACCGCCTTGCTGATGGCGGCGCAGGATGGCCTGGAGAGCCTCACCATCGGCGAGGTGGCCAAGCGGCTTGGGCTGTCCAAGAGCGGGGTGTTTTCGCGCGTCGGCTCGCGGGAGGCCTTGCAGGCCGCGGTGATCGAGGAGTATGACCGGCGCTTCGTGCAGGAAGTGTTCGTGCCCGCGATGCGCGAGCCGCGGGGCCTGCCGCGCCTGAACGCCGTGATGCGCTTGTGGCTGCAGCGGGCCCGTGAGGTGGAGTTCCGCCACGGCTGCATCTACTGTGCCGGGGCCTTCGAGTTCGACGACCGTGACGGCCCCCTGCGCGATTTGCTGCTCGACGGTGTGATGCGCTGGCGCGCGACATTGCGGCGTTCGGTGCTGCAGGCCATCGAAGCCGGCCATCTGCGTGCCGATACCGACGTCGAGCAACTGGTGTTCGAGCTCGATGGCTTGTTCATCGCGCTGATGCGCGACGCCCGCTTTCTGCGTGACCCTCGGGCTGCCGAGCGGGCCTGGCGGGCCTATCAGCGCCTGATCGACGACTACCGCGGCCCGGTGCCGGTGCCTCGCGAGGCATCGCCGGGCGGCCCCAAGCTTGCCTGACCCCCTCGGGGGAGCGCGCGCAGGAGGCCTCCACCCCCTGATGACCCCGGCGCCCACGAGGCGCCTTTGACTGTGGCAATGATTCGCACGATCGTGCGAAATTTAGGAGAGCATCATGATTCTGATCCTGCTTCTGCTGGGCCTGGCCTTGTTGTTGCGTCTGATCTGGGCAGCGCTGCGTCTGATGGAGGGTCTGCCGCGGCGCAACGAGGACTTCTCGCTCGACTTTGACGATACCGCGGCCTGGCGTCGCAGCGCCTGCGCACGCGATCCTGAATGAAGGCGCCTTGATGCCGCGGGCCGACAGCCCGACCGCATGCAATGTCGGGGCCCTCCCTGGTCGGCTGCGCCAGCCGGTGAGGGTGGCGCATGACCGCGACCACCTGACGGTTCCGGTCGCCGACGGCAAGCGCCTGTCCGCAGCGTTGCCGGCTGCCGGGTTGATGCTCACTTCCTGGCTGGGCCCCTGCTGCACGGCGCAGAACCTGGCCATGCCGGGCCGAGGTGGTGCACGCATGGCGCACTGCACCATGACGCAGACTGCACAGGTGTGCCCGCTCGGGTGACAATCTTTGTCAGCAGGGCGCGGCCGGGCGTGCGATATCTCCGCCTCCGGCGCAGGTGGCCATATTTCGTTACGTTCCGGGGGCTGGCATGAAAGCTGCCATGGGATGGGCGTTGCTGTCTCACCGGAAGTTCCGACATGGCCCTGCTCAGCTTCAAGCGTCGCGCGGCGAGCCGCTCCCAGGCGGGTGAAATCGCGCGCCGCGGCCGCCAACAATCGCCCACCAGCCTGGCGCCGCGCCGCCCGGGGGGCTGGTCATCGATGCTGCGGCTCACGCCGCTGCAGGGCGAGACCTCGCCCTCGCAAGGCTGGCCCAGCCTGGCGCTGGCCCGATTGGGCAAGCCGGTGCCCAGCGCGCCGGCCTTCCTGTGCACCGACTTTGCACCCAGCCAGTGGCTGACGAAATCATGATCCGCGCCCGCACTGCCGCCATTGCCTCCACCGTGCTGGCCCGGCACCTGGCCAGCAAGCAGACGCCGCAAGCCGCGCCGGCAATGCCGTCGGCCCAGGCCGGCAGCGCCGGGCTGCGCCAGTACCAGGTGCTGCAGTCGCGTTCTGAGCCGGCGCAGCTCACGCTGAAGCTGGGTCGTCGCTGAACCACCGTTTTCCAGGGACGTCGGGGGAAGAGGGGGCGGCCGGGGTCTGAGAGAGCGAGAGCCCCGGCCGCCTTTCCTTAACGGAGTCCACCACCCGCCGTGCTTTGCATGGCGGGTTCTTTTTTTGTGGGGCGCCGCACCACCCCCCCTGGTGTTCGCGTGCAGCCTGCTCCTACACTCGCGCACGACCGTGCCCGCATGAGGCGCGGCGTCCCGGTGCAACATCACACAACACGGAGCTTTCTTCCATGAGCTTTTTCCCGACATGGCGCGAGACCACGCAGGATGTCGTCGCCCCCGACGAACGCCTGCCCTGGCCACAGACGGTGGCGATGGGCGTCCAGCATGTGGTGGCGATGTTCGGCGCCACCGTGCTGGCGCCGTTGCTGATGGGCTTCGACCCCAATGTCGCCATCCTGATGAGCGGCATCGGCACCTTGATCTTCTTCTTCGTGGTCGGCGGCAAGGTGCCGAGCTACCTGGGCTCGAGCTTCGCCTTCATCGGCGTGGTGATCGCCGCCAGCGGCTATGCCGGCAGCGGCCCCAATGCCAACCTCGGTGTGGCGCTGGGCGGCATCGTCATCTGCGGCCTGGTCTACGCGATCATCGGCTTCATCGTGATGGCCGCGGGCACGGGCTGGATCGAGCGCTTCATGCCGCCGGTGGTCACCGGCTCGGTGGTGGCGGTGATCGGCCTGAACCTGGCCCACATCCCGGTGAAGAACATGGCCCCCACGCCCTTCGACGCCTGGATGCAGGCCCTCACCTTCGTCTGCGTGGGCCTGGTGGCCGTCTTCACGCGCGGCATGGTGCAGCGCCTGCTCATCCTGGTGGGGCTGATCGTCGCGTCCATCGTCTACGCCATCCTCACCAACGGCTTCGGCCTGGGCAAGCCGCTGGACCTGTCGGGCATCGCCAACGCGCCCTGGTTCGGCATGCCGGGCTTTGCCGCGCCGGTGTTCGAGCTCAACGCGATCTTGCTGATCGCACCGGTGGCGGTGATCCTGGTGGCGGAAAACCTGGGGCACATCAAGGCGGTGAGCGCGATGACCGGCCGGGACATGAACCCCTACATGGGCCGGGCCTTCGTCGGTGACGGCCTGGCCACGATGGTCAGCGGCGCCTCGGGGGGCACGGGGGTGACCACCTATGCCGAGAACATCGGCGTGATGGCGGCCACGAAGATCTACTCGACGGCCATCTTCGTCGTGGCCGGCTTGATCGCCATCGTGCTGGGCTTCAGCCCCAAGTTCGGTGCGCTGATCCAGGCCGTGCCGCTGGCCGTGATGGGCGGCGTGTCCATCGTGGTCTTCGGCCTGATCGCGGTGGCCGGCGCCAAGATCTGGGTCGACAACAAGGTCGATTTCTCCGACAACACCAACCTGATCGTGGCCGCCATCACTTTGGTGCTGGGCACGGGCGACTTCACGCTGAAGATCGGCGACTTCGCCCTGGGCGGCATCGGCACGGCCACCTTCGGCGCGATCGCGCTGTACGCGCTGCTGAAGAAGCGGGGCTGATCAGGTGCCGAACTCGTCGCCCAGCTCGCGCGCGCGCTGCTGGGCGGCCTTGAGCGCCCGCACGAAAGCGGGCCCCACGCCGTCGGCTTGCAGCGATTGCAAGGCGGCGTATGTGGTGCCTCCTTTGGAAGTGACGCGCTCGCGCAGCACCGAGGGCGGGTCGTCCGAGCGGCGGGCCAGCTCGGCCGCTCCGGCGAAGGTGGCCAGCGCGAGCTGCCGGCCCTGCTCGGCGCTCAGGCCCATCTCCTGGGCGGCGGCCATCATCGCCTCGACGAAGTAGAACACATAGGCAGGGCCGGAGCCCGACAACGCCGTCACGGCGTCCAAGTCGGCTTCCTGCGCCACCCACAGCGTGGCGCCGGTGGGGGCCAGGAGCTGCTCGATGCGGCGGCGTTCGTCGCCGCTCACCTCGGGCCGCGCGTACAGGCCCGAGATGCCCTGGCCGATCAGGGCCGGGGTGTTGGGCATGGCCCGCACGACGCGCACGCTGCCGGTGGCACGCACCAGGGCCTCGGTGCGGATGCCGGCCATCACGCTCAGATGCAGGGCCTGGCCGACGTGGGCGGCGCAGGGGGCTGCCGCCTCCTTGAAGAGCTGGGGCTTGACCGCCCACACGACCGTGTCGGCCTGCGCCAGTGCCGCGCCGGCGGCGGCCAGTGCCGACAAGCCCAGTTCGTGGCGCAGGCGTTCGCGTTGCTCGGCCCAGGGTTCGACGACGAGCAACTGCTCGCGGGGGTGCCCGGCCCGGATCAGGCCGCCGAGGATGGCCTGGGCCATGTTGCCCCCGCCGATGAAGGCCAGGGTGGAGGTGGTGCTCATGGAAGATGCCGTCTCAGGAGGCTGGGAACAGGGTGGTGGCGAACAGCGCCAGGCTGCGCGCCAGCGCCAGCGCGGCCGAGGGGGGATGATAGGTCCCGCGGGCCCAGCAGTTGAAGCCATGGCCGGCACCGGGGTAGACCTGCACCTGCGCACGCGAGGGCGCCAGCGCCTGGCGCACGCGCTCCACCGCCTCGGATGGGATGTGGGTGTCGGTTTCACCGTAGTGCAGCAGCATCGGGCAGCGCACGCGAGCGGCCAGGTCGAGGCGGTCCTGGATGCCGCCGCCGTAGTAGGACACGGCCGCGTCCACGTCGGTCGAGGCCGCCGCAAGATAGGCCAGCCGCCCGCCCATGCAATAGCCCAACACCCCCACGCCGCCGGTGATTTCGGGGCGCTTTCGCAGGGCTTGCACGGCCGCAACGGCGTCTTGGGCGAGTGATGCGGGGTCGGTGCTGGCCAGCAAGGCGCGCGCGCGTTGCAGATCGGCCCCTTCGTAGTCCAGCTCGACACGCGGGGCCTGGCGCCAGAAGACGTCCGGCGCCAGCACCACGTAGCCGGCCAGCGCGTACTGCTCGGCCACGGCGCGGATGTGCGCATTGACACCGAAGATCTCCTGGAACAGCACCAGCCCCGGACCGCGGCCGGCCGGCGGCAAGGCGAGGTAGGCGGCCTGGGGCCCGTCGGGCTGGGGCAGCTCGATCCAGCGGGTGTGCACGGCGCAGACCATGGGTGGGCTCCTCAGGGACTTGCTGTCGGTATGGATTGCCAGTATGGACCGAAATCCATAGGATGATTGTCGCCGGATATCGGTGAATCTAGAGAATCATCCAACATGAAATGCGAGACCGAGGTCCCGCGCAGCCTGGACAAGATCGACCGCAAGATCCTGCGCATCCTGCAGGAGGACGGACGTATCGCCAACCTCAAGCTCGCCGAGGCGGTGCATCTGTCGCCCACGGCGGTGCTCGAGCGGGTCAAGCGCCTGACACGCGACGGCTACATCCTGGGCTACGAGGCGCGGCTCAACCCGCACCTGCTGGGCGCGGGCATGATGGTCTTCGTCGAGGTGGTGCTCGACCGCACCACGCCCGATGTCATGAACGCCTTCAAAGCGGCGGTGCAGACCCGGCCCGAGATCCTCGAGTGCCATCTCGTGGCCGGCGGCTTCGACTATCTCATCAAGACCCGTGTGGCCGACATGCAGGCTTACCGTGAGCTGATCGGCACGGTGGTGTGGTCGCTGCCGGGCGTGCGCGAGACCCACACCTATGCGGTGATGGAGGAGGTGAAGAACACCGCCCGCCTGCCGATCTGATCAGCGCGCGCCGAAGATGGCCGTGCCCACGCGCACGATCGTGGCGCCTTCGTCGATGGCGGCTTCCAGGTCGGCGCTCATGCCCATGGACAGCGTGTCCAGGTCCAGGCCCTGGGCGCGAAGGCTGTCGAGCAGCTCGCGCAGGGCGCGGTGCGGCCGGCGCTGGGCATCCCGGTCCCCCGCAGGCTCGGGGATGGCCATCAGGCCGCGCAGGCGCAAGCGGGGCAGGGCGGCGACCTCGCGCGCCAGGGCGCCCACCTCGGCCGGGGCCAGGCCGCTCTTGCTGGCCTCGCCGCTGATGTTGACCTGCAGGCACACCTGCAGCGGGGGCAGGTGTGCAGGGCGCTGGTCCGACAGGCGCTGCGCGATTTTCAGCCGGTCCACCGTATGCACCCAGTCGAAATGCTCGGCCACCGCGCGCGTCTTGTTGCTCTGCAGCGGGCCGATGAGGTGCCACTCCAGGCGCGCTCGCACATCGGCCAGCGCGGCCATCTTCTCCAGCGCCTCTTGCACGTAGTTTTCGCCGAAACGGTGCTGGCCCGCGGCCAGGGCCTCGCGCACCGCCTGCGCACCGAAGGTCTTGCTGACCGCCAGCAATGTGACACTTTGCACGTCGCGTTGCGCGCCTGCACAGGCCGCCGCGATGCGGTCCCTCACTTGTTGTATGTTCCGAGCGATCGTCGCCATAATGGCGCGAGCTTAAGGCACATCGCCGCTTCCTCGCACAACCGCGCGCCGCGCACCACCTCGGGGGCCTGAAAGGCAATATGGACATCACGCAACTGCTGGCGTTCTCGGTCAAGAACAAGGCATCGGATTTGCACCTGTCCGCCGGCTTGCCCCCGATGATCCGCGTGCACGGTGACGTGCGCCGCATCAATGTCGACCCGCTCGAGCACAAGCAGGTGCACGACATGGTGTACGACATCATGAACGATGCGCAGCGCAAGGCCTACGAGGAAACGCTGGAGTGCGACTTCTCGTTCGAGATCCAGGGGCTGGCGCGCTTCCGCGTCAACGCCTTCAACCAGAACCGCGGCGCCGGCGCGGTGTTCCGCACCATTCCGTCGAAGATCCTCACGCTCGAGCAGCTCAACGCGCCCAAGGTGTTCGCCGAGCTGGCGCTCAAGCCGCGGGGCTTGATCCTCGTGACCGGGCCCACCGGCTCGGGCAAGTCGACCACGCTGGCGGCGATGGTCAACCATCTCAACGAGAACGAATACGGCCACATCCTCACCGTCGAAGACCCGATCGAGTTCGTGCACGAGTCCAAGAAGTGCCTGGTCAACCAGCGCGAGGTCGGGCCGCACACGCTGAGCTTCAACAACGCGCTGCGTTCGGCGCTGCGCGAGGACCCGGACGCCATCCTCGTGGGCGAGATGCGCGACCTGGAGACCATCCGCCTGGCGCTCACGGCTGCCGAGACCGGCCACCTGGTGTTCGGCACGCTGCACACCTCGAGCGCGGCCAAGACCATCGACCGCATCGTCGACGTCTTTCCGGCCGCCGAGAAGGAGATGGTGCGTGCGATGCTGTCCGAATCGCTGGTGGCGGTGATTTCGCAGACCCTGTGCAAGCTCAAGGACGGTTCGGGTCGCGTGGCTGCGCATGAAATCATGCTGGGCACCTCGGCGATCCGCAACCTGATCCGCGAGAACAAGATCGCGCAGATGTACTCGGCCATCCAGACGGGCAACAGCATGGGCATGATGACCCTGGACCAGTGCCTGACCGACCTCGTGCGCCGCAACGTGATCTCCCCGGCCGAAGCGCGCGGCAAGGCCAAGTTCCCCGAGAACTTCCCGGGCTGAAGCCCGTGCGCGCCACCGGGGAGCGACCGCCGTCACCGCCATGAAGAAACTCATTGAAAAGCTCAAAGGGGGGACCGGTGCGGTCCCCGAAGGCAGCGGCGCCGATCCCAACGAGGACTCGCGCTTCTTTTCGACGATGTTCCAGGAGCGCGCCGACGAGAACCTGCCCCAGGCGACCTGGCGCGAGCGCGCACAGCGCATCGGCGCGCGACCCTATGACCGCGAGCGCGGGGCGCAGACATTCGCCCAGCTCTGGGGGGTGGACCGTTATGTGGCGGCGCTGGGCCCGCAGGACCTCGCTCGCATGAGCCAGTACCTCGATTTCGTCGAGGTGGGCGCCAACCAGGAGATCATCGGCCAGGACGAACTGGGCGACTACATGCTCATCGTGCTCGAGGGCACGATCGCGGTGGACCGCATCCAGCCCTGGGGTGCGCGCGCACGCCTGGCCGAGGCCCGCCCTGGCGACATGCTGGGCGAGATGTCGCTGCTGGACGCAGGCTCGCGGTTTTCGGCCTGCACCACGCTCACCCCCTGCGTGCTCGCGGTGGTCGATGCCCAGGGGCTCGACCGCATGATCATGCAGGAGCCGCGCCTGGGCCTGGCCCTGTTGGCCTCGCTGGCGCGTCGCCTGTCATTGCGGTTGCGGCAGGTCAGTGCACGCCTGAGTGCCCTGCTGTCGCGCGGCTGAGGATGCATCATGGAAAGAGACCAGGCTTCCAAGTTCGTCAACGACCTGCTGCGCCTGATGGTGGCGCGCAACGGTTCGGACCTTTTCCTCACCGCCGAATTTCCGCCGGCGATCAAGGTGGACGGCAAGATCACCAAGGTGTCGCCCCAGCCCTTGACCGGCCAGCACACGATGGCCCTGGCGCGGGCCATCATGAACGACAAGCAGGCCGCCGAGTTCGAGCGCACGAAGGAATGCAACTTCGCCATCGCCCCCCAGGGCATCGGACGTTTCCGTGTCAATGCCTTCGTGCAGCAAGGGCATGTGGGCCTGGTGCTGCGGGTCATTCCGCAGACCCTGCCCACCATCGATGGCTTGGGGCTGCCCACCATTTTGAAAGACGTGGCCATGACCAAGCGCGGCCTGGTCATCATGGTGGGCGCCACCGGCTCGGGCAAGAGCACGACCCTGGCGGCCATGGTCGATTACCGCAACGAGCACTCGCAGGGCCACATCATCACCATTGAAGACCCGGTGGAGTTCGTGCATCCGCACAAGAACTGCATCGTCACGCAACGCGAGGTGGGCATCGACACCGACGGCTGGGAGGCGGCGCTGAAGAACACCTTGCGCCAGGCGCCCGATGTGATCCTCATGGGTGAGATCCGCGACCGCGAAACGATGGAGCATGCCGTGGCCTTCGCCGAGACGGGCCACCTGTGCATGGCCACGTTGCACGCCAACAGTGCCAACCAGGCCCTGGACCGGATCATCAACTTCTTCCCCGAAGAGCGCCGCGCCCAGTTGTTGATGGACTTGTCGCTCAACCTCAAGGCCATGGTTTCTCAGCGGCTGCTGCCGCGCCAGGAAGGCAAGGGCCGCATCGCGGCGGTCGAGATCCTGCTCAACACCCCGCTGATCTCCGAGCTGATCTTCAAGGGCGAGGTGGCCGAGATCAAGGAGATCATGAAGAAGAGCCGCGAGTTGGGCATGCAGACTTTCGACCAGGCGCTGTTCGACCTGTACGAGGGCAACTTCGTGACCTATGAGGACGCCTTGCGCAATGCCGACTCGGTCAACGACCTGCGCCTGCAGATCAAGCTCAACAGCAACCGCGCCCGCAACGCCGATTTGGCCGCCGGCACCGAACATTTGACGATCGTCTGACCATGAGCGGCACCAAGACCTACGCCCCGATAGCCCCCCACACCGTGGCCTTCCTGGGCCTGGGCGTGATGGGCTACCCGATGGCCGGGCATCTCGCCCGCGCCGGGCATCGCGTGACCGTCTACAACCGCACGGCGGCCAAGGCGCAGCAGTGGGTGGCCGAGTACGGTGGCGCCAGCGCGCCCACACCGCGGCAAGCCGCGCAAGGCGCCGACATCGTCTTCGCCTGCGTGGGCAACGACGACGACCTGCGCTCGGTGGTGCTGGGCGAGCATGGCGCGCTGGCCGGCATGAAGCCGGGGGCGATCTTCATGGACCACACCACGGCCTCGGCCGAGGTGGCGCGCGAGCTCGGCCAGCGATCGCGCCAGCAGGGCGTGTTCTTCATCGATGCGCCGGTGTCCGGCGGCAACCTGGGGGCGATCAACGGCACGCTCACCGTGATGTGCGGCGGCGATGCCGCCGCCTTCGCGCGGGCCCAGCCGGTGGCGATGGCCTTTGCCAAGGCCGTGACGCTGCTGGGCGAGCAGGGGGCCGGCCAACTGGCCAAGATGGTCAACCAGATCGCGATCGCCGGTTTGCTGCAGGGGCTGGCCGAGGCGATTGCTTTCGGTCAGAAGGCCGGCCTGGACATGAAAGCCGTGCTCGAAGTGATCGGCAAGGGCGCCGCCCAGAGCTGGCAGATGGACAACCGCGGCCCCACGATGATCGAAGACCGCTTCGACTTCGGTTTTGCGGTGGACTGGATGCGCAAGGACCTGGGCCTGTGCCTGCAAGAAGCGCGGCGCAACGGTGCGCGGCTGCCGGTCACGGCCCTGGTCGATCAGTTCTACGCCGATGTCCAGGCCCAGGGGGGTGGCCGTTGGGACACCTCGAGCCTGATCCGCCGGCTGAAGTGACTCACTGGCCGGGCGAGGCCCCCGTCGCCGAGGGCCGGTTGGGCTGCAGCCGCGCCAGCTCCTCCTCGGTGATGATCTCGAACACCGTCACCACCTTGTTCACGCCGCCGACGCTGCGCGCCAGTTCGGCCGCCCGCTTGGCTTCGCGTTCGGTGACCCGCCCCATCAGATAGACGGTGCCCCGCTCGGCCACGACCTTCACGGCCTGGGCCTGCAGGTCGCGCGCATCGACGAAGGTGGCCTTGACTTTGCCGCCCAGGATCACGTCATTGGAGCGCGAGGTCAGCGAGCTCACCCCCATGACGGCCAACTCGTTGACGATGGAGCGCACGTTGTCCACGCCCGCCACGATACGCTCGACGCGCTGCTTGTCCTCCTCGCTGGCCACCTCCCCAGTGAGCAGCACCATGCGGTTGTAGCTCGTCACGTTGACGTGCACGCGTTGCTCGTTGAAGGTCTCGCGCAGGCGGTTCATGGCCTTCAGTTCGATGGCCTGGTCGTCGAGCTGGGCGCCGGAGCTGCGGCGGTCGCTGGCGACCATCACGGTGCCCACCACGGCGCCGCCCACCAGCAGGGGGGCGCAGGCCGACAGGGCAGTGACCAGGCCGGCGGCGGCCAGCACGGCCGCCAGCGGGCGCAGCAGACGGGGACGGGAAGCATGCGGTGTCATGGATGATCCTGTTCTCCAAGCAATTGGGTGTCCACCGCGTCGCACAGGCAGTGCAGCGCAAGCAGATGGACCTCGTGCACGCGCACGGGCCGCTCGTGCGGCACGGCGATGTGCACGTCGGTTTCGATCAGCAGGTCTTTGAGCTTGCCGCCGTTTTTACCGGTCAAGGCGATGACGATCATCTCCTTGTCGTGCGCCGCTTGCACGGCGGCCAGTACGCTGGGCGTGCTGCCGCTGACCGACATCGCCAGCAAGACGTCGCCGGGCTGGCCCAGGGCCTGCACCTGCTTGGCGTGCGCGAGCACCGGGTCCTCACCAAGACCGCCCAGGTGCACGGCGTCGGGGCTCAGCGCCAGCGCGGCCAGGCCAGGGCGCTCGCGCTCGAAACGGCCCACGAGCAAGGAGGCGACATGCCGGGCCAGGCCCGCCGCGCCGCCGTTGCCGCAGGCGAGCACCTTCCCACCGGCCGTCAGGCAACCCACCACGGCCTGCGCGGCCTCGGCAATCGGCCGGGCGAGCTGGTCGGCGCACTGGTACTTCAGGTCGGCACTTTCGAAAAACTGCTGCTGGATGCGGGGTTCAAGCATGGGCGGCATCATAAGTCAGCGTCATGGACGCCCGCGCGGGGTCAAAGGTTCCGCTGTCGCAGGACAGGCTGCGCGCGCCGGGGCACGGGGGGGCCTCACGAGGCCTCGAACGCGGCTCGCAGCCACTGCAGCCGTCCCTCCTCGATGACCACCACGTCGAAGCGGCAGGGCGGCGGCGAGCCCAGACGCAGCAGGTAGTGGCGGGCGGCCAGGACGATGGCGCGCCGCTTGGCCGCCCCGATGCTCTCGGCCGCACTGCCATGGGCCGTGCTGGCGCGGCTTCGCACCTCGACGAAGACCAGCGTGCCGTCGCGATCGCGCATGATGAGGTCCACTTCGCCGGCGTGGGCGCGCGGGCCGCGCGCCACCCGATAATTGCGTTCGACGAGTGCCAGGCCGGCGCGCTGCAGATGCGCCAGCGCCCGCTGCTCGGCGGCGTCTCCCTTGTGCTTGGTCGTGAACAATCCCTCCTCCTTCTGGTCCGATGCCGCGCTGTGGCGCGAGGCGGCCGCGCGCGCGGCCGGTGCCCAGCAGTATCCTGCCGGCGCACTGTATGTGGTGGCCACGCCGATCGGCAACCTGGCCGACCTGAGTCTGCGCGCCCTGCAGGTGCTGCACACGGTCGAGGCGGTGGCCTGCGAGGACACGCGCCACACCGCACCGCTGTTGCGTCACTACGGGATCGACAAGCCCTTGCTGGCCGTGCACGAGCACAACGAACGCGAGGCGGCGCAGGCCGTGATCGAACGGCTGCGCGCGGGCGAGCGCGTGGCCTATGTGAGCGATGCCGGCACGCCGGCCGTCTCGGACCCGGGCGCCCGTCTCGTCGCGGCCGTGCGGGAGGCCGGTTGCGGCGTGGTGCCTGTTCCGGGCCCCAGCAGCGTCACGGCGGCCCTGAGCGTGGCGGGCGACGTGCGCTCGGCGGGCTTTTGCTTCGTGGGTTTCCTGCCCGCCCGGCCGCGCGAGCTCGAGCAGGCCGTGCGCGCGATCGCGGCGCGGCCCATGAGCCAGGTGGTCTTCGAGTCGCCGCACCGCATCGAGACGCTGGCGCGCGCCCTGGCGCAGGCCTGCCCGCAACGCCTGCTCACCGTGGCGCGGGAGCTGACGAAGCAGTTCGAAACCATCGTGACCTTGCCGACACATTCGTTTCCGGACTGGCTCGCCGGCGACCCCCACCGCCGCCGCGGGGAGTTCGTGCTCGTGCTGCATGCCCCGCAGCAGGCCACGGGCGAGGCCGACGAGGCGCTTGCACGCGCCGAACCGTTGCTGCAGGCCCTCGTCGAGGTGCTGCCGCTCAAGCAGGCCGTGGCCCTGGCGGCCGAGCACACCGGCGCGCCACGCAAGGCGCTATATGCCCGCGCGCTGGCGCTGCGCGGATCGGCGCCGTGAGAGTCAGCGCTGCACGATCACCGGCACCAGTTGCAAGGCCTCGCGGATGCGTTCGGCGGCCGCGAGCGCTTCGTCGCGACTGGCATAGGGGCCGGCCTGCAGGCGGTGCAGCGACGCCTCGGTGACGATGGTGAGCCGCGGGGCCAGCCACGCCACCTGGGCACTGACCTGGCTCAGGAAATGCTCGGCCCCGTCACGCTGGCGGAACGCGCCGAGCTGCACCCAGTGGAGGGGTTCGTCGGCCACGGGGGGCGGCCGGGTGAACGGCTCCGGCGCCTCCACAGGGCCTCGCGGCCAGCGTCCGGCGCGGATCTCGGCATGGGTGATGCGCTCGACCTCGACCTCGGCCTGGCCTTGCTGCACGAAACCCAGTCGGTGCGCCGCGGCATAGCTCAGGTCGATGATGCGTCCGCCGACGAAGGGGCCGCGGTCGTTGACGCGCACGATCACCTCGCGGCCGTTGGCCAGGTGGCGCACGCGGGCATAGCTCGGGATGGGCAGGGTGGGGTGCGCGGCCGTCATGGCGTACATGTCGTAGCGCTCACCGCTGGACGTGGGCCGGCCGTGGAACTGGCGGCCGTACCAGGAGGCCAGGCCGCGCTGGCGATAGGGCAGGTCGGCCGTTTGTGGCGCGTAGTGCCGGCCGAACATGACGTAAGGACGGTTGGGGCCGCTGGCCAAGGGTTCGATGCGCGGCACGGCATCCGGGATGCGGTCGAGTTCGGCCGCCGGGCGCTGGCCCGGTCCGTCGCCCTGGTCGTAGCCGCCGCTGCGCGGTGTGGACGAACAGCCGGCGAACAGGGCCAGCACCAGCGCGGCGGCCGGCAGCCCCAGGCGCAGGCACGGCCCGCTCGGCCGGACGGGAAGGTGGGCAGCGCACATGGGTGCGTAGGGTAGCGCAGGCCGGGGCGCTGCCCGTGCGCAGCCGCTCACGCCGGAGCGCCCGGCGTGACAGGTGTCGCACGAGTTGTTAGCGCCGCCGCCTGCCGCGGCGGCGCCACCACACGGCCAGCGTCCACAGCACGTGCACCGTGGCCCAGGCCACGACCCCGCCCACCACGGCGAACACGGCCAGCCCCAGGAACAGCGGCTTGCCGACGGCCTTGGCATGGTCGATCCAGGAGCGCTCGTCCTGGGCCTGCACCGCCTCGATCAGCGCTTCGGCCTGGTCGGGTTCGATGTTTGCGCCCAGCAGCGCTGAGCCCGTGCGGTAGGCCAGCACGAAGATCGGGGCATAGGTCAGCGGGTTGGACACCAGCGTGGCAGCGGCGGCCACCGGCAGGTTGGCGCGCAGCAGCACGGCAAACACCGCGGCGCCCAGGATTTGCAAGACGGGGATCAGGAAGCCGAAGAAGACGCCGAGTCCAGCCCCGAGGGCGACCCGCCGGCGGTTGAGCTGCCACAGCCAGGGCCGGCGCAGCAGGGGCCCCATCCAGCGCAGCGAAGGGTGCGCGCGCAGGGTATCTTCGGTGGGGATCCAGCGGCGGAGGAACTGGCGCATGGCCACACCATCATGCCATCGGGCGGCGCATCCGCCGTGACCCCGGCGGGGCCTTGGGTGGCGCGCCCGGCTGGAATCGAACCAGCGACCCTTGGCTTCGGAGGCCAATACTCTATCCACTGAGCTACGGGCGCGTGAAACGCACATTCTAGCAGCCGCGCCGCGCCGCCTGTAAGGCGGCCGTGCGCTCGCTTATAATCGATGGGTTTTGCGCTGCCGACCGCTGTGGCGCTTTGACGTCCGGTTCGAAGCCGAGGAATTTCTTACATGAGCGACAACGCACACTCCCACGACGAACACGACGCCCCCCACGAAGGGCCGGTCAAGACGCCCAAGCAGCTGGTCCTGGCGGTGATCTTCTCGTTCCTGGTGCCCATCGTGGGCATCATCCTGCTGGTCAACTTCGTGGCTTCGGGCAGCAAGACGGGCGCGGGCAGCGATGGCTTCTCGGAGGAAGCGATCGCTGCGCGCATCCAGCCCATCGGCACCGTCGAGCTGCGCGACGCCTCGGCGCCGCGCGTGCTCAAGAGCGGCCAGGAGGTGTACCAGGCTCAATGCGCGGTGTGCCATGGGGCCGGCGTGGCCGGTGCGCCCAAACTGGGCGATGCCGCGGCCTGGGCGCCGCGCGTGGCCACGGGCTACGAGGCCCTGCTCAACTCGGCGCTGAAAGGCAAGGGTGCGATGGGCGCCCAGGGCGGCGGCGAGTTCACCGACCTGGAGATCGGCCGTGCGGTGGTCTACATGACCAACAACTCCGGGGCCAATCTGCCTGAGCCCAAGGCACCGGCGGCCGAGGCGGCCGCCTCGCAGTAAGGGGCGCAAGCCCCATCCGAACAAGCCGGCCGCGGGCCGGCTTTTTTACGCCGGCAAGGAGGCGGCAGCGGCCTGGGGGCTGAGCACATAGCCGTAGCGGCCGGGCAGGTCGGCGGCACGCACGTCCCGTGGCTGCCACCACCCATCCTCGATCGCCTGGGCGGCATCGTGCATGTCCTGGCTGTGCACCAGCCCCGGGCCCAGGTCGGTGACGAGGTAGAGCCGGCCGGCCTCGTCGACAAGGCATTCGCGCACCTCGGCCACGTCGTGCCCCGTGTGGCTGCTCACCGCTGGAGGCTGGGCCGGCCCGCGGCTGCGCAAGCGCCACACCCAGGGTGTGGACTCGAGCTCCACATACACCCGCTGGGGTCCGTTTTGGAAGTACCACTGGCCCTGCTCGTCGGCCTCGTAGTTGCGGTGGATGAACTCGCGCAGCTTGTCGTGCGTGATGCGGCTGCCCTTGACCTGCGGGAAGGGGCCGGCAGCCTGGATGCACTCGTCGCGCATGTACCAGTGGCCGCGGGCGTCCAGCGCCAGCCAGCCGCGGCAGGCGGGCACGTTGGGCCACTTTTTCAGCGCGGCTTTGACGATCTCATCCATACCGCAATGATCGTTCAAAGCTGCTCGTGCAGCCAGCCCGTCACCGCCTGCGGCAGGGTCATCACATGGCCGGGCAGCCGGCCAGCCGGAAAGCCCACATGGCCGCCCTGCGGCGGCTGCCACAGTGTCACGCAGGCGCCCACCTCGTGCGGCTTGGGCAGGCTGTGGGCGGGCACGAAGGGGTCGTTGAGGGCATTGAGCACCAGGGCGGGGACGCGGATGCGGTGCAGGTGGGGCTTGGACGAGGCCCGCGCCCAGTAGTCTTCGGTGTTGCGAAAGCCGTGCAGCGGCGCGGTGAAGACGTTGTCGAACTCGTAGAGGTCGCGCGCGGCCAGCAGGCGCTCGCGGTCAAAAAGCCCGGGGTGCTGGGCGAGCTTGCGCAGGGCCTTGGGTTTCATCGTGCGCAGGAACATGCGCGTGTAGACGAGCCGGTTGAAGCCGCGGCCGATGGCCGCGCCCCCGGCGGCCAGGTCCAGCGGCGAGCTGATGGCGCACACCGCGCGCACGGTCTGCGCGGCCGTCTCGCCGGCCTCCTCGGCCCATCGCAGCAAGGCATTGCCGCCCAGCGAGATGCCCACGGCCAGCATCGGGCCGCGGTGGGCGGTGCGCAGGCGCTGCAGGATCCAGCCCACCTCCTCGAAGTCGCCTGAGTGATAGGCCCGCGGCGCCAGGTTGAGTTCGCCCGAGCAGCCGCGGAAGTGCGGCACCGCGTAGTGCCAGCGCCGTTGTCCGGCGCAGTGGGCGAAGGCCTCGGCATAGTGGCTGCGCGAGGAGCCTTCCAGGCCGTGGAAGAGCACGAGCAGCGGCGCGTCGGCGCACGGGGCCTGGGCCGCCCCGGTCAGGCGGTCGACGTCGATGAAGTCCCCGTCGGGGGTGGTCCAGCGTTCGCGCGCATACACGGGCCGCGGCCCGACGAAGCGGCGCGAGAACAGCGCGGGCCAGATCGTCTGGACGTTGCCGCCGACCGGGCCCGGGCCGGCCAGCCAGCGCGGGGCGCGGTAGCTCTCCATCGTTCAGTGCAGCGTGGTGGGCGCCTCGGAGACTTCGGCGGGTTCGCGCGGCGTGCCGGGGCTCGCATGGTGGCAGACCATGCGCCAGCCCTGGGCCGTCTTCACGTAGACGTTGGTGGCGATCACATGGGCCGAGCGCGGGCCGTCCTCGGTCATCACGCGCACCTGCTCGACCACGCTGTGCACCGCGCTGTCGTGCGTGTGCACGCGCCGCACGCGTTCGGGCTGGGCCTGGATGCTGCCATGGGCGAACATGGCCTCGAACTGGGCACGGATGGCGCCCAGCCCCACCAGCCGCGGCCCGCCGGGATGGATGCACACGACCTCGTCATCATCGGCCCACACGGCTATCAGCTTGTCGATGTCGCCTTGTTGCAAGGCCTCGTAGAACTGGGCCTCGGTGTCGTCGGGCGAAGCCAGGGGCGCGAGCGGGCGGGGCATGGAGGCTGTCCTGGCTTACTTGAAGACGATGGTCTTGTGGCCGTTGAGCAGCACGCGATGCTCCACATGCCAGCGCACCGCACGGGCCAGCACCACGCATTCGACGTCGCGGCCCACAGCGGTGAAATCCTCGGGGCTGAGCGTGTGGTCCACGCGTTCGACGTCCTGCTCGATGATGGGGCCTTCGTCGAGGTCGGCGGTGACGTAGTGGGCCGTTGCGCCAATCAGCTTCACACCGCGGTCGTGGGCCTGGTAGTAAGGCTTGGCCCCCTTGAAGCTGGGCAGGAAGCTGTGGTGGATGTTGATCGCGCGGCCCTTGAGGAATTCGCAGAACTCGGGGCTGAGGATCTGCATGTATCGCGCCAGCACGACCAGGTCGATGTCGTGCTCGGTGATGAGCTGCTCGATCTGGCGCTCTTGCGCTCGCTTGGTTTCATGCGAGGCGCCGGTGGGCAGCGGCAGGTGGTGGAAGGCAATGCCGTAGCTGGCGGCCAGCTCGGCGAAGTCGGGGTGATTGGACACGATGGCCGGCACCTCGATGGGCAGCAGGCCCGAGCGGTGGCGGAACAACAAGTCGTTGAGACAATGGCCATGCTTGCTCACCATGATGAGCACGCGCGACTTGCGCGACAGCGCATGGAAAGAGGCCTGCATGCCGAATTGTTGGCGCACATGGGCAAACAGCTTGTCCAGTGTGGCCACGTCGGCCAGGTGCTCGGGCGCCTCGAAGTGCACCCGCATGAAGAACAGGCCGGTGCCATCGGGGCTTTGCACGTCGCCGAACTGCTGGGAGTCGAGGATGTTGCAGCCGGCCTGATACAGCAGGCCCGAGACCGCATAGACCACGCCCTTGGTGTCCTTGCACGACAGGGTGAGGATGAATTCCTGGGTTGTGTTCATGTTGGCTTTCAGACCCCGCCGATTGTACGGAGGCTGTACGCCGGCGGCCTGCCGCGGCACAATGCGCCGCCATGACCGCCCTGTCGGATTCCCACTGGAGTGAGCGCAGCCAGGAGCTGGGTCGCCTGCTGGCCGAGACGGCGCTGGGCCGCCGGTCCGCCTTTGCGCAGCTGTACCGGCTCACCGCGTCGCATCTGCTGGGCGTGATCCTGCGTATCACCGGGGAACGCACCCAGGCCGAGGACGTGCTGCAGGAGGTCTACCTGGCCGTCTGGAAGGCGGCGGGCAGCTTCGATGCGACGCGCAGCCAGCCGCTGACGTGGCTGACCAGCATTGCCCGCCACCGTGCCATCGACAGCTTGCGGCGGGCCCAGGCCCGCCCCCGCTTCAGCGATGAGGGTGCCTTCGACGACGAGCAGGACCACCGCGACGTGTACGACGAGCATCCCGACCCCCAGCCCGGCCCGGCCGAGCTGCTGCAGCGCGCCATCGAGGCGCGGCTGCTGCAGCGCTGTCTCGGGGGGCTGTCGCCCGACCAGCAGCACAGCCTGGCACTGGCCTACTACCAGGGGCTGTCGCACAGCGAGGTGGCCGAGCACCTGGGTCAGCCGCTGGGCTCGGTGAAGTCCTGGATCCGTCGGGCGCTGCAGTCGCTCAAGACTTGCCTGGAGCGGCTCGCACCGGGAGGGCTCGCATGATCGCGCTGCGCCCCGAGGTGGCCGACCGGCTGGCGGCCGAGTACGTGCTGGGCACGCTGCGTGGCGGGGCACGCCGGCGCTTCGAGACGCTGATGGGAGCCCATCCGATGCTGCGCGCGGCGGTGGTGCGCTGGCAGGACCGGTTGCAGCCCTTGTCCGAGGTGGTGCCGCCGGTGACGCCGTCCGAGCGGGTCTGGCGCACCATCGAGGCCCGGCTGGACGGCACGGCCGCCGTGCCGGCGCGAGGCCGCCTGTGGGGGGCGCTGGCTTTCTGGCGCGGCTGGTCGGTGCTGGCCACCGCGGCGGCCGTGGTGATGGCGGTGCTGCTCATGCAGCCCACGCCGATGCCGCCGCCGGTGGTGGTGGTGCTGGCCGCCCCGCAAGGGGCCAACACCTTCGTGGCCAGCCTCAGCCCCGATGGCCACAGCCTGGTCGTGCGGCCCCTGGCGGCCGTGCAGGTCGAGGCTGGGCGTGCGTTGGAACTGTGGGCCGTGCCCGGCCAGGGGGCACCGCGCTCGCTGGGGCTGATTCGCTCGGACCAGCCCACGGTGGTGCGGCGCCGGCTGGAACTGCCGGCCACCGCGGCGCTGGCGGTCAGCCTGGAGCCGCCGGGCGGCTCGCCCACCGGTGCGCCCACCGGGCCCATCCTCTACACCGGCCGCGTTTCGCTTTGAGCCGCCGTCGTCGTGCATCCGCACGGCCTTCGATTGCGTACAGGACGACAGCCGGGGCATGGCCTTGTCATGCCCGGCCTTGTCCTTGTCTTACCGATCGGAGACTTCCATGCACAAGACCGTCCTGCTGTCCCTGGCCTCGCTCAGCCTGGCCGCCTGCGGATCGATGACCTCCGCGCCGATGGCGAGCGCGCAGGTCGACAACATGAGCCTGCCGCCGGAGATCCGCGTGCCCGCGGGCGCACGCCAGACGATGCACACCGTGGGCATCGGCGAGATCACCTATGAATGCCGGGCCAAGGCCGGTGCGGCCGGCCAGTTCGAATGGGTCTTCGTGACCCCAGTGGCCACGCTCTACGACATGCAACGCAAGGTGGTGGGCAAGTACTACGGCGGCCCGACCTGGGAGGCCAACGACGGCTCGAAGGTGACCGGCAAGCAGCTCGCGGTGGCGCCGGCCGGCGCGGGCAACATCCCGCTGCAGCTCGTCCAGGCGAACCCGGCCATGGGCATGGGCGTGATGCAGGGCACGGCTTACATCCAGCGGTTGAACACCCGCGGCGGCGTGGCGCCCGCGCAAGCCTGTACGGCGGCCCATCAAGGCGAGCGCCGCCAAGTGTCTTATCAGGCGGATTACGTGTTCTACGCCCGCTGAGTCAGCGCCCGAGCACCACGGCGTGGCTGTCGCAGCCGCGCCCGGCGGCGATCCAGCGCCGCAGCCACGGCGCAATCCAGGGCCACAGCGTCTGCAGGGGCCCCGGCAGGTGGCGCTGCGGGCGTGTCAGCGCCCCGCAGCGATACCGATGAGCGCTGGCGTCCCAATGCAGCGCCCGACAGCGGCCGCGGCGGCGCCGGCTGAGCACTTGCCCCAGCGGGCAGGGCTCGGCCGCACAACACACGCCGCAGCCATTGCAAGGCTGTCCGGGGTGGGGTTTGGCCGGTGCGTGGGCTTGTAGCAGGATGACGCGCGGCATGCTGGCATCATCGCGGGTGGGACGCTGGCGCGATCGGGTGAAAAAGCCCGAGCGACCGGCTCAAACTGCAAGGAGATCGACCGCATGACGCAGATCCCAACCCTGGAGGTTGCACCCAAGTCCGTCATCCACTTGGTCGGCGGCGAGAAAGGCGGCGTGGGCAAGTCCCTCGTCTCGCGCCTTCTGGCCCAGTATTTCATCGACCACAACCTGCCCTTCGTCGGCTTCGACACCGACCGCTCGCATGGTACCTTCATGCGCTTTTACGCCGGTTATGCCTCGCCGATGACGGTCGAGCGCTACGAGGCGCTGGACGCCATCATCGAATCGGCCATCGACCACCCCGGCCGGCGCGTGCTGGTCGATCTGGCCGCACAGACCCATGCGCCGCTGGTGAAGTGGATGGACGAATCCGGCGTGCTCGATCTGGCCGACGTCTCGGACCTGGCCATCTACTACTGGCATGTGATGGATGCCGGCAAGGACTCGGTGGACTTGCTCAAGAAGCTGCTCGACCGCTTCGGGCGTCGCTTGCAATACGTGCTGGTGCTCAATCAGTTGCGCGGTGACGACTTCAGCCAGCTCGAAAGCTCGGGCGAACTGGAGCGCGCGATCGCCCTGGGGGCCAGGCACATCACGATCCGGCGGCTGCACGATTCGGTGGCCCAGAAGATCGACGCGGCCAACATGAGCTTCTGGGCCGCGCGCAACACGAGCGGCGGCGACGGCAGCAGCCTGGGCCTGATGGAGCGCCAGCGCCTGAAGCTGTGGATGAACCACGCCTACGCCGAACTCGACCCGCTGAAGATCTGATCGGCCGGCGGCCGGGGCGCCGCCCAGGATGCGCGCGCGCGGAGCTCGTACAGCGGCGGCACCAGGCGCGACAGCGGGATCAGCGCCGCGCTGAGTCTCCCCGCCCGCCAGCCGAGGGGGGCGGGCCGAGGTGCCGGTCTCAGTGGCCGTGGACCTTCTCGCCGGCCTTGAGCCGGTAGACCGTGCCGCAATAGGGGCACTTGCCCTCGCCGGTGGTGGCCACGTCGATGTAGACCTTGGGGTGGGCACTCCACAGCGGCATCTTCGGGTTGGGGCAGAACACCACCCCATGGCCCTGCAGGTCCCGGGCCGACAGCTCGACGACGTCGACAGGTTTGCTGCTCATCGCCAATGTCCTCAGACCAGGGTCAGCCATTCGGCGTACTTGGGGTTGCGGCCGTTGACGATGTCGAAGAAGGCCGTCTGGATCTTCTCGGTGATGGGCCCGCGCGCGCCTGCGCCGATCTGGATGCGGTCGAGCTCGCGGATGGGCGTCACCTCGGCCGCGGTGCCGGTGAAGAAGGCTTCGTCGGCGATGTAGACCTCGTCACGGGTGATGCGCTTTTCCACGAGCTTCAGACCCAGGTCCTGGCAGATCGCGAAGATGGTGTTGCGCGTGATGCCGTTGAGCGCGCCGGCCGACAGGTCGGGGGTGTAAACCACGCCGTCCTTGATGATGAACAGGTTCTCGCCCGCGCCCTCGGAGACGAAGCCGGCCGCATCGAGCAGCAGGGCCTCGTCGTAGCCGTCGTCGGTGGCCTCCATGTTGGCCAGGATGGAGTTGGTGTAGTTGCTCACCGTCTTGGCCTGCGTCATCGTGATGTTGACGTGGTGACGGGTGTAGCTGCTGGTCTTGACGCGGATGCCACGCTTCAAGCCTTCCTCGCCCAGGTAGGCGCCCCAGGCCCAGGCGGCGATCATCAGGTGGATGGTGTTGCCCTTGGGGCTCACGCCCAGCTTTTCCGAGCCGATCCAGGTCAGGGGGCGGATGTAGCAGCTGTCGAGCCCGTTGGCGCGCACGACCTCTTTTTGGGCCTCCATCACCTGTTCGACGGTGTAGGGGATCTTCATGCGCAGAATCTTCGCGCTGTTGAACAGGCGCTCGGTGTGCTCGCGCAGGCGGAAGATGGCCGTGCCCTGGCCCGTGTGGTAGGCGCGCACGCCCTCGAAGGCGCCGCAGCCGTAGTGCAGCGTGTGGGTCAGCACATGGATCTTGGCGTCGCGCCAGTCCACCAACCGGCCATCCATCCAGATCTTGCCGTCGCGGTCTTCCATGCCCATGCAAGGCTCCTTGGGGAAACGGGGTAAAGCGGCGATTTTACGGGGCCGGGGGCGCGTCCTGCCCGGTGACTTCGGGGCGCCACAGCGTCCAGCGCACGAGCTTGCCCCCGCGGAACTCCAGCGTCACGTGCGAACCGCTCGGGTCGGTCCAGCGGTAGGCTTCCGGATCGTCGCCCACCTTCTCGCCCAGGCTGCGCGTCATCATCACGATTTTCAGCATGGGCAGGCCCTTGTGCAGCTTGGCGTGGAGCATCACAGCGCTGTCGATGTAGCCGATGGGCGCGCTGCCGGCCTGGCGCATCACGCGCACGGCTTTGTTGAACTGCAGCAGCAGCCAGAAGGTGATGGCCGAAAAGGCAAACAGCAGGCCTTGCCAGCCGTGTTGACGCCACGCCAGCAGGGTGAACAGGGCCGCCAGGCCCCAGCCGATCCAGGGATTCATGGCCGCGAGTCTATCGGTCGCGCCGGCCGGCCCGATGCGTAGTGCCCGCAGGCCTCACTTCTGACCGGCCAGCTCCCGCATGCGCTGGCGCAGCGCACGCTCGCGCCTTTGCTCCTCGCGCCAGTCGTGGCGCACGGCCAGCCACAGCGACACCGCCATGCCGGCGATCACCACGGCAAAGGGCAGGGCGAAGACGATGGTGGCCGTCTGCACGGCCTGCACGCCGCCGGTGAGCAGCAGGCTGATGGCGATGCCGGCCACCAGCACGCCCCAGATCAGCTTGACCCGGGCCGGCGGGTTGGGATTGCCCTGGGTGCTCATCATGCCCAGCACCAGGGTGGCTGAGTCGCCCGAGGTGACGAAAAAGACCAGCACCAGCAGCGTGGCGGCCAAGGACATCACCAGGCCCAGCGGCAGGGCATCGAACATCGCGAACAGGGCCGTAGAGACGTCGGCCTGGACCGCTTCGGCCACCGGCACGCCCTGGAAGATCTCCAGGTGCAGGGCCGTGCCGCCGAACACCGAGAACCAGACGAAGCCGGCCAGCGTGGGCGCCAGCACCGTGCCGACGACGAATTCGCGGATCGTGCGCCCGCGCGACACGCGCGCGATGAACAGGCCCACGAAGGGCGACCAGCTCACCCACCAGGCCCAGTAGAAGACCGTCCAGCCGCTCACCCAGTTGCTGTCGCGAAATGGCGTGGTGCGCAGGCTCATGCGCACGAACTCGCTGACATAGGCGCCCAGGGTGGTGGTGAAGGTGTCGATCAGCGCCACGGTCGGGCCCAGCACGAAGACCATCAGCGTGAGCGCGGCGGCCACCACAAGGTTGAAGGTGGACAGCCACTTGATGCCGCGCGTCACGCCGCTTAGCGCCGAGGCGAGGAAGATGGCCGTCACCACCCCGATGATGGCCACCTGGGCCCAGCGGCCCACCGGCAGCCCGAAGACGGTGTTCAGCCCGCTGTTGATCTGCAGCGCGCCAATGCCCAGCGAGGCGGCCACACCGAAGGCCGTGGCCACCACGGCCAGCACGTTGACCACTGGCGACAGGCGTTGCAGCGGTTTCCAGGGCAGGGCGTCGGTGGAGGCGCTCACGAGTGCGCTGGCGCCGCGGCGGAACTGGAAGAAGGCGATGCTCAGGCCCACCACCGCATACACCGCCCAGGGGTGCAGGCCCCAGTGGAAGAAGGCGTAGCGCATGGCCGCATTGGCGGCCTCGGGGGTTTCGGGCGCGATGCCCGGGGGCGGGGCGGTGTAGTGCGAGATGGGCTCGGCCACACCCCAGAACACCAGGCCGATGCCCATGCCGGCGGCAAACAGCATCGCAAACCACGCACCGATCGAGAATTCGGGCTCGTCGTCCTCGCCACCGAGTTTCAGGTCGCCGTAGCGGCTGAAGGCCAGCAGCATCGCCAGCACCACCAGCGCCAGCACCACCCACAAATAGAACCAGCCGAAGTTGTGGGTGATGCTGCCCAGGGCCTCGTTGAAGAAGGCGCCCAGCGAAGCCGGCGCCAGCAGCCCCCACAGCACGACGGCCAGGATCAACCCGGCCGAGACGATGAGTTGCATGTTGTGTCCTCTTCTTGTTGCCGCAAAAAGGGTGCGATCCTAGGCAGTTTGTTGCATTGCAACAAATGCACTTTCGCAAAGCCGCACCACCGTACTGCGACTTGCGCCCCAGGGCAAGCGGAAGGATCTTCGACAGGAAAAGGCTGCAGGCCTAAGTGAGCGTTCGCACCAAATCGATGGCCTGCTCGACCCGCTCGACCGGATGGAGGGTCAGCCCCTCGATCGGCTTCTTCGGGGCATTGGCCTTGGGCACAATCGCCACCGAAAAGCCGAGCTTGGCGGCTTCCTTGAGCCGCTCCTGCCCGCGCGGCGCCGGGCGCACCTCGCCGGCCAGGCCCACCTCGCCGAAGGTGAGGAAGCCGCGCGGCAGCGCCTTGCCGCGCAGCGAACTCTGGATGGCCAGCATCACGGCCAGGTCGGCCGCCGGCTCGGTGATGCGCACGCCGCCCACGGCGTTGACGAAGACGTCCTGGTCGAAGCAGGCGATGCCGGCGTGGCGGTGCATCACCGCCAGCAGCATGGCCAGGCGGTTGGGCTCCAGGCCCACCGACAGCCGCCGCGGGCTGGGAATGGGCGAGCTGTCCACCAGGGCCTGCACCTCCACCAGCATCGGCCGGGTGCCTTCGAGCGTGACGAGCACGCACGAGCCGGCCACCGGCGTGCTGTGGGTGGACAGGAAGATGGCGCTGGGGTTGGCCACCCCCTTGAGGCCGCGCTCGGTCATCGCAAACACGCCAATCTCGTTGACGGCGCCGAAGCGGTTCTTGATGGCGCGCACCAGGCGGAAGCTGGAATGCGTGTCGCCCTCGAAGTACAGCACGGTGTCCACCATGTGCTCGAGCACGCGCGGGCCGGCCAGCGCCCCTTCCTTGGTGACATGGCCCACCAGCACGACGGCCGTGCCGCTGGCCTTGGCCGTGCGGGTGAGGTGGGCGGCGCATTCGCGCACCTGCGCCACCGAGCCGGGCGCCGAGCTGAGCTGCTCGGAGTACAGCGTCTGGATGGAGTCGATCACCGCGATGGCGGGTTGCTCGGCCGCCAGCGTGGCCAGGATCTTCTCGAGCTGGGTCTCGGCCTGCACGCGCACCCTGGAGGCATCGAGCCCCAGGCGGCGGGCGCGCAGGGCCACCTGGGCGCCGCTTTCCTCGCCGGTCACATACAGCGTGGGCAGCGTCCGGGACAGGGCGTCGAGCGCCTGCAGCAGCAGGGTCGATTTGCCGATGCCTGGGTCGCCGCCGATCAGCACCACGCCGCCTTCGACGATGCCGCCGCCGAGCACGCGGTCGAGCTCCTCCAGGCCGGTGGGCGTGCGTTCCACGTCGCTGGCCTCGATCTCGGCCAGCGTGGTGACCGGCGTGGCCTGCGCCAAGGACTGGAAGCGGTTCTTCGAGCCCGAGGCGCTTTGCGCGACGGTCTCTTCCAGGGTGTTCCAGGCGCCGCAGTGGGGGCACTTGCCCAGCCACTTCGGGGCGCTGCCGCCGCACTCGCGGCAGGTGTAGATCGTCTTGTCCTTGGCCATGGGGGGCGATTGTGGCCCCGGTTCAGCGCAGGAAGAACAGCGCCAGCACTGCGCCGGCCAGCAGCGCGCTCACCCACATCAGCACGCGGGTGCGCAGGCGCAGGGTCTCGACGGCCGCCACCAGGCGTTCGTTGTGCTGGGCCAGGGCCTGGATCAGCTCGCTGCAGGCCACGGCCTCGCGGCCCATCTCGGCCACGCGCTGTTCAAGCTGGGCCAGGCGCGCCTCGGGCGAGCCCGGGTCGGCGGCGGGGCCCTCCATCGCCGCCTGGGGCGCCGATTCGTCTTGGCGCACTCGGCTCCACAACTGCTTGGCCCCGCGCACGATGGCCGGCGTGGCTTCGATCACATCCTTCCAGGGGATGATCTTGAAGGCGGCAATCCATGGAAAGGCCATCGCAAGCTCCGGTCAGGCGTTCTTGATGCCCAGGTGGCGCTGCTCCAGCTCCCGGCGCAACTGCTTGCGCAGCACGGCGGCCTCGAAACGGCGCTTCTCGTCCGGCGTGGTGGGGGTGAACGGCGGCACCGGCGTGGGCCGGCCCTCGTCGTCGACCGCCACCATCGTGAAGAAGCAACTGTTGGCGTGGCGCACGACCTGGGTGCGGATGTTTTCCGTCACCACCTTGATGCCGATTTCCATCGAGGAGTTCCCCGTGTGGTTCACCGAGGCGAGGAAGGTGACGAGCTCGCCCACGTGGATGGGCTGACGGAACATCACCTGGTCCACCGAGAGCGTGACCACGTAGCGCCCGGCGTAGCGGCTGGCGCAGGCATAGGCCACCTGGTCGAGCAGCTTGAGGATGGTGCCGCCGTGCACATTGCCGGAGAAATTGGCCATGTCCGGCGTCATCAGCACGGTCATCGAGAGTTGGTGGCTGGGCAGGTCCATGTGGCGGGTGAGGGTGGTCAGTGGGGTTTGCGCTGCACCACCATCACCGCCAGGGTGACGATGGTCAGCGGGAGCACGAAGCTCATCATGACGGTGGAATAGGCGGCCAGGGCGGCATGGTGCTGGGCCGCCAGGATGAGATAGGCCGTGTAGGCCCCATAGTAGGCCAGCAGCACGCCGCCTTCCCAGCGGGCGATCTCGCGGCCGGTCATGAAGATGGGCAGGCAGGCCAGCAAGGCCGCCATCATCACCCACAGATCGAAGTTCAGCACCGCCTCGGGGATGGGCAGGCCGCTGGGCGCCACCACCCCGGCCAAGCCCAGGCAGCCCAGGATGTTGAAGAGGTTGCTGCCCACCACGTTGCCCACGGCGATGTCGCGCTGACTGCGCAGCGAGGCGGCGACCGAGGCCGCCACCTCGGGCAGCGAGGTGCCGGCGGCCACGATGGTCAGACCAATGATCACGTCGCTCACGCCCAGCGCCGTGGCGAAGGCAGTGGCCGCCTGCACGAGCCAGCGCGAACCGAGCACCAGCAGCGCCAGCCCCGCCAGCACCAGCAGCATCTGCACGCTCCAGTGCCGGTCCCACGGGCTGTCGGGCGCCTCGGCGGCAAACTCGCCCTGGTCCTGCGCCGGCGCCCGCCGGGCCTGCACGATCAGGAAGGCGGTGTAGCCCACCATCAGCGCCACCAGCAGGGCCGCTTCCAGGCGCGAGATGCCGCCATCCAGCGCCATCACCACCAGCACCAGCCCGGCGGCCAGCATCATCGGAACCTCCTGGCGGATGACCTGCACATGCACGGCCAGCGGCGTGATCAGTGCGGCCAGGCCGAGGATGAAGAGCACGTTGAAGACGTTGCTGCCCACCACGTTGCCCACGGCCAGGTCGGTGGTGCCACTGGCGGCCGCCCCCACCGACACCGCCATCTCGGGCGCACTGGTGCCGAAAGCCACGACGGTGAGGCCCACCACCAGCGGCGAGATGCCCCAGGACAGCGACAGGCGCGAGGCGCCGCGCACCAGGGCTTCGGCGCCGGCCACCAGGGCGGCCAGGCCAACGATGAACAGGACGATGGACATGGCGTGAACCTCCTTCCCTGAATGCAATGCGGCGCCATCGTGCCATGAAAGCCGGCTGCGGATGCCGTCCGACAGAACGAACCCGGTGTTCGTTATAATGAACTCACGCCAGCATCTCTCAGGGAGGCCTCGTGAGCACCGTCTCAGCCATTGGCAGGAATCTGCTGCGGTTCCGGGAGCAGCGCGGGCTCACACTGGCGGGCCTGTCCGAGCGCAGCGGGGTGGCCAAATCCACCCTCTCGCAGCTCGAAAACGGCGAAGGCAATCCCACGATCGAAACCTTGTGGGCGGTGGCCAATGCCCTGGGCGTGCCCTTTGGCCATCTGGTCAACGAGGAGCTGAGCGACGGCGGCGAGCTGTCGGGCCAGGGGGTGATCGTTCGATTGATCGAAAAATCAACCGACGATCCGGAGATCGAGGTCTATCTGATCGAACTCCTGCCGGGCTGTCGCAAGGACTCCGCCCCGCACCCGGAAGGGGTGAAGGAGCGCATCACCGTGCTATCAGGCGCGATGCTGGTGGGGCCGGCCGATCGGCCGCGCATGGTGCGGGCGGGCGACACCCACGCCTTCGACGCCGATGTGCCGCATGTGTACGCGGCCACCGAGCAAGGCGGGCGGGCCATGGTGGTGATCGAGTATCCGCGCAAGACCTATTCGGCAAGCGCCTCCACGCTCTACCTGGAGTGGCCGCAGGCGCCGGGTGCCTGGGAGGGGGTGCGCAGTGTGATGGAGCGCGCCTTGCTGGAGGTGTCCAATGGCCTGGGCGCGCGCATCCTGCGCCTGCGCGGCGAGCCGCTCCATGGGCGGGATGGCCTGCTCACGCTGCGCCAGATGCTGCAGGAGGCCACCGCCGGCCCCTGGCGCTGGCCGGTGTTGGCGCTGGTGGACGACGACGCCCAGGGGCCCTATGTCGGCGTGGTGCCCATGCCTTTGCCCGGGGCCTTCACGCGGCCCGACCAGGCGCCGGCCGCCTGGGCCGAAGGCGCCTTGGCCGCGGCAGCCACCCGGCTGGCCCGGCTGGCCGAATCGCCCTTCATCGAGCTGACTGCACCTGAGACGGCGGCCATCGAAGCCCATCTGGAGGGCCACAGTTGGGTGCTCAACGGCCTGGCGGCCGAGGTGCTGCTGCAGCGTGGCCGTCTGTGCATGCCGCGGCAGCTGCATCACGTGCGCCCTGCCCCGGGCGCGACGCGGCGCGGTGGCCGGGAGGGGCCGTTTTCCAGCCGCATCGACGTGGAGCACTACGACGGTTTCGAACTGCTTCACCCGGCCTATGCCCGCCAGGTGGTGGCCGCCGCCCAGGACATTGCCAGCTTCGCCGGACCGCAGCCTGCCTTGCAGGCCATCGATGTGGGCACCGGGCCGGGCCTGCCGCTGCTGATGCTGCATGAACTGCACCCGGGCTGCCGCTTCCTGGCCGTCGAGCCGGACGAGGCGGCATTCGCGTGCCTGCAGCGCAACGCCCAGGGGGTCGAAGGCCTCGAGCTGCACCATGGCGGCTTCCTCGAGCTGGATCTCCCGGGGGGCCAGACGCCGCTCATCACCTCTTTCGGGGCCTCGCATCACTTCAACACGGCCTTCATGCTGCAAAAGGCCTTGCAGTTGCTAAAGCCTGGCGGGCTGCTGGTGGTGGCCGACGAATTCCTGCCGGAGTTCGGCAGCGTCGATGAACGCAACCTCGCCCTGGTGCGCCACCACAGCGCCTACCTGCTGGCCAGCATGGCCTGGGTGGGCGAGCCGCAGGCCTGCGAAGGGGGGGTGGACCTCCAGCTTTACCGCGATTTCCGCCGCTCCATCACCATGGCCATGGTGGCGGCCACCGAGGGCAAGGCCACCCAGGCCGTGAGCCTGTGCCGCCACCTGTATGCGCGTTTGTGCGAGTCCGGTGTGCGCGAGCGCCCGGTGCACGAGATCGGGGCCTTCGTGCGCTTTTACTGGCTGGAGCTGCAAGCCATGGTGGCCGGCTTCGACTACGAAGTCGAGCGCAAGACCTTCCCCCGCCGCTTTGCCGGCCTGGCGGCGCTGGCCGGGCTCGAGCTGCGCCGCCACCGCCGGGTGTTTGCCACCGCCGGCAGCGACGACTGGGGGGGTGGCACCCACGTCTTTACTTTCAGCAAACCGGGCGGCGCATGACCTCCCTCGTGTGGCGCGGCCTGGGCGACAGCCTGGCCATCGCGGCGGGCTATGTGCCCGTGGCCTTTTCCTTTGGGCTGGCGGCCGTGCAGATGGGCCTGGGAGCCGCATGGGCCGTGGCCATCTCGGCCATCGTCTTCGCCGGGGCCAGCCAGTTCGTGCTGGTGTCCCTGCTGGCCGCGGGGGGTGGGCCGCTGGCGGTGGTGCCCACGATCTGGCTGCTCAATGCCCGCCACCTGCTCTACGGCCGGGTGGTGGCCGAGCAGCTGGCGCAGGCGCGCCCTGCCCGCGTGCGTCCGACCCTGGCCTTCGGCCTGACCGACGAAGTCTTCGCCTGCGCGGCCGCACGTTTGCCCACCCTGGCCCCGCAGCAGCGTGCGGGCTGGCTGGCCGGCCTGCAGGCCGGGGCCTATGGTGCCTGGATCGCCGGCACCTGGCTGGGGGCCGAGACCGGCGCCCAGCTGGTCGACCGGGTGCCCCTGCTGCATGAGGCCTTGCAGTTCGTGCTGCCGGCACTCTTCCTGTCGCTGCTGCTGCAGATGGGGGTGCGCGGGCGGGGCAGGGCGCTGTGGGGGGCGGCCGGCGTCACGCTGCTGGGCCTCGTCCTGGGCCCGGCGCATGTCGCCATCCCGGCCGGCATGCTGGGCGGTGCGGCCTTCCAGCTGTTGCAGGCGCGCGAGACCGAGGACGGCAACGATGGGTGAAGCCGGCTGGATGCTCCTGCTGACCGTGCTGGCCTGCGGGCTGGGCACTTTCGTGCTGCGCGCGCTGCCCTTCTGGTGGGGGTTGCGCCAGAGCGCCGAGCGCTCCCACTTCATCCGCCGCTGGTCCTTGGCCATCGGCCCGGCCGCCATCGCGGCCTTGCTGGTGGCCTCGCTCTTTCCGCTGCTATGGCCCGCGGCCGGCCCCACCCGCGCCCTGCCCACCGCCGTGGCCCTGGGCGCCGTGATCCTCCTGCAGCGCCTGCTCGGCGGGCTGGCAGCGCCCACGCTGCTGGGGACGGCGGTGTATGCGGTGATGTTGTGGGTGGGGGCGTGAAGCCTTGTTTCAACGGCTTGCAGGACGCATGACCCTGGTTCCTGCCGTGGCGCAGCCGGCGGATGAGCCGGGCCATCGTTACGCCATCGAACTTGCATTGATGATGAATGTGTAGTACACACTACACATCATGCCATTTGGTGAACACATTCGACAGGCCAGAGAGGCCCTTCACGCGGGCGACCGATCGTTTTCGCTCCGCCAGGTGGCCGCTCGCGTCGGGATCGAGCCGGCCTACCTGTCCAAGATCGAGCGGGGCGTTTTCCCGCCGCCGTCCGAAGACGTCATCGTGAAGTTGGCGGAGGTCCTCGGCGAGGACAAGGATGTCTTGCTCGCCCTGGCTGGCAAGCTCTCCAGCGACTTGCAGCACATCATCATGCAGCGCCCCAGGCTCTTTGCGGAACTGTTGCGGCAGCTGAAAGAAGTCCCCGATCACGCCATCCTTCGTGTGGTTCGGGAAGTCAGGGACGGGGCTTGGTAGCCCCGCAAAGGAGCACGGACCATGATCGAGCTGAGCAACAACGAACTGATCTTTCGGTTTCCCGAGGTGCACAAGGACGCGGTGTGCCAGGTCAACTTTCAGCGCACGCTGCGCATCCCTGACGACAACCGGGAGTACCCCCTGCCGCCGGGCTTGGGGCGCTTTCCGATGGAGCACGTCGAGGACCATGCCGCGCGATTGCCTCCTGCATGGGTCGAGCATGGCGGCGTGCTGCTGCCCATGTACCAGGCCGAAGCCCTGTGGATCAACTTGTCCAGTGCAACGCGCTATCCCTTTGCCATCAAGATCGCCGCCGGCAAGGTCAACGCAGTGACCGGCGACGCATGGAGCAACGTTCTGGGTCAAGATCCACAGGATTACCTCGTGGTGCCCGATCAGCCCTGGCTCGACGGCTTTTGCGTGCAAAAGGGGTTGATCCGCCAGTTCGTCGCCATGCCGCTGGGGCAAGGCTACACCGCGGAGGAGCAGCTATGCGGCGTCGCAGAGCATGGCGGCCTCCAGATCATCGCGTACCCGATGAAGCGCGAACGCTACGAAGAGATGCTCAAGCGCAGCACGCGCGTTCATGAGGCCGGCGTCTACTTCAGCGTTGCCGAAGCGTGCGAGCCGCTGTCGATGGGCTTGGCACCCGGCGGGCTCATGCGGCAGACGATCTACGAAGATGCGTACGGGTACGACGCCTGGGACCTGTCCATCTCCAGCCGATGCTTCGTTCACATCCTCAACAGTGCGCAATGGATACACGCCACCGGCCGGCCTGCGCCCGGACAGCCTCCGTCGGCAGCCGACTATACGAACGCCGGTCTGCCGTGGTTCGAGTACTACGACGACCGGCTCGCGGCGCTTGGCGGCGCAAAGAAGCTGGCGGGGATGGACAGCGTCGCCGCCAAGGGCGTGAAGCTCGGCGAGCAACCCCTGATGAAGAACGATCCGGCCAAGCCTCAGAACGTCGTGGCGATCGGATCAGGGGGCGCGAGGGTCAGCCAAGGGAAGTGGTGAGTCGCTCTCGCAGGTCTCACGCGGTAAGCGGCAGCATGGGACAAGAAAACCCCAACCGCGAACGATTGGGGTTTCGTGATTGGTGGGGCGGGCACGGAACCGAGCCCGCGTCTGCTTTCCGACCCCGGATAGCAATGCCTGGGCCTTGAGGGCATGGATTCGATGATTTGGCCGCACTGGCTCTCGTCAGAGTATCTGCCCCGGCCCCCTGCATAAATTCCCAGAAACCTCTTTACAGCACTTGATGGACTGATCTTAAACGCCTAGGATTCGCTCACAAAGCATATTTGAATACAGAAATCTGATTACAGCACGATGAATGCCTTCCTGCTCGACGTCGCAGAGGTCCGCATGGGCTACTCGTTTCGCAGCCGCCTGGAAACGATTGCGGAAGGCGATGTCGCTGTCATCCAGATGAAGGACATCGACGACGCAAACCTGCTCCACCCGGATGGCTTGGCGCGCGTCCAGATGCCCGACCTGAAAGACCGGCACCTGGTTCAGGCGGGGGACCTGCTGTTTCGGTCACGGGGCGTGACCTACTCGGCTGCGCTCGTGGGCCCCGGCATTGGCCGTGCCGTGCTGGCTGCACCGATGCTGCTGATCCGGCCAAAGGCCGATATCGTCGAGCCCGCCTACCTGCAGTGGTTCATCAACCACCCGGCGACTCAGGCCGTACTTGCTGAGCAGGCAGCCGGAACGGCTGTGAAGATGATCGGCAAAGCGGTGCTCGATGGTCTCGAAGTCCCCCTGCCGCCGCTTGATAGGCAGCGACTCATCGTCGAGATCGCACAGCTCGCGTCGCGCGAGGCTGCCTTGTTGGAGGAATTGAGGTGCCGCCGCAAGGCGCTGCTCGATGGCATCCTGCGACAGCAAGCCGCGCAGGCGTGAAGCCGGAAATCATGAACTGGAACACCCCATGACCCAAAAGCTCACCCAACAAGAAGTCAACGCCACCGCCTGGGCCGCATGCGACACGTTCCGGGGCGTGGTCGATCCCGCGCAGTACAAGGACTACATCCTGGTGATGCTGTTCCTGAAGTACATCAGCGACCTCTGGAACGACCATTACGCCGAATACAAGGCCCAGTACGGCGATGACGACGAACGCATCCGCCGCAAGCTCGAGCGCGAGCGCTTCGTCCTGCCGTATGTCGAGTTGAAAGAAGAAGATCCACAGACCGGGAAAGTCCGCGTCATCGACCGATTCCTGGGGGACTTCAACGCGCTGTACGAACGCCGCAACGAGCCTAACATCGGCGAGCTGATCAACATCGTGCTTGACCACATCGAAGATGCGAACAAGGCCAAGCTCGAGGGCGTCTTCCGCAACATCGACTTCAACAGCGAGGCCAACCTCGGCAAGGCCAAGGACCGCAACCGCCGCCTGAAGACCTTGCTGGAGGACTTCGCCAAGCTCGATCTGCGCCCCTCTCGGGTGGCCGAAGACGTCATCGGCAACACCTATATCTACCTCATCGAGCGCTTCGGGTCGGATGCCGGCAAGAAGGCGGGCGAGTTCTACACGCCCAAGATGGTCTCGCGCCTGTTGGCGGCCTTGGCCAACCCCAAGCTCGGCGACCGTATTTGTGACCCCTCCTGCGGCTCCGGCAGCTTGCTGATCGAAGCGGCCCAATGGGTCGAGGCCCAAGGCAGCCACAACTACGCCCTCTTCGGCGAAGAGGTCAACGGTGCCACCTGGGCCCTGGCGCGCATGAACATGTTCATCCACAGCAAGGACGCCGCCCGCATCGAGTGGTGCGACACGCTCAACAGCCCGGCGCTGATCGAAGGCGACCGGCTGATGAAGTTCAACGTGGTCGTGGCCAACCCGCCGTTCTCGCTGGACAAGTGGGGTGCGGACCACGCGGATAACGACCGCTTCAACCGCTTCTGGCGCGGCGTGCCGCCCAAGTCCAAGGGTGACTGGGCTTTCATCACCAACATGATCGAGCGTGCCTTGCCTCAGGAAGGCCGGGTCGCGGTCGTCGTGCCGCATGGAGTGCTCTTCCGTGGCGGTGCCGAAGGGCGCATCCGCCGCGCGATGATCGAAGAAAACCTGCTCGATGCCGTCGTCGGCCTGCCGGGCAACCTGTTCCCTACCACCTCGATTCCGGTGGCCATCCTGCTGTTCGACCGCGCGCGCGAGAAAGGCGGCCCGCGCGAACACGTGCGGGACGTGCTGTTCGTCGACGCCAGCCGCGAGTTCATCCCCGGCAAGAACCAGAACCAGCTCTCCGAGGCGCACTTCGACAAGATCGTCGCCACTGTGCGCAACCGGCAAAACGTGGACAAGTACGCCTATGTCGCCGGCTTCGACGAGATCGCCGGGAACGACTTCAACCTCAACATCCCCCGCTACGTGGATACCTTCGAGGAAGAGGCGGAAATCGACGTCGCCGCCGTGCAGCGTGAGATCGAGCGGCTCGAACGAGAGCTGGCGGACGTGCGCGCCCGCATGCGCGAGCACCTCAAGGCCCTGGGGGTGGAGGGCGTATGACCCGCAAACGCACCGCCCCGACACCACCCACCGACGGCACGCTGCACATCCGCGCCAGTGCCGCCGAGTTTCTCATCTTCACCCAGCAAGCGGGCGAGCAGAGCATCGAGGTGCGCTACCAGGACGACACCATCTGGCTCACCCAAAAGCTGATGGCCGCGCTCTTTGGCGTGGACGTGCGCACCATCAGCGAACACCTGCGCAACATCTTCGCCAGCGGCGAGCTGGACGAAGCCGCAGTTGTCCGGAATTTCCGGATCACTGCGGCCGACGGCAAGCAGTACCAGACCAAGCACTACCACCTGGACGCCATCATCTCCGTCGGCTACCGCGTCAACTCGGTGCGCGCCACCCAGTTCCGCCGCTGGGCCACCCAGGTGCTGCGCGACTTCGCCATCCGGGGCTACGTGCTGGACAAAAAACGGCTGGAAAACGGCACCTTCCTCGGCGTGGACTACTTCCAGCGCCTGCTCGAAGAAATCCGCGAAATCCGCCTCTCCGAGCGGCATTTCTACCAGAAGATCACCGACATCTACGCCACCGCCATCGACTACGACGCGGCTGCCCCCACCACCCGCGCGTTCTTTGCCAAGGTGCAAAACAAGCTGCACTACGCCATCCACGGCCAGACCGCTGCCGAGCTGATCCACGCCCGCGCCGATGCCAGCAAGCCCCACATGGGCCTGACCTCCTGGGAAAAAGCACCGCACGGCCGCATCCTCAAAAGCGACGTCACCATCGCCAAGAACTACCTGACCCAGGACGAACTGCAAGCGCTGGGGCGGCTCGTCAACAGCTACCTCGACCTCGCCGAAGACCGCGCCCGCCGCCACATCCCCATGACGATGGAAGACTGGGCCCAGCAGCTCGACCGCTTTCTGGAACTGACCGACCGCGGCATCCTGAGTGATGCTGGCCGCATCAGCGCCGAAGCAGCCCGCCTGCACGCGGAAAGCGAGTTCGAAAAATACCGGCGCATTCAGGAGGCGGAGTATGTTTCCGATTTCGACCGGGTGGTGCGGGGAAGTATGACGGCCGATGCGGAGGATGTGCGGGCGTTGGAGCGGATCGAGCGGGAGTTGGGACGCCCAGGGAGGAAGGGAAAATGATGAAACCAAGATTCGAGGTAGCCCCACTCGGAGCCCTTCTTGAACAGCGCCCACAAAACGGTTACTCCCCAGTATGCCCAGATACGCCCACAGGTAAGTGGGTCCTCAGTTTGGCCGCGTTAGACGGTTACGGTTTCAATCCAAGCGGTTTGAAACCTGCCCCCATTGACGACCCCCTGGTTGACAAGTTTCGGTTAGAACCTGGTGATTTTCTGATTAGCCGCTCAAATACCGCAGATAAGGTGGGGCGCGTCGGCGTATTCCGAGGCGAGATCGAACAGTGCTCTTACCCCGACTTGATGATGCGTTTTCGACCCAATCCAAACCAGGTCGATCCGGATTACTTGGAACTCTATCTGAAGAGCGAAGCTGTTGTCAGCTATATCCAGAAGCATGCTACCGGTACAAGCGGAAGCATGAAAAAGATCAATCAAGCGACGGTTGAGGGCATACCCGTTGTGCTTCCATCGGTGTGGGAACAGAAAAACATCGCAGCGATCGTTGGTGATTGGTATCGGGCCATCGAAACCACCGAGCGCCTGATTGCGGCTAAGGAGCGCCATTACACCCACGAACTCTCACGCCTCATCAGTCGCGGCCAGCATCCACGCACGCATGTCGGCGCCGTTGCCCGCGAAGTTCGCGAACGCAATGCTTGCCGCACAGTCACGCTAGCTGAGATTGCCACCGTCTGGAAGGGCCAGCAGCTCAACCGCGATGCCATGGTCGAGGATGGTCCTTACTACGCTCTCAACGGCGGCACAAAACCTTCGGGCCGGACAACGGATTGGAATTGTGAAGCGAACACAATCACGATCAGTGAAGGTGGTAACTCATGCGGTTTCGTTTCCTATAACAGCGAGCGCTTTTGGTGTGGTGGTCACTGCTACGCCCTCAAGGATGTAGCAAAGATCGTGGATGTCCACTACCTGTTTCATTGCCTCAAAGGCAATCAAGAACGCGTCATGGCGCTACGGGTTGGATCAGGATTGCCCAACATCCAGAGGTCAGACCTAGAGAATTTTCCAGTCATCTTGCCTGATCTTTCCACCCAAACCGCCATCGCCCGCTACCTCAACGCGCTGCGCGAGGAAATCGACCTGTTCGAAAGGTCGCTCGACGCCCTCAAGCGCCAAAAACGCGGCCTGATGCAAAAGCTGCTCACGGGCGAGTGGCGCGTGCCTGTTCCCGAGGAGGTGGCCGTATGAAGTTCGCCTATATCGATGAGTCGGGAGACGCCGGCGAAGGTGACGTGTTCGTCATGGCCGGGTTGCTGATCGATGCGTACCGCCTGCGCAAGTACACAAGCCAGTTCGATCAGGCCTTGGCCGCTTTTTTGGCAAAGCATCCAGGTTCCCCGAAGGAGCTCAAGACCAAAGCCTTCATCAATGGCAAAGGCGGCTGGAACGTCGTAGCCCCTGATGAGCGCAAACAGTTCCTCACGGGCATGTGTGACCTGGCCGTTGAGGTGTCGAGGATCTACGGCTTCGGTATGTCCTTCCAAGCCTTCAATGCAGCTTGTGCCAGTGGCGCATACGCGATACCTGGATCGAAGGACTACTGGACCCTGCTTGGCATGTTCATCAGTGGACTGATCCAGAAGAAGATGCAGACGCAGTCGAACAACAAGGGCCTGTCTGTCATCATCTTTGACGACAACAAGGTTCACATGCCCAAGCTGTCGGATGGCCTGTATTACGCGAATCCCTGGTTTGACGGGCTCTACCAACAGTGCAGGACCATCAAGGGCAAGGCGGTGTGGCAACAGCTCAAGCAATCAGAACGCTTCGACCAAATCATCAACACCGCATTCGCCATCAAGTCGGAACATTCCTCACTTGTTCAAGTTGCCGATGCAGTTTCGTATGTGTATCGCAGATGGCTAGAGCTCAAGGCGTCTCCGGAAGCCTATCCCGGGGAACAGGCGTTCTACGAGGGCCTGGTTCACAAGCTTGATTCCCGACGGGAACGGCTGGGGCGGACGCCGAAATCCGAGTGCGTCGACTTTTTCAACGCTATCAAGCACCCAGCTTGGGTGATTTGATGAGTAACTAACGATGCGCAAAACACGACTCCGAAGCTCTGGCGAGGCATTGCTCAAGGCCAATATCAATCTGGTTGCGAGCCGTCATGCGCTCCAAGGCGTACTGCGAGGAGCGGTCAAATGAGCGGTTTTCACTTCAACGAGAAGTACCTTTCGCAAATCCCCGCGCTGCAGTTGCTCATCAGCCTGGGCTACACCTACCTCACGCCCGAGCAGGCGCTGGCCGCACGCGGTGGCAAGCCGGGGCAGGTGCTGCTGGAGGGGGTGCTGCGCGAGCGACTGAAGAAGAACAACCGCATCCAGTACAAGGGGCAAAGCTACCTCTTCTCCGAGGAGAACATCCAGACGGCCATCCAGCGCCTGAAGAACGTCAAATACGATGGCCTGCTGAAGACCAACGAGGCCATCTACGACCTGTTGACGTTGGGCGTGTCGCTGGAGCAGTCCATCGAGGGCGACAGCAAGAGCTTCACCCTCCACTACATCGACTGGAAGAATCCGGCCAACAACGACTACCACGTGACTGCCGAGTTCCCGGTCGAGCGTACCCGAAGCCAAGAGACTTGCCGTCCGGACATCGTGCTGTTCGTCAACGGCATTCCGTTTGCCGTCATCGAGTGCAAATCGCCCAAGGTCGAGGTCGGCCAGGCGGTGTCGCAAATGATCCGCAATCAGCGTGAGGAGTACATCCCTAAGCTTTTTACCTACACGCAATTGCTGCTCGGCGTGAACAAGAACGGCGGCCAGTACGCCACAACCGGAACACCGGCCAAGTTCTGGGCCTTGTGGCGCGAGCAACTTGACGAAGAGAAGACAGTTGCGGCGGTGGTCAATGCCCCGCTGAAGCCCCAGGATAAGGAAGCCCTGTTCTCGGGCGACTTCGCCATCGCTCGCGCGTTCTTCGACGCGATGGAACGAGAGGGCGAGCGCCAGGTGACAGAACAGGACAGGACGCTTTACAGCCTGTGCCGCCCTGCGCGTCTACTGGACCTGGCGCTGCAGTTCACCGTGTTCGATGGCGGCGTTCGGAAAGTCGCTCGGTATCAACAGTTCTTCGCCATCCAGCGGGTGCTCGAGCGGGTGAAGCACCGGGACGACATGGGACGACGCCTGGGGGGCATCATCTGGCACACGCAAGGGTCGGGCAAGTCGCTGACGATGGTGATGCTGGCCCGCGCGCTGGCCCTGGACCCGGACATCCGCAACCCACGCATCGTGCTGGTGACGGACCGGGTGGACCTCGACAAACAACTCGGCAACACCTTCGCCGCCTGTGGTCTCGCGCCCGACCGGGCGGACAGCGGGCGCCACCTGCTGGAGCTGGTGTCCGAGAGCAAGGCGCACATCGTCACCACGCTGATTCACAAGTTTGACAAGGCGCTGTCGATCAAGAAGCACGTCGAGGAGTCGGCCGACATCTTCATCCTGGTCGATGAGAGCCACCGCACCAATTTCGGCGGCTTTGCCGCGCGCATGCGGCAGATGTTCCCGATGGCCTGCTACCTGGGCTTTACCGGCACGCCGCTGATGAAAAAGGAGAAAAACAACTTCGCCAAGTTCGGTGGCTTGATCGATACCTACGCCATCGATCAGGCCGTCAAGGATGGGGCGGTGGTGCCGCTGCTCTACGAAGCGCGGCATGTGGAGATGGAGCAGAACGAGAAGGCCATCGACACCTGGTTCGAGCGCCACACGCAAGGCCTGACGGACGCGCAGAAGGCCGACTTGAAGAAGAAGTACAGCCGTGCCGAGATGCTGAACAAGGCCGACCAGGTGATTTACATGCGCGCCTTCGACATCAGCGAGCACTTCCGGCAGAACTGGCAGGGCACGGGCTTCAAGGCGCAGCTCGTCGCCCCGAGCAAGGCGGCCGCGCTGACCTACAAGAAGTTCATCGACGAGATCGGGCACGTGACCAGCGAAGTCATCATTTCGCCACCGGATACCCGCGAGGGCAACGAGGAGGTAGACGACGAGCCATCCAATGAGGTCGTCGCCTTCTGGGAACGGATGATGAAGCGGTATGGCTCCGAGGAGGAGTACAACAAGCAGATCATCAACCTGTTCAAGCACGGCGACGATCCGGAGATTCTCATCGTCGTCGACAAGCTGCTGACCGGCTTCGACGCGCCACGCAACACGGTGCTGTACCTGACGCGCAAACTGCGCGAGCACACGCTGCTTCAGGCGATCGCGCGCGTGAACCGGTTGTATGACGACGACGAGGGCATGAAACCCAAGGAGTTCGGCTACATCATCGACTACGCCGGTATTTTGGGCGAGCTCGATCAGGCGCTGACCACCTATAGCGCCTTGGATGGCTTTGACGAGGACGACCTGGCGGGGGCCTTGGTCAGCATCCATGAAGAAGTGGCCAAGCTGCCTCAGCGCCACGCCGATCTCTGGGACCTCTTCAAAGAGGTCAAGAACCAGCACGACGAAGAAGCCTACGAGCGGCTGCTGGCGGATGAAAAGCTGCGCGACTCTTTCTATGAGCGACTGGCGGCTTATGGCAAGACCTTGTCGATCGCGATGTCGTCCGAGCAGTTCATCGCATCGACGCCAGAGAAGAAGCTGCAGTCCTACAAAAACGATCTCAAGCGGTTTTTGAGCCTGAAGGCGTCCGTCAAGCTGCGCTACGCCGAATCGGTGGACTACCGGGACTTCGAGCCGAAGATCAAGAAACTCTTGGATACGCACATCTCGGCGAACGAAGTGGTGCGCCTGAATGAACCCGTGAACATCTTCGATGAGAAGGCGTTCAAGCAGGTGGTCGAAGAACAAGGTGAGACCAGGACGACGGCCGCCAAGGCGGACATGATCGCGCACGCAACCAAGAAGGCCATCAGCGAGCGCTTGGAGCAAGACCCTGCGTTCTACGAGAAGTTCTCGAAGCTCATCCAGCAGGCCATCGACGACTTTCGGGCCCAACGCATCTCCGATCTGGAATACCTGAACAAGGTCAGTGAGATCAAGGATGCGGTGGTCAACCGGCGCAGTGAGGATGCCCCGGCGCGCTTGGCCGGTCATGACCATGCCCTTGCTTTGTATGGCGTTCTCAAGCCCTACGTGGCAGGCCACGTGAAAGCGGAAGAGACGGCAGCAACGCTGGCTGCCGATGCGGCTGTTGACATCTGGGCCATCATTCAACGAAACAAGAAGGTGGGCTTTTGGGACGACCTGGACGCACAACGCCGAACGATGAACGAGATCGACGACTACCTGTACGACGAGGTCAAGGGCAAGAAGGGGGTCATGCTCACCACCGGCGAGATGGACGACATCATCGGCCGGACGATGCAGTTGGCCAGGCACCGGATGGTGTTATGAGCGGTAGGTGGGGCTCGGTTTGCTACGGCGACGAGATCATCCGTTATCAGGTCGTCGAGCGCCCGTTGAGACGAACACTGGGCATCGAAGTACACCCGGACGGGCGCGTTCTCGTGCTGACGCCCAGCGGATGCAATGACGCCACCATCGAAGAGAAACTTCGCCTGCGCGCCGGCTGGGTCAGCCGCCAGCTGGAAACGTTCTCGCGTTATGAAACCCACACTGCACCCCGGCAGTATCTGAGCGGTGAATCACATCGCTACCTGGGGCGACAGTACCGACTGCGCGTCAAGGCCCACGACCCGGACGCCCAACAAGATCACGTGAAACTGACCCGGGGCGAGATGTGGGTCATCGGCCCTGGGAACCTGCCACCATCGAAGGTGAAGGCGTTGCTGCGACGTTGGTATCTCGGGCGCGCCCGCGAGGTGTTCGATGCGGTGCTGAGGGATGTCTTCGATACGTTCCAGCGTCTTGGGCACGAGAGGCCGCGCATCGTCGTGCGTGAGATGCGCCGCCGATGGGGAAGCTTGTCCCCCGGCGGGCAAATGACCTTGAACTCACGGCTGGTGCAAGCACCGCGACCGTGCGTCGAATACGTGATCGTGCACGAGTTGTGCCACCTGATTCACAAGAATCACGGCTCGGAGTTTTTCGCTTGGCTTGGACAGGTCATGCCGGATTGGCAGCCCCGCAAGCAACGGCTCGAACAGGCCCTGCTCTGACGACCGGACCAGCGACGCTGGGGGCGAGGTCGGCCAGGGTGCCGCGCCGGGCCCGTGGTCGGCACGCCAAGCACCGGCAGGGCTCGCCACGCAGCGGATGAGGGAGCGACGTGCCAGCCCCTGTTGTCTGGACTATGACGTCTGCGGCCACAAATCGCGTACCGTCACCGGCACACGCGGAGCCAGCGCACACATCAGTTCATAGGCCACGGTGTTGGCGGCCATCGCCACTTCGTCGATGGGCAGCACGCTGCCGTGGGGGCCCTGGCCCCAGAGCGTGACTTCGGCGCCCAGATCGGCGTGCCGGCCGGCCTGTTCCACCGGGGTGAGGTCGACGGTGAGCATGTCCATGGACACGCGGCCGACCACCCGGGTGGGCACGCCGTCCACCAGCACCGGGGTGCCGGTGCCGCAGTGGCGCGGGTAGCCGTCGGCGTAGCCGCAGGCCACCACGCCGATGCGCATCGGATGGGGGGCGGTGAAGGTGCTGCCGTAGCCGACGGTGTCGCCGGCCTCGAGCGACTGGGTGGCGATCAGGCGGGACCTCAGGGTCATGGTGGGCAGCAGGCCCCAGTGGCGGGCGGTGTGGGCGGGGAAATCGGGGGACGAGCCGTAGACCATGATGCCCGGGCGCACCCAGTCGGCGCGCACCTCGGGATGCGCGCCGGCATGGCGCAGGGTGGCAGCACTGTTGCACAGCGAGCGCTCGCCCGGCAGGTCGGCGGTGGCGGCCTGGAAGGCGGCCACCTGCTGGGCGATGCCGCGGTCGCTGTCGGCGTCGGCGAAATGGGTCATCAGCGAGATCTCGTCCACCTGAGTGAGGCCGCTCAGGCGCAGCCAGGCGGTGCGCAACGCGTCGCGCTGGAAGCCCAGCCGGTTCATGCCGGAATTGAACTTGAGGAAGACGCGGTGCGGCCAGGTGGTCTTGTGGGTGGCCAGCCAGTCGATCTGCTGCTCGGTGTGCACCACGTGCCACAGATTCAGGCGCGAGCAGGCTTCCAGGTCGCGGGCCTCGAAGCAGCCTTCCAGCAGCAGGATCGGGCCGCGCCAGCCCAGGGCCCGCACGCGCTCGGCCTCGGCGATGTCGAGCAGGGCAAAGCCGTCGGCACCCTGCAGGCCGGCGTAGGCGCGCTCGATGCCGTGGCCGTAGGCGTTGGCCTTGACGATGGCCCAGACCTTGGCGTCGGGCGCGGCGGCGCGGGCGCGCTGCAGGTTGCGTGCAAGGGCGTCGGGGTGGATCAGGGCTTCGATGGGACGGGGCATGGCCGCAGGTTCCGGGGGGGGGGGGGGAGGACCGGTCGATTCTGCCAGCGGCCCCGCCGCATCGGATGCGATGCTGGAGCGTTGCGGACGAAGCTTTCACGGGTTTTCCGGTCACGGCAGGGCCGCCACCGCATGCTATAAACCCGGGCGCTTCCGGCCCCGAGGAAGTGCCCGTTGCCCCCGCAGTCTCAAGGATTTCACGCAGCCCGGAAGCCGGCGCCCAGCGAGCCCAGCGAATGAAAAAAGGCTTCTACACCATCATGTCGGCGCAGTTCTTCAGCTCGCTGGCCGACAACGCCTTGTTCGTCGCGGCGGTGGAACTGCTGCGCTTGTCGGGCACCGGTGAATGGCAGCGCGCGGCCCTGGTGCCGATGTTCGCGCTGTTCTACGTGGTGCTGGCGCCTTTCGTGGGGGCGTTTGCGGACTTTTTGCCCAAGGGCAAGGTGATGTTCGTCTCCAACAGCATCAAGGTGGCGGGCTGCCTGCTGATGCTGTTCGGCACCCATCCGCTGGTGGCCTATGCCATCGTGGGCTTGGGGGCGGCGGCCTATTCACCGGCCAAGTACGGCATCCTCACCGAGCTGCTGCCGCCCTCGCAGCTGGTCAAGGCCAATGGCTGGATCGAGGGGCTGACGATCGCCTCCATCATCCTGGGGGTGTTGCTGGGCGGCCAGCTCGTCGGGCCGGTGCTGGGGAACTGGCTGCTGTCCATCGACCTGCTGCCCGCAATCGACACCGGCATCGCCAACGCGCCGGATGCGGCCATTGCCGCGATCATCTGGCTCTATGTGGTGGCGGCGGTGTTCAATCTTTTCATCCCACGCACCAGCGCCACGCTGCAGCCCTTGCCGGCCTCGCCGCTGGAGATGCTGCGCGACTTCCGCACTTGCAACCGGCGGCTGTGGCGCGACCGGCTGGGGCAGATCTCGCTGTCCACGACCACGCTGTTCTGGGGCGTCTCGGGCAACCTGCGCTATATCGTGCTGGCCTGGGCGGCCGCGGCGCTGGGCTACACCACGACGCAGGCCTCCTCGCTGGTGGGGGTGGTGGCGGTGGGCACGGCGGTGGGGGCGGTGGTGGCCTCGGTCTACATGCGCCTGGACGGGGCCACGCGGGTCATCCCGCTGGGCATCGCGATGGGGGTGCTGGTGATCGGCATGAACTTCATCGACAACGTCTGGGTGGCCGCGCCCTTCCTGATCCTGCTGGGCGGGCTGGGCGGCTTTCTGGTGGTGCCGATGAACGCGCTGCTGCAGCACCGCGGCCACAACCTGATGGGCGCGGGCCGTTCGATCGCGGTGCAGAACTTCAATGAGCAGGCCTGCATCCTGGGCCTGGGGGCTTTCTACACCGTGATGACCAAGCTGGGCCTGTCGGCGTTTGGCGCGATCACGGCCTTCGGCCTGGTGGTGGCCGGCACGATGTGGGCGATCGGTCGCTGGCATGCCTACAACTTGCGCCACCACGCCGAAGAGGTGGCGCACCTGCTGGAGATCGCGCGCAGCGACCGGCATTGATCAGCCGTCGAGCACCTCGCGCAGCTTGCGGCCGAGCTCGTCGATGCGGAAAGGCTTGCTCAGCAGGTGCACGCCGGGGTCGAGCCGGCCGTGGTGCACGATGGCATTCTCGGTGTAGCCCGACATGTACAGCACTTTCAGGCCGGGGCGCAATTGGGCGGCGACCGCTGCCACCTCCTTGCCCGAGATGCCGCCGGCCAGCACCACATCGGTGAGCAGCAGGTCGAAGTGCGGGCCGTGGCGCAACTGCTCGATCGCTTCGCGGCCGCTGCTGCACACGGTGGCCCGATAACCGAGTTTTTCCAGGCTGGCCACGGTGACCAGGCGCACGAGGTCGTCGTCCTCCACCAGCAGCACATGCTCGTGGCCCGGGGCCAGCGGGGCGCGTTCCACGCGCCGGTAGTCGGCCTCGGTGGCGGCATCGGCGCGCGGCAGGTAGAGCTTGACCGTGGTGCCGTGGCCGGGCTCGCTGTAGATCTTCACATGGCCGCCGGACTGGCGCGCGAATCCGTAGACCATCGACAGCCCCAGGCCCGAGCCCTGGCCGGCCGGCTTGGTGGTGAAGAAGGGATCGAAGGCGCGTGCCACCACCTCCGGCGGCATGCCCGGCCCGGTGTCGGAGACGGCCACGAGCACGTACTGGCCGGGCTGGATGCCGTGGATCTCGGCATAGTCGCGCGCGACGGACATGTTGGCCGTCTCGATGGTGAGCCGGCCGCCGTCGGGCATGGCATCGCGGGCGTTGATCGCGAGATTGAGGATGGCGTTTTGCAGTTCGTTGGGGTCGACCAGGGCCTTCCACAGCCCGCTGCCGCGGACGAATTCGATGTCGATGTGCTCGCCCAGGGTGCGCCGCAGCAGCGGCTCGAAGTCGGCCAGCAGTTCGTTGATCTGGGTCTGGCGCGGATCGAGCGGCTGCTTGCGGGCGAAGGCCAGCAGCCGGTGGGTGAGGGCGGCGGCGCGCTCGCCGGCCTGGCGGATCATCGCGACGTGGGGGCGTGCGCCGTCGGGGCCGGCGGCGAGCTGCTCGTCCAGGGCATCGACGGCGCCGAGGATGGCCGTGAGCAGGTTATTGAAGTCGTGGGCCACACCGCCGGTGAGCTGGCCCAGGGCATCCATCTTCTGCGCCTGGCGCAGCCGTGCTTCGGTCTCGACGCGCTCGGTGATGTCCTGGAAGTAGACGGTCAGGCCGTCGTCATGGGGGAAGGCGCGCACCGAGAACCAGGTCTGCAGCGGGGGGTAGAAGAACTCGAAGCTGACCGACACCTTGTGCGCGCAGGCGCGCTGGTACTCGGTGTAGAGCACGGTGTCGCGCGCTTCGGGAAAGGCCTCCCAGACGTTGCGGCCGAGCAGCTCGTCGCGGCGGCGCTGCAGCAGCCGCTGCGCCTCGTCGTTCAGGTAGGTGAAGCGCCAGTCGGGGTCGAGCGCATAGACGGCATCGGAGATCGAGGACAGGATGGTCTCGATGCGCGCCTGCGCCGCCTGCGTCTGCGCCAGCGCGGCCTCGCGTTCCTGGCCCGACAGCAGGTTCTCCAGCGCCGCGCCGGCCACGCTGGCCAGTTGCATCAGCTCGTTGCGGTCGTCCGCGGTGAAGGCGCCTTCGGGCTTGTCGGCCAGCTCGATCAGGCCGAGGCGATGACCGTCCTGCCCCACCAGGGGCACGGCCAGCTGCGCCTGGCCGCCTTGGCCCGGCCGCCCGGGTGTCCCGGGCTGCGCGGCGTTGTCTGCCGGCGGGCTGCCGGCCTGCGGGGCGGGGGTGGCCCCGGGGCTCACCAGGTGAACACGGCCCGTCTGTGCACCGATCAACCGGCACGCGGCCTCACGGGTTTGCTCGAGCAGCGCCTCGACCGTGGGGGCATGCACCAGCCGGGCGAAGGTCTCGGCGAGATCGCGCAGCCGCTGCGAACGCTGGCGCTGCCATTGCTCGCGCCGCACGACATGGTTCAGCGCCAGCGCCGAGGCCCCGAAGAACACGGACATCGCCAGGGCGCCGATGGCCACCTGGAAGACCAGCCGCTCGCGCCAGGGGGCCAGCACCTCGTCGCGGCCCAGGCCCACGTAGACGGTGGCTGCGGTGTCGCCGACCCGGCGGAAGGCGGACAGACGTTCCACGCCGTCGGTGACGTAAGCCCCGGACAAGCGCCCCCGGGGCTGGCGGGCCAACTGGTCGCGGTAGACGGCCTGGCCGCTGAAGTCCTGGCCCAGGAAACGCTCGACCCAGGGGCTGCGCGCGATGAGCACGCCTTCGGCGCTGAACAGCCCCACGGCGCCTTGTTCCCCCAGCCGCAGCTTGTCGTAGAAGCGGCGCAGATGGTCCAGCGAGACGACGGCAGCCACGATGCCGGCGAACTGTCCATCGGGTGTCTCGATGCGCCGCGAGGCATTGACGATCCACTGACCTTGGGCATAGCCGACGCGGCCCAGGCGCGGCTTGCCCAGGTAGAGCCCGACGTCCCGCCGCTGGCGGTGAACGCGGAACTCGTCGGTGTCCGACAGGTCCGCGGGCTCGGGCTGCGGGGTGCGGGAGCTGGCCACCAGGCGGCCCTGGGTATCGAGCATGAAATAGGCGTAGGTGCCGGCCGAGCCGGCCTGGCGGCCGGCCAGCACCTCGTGCAGCCGGGCGTGGTCCTTCGGCGGCGAGCCCAGGGCCGCGATGGCGGAGGTCAGGCCGAGGTCGAGCGCCGCCAGGGTCTGGCGCGTGTGCTCGGCCAGTGCATCGGCCAGATTCTCGGCGTCCCGGTAGGCCATCTCGATCACCCGGGCCCGGTCGGTGCGGGCCTGCAGCGTGATCAGCGCGGCCAGCAGGGCCAGCACGACCAGGTTGGCCAGCACGAGGGCGCGCCTCAGGGTCACCGTGGATTCGCTGAAGGCCATCGGACAACACTCCCCCGGCAGGGCAGCCCCGACAGGCTGCCTTGGGCGCCGCCCGCGCGGCGGGACGGCATGTCACTTGTTGATGTGTCGCGATGATAGACGGGCTCGGGGACAATCGTCCGATGACTCTGCCACGTTCTTCCCCCGGTCCCGTGCTGGCCTTGCTGTTCAACGCCGCCGTGTGGGGCCTGTCCTGGTGGCCGATGCGCCACTTGCAGGGCCTGGGCTTGCATCCGCTGTGGACCAATGTCGGGCTGTTCCTGATCGGCTGCGCCGTGCTGCTGGCCTGGCGGCCCCGGGCCCTGGGCCAGGTGCTGGGCACGCCGGTGCTGTGGGCCATGGCTCTGGCTTCGGGGGTGGTCAACGCGGCCTTCAACTGGGGCGTGAGCATCGGCGAGGTGGTGCGCGTGGTGCTGCTGTTCTACCTGATGCCGGTGTGGACGGCGCTGCTGGCACGGCTGTGGCTGGGTGAGCACCTGGGGCCGGGCGGGGTGCTGCGGGTGGGGCTGGCGCTGGGTGGGGCGGCCCTGGTGCTGCAACCCGAGGGCCTGGCCTGGCCGCTGCCGCGCAGCCTGGCCGATGCATTGGGGCTGCTGGGCGGCTTCGCCTTCGCCTGCAACAGCGTGCTGGTGCGGCGCCATGCGGCGGTCACGCGCGACGAAGGCCGCGCCCTGGCGATGCTGATGGGCTGCGTGGGGGTGTCGCTGGCGCTGGCGCTCGCTTTGGGGCCGGCCACCGGCGCGGGCCTGGTGCCCTGGCCCCCGCCTGCCCAGGCGGCCTGGGTGGCCGTGCTCGGGCTCACGGCCCTGGCCTTCCTGGCCGGCAACCTGGCCTACCAGCACGGCGCCTCGCGGCTGCCGGCCAACGTCACGGCGGTGGTGATGCTCACCGAGGTGGTGTTCGCTGCGCTGTCGTCGGTGGCGATCGCCGGGGAGACGCTGTCGGGGCGCACCCTGCTGGGCGGGGGGCTGATCGTCGCGGCGGCGCTGCTGGCGACGATCGGGCCGTCGCGCAGCGGCCGTGGCGTTCAGCCTTCGGCGAAGGCCAGCCGGCGCACCTCGGCGAGCAGCTCGGCCTCCTCGTAGGGCTTGGTGAGGAAGACATCCACACCGGCCTGCTCGGCGCTGCGCAGGTGCTTGTGGGTGGCGCGGGAGGTGAGCATGACCACCGGCAGCGCCTTCCACAGGCGCGATTCGCGCAGGCGCCGGGTGAGCTCCAGGCCGTTGAGGTTGGGCATCTCCAGGTCGGTGAGCACGACGTCGGCCTTGCGGCGGATCAGCGCATCCAGCGCATCGAAGCCGTCGCGCGCGGTGGTGACGTCGTAGCCGGCATCGCCCAGCAGCTGGGCGAGCGTCTGGCGCACCGAGAGGGCATCGTCGACCACCAGCACATGCTTGCGCTCGACCTGCATGCGCCGGCGCAGCCGCTCGGCGGCCTGGCGGCGCACCGGTGAGGCGTAGGCCTGCTCCAGGGCCTCGAGGTCGAGCAGGAACACGAGCCGGCCGTCGGCCCGGAAGGCGCCGCCGGCCACACCGCGCAGGCGGCGCAGGTAGCGCCCGATGTCCTGCAGGATGAGTTCGCGCGAGTCGACGATGCGGTCCACCTCGAGCGCGATCTCGCGGCCGCCCACGCGCGCCAGCACCACCGCGCGGGCCGCCGCGGCCGAGGCGGGGGCCGGCAGGCCCAGCCAGGCCCCGAGCCGCTGGTAGGGGTACAGACGCCCGGCATGGCGCAACTGCGCCCCCTGCGGGCCCAGGACGAGCTGGCCCTGCCCGGGGGCCAGCGCCAGCGTCAGGCCTTCGCTGGGCAGGGCATAGACCTGGCCCCCCACCTCGACCATCAGCGCATGCTGCAGCCCCGTGGTGGCCGGCACCGTGAGCACGAAGCGGCTGCCCAGGCCGGGGCGGCTGTCGATGTCGATGCGGCCTTTCATCGCGCGCAGGCGGTCGGCCACGACGTCCAGGCCCACGCCGCGACCGGAGATCTCGCTGACCTCGCTGCGTGTGGAAAAGCCCGGCAGCAGGATCAGCCGGGCCAGTTCGGCCTCGGTGATGGGGTCGTCACGCTGCAGCAGCTCCAGCTCCAGCGCGCGTGCATGGATGGCCGCCAGGTCCAGGCCGCGCCCGTCGTCGCTGCACTCGACGGTGACGGTGCGGCTGTCGCGGGCAAAGCGCAGCAGCACCGTGCCGCGCGGCGGCTTGCCGGCCGCCAAGCGCTCGGCGCTGGGCTCGATGCCGTGGTCCACCGCGTTGCGCAGCAGGTGCAGCAAGGGCTCGGTCAGGCGGTCCAGCACCTCGGTGTCCAGCGGCATCTGCTCGCCCTCGATGCGCAGCTCGACGTCTTTGCCCGTGGCCCGCGCGGTCTGTGCCACGTTGCGCTTCAGGCGCGCAACGATCTGGCGCACGGGCACCAGGCGTGCGCCGATCAGCTCGCGGTGCTGCTCGACGAGCTCCTGCCCCTGCTTGCGCAGGGCCTGCACGGCCACCTGCACCTGCTCGCGTGCGGCGCGGGTGTGTTCGGCCTCGTCGGCCAGGGTTTCGGCGGTGAAGCGCACGAGCGACTGCAGTTCGTTGTAGCGGTCCAGTTCCAGGCTGTCGAAGGCCCCGCCTTCGGCCTGCGTGGGCGGCGCCAGCGCATGGCCCTGGCGGTCGACGGCCAGCTCGAGGTCGCGCAGGCGGTCCTGCAGCGAGCGCTGGGCCCGTTCGAGCTGCGCCAGCCGGTCTTCGACCTGGCGCACCATCTCCTCGGCCCGGCCCTGATGCACCAGCGCCTGGCCGGCACGCCGCACCAGGCGGTCCAGCCGCTCCACGGCGATGCGCAGCGTGGCGCGCGCCGCCTCGTCGGGTCCGGGCGGTGGGGGGCTCACAGACGCCGTGTCGTCGCGCGGGGAGGGGGCGGCCTCCAGGGGGGCGGGCACCGTCTCCAGCGCCAGGGCTTCGACGCGGCCGTCGTGGATGGCCTGGACCCACCGTTCCAGCCGGTCCAGCCAGTCCCGGGCGTCGCGTGGGGCCTGCTCCTCGCCGCGCAGCGCATAGACCATCTGGTCCAGGCAGGCCACGGCCTGCTCGAGGTCGCGCGCCAGGGCGCTTGGCAGGCGGCCTTCGCGCTCGACGGCATGGTCCAGCACGTCCTCGATGCGGTGGGCCAGCCGCCCGACGCCGCGGATGCCGATGATGTGGCCGCTGCCCTTGAGCGTGTGGGCCACGCGACGGGCCTCGTGCAGGGTTGGGGCATCGGCATGGCCAGCCGCCAAGGCGCGCACGGCCTCGGCCAGCGTGGCCACCTGGGCCGGGGCGTCGTCGAGGAAGACCTCGTAGAGCGCGGCGTCCACGTCCTCGGGCACGTCGAGCGAGACCTCGTCGGTGGGCGCGCCGGCGGCCGCCGCGGCGAGGTCGGGCGTGTCGTCGGCCCCAGCCCCGGGGGCGGCGGGCGCTTGACGCAGCCGCTCGCGCAGGGCCTGCAACGACTCGGGCGGCGGGGCCAGCGGGCCGCTGCGCAGGAAGTCGGCCAGCGCCTGCGTGGCCGCCTCCGAGGCGGGGCGGTCGAGGTAGGCCTGCACCGGCGGTTGCCACTGCGCGAGCCAGCCCAGGGCCGTCTGGCGGTCGGGCGTTTCGAGGGTCGCCAGCGCGCTGACGCTGTCGCGCAGCAGGTCCAGCACGAGGGCCAGTCCGTCCAGGCCAACGACGCGGCAGGCCTGGCCCAGGCGGTCGAAGAGCGTGGCCGCCTCGGCAGCGGGGGCCGGGTCGTCGGGGCTGCTGAGCCAGTGCATCAGCGCCGCGTCGACTTCGGGGCTGGCCTGCGCAAACTCCTCGCGCAGCACCTCGAGCAGATCCTCGGTCTTCATGAGCGGCTCACTGCCCCTGCGGGGGCGGCAGGCGGAACTGCCCGACGGCTTCGGACAGGCGGCGGGCATAGTCCACCAGGGTGGCGGTGGATTCGGTTTGCTGCTCGATGGCCAGGATGGTCTGGGCCGAGCCGCGGTTGAGCTGATCGACCGACAGGCGCAGCTCGTGCGCCAGCGTGCTCTGGGCCTGCGAGAAGGCGGCGATCTGCTGCACCAGGCTCACGAGCTGGGCCGTGGTGTCGCGCGTCTCGGCCATTTGCACGCCGGCCTGGCGGGCCTGCTCGGACTGCCTCACCACCTCGGCGATCAGGCGGTTCATCGTCAACAGCGTGTCGCCGGTCTCGACCTGGATGCTTTGCACGAGCTGGGCGATCTGCGCGGTGGCCGCCCGCGCGGATTCGGACAGACGCTGCACCTCCTCGGCCACCACCACGAAGCTGCGTCCGGCCTCGCCGGCATTGCTGGCCTGCATCGAGGCATTGAGCGAGAGCACATGGGTGCGCTCGGCGATCGTGTTGATGAGGTTGACGACGGTGGAGATCTCCTGGCTGCGCTCGCCCAGGCGCTTGAAGCGCTTCTCGGTCTCGGCGATGGTGCCGCGCAGCGTCTCCATGCCGCGCACCGTGGCGTCCACCGCGCGCAGGGCCGCGTCGGTGGCGGCGCTGGCCAGCTCGGCAGCCTCGCTGGAGTTGGTGGACAACGCGGCCATCTGGGCGAGCTGGTAGGTGGCCTGGCCGAGATGGGCGGCCATGCCCTCCAGCGCGGCGCGCTCCTCCTGCGCGGTCTCGTCCACGCGCAGCGCCTGTTCGCCCACGAACTCGCAGGCGCTGCGCACCTGGTCGGCGATCTCCTGCACCTCGTGCAGGGTGCGGCTGGTCTCCTCGCCGAGCTGGTTGATCGAGGCCGACAGCGTGCCGATGATGTCCTCGGTCACCTCCGCGCGCGCGGTGAGGTCCTTGTTCGACATCTGGAACACCGTGTGCAGCAGGCCCACGACCGAGCGGTTGAGGCTTTCGTTCTCGTGAGCGATGCGTTCCAGGCGTTGGCCGCGCTCGTCGAGCACGCGGTCGAGTGCGGCGCCCAGCGCCCCCCATTCGTCGCGGCGGTCCAGGTGTGCGCGGGCCTGGGTGTCGCCGCGGGCGGCACGCTCCAGGGTGTCGCGCAATTGCTGCAGCGGGGCCTGCCAGCGCCGGCCCAGGTGCGCCAGCACCAGCGCGCCCAGCACCATGGCCAGCCCGATGGCGGCCACGGCGGGCCACGGCACGGCCTGCCCTGCCGCGGCCGGCGCCCAGCGCAGGGCCGCCCAGGCCGCGACCCCGCCGAGCACGGCAGCCCCGGCCCCGCCCAGCAACAGCTTCAGGCTCAGGTTCATGCAGGGTTCCTGGAGGGGGTGGTCACGGGCATCGCGGTTCAGGCCAGGCTCAGCTCGGCCGCCCAGGCCTCGAGGAGGGCCGGGGCGTCGATCAGGGCCCAGGGATGGCCCTGGGCATCGACGGCCGCGCCGCGCACGAACTCGGCCAGGGCCGGCGGCACCCCGGGAGCGGTGCCCCCCACCGGGCGCACCCGCGTGGGCAGGCCGCGAAAGATCAGACCGGCCACCTGGTCACCGTCGCCGCCGATCAGCACATGGCTGCCCGGGCCCGTTGGCGTGCCCTGCGCCGGATCCAGCCAGCGCAGCAGGTCGAACACCGGGATGACCGTGCCGTCCACGTTGGCCGCTCCCAGCAGCCAGGCCGGCGCGTGCGGCACGTCCGACAGCTCCACCTCGTCGACCAGATTGCGCGCCCAGGTGAACGGGAAGGCCAGCGCCCAAGGGCCGCAGCGCAGGCCCTGGGCCTGCGGAGGGGCAGCCGCGCTGAGGGGTGGGGCGTCGGGGGGCAGGCTCACGTCGCACGCATCGGGGTTAGCGCCGCAGTGTAGAGGCGCCCGGGCCATCCAAGGAAGCCCGCCCCACGCGCGGCGCGGCCCGCGGCCGTCGCGGTGTGGCGCAAACGCCCACGGGGCCCCGGCATGGCGCCGGGTCAGTCGGCGGCCGTGTTCTCGAAGCCTCGCTGGAAGGCGGCATCGTAGGTGCTGATGACACGCACCAGCTCATCCTCGGACAGGGGTTTGGTCAGGTAGGCGTCGCAGCCGGCCAGGGTGCCGCGGATGCGATCGACCGGCCCGGCCCGGCTGGTGAGCATCACCACCACCGGCACCCGGCGGCCCGGCGGCGGGGCCTTGCGTTTGATGGCCTTGCAGGTCTGGTAGCCGTCCATGCCGGCCATCATCACGTCGAGGAAGACGAACTCGAAGGGCTGGCGCGCGATGCGCTCGAGCGCCTCCTCGCCGCTGCGGGCCAGATGCACCTTGAAGCCGAAGCGTTTCAGGCGCGTCTGCATGAAGCGCAGCGCGATGTCGGAGTCGTCGACCACGAGGATGTGGTCGAAGCGTTCGTCCCCATCGACGGTGACGGAGTTGGAGAAGTCGCTGCCGCTGGGGACCTCGGGGCCGGCCGGAGCCTTCGCCAGGGAACGGCCCGTGGCCGCAGCCGGCATGGCGTCTAGGGCGAGGCTCGGCGCCGGGCGGGGCGACGCGGGGGGCGCCGCCGGCCGCTGCGGGTCGGCGCCAGGCTGGCTCATCTCGTCGAGCAGCCGCAGCACGTTCATCAGGTTGATCGGGCGCGGCAGCCGGCCCAGCCCGGCGCCCACATCGTGCGCGCCGATGAACAGGCAGCGCGGCAACCGGCCCGCGTCGCGCACGGCCGAGACGGCCGCCGCCTGGTCGGCGTCGGCGATCACCAGATCGGCGGTGTGCAGGTCCTCGACGAGGTCGTAGGCCGGCTGGCGCCGTGCCGCCAGGCGGAAAAAGGACTGGAAGGTCGAGCGTTCGAAGGCGCTGAAGCCCTGGACGGCCACCCGGTAACGCATGCTCATGAGAAGAGGGCTCCTGAGGCCAGCGGCAAGCGCCGACCGTCGGTGCGCCGCCCCAGCAAAAGGCTGTGGCGATGTTGCGGTGGGGGTGGCCCAAGCGTCAAGCCCGAAAAAGGGGGGGCGGGCGGCTTCAGGGAGTCGCGCCTTTCGGCTTTCGCGCCGGCTCGCTACCATGCTCGGTATGAGCGACGCGAGCAAACCCACCACGATTTATGACTTCAACGCTTTGTCCATTGACGGACGACCGGTGAAGCTGGCCGACTATCGCGGCAAGGTTCTGCTCATCGTCAACACCGCCAGCCAGTGCGGCTTCACGCCCCAGTTGGCCGGGCTGGAAAAGCTCTGGAAGACGCATGCGGCCCGGGGCCTGGTGGTGCTGGGCTTTCCCAGCAACGAGTTCGGCGGCCAGGACCCGGGCAGCAACGAGGAAATCGCGAGCTTCTGCCAGGTGAACTACGGCGTGAGCTTTCCGATGATGAGCAAGATCAAGGTCAACGGCGCCGACGCCCATCCGCTGTACCAGTGGCTCACGGCGCAGGCCCCCGGCCTGCTGGGGACCAAGGCGATCAAGTGGAACTTCACCAAATTCCTCGTCGATCGCCACGGCAAGGTGCTCAAGCGCTATGCCCCCACCGACAAGCCCGAGGCCATCGAGCGTGACATCGAGGCGGCGCTGGCCGCCGACTGACGGGGGACACGGGATAATCGATCCGCCCCGTTTTGAAGGAGACCCCATGTTCCAGCACGTCGACCCCTACGCCGGCGACCCCATCCTCACGCTGAACGAGAACTTCCAGAAGGACCCCCGGCCGGGCAAGATCAACCTGAGCATCGGGGTGTACTTCGACGATGCCGGCCGCCTGCCGGTGATGAGCGCGGTGCGGCAGGCCGAGTCGGCGATGCTGCAATCCATCGGCGCGCGGCCCTACCAGCCGATGGAAGGCGCGGCCAACTACCGACAGGCCGTGCAGCACCTGCTCTTCGGGGCTGACCATGAAGCGGTGAAGAGCGGGCGCATCGCCACCATACAGACCCTGGGCGGCTCAGGCGGGCTGAAGGTGGGTGGCGACTTCCTCAAGCGCTACTTCCCGCAGTCCGAGGTGTGGGTGAGCGACCCCACCTGGGACAATCACCGCGCGATGTTCGAGGGGGCAGGTTTCACCGTTCACACCTACCCCTACTACGATGCGGCCACCGGCGGCCTGCGCTTTGCGGCCATGCTGGCCGCCTTGCGCGACATGCCCGAGCGCAGCATCGTGCTGCTGCATGCCTGCTGCCACAACCCCACGGGCGTGGACCTCACGCGCGAGCAGTGGGCCCAGCTCATCCCGGTGATCCAGTCGCGCCGGCTCATCCCCTATGTGGACATCGCCTACCAGGGCTTCGGCGATGGCATCGAGGAAGACGCCTTTGCGATCCGCGCGCTGGCCGATGCGGGCGTGAGCTTCTTCTGCGCCAGCTCCTTCTCGAAGAGCTTCTCGCTCTATGGCGAGCGCTGCGGGGCTCTTAGCGTGGTGTGTCCCACGGCCGACGAGGCCGCACTGGTGCTGGGCCAGCTCAAGGCCACCATCCGCCGCAACTACTCCAGCCCGCCCACCCATGGCGGGCAGATCGTCGCGCGCGTGCTGCAAACGCCCGAGCTGCGGCAGGCCTGGGCCGACGAGCTCGACGCGATGCGCGCGCGCATCCAGGAGATGCGCCGTCGCCTGCATGCGGTACTGTCGGCCAAGCTGCCGGGCCGCAATGTGGACTACTTCATCACCCAGCGCGGCATGTTCAGCTATACCGGCCTGAGCCCCGAGCAGGTGGACCGGCTCAAGGACGAGCATGGTGTCTATCTGGTGCGCACCGGCCGCATGTGCGTGGCGGGGCTGAACCAGCACAACGTCGAAGCCGTGGCCAACGCCATGGCGGCCGTGCTCGCCCAGTGATGCCACGGCCTTGAGCTTCTTCCTGCTCAAGCGCTTTGTCAGTTTCGTCGCCACCTTGCTGGCGGCGTCGGTGGTGGTGTTCGCCGTGCTGGAGATCCTGCCCGGCAACGCCGCCGAGGTGCGCCTGGGGCCCACGGCCACGCCCGAACAGGTGGCCGCCTTGTCGGCCCAGTTGGGGCTGGACCGCCCGGCGATCACCCGCTACGTCGAGTGGATCAGCGGCTACTTGCGCGGCGACCTGGGCGTGAGCGTGGCCTACGACACGCCGGTGTGGAGCCTCATTGCCGAGCGATTGCGCGTGAGCCTGCCGTTGGCGCTGCTGGCCATGGGCCTCACCGTCATCGCCGCCCTGAGCCTGGGCGTGTACGCCGCCGCGCGCCACAACCGCCTGGGCGACGTGGGCGTGATGACGCTCAGCCAGCTGGGCCTGGCCATCCCGAACTTCTGGCTGGCCATCGTGCTGATCCTGGTCTTTGCGGTGCACCTGCAGTGGTTCCCGGCCGGTGGCTTCCCGGGTTGGACGCAAGACGAGGGCGGCGGCCTGTGGGACGGCCTGCAGGCCCTGGTGCTGCCGGCGGTGGCGCTGGCGGCGGTGCAGGCGGCCATCCTCACGCGCTTCACGCGCTCGGCCGTGCTCGACACCCTGCGCGAAGACTATGTGCGCACCGCCCGCGCCAAGGGCCTGAGCCGGCGCGCCACGCTGTGGCGCCACGTGTTGCGCAACGCGATGATCCCGGTCATCACCATCATGGGCCTGCAGTTCGGCAACCTGCTCACCGGCGCCATCGTGGTGGAAAACGTCTTCGTGCTGCCGGGCATCGGCCGCCTCGTCTTCCAGGCCATCGCCAACCGCGACCTCGCGGTGGTGCGTGACGTCATCATGCTGCTGGCCGGCGCCGTCATCCTCATCAACTTCGTGGTGGACCTGCTGTATGCCTGGATCGACCCGCGGCTGAAGGCGGGGGATGCATGAGGGCGGCCTTGAGGCATCGCAGCTTCCTGCTCGGCGCCTTGCTGGCGCTGACCCTGCTGCTGGCGGCTGGGCTCTCGCTGGTGTGGACCCCCTACCCCCCGCACGCCATTGACGTGCCCAACCGCTTCCAGCCGCCCTCGGCCGCGCACTGGCTGGGCACCGACAGCCTGGGCCGCGACATTGCCACGCTGCTGCTGGTGGGCGCGCAGAACTCCATCCTCGTGGGGGTGGTGGCGGTGGGCATGGGGCTGGTGCTGGGCGTGGGCCTGGGGCTGCTGGCCTCGGCGCGGCGCGGGTGGGTGGAAGAGTTCGTGATGCGCCTGTCCGACTTCACCTTCGCCTTCCCGGCGCTGCTCACGGCCATCATGCTCACGGCAGTCTATGGCCCCGGGCTGTTCACCTCCATCATCGCGATCGGCATCTTCAACATCCCGGTGTTTGCGCGGCTCACGCGCGCCTCGGCCAACGCCGTGTGGGCGCGCGACTTCATCCTGGCCGCGCGCGCCTGCGGCAAGGGGGCGGTGCGCATCACGCTGGAGCACGTGCTGCCCAACATCGCCTCGGTGATCATCGTGCAGGCCACCATCCAGTTCGCCACCGCCATCCTGGCCGAGGCGGCGCTGTCCTACCTGGGCCTGGGCACCCAGCCACCCCAGCCCTCGTGGGGGCGCATGCTCAACGAGGCGCAGACGCAGATGTTCCAGGCGCCTCAGCTTGCGCTCTACCCCGGCATTGCGATCGCGCTGTCGGTGCTGGGGCTGAACCTGCTGGGCGACGGCCTGCGCGACCTGCTCGACCCCCGTCTTGCGAGGCAGCGATGAGCGCAGGGCTGCTGGAGGTGCGCGATTTGCGGGTGACGCTCCACACTGCGCGCGGGCCCGCCGAGGCCCTGCGCGGCCTGAGCTTTGCGCTCGACCGCGGCGACACGCTCGGCGTGGTGGGCGAATCGGGCTGCGGCAAGAGCATGCTCGCGCTCACGCTGATGGGCCTGCTTCCCGAGCGCGCGCGGGTGTCGGGCTCGCTGCGCTTCGACGGCCGCGAGCTGCTGGCGCAGGACGAAGCCGCCTGGTGCCGCCTGCGGGGCGACCGCATCGCGATGGTCTTCCAGGAGCCGATGACGGCGCTCAACCCGCTGCACACGATCGGCCGCCAGGTGGCCGAGCCGCTGCGCCTGCACCGCGGCCTGGACGCCGTGGCCGCCCGTGCCGAGGCGCTGCGCCTGCTGGAGCAGGTGCGACTGCCCCAGGCCGCGCGCCGGCTCGACGCCTACCCGCACCAGCTCTCGGGCGGCCAGCGCCAGCGTGTGGTGATCGCGATGGCCCTGGCCTGCCAGCCCGACCTGCTGATCGCCGACGAACCCACCACCGCGCTGGACGTGACGCTGCAGCGCGAGATCCTGCAACTCATCGCCGATCTGGTGGCCCAACGCCACATGGCCCTGATGCTGATCTCGCACGACCTGGCCGTGATTGCCCGCAACGTGCGCCGCGTGATGGTGATGTACGGCGGCTTGGGCGTGGAGCAGGGCCCGGTGGGCGAGGTGCTGCACCGGCCCCTGCACCCCTACACGCGCGGCCTGCTCGCCGCCCGGCCCCGGCTGGGGGCGGCCCGCCGCGAACGCCTGCAGACCATCCCCGGCCGCGTGCCGGAGCTGGTGGACCTGCCGCGCGGCTGCCCGTTTGCGGACCGATGTGTGCATCGGGCCCCGGTCTGCGAGGCCTCCCCTGTGTCCCACACCGTGGCGCAGGGCCACGAGGTGGCTTGCGTGCGTTGGGCCGACCTGAGCCCGTGAGGATGCCGATGCCCCTGCTCGATGTGGCCCACCTCAGCCAACGCTACCGCCTGCCGCGCCAGTCGCTGTGGCAGCCGGCCGAGGAGGTGCGGGCGCTGGACGATGTGAGCCTGCGCATCGAGGCCGGCCGCAGCCTGGGCGTGGTGGGCGAGTCGGGCTCGGGCAAGTCCACGCTGGCGCGGCTGGTGATGGCGCTGGAGCGGCCGACGGCCGGCACGGTGAGGCTGCTGGGTCAGGATCTGCACCGCCTGAGGCCTGCCGAACTGCGCCGCGCGCGGCGCCACGTCCAGATGGTCTTTCAGGACCCCTATGGCTCGCTCGACCCGCGCCAGACGGTGGGCCGCATCGTGGCCGAACCGTTGACCGTGATGGACGAGGTGGGGGCCGATGAGCGCCGCGCGCGCGTGGCGCAGTCACTGGAGGCCGTGGGCCTGCGCGCGGGGGACATGGCCAAGTACCCGCACGAGTTCTCGGGCGGGCAGCGCCAGCGCATCGCGATCGCGCGCGCCTTGGTGACAAGGCCGCGGCTCATCGTGGCCGACGAGCCGGTCAGCGCGCTGGACGTGTCGGTGCAGGCCCAGGTGCTCAACCTGATGCGCGACCTGCAGCGCGACTTCGACGTGACCTACCTCTTCATCAGCCACGACCTGGCGGTGGTGGAGTATCTCTGCGACGAGGTGGTGGTGATGCAGCACGGCCGCATCGTGGAACAGGGCGAGGTGGCCGCGGTCTTCGATGCGCCGCAGGCCGCCTACACCCGCACGCTGCTGGCGGCGGTGCCCACGCTGTGAGGGGCGCCGGCGATTGCCCGGCTTGCGCATTCATGGTGGAATGGCAGCGCAGGTTTTCCTTCCCCGTCGTTCGAGGAGTGTCTCCATGAAGTGGCATCTTCGCCTCGTGGCCGCCCTGGCCCTGAGCGCCCTGGCGCTGGGCGCCTTGGCGCAATCACGCAAGGACAGCGTCGTGATCGGCATGACGCTGGAGCCGCCGGGCCTGGACCCGACGACCGCGCCGGCCGCAGCCATCGGCGAGATCGTCCACTACAACATCCTCGAAGGCCTCACCAAGGTCCAGATGGATGGCAAGGTCAGTCCGCTGCTGGCCGAAAGCTGGACGATCTCGCCGGATGGGCGCAGCTATGTCTTCAAGCTGCGGCGCGGCGTGAAGTTCCACGACGGCGAGGACTTCGACGCCTCGGACGTGAAGTTCAGCTTCGAGCGCGCCAAGGCCGAGGGCAGCACCAACAAGGCCAAGAAGGCGGTGTTCGACAACATCACGCGCATCGACACCCCCGATGCCCACACCGTCATCCTCACGCTGGACAAGGCCGACGGCACGATGCTTTTCCGCCTGGGCGAGAACACCGCGGTGATCCTCGATCCCAAGAGCGCAGCCACCACCAGCACCCGCCCGATCGGCACCGGCCCGTTCAAGTTCGACAACTGGGCCAAGGGCTCGGCTGTGACGATGAGCAAGTGGCCGGGCTATCGCGATGCCGCCAATGTGCGCCTGAACCGCGTGACCTTCCGCTTCATCAACGACCCGGCCGCCCAGGTGGCTGCGCTGCTGGCCGGCGATGTCGATGCCATCCCGCGCTTCCAGGCCACGCAAAGCGTCGGCCAATTCCGCAACGACAAGCGTTTCAACGTCACGGTGGGCGGCACCGAAGGCAAGACCATCCTGAGCATCAACAACCGCCGCAAGCCCTTCGACGACGTGCGCGTGCGCCGCGCCGTGGCCCATGCCATCGACCGCAAGGCCCTGATCACCGGCGCGATGGACGGCTTCGGCACGCCGATCGGCAGCCACATGGTGCCCAGCGATGCCGGCTACGTGGACCTCACCGGCATGTACCCCTACAACCCCGAGCGGGCCCGCTCGCTGCTGAAGGAAGCCGGTGTGAGCGCCCCCCTCAACGTCACCCTCACGCTGCCGCCGCCGGCCTATGCGCGGCGCGGCGGCGAGATCATCGCCGCCCAGCTCGCCCAGGTGGGCATTCACGCCAAGATCGAGAACGTCGAATGGGCCCAGTGGCTCTCCGGCGCCTTCAAAGGCAATTTCGACCTGACCATCATCAGCCACGTCGAGCCGCTGGACATGGCCATCTACGCCAACCCCGACTACTACTTCGGCTACGACTCCAAGGCCTTCCGCGACCTGCTGGCCAAGTTCAACGAAACCACCCACGAGGCCGGCCGCCTGGCGGTGCTGGGCGACATGCAGCGCTTGCTGGCCACCGATGCGGTGAACGCCTTCCTCTTCCAGTTGCCGCACATCGCGGTGAGCCGCCGCGGCCTGCAGGGCATCTGGAGCAGCTCGCCCATCTTCGCCAACGACATGGGGGCGGTGCGCTGGCAATGAGGTCCGACCCCCCCACGGCCCTGCACGAGTTCTCGGCCACCGAACTGCTGGCGGCTTACGCCCGTGGCACGCTCTCGCCCGTCGAGGTGACGCGCGCCGTCATCGCCCACATCGAACGCTGGGAGCCGCACCTGCAGGCCACCTATGCCTTCGATCCCGAAGGGGCGCTGGCGATGGCGCGGGCCTCCGAGGCACGCTGGCGCCGCGGCGAGGCGCACGCGCTCGACGGCGTGCCGGTGATGATCAAGGAGAACATCGCCACCCGCGGCGTGCCCACGCCTCTGGGCACGGCGGCCACCGAGCTGGTGCCGGCCGAAGAGGACGCCCCTCCGGCAGCGCGGCTGCGCGAGGCCGGCGCCGTCTTCCTGGGCAAGACCACCATGCCTGACTACGGCATGCTCTCCTCGGGCTTGTCGAGCTTTCACCCGCTCACCCGCAACCCCTGGGACCTGCGCAAGAACCCCGGGGGATCGAGCGCCGGCGCGGGCGCCGGCGTGGCCGCCGGCTACGGCCCGCTGCACCTGGGCACCGACATCGGCGGCTCGGTGCGCCTGCCGGCAGGCTGGTGCGGCATCGTCACGCTCAAGCCCAGCCTGGGCCGCATCCCCATCGACCCGCCCTACCCGGCCCGCGTGGCCGGCCCGATGACCCGCACCGTGGCCGATGCCGCGCTGATGATGGGCCCCTTGAGCCGCCCCGATGCGCGCGACCACATGAGCCTGCCCTGGCAGGACATCGCCTGGCACGACCTCGACCGCGACGTGGCCGGCCTGCGCATCGGCTTGCTGCTGGAGGCCGGCTGGGGCACGCCGGTGGCACCCGAAGTGCGCGAGGCCGTGGTGGCCGCGGCGCGCGCCTTCGAGGCGGCCGGGGCCATCGTCGAACCCTTGGCGCCCTGGTGCCACCGCGGCATGATCGAAGGGGTGGACCGCTTCTGGCGCACGCGCTTCTGGATCGAGCTGCGCAAGCTCGAACCCGAACGCCGCGAGCGCATCCTGCCCTTCATCCGTGCCTGGGCCGAGGGCGGGGCGGGCTGGAGCGGCGAAGACCTCTTCGAGGCCTACAGCCAGACCCTGGCCATCCGCAAGGCCACGGTCGATGCCACCCAGCCCTATGACTACGTGCTTTCGCCCACCGCGCCCATGGTGGCTTTCGATGCCGAGCTGCCCTGCCCGACCAACGACGTGACGCGGCCCTTCGACCACATTGCCTTCACGCTGGCCTACAACATGAGTGAACAGCCGGCCGCCTCGATCAACGCCGGCTTTACCGCCGAGGGCCTGCCCATCGGCCTGCAGATCGCCGGCCGCCGCTTCGACGACCTGGGCGTGCTGAGAATGGCGCGCGCCTGGGAACGCCTGCGCCCGCCTCAACGGCCCTGGCCCACGCCACCGGCTTGACGCCGTGCAAGACCGCCGCGGCTGCCCGGTGAGCACCGCCAGTGATGCGGCGCTGGATCACCTCGAGCAGGCCCTGTGGCGCCTGTCGTCGTTTTACGGCGACCCGCTGGCCGATCTGGACGCCGCCAGCGCCGCCGACCCCGGCTGGATGCTGCCGCATGTGATGCGTGCGGGCTTCTTGCTCACGCTCACCGAACGCCACCTGCTGGCCCCTGCGCGCGAGGCGCTGGAAACCGCTGCACGTGGCTGCGGCAACGAGCGCGAGCAAGCCCATCTTGCGGCCGCGCAGCGCGCCTGGGCCGGCGACTGGCAAGGCGCCTGCGAGCTGTGGGAGCGCCTGCTGCTCGACCACCCCTGCGATCACCTCGCCCTGCAGCTCGCCCATCTGTTCGACTTCTATCGCGGCGACGCCCGCGAACTGCGGCTGCGCGTGGCCCGCGTGCTGCCGGCATGGCCGCGCGACGATGCGCTGTATCCCTATGCGCTGGGGATGTACGCCTTCGGCCTGGAGGAAAACCACCTCTACCCGCAGGCCGAAGCCGTGGGCCGCGAGGCCCTGGGCGGCGGGGCCCGCGTGCCCTGGGCCGTGCATGCCGTGGCCCATGTGATGGAGATGCAGGGCCGCCACGACGAAGGCCGCGCCTGGCTGCAGTCACAGCGGCGCAACTGGTCGGAAGACGACAACGGGCTGCGCGGCCACAACGCCTGGCACCTCGCGCTGTTCCACCTGGAAGCGATGGACCTGGACGGCGCCCTGCGGGTCTACGACGGCGAAGTGGCCCCGCTGATCGAGGGCGGCCTCACGCTGCAACGCCTGGACGCGGCCGCGATGCTGTGGCGCCTGCAACTGCTGGGCGGCGACGTGGGCCCGCGATGGCAAGCGCTCGCCGCGTGCTGGGCGCGAGACACCGAGGCCGTCGGGCACTATGCCTTCAACGACGCCCATGCGCTGATGGCCTGCCTGGGCGCTGGGGACGTGGCCGGTGCCGAAGCCCTGCGGGCGCAGGTGATCGACCAGTTGCAGACCCAGCCGGGGCTCCACCGTGCGATGGCCCAGGAGGTGGGCCTGCCGCTGATGAGCGGGCTGATCGCCTTCGCCCGACAGGACTGGGACGCGGCCGTGGCGCATCTCGCCCCGCTGCGCGCCGTGGCGCATCGCTTCGGCGGCAGCCATGCCCAGCGCGATCTCATCGACCTGACCCTGATGGCGGCCTGCTCACGAAGCAGCCACCGTTCGCTCGGCCGCGCGCTGCTCAACGAACGGCTGCTGGCCAAGGGCTCCACGCCGCAGGTGGCGTACTGGCGATCCCGGCTGGGCTAGACCCAGGGCTGGGGCAGGGCCTGCTGTTCGAACACGCGCTGGATGGCCGGCCGGGCCAGGCCGCGCTGCAGATAGGGCGCCAGGTGCGGCAGCGCGCGCGCCGGGCGCTTGAAGTGGCGCGTCCAGCGGCACAGCATCAGCGCATAGGCATCCACCGCGGTGTAGCGCTCGCCCAGCAGCCAGGGTTGGCCGTGGCGGGCGAGTTCGGCGTCGAGCTGGTCGATCAGCGTGCCCACCTTGGCCTCGGCCGCCAGCTTCACCTCGGCCACCGCGCCGGGCGTGCTGGCCCAGCGCTCGGGGTAGAAGTAGACGATGAGCGTGGCCTGCAGCGTGTTGGTCAGCCACACCAGCCATTTGTAGAAGTGCGAGCGCTCGGGCGTGCCCAGTGCGGGCGCCAGGCCGGCCTGGGGGTGCGTGTCGCACAGGTGCAGGCAGATGGCCGCGGATTCATACAGCACCAGGTCGCCATCGACCAGCACCGGGATCAGCCCATTGGGGTTGAGCTTCAGGTACTCGGGCGACTGGTGGGCGTTCTTCGTGCGATCCACCAGCACCAGCTCGTACGGCACCCCCAGTTCCTCTAGGAGGATGTGGGGCGCCATCGAGGCGGTGCTGGGGTAGTGGTGCAGTTGCAGCATGGGCAAGTCCTTCGCGAAAGCGTCGTGCGCATTGTGATGCGCACGACGCTGCGAGGGTTCACTGCGGGCCCAGGAACTGCTCGAAGAAGCCGCGGATCAGGGCGGTGCAAAAGGGCGGGACCAGCTTGCCGTGGTAGTCAGCAACGGGGTCAACGCCTTCAGCGGTTTTGGCGTTCTGGAAACCCGTGTAGATGGCCGTGCCGACCGAACTCTCGTCTTCCAGATCAAACCCGATCGCCTGCAGCGGCACCTGCATGCGGCTGTTCAGATCGGCCAGCATCACCGGCTGGTTGATGGCGAAGAACACTGTCGGATCGTAGGCGCCCGAACACATCGCCACCGGACGGGTCGGCGTCCAGCCCAGCAGGGTGTTGCGAGCCATCGCACGGCGGAAGCCGTTGTTGGGATTGTTGACGTAGTCCTGCCGGTAGCTGTCGAGGATCAGGCCATCGGGGTGGGTGCCGTTCTGGAAGAGCTTGACCGTGAACGTGGGGTCGTTGGGCAGGCGGCCTTGCATCACCAAGGTCTCGATGCTCGACGTGCTGGGCAGCAGCGATTCGATCGTCGCGGCGTACGCCGGGTTGTAGGCCTGCGCCGGGCTGGTGTAGACGTCGCCGTAGGAACGCTGGTAGCTGGTGAGCAGCAGCGGCGTGAAGAGCACGGCGCCGGCGTTGATCTGCTGGGCTTCGTTGATCAGGCGCCCGAACTCGGCCAGGTTGTAGGGGCCGGCCATCGGGCCCGAGGCGGTCACGGTGAACTCGCCTGCGTGGTCGCGCTGCAGCGCGCGGTGCGTGGCCATGGCCACGTGACCCCCCTGCGAGTAGCCCGTGATGAACAGCGGGCCGGTCGGCTGCGGTCCGCCGGCCGCTTGCAGCGCACGGCGTGCGGCCCGCAGCCCATCGATCATGTCCACCGCCTGGGCCTCGGCGTTCAGATAGGGGTGCCAGCTCTGGCTGGAGCCCGCATAGCCCAGGTAGTTGGGCGCTACCACGATGTAGCCCTGCGCGGCGAACATGGCCAGCACGAGCTGGGTTTCGCCGTCGGCGAGGTTTGCCATGTTCTTGCGGCTGTCCAGGCTGGTGCCGTGGGCGTAGAGCACGACCGGGCGCGCGCCCGAGCAGGCGGCCGAGGCGCCGCTGGGCACCAGCACCCCGGTGGTGGCCTCGGCCTCACGGCCGCGCGGGTCGCGCGTGACGTAGCGCACCTGGTGCGCGACCACACCGCACTGGGCAGTGCCGGACAAGGGCTGCAAACCGGAGCGCTGCGTGCCCTCATCGATCTGCGCCGTGCTCAGGCTGCCGACCACGCTGGCCGAGACGACCGCGCCGCGCGGGGCGTCGCCCCCGCCGCCACAAGCCGACAAGAACAGGAGGGTGGCGGCCGCCAGGGCGCCCAGGGGTCTGGACAAGGTCATGAAGCGCCTTTCAGGAAAGGGGGGGGTTGTAAGAGCGGTTGGGGAGTCTGAAAACGAACGGTCGTTCGATATTGTTCGCCGGCACTATAGGGAGCCCTGCGCCGCACATCCACCGGGCAAAACCCGCCCCGGGTGTGTCCTAGGACGCTTGGCCCTGCAGGGTCTGGGTGCATCGCACAGGGCCGCCCCGGCTTGCCGAGCCACGTTCCCACAATGCAGGGATGACCACTCTCGTTTGGTTCAAGCGCGACCTGCGCGTGCACGACCATGCACCGCTGTCGGCCGCCGCCCAGGCGGGGCCGGCGCTGGGGCTTTACGCCATCGAACCCGACTGGTTGGCCAGCCCCGAATGCGACGCCCGCCATGTGGCCTTCGTGCTGCAGGGGCTGGCGTATCTGCGTGCACGGCTGGCCGACAAGGGCCTGCCGCTGCTGGTGGAGTGCGGCCCGATGACCGAGGTGCTGGAGCGCTTGCACCGTCGTTTCGCACTGACCCGGCTGTTCAGCCACGAGGAGACCGGCCCGGGGTGGACCTACGACCGCGACCGCGCCGTGGCCGCGTGGTGCCGTGCGCGGGGCGTGGTGTGGCAGGAGTGGCCGCACACCGGTGTGGTGCGGCGCCTGCGCTCGCGCATCGGCTGGGCTGCGCGGTGGGCCGCACGCATGAACGCCGCCGAATGTGCCGAGCCGTCAGGCTTCACCGCTCCGCAGCTGGACCTGCCCGAGCTGCCCACGCTGGCGAACTTGGGCCTGGCGCCGACCGATGTGCCGTTGCCCGAGGCCGGCGAAGAAGCGGCGCTGACTACGCTCGATGACTTCCTGCAGCGTCGGGGCCGACACTATCGCCGGGATCTCTCCAGCCCGCTGAGTGCGGCCAGCGGCTGCAGCCGCCTGAGCGCCCATCTCGCCTTCGGCATGGTGTCGATGCGCCGCGTGCACCAGGCCACCGAGGCGCGCATCGCGGCGCTGCAGGCCGAAGGCGATGCGGCCTCGCGGCGCTTTGCGCATGCGCTGCGCGGCTTTGCGGGGCGACTGCGCTGGCACTGCCACTTCATGCAAAAGCTCGAAGACGAGCCCGAGATCGAGTGGCGCAACTTCTCGCGCGCCTGCGACGGCCTGCGCGAGCCGGCCTTCGACCGTGTGCGCTTCGAGGCCTGGTGCCGCGGCCAGACCGGCTACCCGATGGTGGACGCCTGCATGCGTTCGCTCGTGGCCACCGGCTGGCTCAACTTCCGCATGCGCGCGATGCTGGTGAGCTTTGCGGCCTACCACCTGTGGCTGCACTGGCGCGAGCCCGGCCTGCACCTGGCGCGCCAGTTCCTCGACTTCGAGGCCGGCATCCATTGGAGCCAGATGCAGATGCAGTCGGGCACCACCGGCATCAACACCCTGCGTATCTATTCGCCCACCAAGCAGGCGCGCGAGCACGACCCGCAGGGCACCTTCATCCGCCGCTGGGTGCCCGAACTCGCCCGCCTGCCGCTGCCCTACCTGGCCGAGCCCTGGACCGCGCCGCCCGAGGTGCAGCGCGCCGCAGCCTGCGTGATCGGCCGCGACTACCCGGCGCCCCTGGTCGATGCCGCCCAGGCGGTGGCCCAGGCGAAAGACCGGCTCTACGCCCTGCGCCGCGAGCCCGGGGCCCGCGCCGAGGCCGATGCCATCCAGGCACGCCACGGCTCGCGCAAGAGTGGCCTGCCGTCCATGGTCGGGCGCATCCGAGCACGTGCGGCCACCCTGCCGCCTGAGCGGCAACGCGACCTCTTTGCCGACGAAGCGGCCTCATGAGTCCCGATCCTCGCAATATTTGGCCTCCCACACCCGAGGCCGCCCGCGAGCGGCTGGCGGCCGTGTGCCCGGCCGAATACGCCCGCAGCCGCAACCATCTCGAGGGTGCGGTGACCCGGTTGTCACCCTATATCACGCACGGCTTCCTGCGTCTGCCCGCGGTGCTGGCGGCGGTCAACGCCCGCCATCGGCTCGACTTGAACCACAAGTTCGTCCAGGAGCTGGGCTGGCGGGCCTATTTCCGTCACGTGTGGCGCCACGAAGGCGAGCGCATCTTCACCAGCCTGCAGGACGGGGTGCTGCCCGAGGCCGCCTATGCCACCGCCTTGCCGAGCGACATTCGCGAAGGCGCCACCGGTGTGCCGGTGATCGACACGGCGGTGCGCATGCTCTATGCCACCGGCTGGCTGCACAACCATGTGCGCCTGTGGCTGGCCTCCTACGTGGTGCACCTGCGCAAGGTGCACTGGCGTGCCGGGGCCGACTGGCTGTTCGCCCACTTGATCGACGGCGATCTCGCCAGCAACCACCTGAGCTGGCAATGGGTGGCCGGCACCGGCAGCCACAAACCCTACCTCTTCAATGCCGAGAACGTCGCCCGCTACGCGCCGCCGGGCTCGCCCTGGCTCAGCCCGGGCAGCGTCATCGACACGGGCTACGAGGCCCTGGACCGGCTGGCCCGCCAGACGGCGCCGGTTCCCGGCGCGGACGGCGAGGGCGTGGTGGAGCCGCCCTGCCGGACCCAGCCCCCCGACGGTTTCTTCGAGCCCTTGGACCCCGCGCGCGTGCAAGGCCGCACCGTGTGGCTGATGCACCCCTGGGCCCTGGGGCCGGTGCCCGAGGACCTGCCACCCGACACGCTGTGCCTGGGCTGGTGGCCGGCCCCGTTCCATGCCCGCTGGCCCTGGAGCGAGCGACGCTGGCGCTTCGCCGGTGAGCGGCTGCGCGCGGCCTGCGAGACCGTGTGGTGGACGGACGCGGCCGAACTGGCCCGGGCGCTGGCCGGGGCCCGCCGGGTGGACGGCTGGGCCGACCCTCACCTGGGCCCCGTGCCCTGGCCGCTGAGGGTGCCGCCCTCGCTGTTCGGCGAGCCGGGACGGCGTTGCCGCTCGTTCTCGCAGTTCCGTCAGCACGTCAGCCTCGGGCTGGAAAGCCTCGACGAGCGGCCCGGCCTGGCCGGGCGCCGGCGCCAGGCCGATCGGTTCTAGGCATCCACCGCGGCGCAGCGCTCGCTCATCTCGGCCTCGATGCGGCGCAGCAGGTCGGCCAGGGTCTTGCCCGGCTCGTCGCGGAAGCGTTCGTTCAGCGCTTCCAAGCGCTCGATGCGATCGATGCGGAAGGTGCGGAAATCCTCGCGCGACTCGCACCAGGCCGTGAGCGTCCACAGCCGGCCCCAGTAGGTGCAGGCCAGCGGACGCACCACACGCTCGCTCGTCTGCTCCTTCAGGTCGCGATAGCGGATGTGCAGCTTGTGGCGCTGCTCGGCGGCATGTTGGGCCGATTCGAGGTGGGCGCGCGTGGTCGCGTCGATGGCCACCTCGGGGGCATACAGCGGCACGCTCTCGGCCGCGGCCCGCTCCAGCCCCGGCAGCACTGCCAGGATCTTGCTCAGCGCGGTCTCGGCGCCACGCGCGAGCTGCGGCCCCATCCAGCCCTGGGCCATGCGCACCGAAGCCACCAGGGCTTGAGCCTCGGTGGCCGTGAACATCAGCGGGGGCAGGTCGAAGCCCGCGCCGAGCCGGTAGCCCACGCCGGCCTCACCCTCGATGGGCACGCCCTGGGCCTGCAGGTCGGCCACGTCACGGTAGATGGTGCGCTCGGACACCTCCAGCCGCTGCGCCAGCCACGCGGCCGTGGACAGGCGGCGAGCGCGGATCAGTTGCACCAGTTCGAACAGACGGTCGGCGCGTCGCATGGCCCCTCCGTTCAGCAGCGGGGCGCCTGGCCCAGATCATCCAGCCGCAGCAGCAGCTCGGTGCGGCGCTCGCGCTGGATCTCGCGCCAGGGGCGGCCTTCCTGGGCCCCCACCAGGGCATAGAGCATGTTCAGACTGGTGCCCGGCCAGGCCGCACGCAGCCGAACGTATAGCTCCACCGCATCGGCGCGGCGCAACTGCTCCGCCGAGGTCACGCCCACCCGGGCCAGGGCCTCGATGCTGCGGGGGCCCAGGCCCTGCAGGCCGTGCAAGGACGATTCGTGCATGACCGGCATCCTACGCCGCGGCGTGCAGGCCGACACGGTTGCCTTCCGGGTCGAACACCTGGGCAATACAGCCGCGCTGGCCCGGCAAGGCCACGCGCGGCACGGCCACCTGGCCCCCCGCGCGTCGGGCACGCGCCAGCGCCGCCTCCACCGTCGGCCGCGCGGCCAGGTAGACCACGGTGCCGACATTGGCCGGCGCAGGGGCTTCTCCGCCCTGGATCAGCCAACCGCCGACCTGGCCTTGGGCATGCGGGAAGATCGCCAGTTCATAGGCGCCCAGGCGTTCGCGCCGCAGGGGCGCCTGGAACAGGGCTTCGTAGAAGGCCTGGGCCCGGGCCATGTCGCGCACCGGGATCTCGAACCAATTCAGCGGGGTGGGGGGCAGCGGGTTCTCCATCGTTCCTCCTCGGGCTGCATGAGGCCTGCATGCTGCGCCCAGGCTCCTGACAACGTGGTGGCAGGAAGGCGCAGGCCGGGCCGGCCCGGCGGCCCCTGAAAGATTCCCTTACGCTGTGGCCGTCCCGAGCGTCTAGAGTGAAGGGCCATGCCGATGTCTCCGATCCTGCCCCCGTCGTCGCGATGGCGCCCGCTGCTGGCCGTGGCCGCCGTGCTGGCCGGCTGCGCCGCGCCCGACATCCGCGGTGTCTCCACGTTCCGTGTCCCGCCCGACAAGGTGCCGCCGGTGGGCCAGTGCGCCATCTGGTACCCCGGCATCCCCCCGGCCCACCAGCCGCCCCCCATGTCCTGCAACAAAGCCCATGCCGATGCCGAGAGCTGGGGCGGCGTGGTCATCTGGGCTGAAACGGCCGCCGCACGGCGCAGCGGCGAAGTGGCCTATGTGCGCTACGGCAACCACCGCCTCAATGGCGTGCCGCCCGGGATGCTGCCCCCGCCGGGCCGCTGCCGCCTGTGGCTGCCCGGCCGCCCGGATGGCCAGCAGCCCGCGCCCGGCGACTGCCGCCGCATCGAGGCGCAGCAGCGCACCAGCGGCGGACGGGTGCTTTACATGCCCGGCAGCGATCTTCGCTGAGCCTGCATCGGGTGTCGGATGCGCCCGCGCCAGCCGTCCTTGGGGGAGTTGATGCCCAGTGAGCACCTGCCTTCGCCCCAGCTGTGGTGATGAGGCTGCACCGCGGGTTGCTCCGGGCTTGAGTGAGGCCGTTCATGTGTCGAAATGGCGCAGGTGTGTTCGACAAGCAGGAGGAGCATCGTGCAGACCGCCACCGCCGACAGCCTGTTGCGAGGCTGGCGCGACGACCTGGTGAGCGGCCGGCTCAGCCTGGCGGGCTTTCGCGAAGCCGTGACCGGGCATGTCCTGTCCCACATCCGCTGCAGCGAGGTCAGCATCTGGCGTTTCACCGGCCCGGTGGGCCAGCGCCGCCTGGTGTGCGTGGCGGCCAACAGCCGGGCCGAGGGCTGGCACCGCCGGCCTTACGACGATCTGTACGAGGCCCAGTTTGGCGAGTACTTCGACGAGCTTTCGCGCAAGCGCGTCGTGCGCTCCGACGACGCCTGGGCCGACCCGCGCCTGGCCGGTTTCCGCGACAGCCTCATTGAGCGCGACGTGCGAGCCCTGCTCGACGTGAGCTTTGCCGTCAACGGCCACGTCCACGGCGTGATCTGCTGCGAACAGATGGGCGAGCCCCGCACCTGGACCGCGGCCGAAACCCACTGGCTGCGCCGCTTCGCCACCGCCCTGAGCACCCAGATCGCTCGCGCGCGCGGGGCGGATCAGTGGGAGACGCCGTTGCCGGTGGAGCTGGGGTGAGGCTTCAATCCGACGTCACCTTCGCCCGCCGGATCACGTCGCCCCACTGGGCGGTCTCGGTGGAGATGCGCTGCACGATCTCGCGCGGCGTGCCCACCGGCGCCAGCACGCCGGCTCAGGTGCTGCCGGTGACCTGCGGCAAGTCTCCTGTGGATCGATGGGTGAGACTGCTGTGCGGAACGATATCGTCGATACCGGATCGCGAGCGCTTCACCCGAGTCTGCGAAGTCACTGACACGGCTTCAATGCCACGTCAGCCCGAATGCGTGATCGCTTTCCCTGAGATTCTGTAGAGCAGAAAAGGCCTGCATCCGCGCTTTGTGCTCGTCGAGAAGGTGCAGGCTCACGGCAGTGGACCAACGCGACACGATGGGACTGGATCACGACAGCGGTATGTTAAGGTAATACCTGATGATACTTTGCTGAGCGCCTGCCATGCCTGCTGCTGCCGTTCGCCCCGTGGCCATCAAGCTCGATGAGGACATCAAGGCCCGCGTGAAGCGCTTGGCCGAGGCTCGTCATCGCACGTCGCACTGGCTGATGCGTGAGGCGATCACTCAGTATGTCGAACGGGAGGAGCGGCGCGAGGCCTTCCGCCAGGACACGCTCAAGGCCTGGGAAGAGTACCGCACCACCGGGCTGCATGCGCCGGCTGAAGAGGTCGAGGCCTGGCTGGCGAGCTGGGGCACGGACCATGAGTTGCCCGCCCCGACATGCCGCAAGTGAGGTTTGCGCCGGCCGCCATCCGCGACCTGGAACGCCTGCGAGAATTTCTACGGCCCAAGAACCCCGTCGCCGCCCAGCGCGCGGGTGAGGCCATCGTCAAGGCCGTGCGGGTGCTCGGCCTGCAGCCTCAGCTCGGCCGCCCCATCGAAGACCTGCCCGACGAGTTCCGCGAGTGGGTCATCGATTTCGGCGACAGCGGCTATGTGGCCCGCTATTGCATCGAAGCGGATGCCGTCACGATCCTCGCCGTGCGGCATCAGAAAGAGGTGGGCTTCTGAGCGCTTGTTGACACGGATGGCGCCTGGGGAGCAGCTCACTCCAACGTCGCCTGCCTCACCGCATGCTCCCAGCGCGCCATGAGTTCTTCCGCGCGGCTGCGCGGCATCGTGGGCAGGAAGCGACGGTCCACCTGCCACAGGGCGGCGAGCTCGTCGAGGTTCTTGTAGACGCCGCATTGCAGGCCGGCCAGATAGGCGGCGCCCAGCGCGGTGGTTTCAATGACCTTGGGACGCACGACGGGGATGCCCAGCAGGTCAGCCTGGAACTGCATCAGCAGGTTGTTGACGCAGGCGCCGCCGTCCACGCGCAGCTCGGCCACGGCGCTGGCGCCACCGGCTTGCGCGTCACGGCTCATCGCCTGGAGGAGTGCAGCACTCTGGAAGGCGATGGATTCGAGGGCGGCGCGGGCGATGTGGGCGGCGGTGCTGCCGCGGGTGAGACCGACGATGGCGCCGGTGGCCTTGGGTTTCCAGTAGGGCGCGCCCAGGCCGGTGAAGGCGGGCACGAACATCACGCCGCCGGAGTCGGGCACGGTGTCGGCCAGGCTTTCCACTTCACCCGAGGCCTTGATCGCGCGGATGCCGTCGCGCAGCCACTGCACCACGGCGCCGCCGATGAAGACGCTGCCTTCGAGGGCGAACTCCGGTGTGGCCGAGGGCTGCGCGGCGCTGGTGGTGACCAGGCCGTTTTGCGAGAGCTGGAAGCGCTCGCCGGTGTGCATCAACATGAAGCAGCCGGTGCCGTAGGTGTTCTTCGCCAGCCCCGCCTTGAAGCAGGCCTGGCCGAAAAGGGCGGCCTGCTGGTCGCCCGCGATGCCGGCAATGGCCAGGTGCTTGGGGCCCTGTGGGTCGAGCAGGCCGGGGATGACTTCGCCATAGCGATGGCTGGACGGATGGACCTGCGGCAGCAGCGTGGCCGGGATGTCGAGCGCGCGCAGCAGTTCCTCGTCCCAGCGGTTCTCGCGCACGTTGAAGAGCATGGTGCGCGAGGCATTGCTCACGTCGGTGGCATGCACCCGCCCGCCGGTGAGCTGCCACACCAGCCAGCTGTCCACCGTGCCGAAGGCCAGCTCGCCGCGTTGGGCCTTCTCGCGCGCGCCGCTCACGTGGTCGAGGATCCACTTGAGCTTGGTGCCCGAGAAGTAGGCGTCGATGCGCAGGCCGGTCTTGGCCTGCACCACGGGCTCCAGGCCAGCCGCGCGCAAGGCCTCGCAGGTGGGCTCGGCACGGCGGTCCTGCCAGACGATGGCGTTGTAGACGGGCTCGCCGGTGGCGCGGTCCCACACCAGCGTGGTCTCGCGCTGGTTGGTGATGCCCAGCGCGGCGATGGCCTGGGCGCGCGTGCCCACCTGGGCCAGCACCTCGCGGGCGGTGGCGAGCTGGCTGTCCCAGATCTCGCGCGGGTCGTGTTCGACCCAGCCGGGTTGCGGATAGAGCTGGCGGAACTCGCGCTGGGCCATCGCGACGACCTGGCCGTCGCGGTCGAAGACGATGCTGCGCGAGCTGGAGGTGCCTTGGTCCAGCGCAAGGAGGTAGCTCATGGCGTGTCCTCAGGGGCGATGATGCATTGCACGTCGGCCTCGGCCAGCAAGGCCGGGAACGGTTCGGGCGGCGCGGCGTCGGTGAACAGGCGGTCGAGCTCGCTCAGGTGCCCCAGTTCGACCATCGCGGGCCGGTGGAATTTGCTGTGATCGGCGGCGAGCCAGATCTCGCGCGAGTGCTCGACGATGGCACGCGAGACCTTCACCTCGCGGTAGTCGTAGTCGCGCAGCGTGCCGTCGGCCTCGATGCCCGAGATGCCGATCAGGCCGATGTCCACGCGGAACTGGCGGATGAAGTCCACCGTGGCCTCGCCGATGATGCCGCGGTCGCGCGAGCGCACCACGCCGCCGGCGACGATGACCTCGCAGTCGGGGTTGTCGCTGAGGATGGCCGCCACGTTGAGGTTGTTGGTGATCACGCGCAGGCCGCGGTGGCGCAGCAGCTCGTGGGCCACCGCTTCGGTGGTGGTGCCGATGTTCAGGATCAGCGAGCAGCCTTCGGGCACGGCCTGGGCCACGGCGCGCGCGATGCGCCGCTTGGCCTGCGCGTTCAGGCTCTGGCGCTGGCGGTAGGCGATGTTCTCCACCGTCGAGCTGGGCACGCGCACGCCGCCGTGGAAGCGCGACACCAACCCGGCCTCGCTGAGCAGCTTCACATCGCGCCGCACGGTCTGCAGCGTCACCCCGAAGCGCTCGGCCAGGGCCTCGACCGACACCGAGCCGAGGCGACGCACCTCGTCCAGCAATTGCGATTGGCGGGGGTTGGGGGTCATCAGCGGTGGGCTCGACATGCCGCGCATTGTCCCGCGTGGGACGGCCGTGGCGCCGCGAACCTTAATCGAACGTAAACGAAAAGAAATGAGGGTTTACCAGGCCTTGTCATCAGGCCGGATTCGGCCTAAAACGAAAAAAGAGGAGCAAAAACGAACATAATCGAACATTAGCGGACGCAGCCGGCGTCCGAGCCCCCTCAGGAGATGCCCTTGGATCGCGTGCCTCACGCCAGTTTCGACCGTTCGGACGTCGCCGCGGCTGCCGCGGCCGGCGGGCCGCCCCTGTCGTGCGATGTGCTCGTCGTGGGCGGCGGCATCAACGGGGCCGGCATCGCGCGCGACCTGGCCGGCCGCGGTCTGAAGGTAGTGCTGTGCGAGAAGGACGACCTGGCCTCGCACACCTCCTCGTCCTCGACCAAGCTGATCCACGGCGGGCTGCGCTACCTCGAGTACTACGAGTTCTCGCTGGTGCGCAAGGCGCTGCAGGAGCGCGAGGTGCTGCTCAAGAGCGCCCCGCACATCATGTGGCCGCTGCGCTTCGTGATGCCGCATGATCCGGCGATGCGCCCAGTGTGGATGATCCGGGCCGGCCTGTTCCTGTACGACCATCTGGCGCGCCGTGAGGTGCTGCCCGGCTCCGAGACGGTCGATCTGCGCCATCACGTGGCCGGCGCACCGCTCAAGGGCCGCTACACCAAGGGCTTCGTCTACTCCGACGGCTGGGTGGACGACGCCCGGCTCGTGGTGCTCAATGCGCTGGATGCCCAGGCCCATGGCGCAACGATCCTCACGCGCACGCGCTGCACGCAGGCACGCCGTAGCCCCCAGGGCTGGGAGGCCACGCTGCAGCCGGCGCGTGCAGCGGCCCTGCAGGTGCGCGCCCGGGCCCTCGTGAACGCTGCCGGCCCCTGGACCGAGGACTTCCTGCGCCGCGAGGCGGGGCAGCACAACACCAAATCGCTGCGGCTCGTGAAAGGCAGCCACATCGTCGTGAGGAAGATGTTCGACCACCCGATGGCCTACATCTTCCAGAACCCCGACAAACGCATCATCTTCGCCATTCCCTACGAAGGTGAATACACGCTGATCGGCACCACCGATGTCGAGCATCACGGCCCCATCGGCACCGCGCAGATCGACGAGAGCGAGATCGCCTACCTGTGCGAGCAGGCCAGCCGCTATTTCGCCAAGCCCGTCACCCCCGCGGACGTGGTGTGGACCTATGCCGGTGTGCGCCCGCTGCTCGACGATGCCTCGGGCGACCCCTCGGCCGTCACGCGCGACTACCTGCTGGAACTGGACACGGCCCAGGCGCCGCTGCTGTCGGTGTGGGGCGGCAAGATCACGACCTTCCGCAAGCTGGCCGAGGAGGCGGCCGACCTGCTCGGCCCACCGCTGTCGCATGCCCCCAGGGGGTGGACCGAGGGCCGCCACCTGCCCGGTGGCGACCTCAGCGCCTACATCGGCGCGCCCCAGCGCCCGGACATCGACTTCGAGCGCTTCGATCAGGCGCTGGCCCTGCAACACCCCTGGCTGCCCGCCGCGGTGCGCCGCCGCCTGGCACGCGCCTATGGGGCGCGCATCGGCCTGGTGCTGGGCCGTGCTGCGCGCCTGGACGACCTGGGCCGGGAGATCGCGCCCGGCCTGTACGAGGCCGAACTGCACTACCTGTGCCGCCACGAGTGGGCCACCGGTGCCGACGACGTGCTGTGGCGCCGCAGCAAGCTGGGCCTGCACTACAGCGAGGCCCAGCGCGAGGCTGTGGCGCAATGGTTTGCGGTCCATGCCGCCCCCACGGCCGGGGAGCCGGCCGTGGCGGGCTAGGGGCCGCCGCAACGAGGACCCGCCGAACACGATGGAGACGACATGCAGTTGATGCTTGAAGGCATCGAGAAGCAGGTGGGTGGACACACCCACCTCTACCCCCTGAACCTGAGCCTGGTGCCCGGGGCCGTGACGGTGCTGCTGGGCGCCACGCAGGCCGGCAAGACCTCGTTGATGCGTCTGATGGCCGGGCTCGACGCCCCCACGCGCGGTCGGGTGCGGGTCGATGGTCAGGACGTGACGGGGCTGGGCGTGCGCCAGCGCAACGTGGCGATGGTCTACCAGCAGTTCATCAACTACCCCTCGATGACGGTGCGCGACAACATCGCCTCGCCGCTGAAGCTGCGCGGCGAGAAGGACATCGAGGCCCGTGTGCAGGCCCTGGCTGCGAAGCTGCACATCGAGCCCTTCCTGCAGCGATTGCCGGCCGAACTCTCGGGCGGCCAGCAGCAGCGCGTTGCCCTGGCCCGTGCGCTGGCCAAGCAGGCGCCGCTGATGCTGTTGGATGAGCCGCTGGTGAACCTGGATTACAAGCTGCGCGAGGAGCTGCGCGAGGAGCTCACCCAGCTCTTTGCCGCGGGGGATTCCACGGTGGTGTACGCCACCACCGAGCCCACCGAGGCCCTGCTGCTGGGCGGCTACACCGCCGTGATGGATGCCGGCGAGCTGCTGCAGTACGGGCCCACGGCCGAGGTCTTTCACCGTCCGCAGTCCATCCGTGTGGCGCGTGCCTTCAGCGACCCGCCGATGAACCTGCTGCCGGGGCAGGCCGCCACGCTGGGCGTTGAGCTCCCAGGCAACGTCCAGGTGGCCGTGCCGTTGCCCTCGAACGGCTCGCGCCGTGTGACCCTGGGCGTGCGCGCCAGCGCCTTGCGCGTGCAGCGTCGAGACGGCGACGTGGCCCTGCCCGGCACGGTGGAACTCGCCGAGATCTCGGGCAGCGACACCTTCGTGCACGTGGACACACCCGTGGGCGAGGTGGTGGCCCAGCTCACCGGCGTGCACTACTTCGACCTGGGCGCCTCGATCACGCTCTACCTGCACCCCTCGCAGGTCTATGTCTTCAACGAGGCCGGCGTGCTGCTCGTGGCGCCCGAACGCCTGACGCGGAGGGATGCCTGATGGCCCGCATCGATCTTGACCTGGCGCATGCCTACAAGCCCCACCCGACCCAGGACAGCGACTACGCGCTGCTGCCGCTGAAGATGAGCTTTCGCGATGGCGGTGCCTACGCGTTGCTGGGCCCCTCGGGCTGCGGCAAGACCACCATGCTCAACATCATCTCGGGCCTGGTCACGCCCTCGCAGGGCACCGTGATGTTCGACGGGCGGGACGTCACCCGCCAAAGCCCGCAGGAGCGCAACATCGCCCAGGTCTTCCAGTTCCCGGTCATCTACGACACGATGACCGTGGCCGAGAACCTGGCGTTCCCCTTGCGCAACCGTGGCATCCGCCCCGATCGGATCCGGCAGCGTGTGGGCGCGATTGCCGAGATGCTCGAGATGAGCGGCCAGCTCCACCAGCGTGCAGCCAATCTCAGCGCTGATGCCAAGCAGAAGATCTCGCTGGGCCGTGGCCTGGTGCGCGAGGATGTCTCGGCCGTGCTCTTCGACGAGCCCCTCACGGTGATCGATCCGCACCTGAAGTGGCAACTGCGGCGCAAGCTCAAGCAGATCCATCACGAGCTCAAGCTCACGCTCATCTATGTCACCCACGACCAGGTCGAAGCGCTGACCTTCGCCGACGAGGTGGTGGTGATGACGCGCGGCCGCGCCGTGCAGGTGGGCACCGCCGACCAGCTCTTCGAACGGCCCCGGCACACCTTCGTCGGCCACTTCATCGGCTCGCCGGGCATGAACTTCCTGCAGGCCCGCTATGCCGAGGGGCAGTTGCTGGTGGGCGATTGCCGCCTCGCGCTCCCGCAGGACAAGGCCGAAGTCCTGCGTCAGGCCGGTGAGTTCGTGCTCGGGGTGCGACCGGAATATGTGGAGCCTGCCCCCGAGGGCCACCCCCAGGCCGTGGCGGTGCGCATCGAGCAGGTGCAAGACATCGGCACCTACTGGATGCTTACGAGCCGGGTGGGCCAAGCCGTCCTGAGGGCGCGGCTCAGTCCCGAGGCCCGGGTGCCTGAGCCTGGACAGACGATGTGGCTGCGCCTGGTGGGGCCGCATACCTGCTACTACAAGAACGAGGAGTTGCTGGCATGAACGACGAGCTCAAGCCGGTCAATCAGAAGGCCTGGCTGCTGGTGCTGCCGGTCTTCATCTGCGTGGCCTTCTCGGCCATCCTGCCGCTCATGACGGTGGTGAACTACTCGGTGCAGGACATCATCTCGCCCGAGCGGCGCGTCTTCGTGGGCACCGAGTGGTTCGCGATGGTGATGCGCGACGAGGAGCTGCACGGCGCGCTGCTGCGCCAGCTCGGCTTCTCACTGGCCGTGCTGGCGGTCGAGATCCCGCTGGGCATCGCGCTTGCGCTGTCCATGCCGGCGCAGGGCTGGAAGGCCTCGGTCGTGCTGGTCATCGTGGCGCTGTCGCTGCTCATCCCCTGGAACGTGGTCGGCACGATCTGGCAGATCTACGGCCGCACCGACATCGGTCTGCTGGGTGCGGCGCTGCAGTGGTTGGGCTTCGACTACAACTACACGGGCGATGCCACCGATGCTTGGCTGACCGTGCTGGTGATGGACGTGTGGCACTGGACGCCGCTGGTGGCGCTGCTGTGCTATGCCGGCCTGCGCAGCATCCCGGATGCGTACTATCAGGCCGCCCGCATCGACGGGGCGAGCAAGTTCGCCGTCTTCCGCTACATCCAGCTGCCCAAGCTGCGCGGCGTGCTGATGATCGCGGTGCTGCTGCGCTTCATGGACAGCTTCATGATCTACACCGAGCCCTTCGTGCTCACCGGTGGCGGCCCGGGCAACGCCACCACCTTCCTGTCGCAGTACCTCACCCAAAAGGCCGTGGGTCAGTTCGACCTCGGTCCGGCAGCGGCCTTCTCGCTGATCTACTTCCTCATCATCTTGCTGCTGTGCTTCATCCTCTACAACTGGATGCAGCGCGTGGGCACCACGCCGAAGGAGGGCGGGCAATGAACCCGACCGGACGTTTCCAGAAGCGAACGCTCTTTCTGATCGCCTACCTGGTCTTTGCCATCCTGCCCATCTACTGGATGGTCAACATGAGCTTCAAGACCAACAATGAGATCTTGTCGAGCTTCACCTTCTGGCCGCAGGACTTCACCTGGGACAACTACCGCACGATCTTCACCGACCCGTCGTGGTATTCGGGCTACATCAACAGCCTCATCTACGTGGTGATCAACACGGTGATCTCGGTCACCGTGGCGCTGCCGGCGGCCTATGCGTTCTCGCGCTACCGCTTCCTGGGCGACAAGCATGTCTTCTTCTGGCTGCTGACCAACCGGATGACGCCACCGGCGGTGTTCCTGCTGCCCTTCTTCCAGCTCTACACGACCTTGGGGCTGATGGACACCCACTGGGCGGTGGCCTTGGCACACCTGGTGTTCAACGTGCCGCTGGCTGTGTGGATCCTGGAGGGCTTCATGAGCGGCGTGCCGCGGGAGATCGACGAGACGGCTTACATCGACGGTTACAGCTTCCCGCGCTTTTTCCTCACGATCTTCCTGCCGCTCATCAAGGCCGGGGTGGGCGTGGCGGCCTTCTTCTGCTTCATGTTCAGTTGGGTGGAGCTGCTGCTGGCGCGCACGTTGACCAGCGTGAACGCCAAGCCCATCGTGGCCACGATGACGCGTACCGTCAGCGCCTCGGGCATGGACTGGGCCGTGCTTGCGGCTGCCGGGGTGCTCACCATCGTGCCCGGGGCCATCGTGATCTGGTTCGTGCGCCACTACATCGCCAAGGGCTTTGCCATGGGGAGGGTGTGAGATGTTTGCCTGGATGGTCTGGACCACCCCGGTGGCCGTGTTCTTCATCTGCATCGTGCTGATGCTGATCGGCATGACGATCTGGGAGCTCAAGTCGCCCACGGTCATGCGCAAGGGCTTCCTGCCGATGCCCACCACACGCGGGGACCGGCTGTTCGTCGGATTGCTCTGCGCCGCCTACGTGAACCTGGCCTGGGTGGGGCTGGGTGAGAGCTTCGTCGAGTGGTTCTCGCTCGACGAGCCGCCTTCCGTGTGGATCAGTTTCGTGATGTCGATGGCCCTGCTGGTGCTGATCATGCGCAAGGGCTGAGGCACTGCCTGTTTTTGCGGATCCCGCCCGCCTCGCCCCCCGGGCCGGGATTCCAGACGAACGAGGGGCGCGCTCATGAGGAGACCCGAGATGAAAATGCATATGAAGGCGATCGCATTCGCCGCGATGGCCTTGACGATCGGCCAGGCCGCCTGGGCCGGCGAGGCCGAGGCCAAGCGCTGGATCGACACCGAGTTCCAGCCCTCCACGCTGAACAAGGATCAGCAGATGGCCGAGATGAAATGGTTCATCGAAGCGGCCAAGAAGCTGCAGGCCAAGGGGGTGAAGGAGATCTCGGTGGTGTCCGAGACGATCACCACCCACGAGTACGAATCCAAGACGCTGGCCAAGGCCTTCGAAGAGATCACCGGCATCAAGGTCAAGCACGACCTCATCCAGGAAGGCGACGTGGTCGAGAAGCTGCAGACCTCGATGCAGTCGGGCAAGTCCATCTACGACGGCTGGATCTCCGACTCCGACCTGATCGGCACGCATTGGCGCTACGGCCAGATCATGAACCTGACCGACTACATGGCCGGCGCCGGCAAGGAATGGACCAACCCGGGGCTCGACCTCAAGGACTTCATCGGCCTGAGCTTCACCACCGCACCAGACGGCAAGGTCTATCAGTTGCCCGACCAGCAGTTCGCCAACCTGTACTGGTTCCGTGCCGACCTCTTCGAGCGCAAGGACTTGAAAGAGCGCTTCAAGGCCAAGTACGGCTACGACCTGGGCGTGCCGCTGAACTGGAGTGCCTACGAGGACATCGCCGAGTTCTTCACCAACGACGTGAAGACCATCGACGGCAAGCCCATCTACGGCCACATGGATTACGGCAAGAAGGACCCCAGCTTGGGCTGGCGCTTCACCGATGCCTGGCTGTCCATGGCCGGCACTGCCGACATCGGCATTCCCAACGGCAAGCCGGTGGACGAATGGGGCATCCGCACCACGCCCGACGGCTGCCACCCGGTGGGGGCCTCGGTGGCGCGCGGCGGGGCCACCAACTCGCCCGCGGCCGTCTACGCGCTCACCAAGTACGTGGACTGGATGAAGAAGTACGCGCCCAAGGAAGCCACGGGCATGACCTTCAGCGAGGCCGGCCCGGTGCCGGCCCAGGGCCAGATCGCGCAGCAGATCTTCTGGTACACGGCCTTCACCGCCGACATGACCAAGCCGGGCCTGCCGGTGGTCAATGCCGACGGCACGCCCAAGTGGCGCATGGCGCCCGGCCCCAACGGCCCCTACTGGAAGCAGGGCATGCAAAACGGCTACCAGGACGTGGGCTCCTGGACCTTCTTCGCCAAGCATGACCCGAACCGCACCGCCGCGGCCTGGCTGTACGCCCAGTTCGTGACCTCCAAGACCGTGTCGCTGAAGAAGACCATCGTGGGCCTGACGCCGATCCGCGAGAGCGACATCCAGTCCAAGGCCATGACCGACCTTGCGCCCAAGCTGGGCGGCCTGGTGGAGTTCTACCGCAGCCCGGCCCGCGTGGCCTGGACGCCCACCGGCACCAACGTGCCCGACTATCCCAAGCTGGCACAACTGTGGTGGAAGAACGTGGCAGTGGCCGTGACGGGCGAGAAGACCCCGCAGCAGGCCATGGACAACCTGGCCGAGGAGATGGACCAGGTGCTGGCCCGCCTGGAGCGCGCCGGCATGGCCCGTTGTGCGCCCAAGCTCAACAAGAAGGAAGATCCGAAGAAGTGGCTGAGCGACAAGGGGGCTCCGTGGGCCAAGCTGGCCAACGAGAAGCCCAAGGGTGAGACCATCGAGTACGAGAAGCTGCTCGCCGCCTGGCGCGCCGGCCGCGTGCGCTGAGCTTGCGGGGAAGGGGTTGCGAGGCCCCTTCGTCTTGCGGCCCTGCGGCGTCTGCCCGCAGGGCCTTTTCTTCATGGGCCGTGCAGTGCCTCGTCAACCAGCTCGATCCAGTGCCGCACCGGCGTCATCGTGCCCGTCTGCAGGTGCTGGATGCAGCCGATGTTGGCCGAGACGATGGCTTCGGCCTGCAGTGGCAACAGATGCGAGAGCTTGCGGTCGCGAAGCTGGTAGGCCAGCTCGGGCTGCAGCACCGAATAGGTGCCTGCCGAACCGCAGCACAGGTGGGATTCGGCGGCGGGCAGTTGCACTTCGAAGCCCAGTTCGCGCAGCACCTGCTCGACGCCGCCGCGCAACTGCTGACCGTGCTGCAGCGTGCAAGGCGGATGGAAGGCGAGCCTGCGGGTGCCGACCTCGCGCCGCAGGCGCGACTTCAGCGCGGGCACCAGGGCGGGCAGCAGCTCGCTCAGGTCGCGCGTGAGCGCGCTGATGGCTTTCGCGCGCTCGGCGTAATCGGGCTCGTGCTGCAGGGCGTGGCCGTACTCCTTCACCGTCACGCCGCAGCCCGAGGCGTTCATCACGATCGCCTCGACCTCGCCGCGCTCGACCAGCGGCCACCAGGCATCGACATTGCGGCGCATGTCGGCCAGTCCGCCCTCGTGGTCGTTCAGGTGCATGCGGATCGCGCCACAGCAGCCCGCGCCATCGGCCACCAGGGTCTGCACGCCGGCGGCGTCCAGCACGCGCGCGGTGGCACTGTTGATGTTGGGCATCATGGCCGGCTGCACGCAGCCGGTGAGCATCAGCACCTTGCGCTCGTGGGTGCGCGTGGGCCACTGGTGGGCGCGCGCGCGGGTGTCGCGCGGCGGCACCTTGTTCTTCAGCGCGCCGGGCAGCAGCGGGCGCACCATCTGGCCCAGCTTCATCGCCGGACCGAACAGGCGCGAGGTCAGCCCCTCGCGCAGCACTGTGCGCACGAGCTTTTCGCCGGCGGGCCGCTCGACACGCTGCTCCACGATCCGGCGGCCGATGTCCACCAGGTGCCCGTATTGCACGCCCGAGGGGCAGGTCGATTCGCAGTTGCGGCAGGTCAGGCAGCGGTCCAGGTGCACCTGCGTCTTGCGCGTGACGCTCTGGCCTTCGAGCACCTGCTTCATCAGGTAGATGCGCCCGCGCGGCCCGTCGAGCTCGTCGCCCAGCAACTGGTAGGTGGGACAGGTGGCGGTGCAAAAGCCGCAGTGCACGCACTTGCGCAGGATGGCCTCGGCCTCCCGGCCCTCGGGCGTGTCGCGGAATTCGGGGGCGAGATGGGTCTGCATGCGAAAAGGCTCGGAGGGGACTCGAGGGTCACAGGCCGCTTGTGAGGCGGCCGCGGTTGAACAGGCCTTGCGGGTCGAACGCCGCCTTGAGCGAGCGATGCAGCCGCTCCAGCACCGGCGGCAGGGGCATGAAGACCGGGCCGTCCGGCGGGCCATGAAAGCGCGTGGCGTGGCCGCCGGCGCGGGCGGCGGCCTCGCGCACGGCCGCCGCCGGTGCCGGTGTGCACCACCAGCGCTGGCCGCCGCCCCATTCGATGAGCTGCTCGCCCGGCAGGCGCAGCGGGGCGGCCGTCGGCGGCACCGACAGCCGCCACAGGCTGGCGCCAGTCTGCACCGCGGCGTGGGCCTTGACGAAGAATTCGTCCCGCTGGTCGCGCAGGCCCTCCCAGAAGGGGGCGGCCTGCATCGCCGCGATCGGTTCGCCGCCCAGTTGCCGGCAGGCGGCGGCCACTGCGGCCTGGGCGCCGCGCAGCCGCAACAGCAGGGTGCCGTCCCACCAGGCACTCGCGTTCAGGGGCAGGGGCTGCGCAGCCCATTCGTTGAGCCGCTGCAGCGCCGTGCCCTCGTCCATCTCGAAGCGCAAGGTGGCAGTGGCCGGCGCGATCGGCAGCACCTTCAGCGAGACCTCGAGGATCACCCCGAGCGTGCCCAGCGAGCCTGCCAGCAGGCGGGAGACGTCGTAGCCCGCCACGTTCTTCATCACCTGGCCGCCGAAGCTCAGCACCTGGGCCCGCCCGTTGAGCATCGTGGCACCCAGCACGTAATCGCGCACCGCGCCCACCGCGGCCCGCGAGGGACCGGACAGGCCGGCGGCCACCATGCCGCCCACGGTGCCGCCGCTGGCAAAGCGTGGCGGCTCGAAGGGCAGGCATTGGCCTTTTTCGGCCAGTGCGGCCTCCAGCTCGTCCAGTGGCGTGCCGGCGCGGGCGGTGACGACGAGTTCGGTGGGCTCGTAGCTGGACAGTCCGGCCAACGGCCGCAGCTCCAGCGGCTCGCCCACGAGGGGTTCACCGTAGAAGGACTTGGTGCGGCCGCCCTGGATGGCCAGGGGACGGCCGTCGGCCAGCGCGGCGCGCACCTGGTCGATCAGGCGGTCGAGGACGGGATCGGGGTTCATGCGCAAGGACGGGGACAGGAGGGTCAGAAGCGTTCCAGCTCGGGGAAGGGCAGCAGGCCCTTGCGCACGTGCATCTTGCCGTACTCGGCACAGCGGTTCAGCGTGGGCACCACCTTGCCGGGGTTGAGCAGCTCGGCCGGGTCGAAGGCCCGCTTGAGCGCGCGCATCTGCTCCAACTCCTCGGGCGAGAACTGCACGCACATCGAATTGAGTTTTTCCACGCCCACCCCATGCTCGCCGGTGACGGTGCCGCCCAGGGCCACGCTGGTTTCGAGGATGTCCGCGCCGAAGCGCTCGCAGCGCTGCAGTTGGTCGGGGTCGTTGGCGTCGAACAGGATCAGCGGGTGCAGGTTGCCGTCGCCGGCATGAAAGACATTGGCGCAGCGCAGGCCGTATTTCTTTTCCATCTGCTGAATCGCCAGCAGGATGTCGGCCAGGCGCTTGCGCGGGATGGTCGAGTCCATGCACATGTAGTCGGGGCTGATGCGGCCGCTGGCGGGGAAGGCGTTCTTGCGACCGCTCCAGAACTTCAGCCGCTGCGCCTCGTCCTTGCTCACCTCGACGCGGGTGGCGCCCGAGGCGACGAGCACGTCCAGCATGCGCGCAATCTCCTCGGCCACCTCCTCGGGGGTGCCGTCGCTCTCGCACAGCAAGATGGCCTGAGCATTGAGGTCATAGCCGGCATGCACGAAGTCCTCGACGGCGGCCGTCATCGGCTTGTCCATCATCTCCAGCCCGGCGGGGATGATGCCGGCGGCGATCACGTTGGCCACGGCGTCGCCGGCCTTGCGGATGTCGTCGAAGCTGGCCATGATGCAGCGCGCCAGTTGCGGCTTGGGCACCAGTTTCACGGTCACCTCGGTGACCACGCCGAGCATGCCCTCGCTGCCGATGAAGACAGCCAACAGGTCCAGGCCCGGCGCGTCCAGCGCATGGCTGCCCAGTTCCAGCGGCTCGCCTGCGACCGTGTAGCCACGCACCCGCAGCACGTTGTGCACGGTGAGCCCGTACTTCAGACAGTGCACGCCGCCCGAGTTCTCGGCGACGTTGCCTCCGATGGTGCAGGCGATCTGGCTGCTCGGATCGGGCGCGTAGTACAGGCCATAGGGCGCGGCCGCTTCACTGATGGCCAGGTTGCGCACGCCCGACTGCACCACGGCGATCCGTGCATGCGGGTCGATGCGCACGATGCGGTTGAACTTGGCCAGGCTCAGCGTCACGCCCAGGCGGTGGGGCAGGGCGCCCCCCGACAAGCCGGTGCCGGCGCCGCGCGCCACCACCGGCACCTGCAGTCGATGACAGGTGCGCAGCACCGCGGCCACCTGCTCCTCGGTCTCGGGCAGGGCCACGGCCAGCGGCTGCTCGCGATAGGCCGTCAGCCCATCGCATTCGTAAGGCGTGGTGTCCTCGCGGTGCCACAGCAGTGCATGCGCGGGCAGCACCTGCGACAGGGCCTGCACCACCTCGGCCTGGCGCCGGGTGCGTTCGTCCGCTTCGTCGGCTGCGGCCAGCGTGTCGGGACGCAGGGGAGCGTTCATCGGGGGTCTCCTCGTGTGCCGCCAATGTAACGCGGCCGGCTGAGCGTGGGCTGAACACTGCGCGCTTTGAGGCATCATTTCGGCTTTGCTCAGGACGCAAAGATGCGCGGCCCTGGGGCCGTCACGGCCGTCCGACATGCCCATGCCCCCCTCTTCTTCTTCCTTCGCCCTGCGGCCTGGCGCCGCCGTCTGGCTGGCCCTGGCCTTCCTGGGGCTGGCCCACCTGGTCTGGATCGTCCTGCCGGCGCCGGCCACGATGGCGCTGATGAGTGAGCATGGGCCCGTCGAGGGGCTCAACGCTGCCCTGTATGTGGTCACGGCCGCCCTCATCGCGGCGTGGCGCCGGCCCGAGGACGACTGGCGGCTGTGGGCCTCGCTGGCCGTCGTGATGTTGGCGTTTGCGGCCCGCGAGATGGATTGGCACAAGGCCTTCACCGGCACGAGCGTGCTCAAGTTCAGCTTCTTCCTGCGCGACGGACGCCCCCTGCACCGCGTGGTGGCCGCACTGGTGCTGGCCCCGGTGGCCTTGGCCTGCGCCCACCTCGTCGTGCGGCGGGGGCCGGGCGTGCTGCGCGGCCTGCGGCGCGGCGATCCGGTGGCCGTCACGGTGCTCACCTTCGCGGTGACGCTGGTGGTGGGCAAGGTGGCCGACCGCGCCCCGGCCATCCTGGCCGAGGAGCTGGGCATCGTGCTCGGGGCCGCCGTGCGGGCCTGGCAGACCGCCATCGAGGAGGTGATGGAGCTGGCCCTGGCATTCCTGGTGGCCCTGGGCGCCTGGCAGCACCGGCAACGGGATCGGCGGTCCTGAGGCTCAGCCCTTGCGGGCCTTGGCGGACGGCCGGCGGGGCGCCGATGCGCGTGGCTTCGGGGTGGCGGCCTGCATCGCCACTTGGCCGGCGGCCTGGCCCGCCCGTGCGGCCAGTCCGGCAGCGCCGGCGGCGCCGGCCTTGACCTGACGGGCGGCCTTGCCCGCGGTGGCCACGCTCTTGCGCAGGGTATCCTCGGCGGCCGTGAACGACTGACGGACCAGTTCGCCGGCCAGGTGGCGCGCCGATTCGCTGGCGGCATCCTTCATGGCCGAGGCGGCCAGAGTGGTGAACTGGCGGGTCAGGGCGCCCCACCACTGCACCGGATCGACGGCCGGTGCCGCGGCCGCCCCGCTCGCCAGGGCTGCCGCCTTCGCGGCCGGACGCCGGCGCGTCTTCGGTCGGTCCGCCGCCTTCGCGGCAGCCTCGGGCGGGCGCAGCGTCAGCGACTCGCGCAAGGTCTCCACCGGCACGTTCATGGTCTTCAGCGTGGACAGCGTCATGCGCTGCACCTCCAGCGCCTGGATGGTGGCGCCGAGCATGCGGGCGTTTTGCTCCAGCCAGAACTGCACGGTGCGCAGTTCCTCGATGCGTTTTTCCAGCTCCTCGGGGTTGAGCGTGGGGGCGACCCACTGCCCGAAGTTGGGCAGGGCCGAGCCGGCATTCTTCACCAGGCCTTGCAGGAAGTCGAAACCGGGCACCAGCTTGCCGATGCCTTGCAGGGGGTCGCTCATCGCGGGGGCTCCGTGGTTGCTGCGCTGAGGGCCATTGTGCGCTGCCGGTGCGCAGCGGCCAAGCGCATCGGCACTCGGGGTTTGGGGCGCAGGCTGCCCTGGATCTCGCCGGTGGTGGTAGGCTGAAGTCCCGGCAGATGCCTGCCGCATCGTGAGGACGACCCCCTATGGCATTCATCCGGCTGGCCTCCCACACCCACGACCTGGGCGATGGTTTCATGGTGCGCCGCCTGCTGCCGGCCGCCGCCGCCCGGGCCGTGGGCCCTTTCGTTTTCTTCGACCACATGGGCCCGGCCGAATTCGCGCCGGGCCAGGGACTGGACGTGCGGCCCCACCCTCACATCGGTCTGGCCACCGTCACCTACCTCTTCGAGGGCGTGATCACCCATCGCGACAGCCTGGGCACGGTGCGCGACATCCGTCCGGGCGACGTCAACTGGATGGTCGCCGGGCGCGGCATCGTGCATTCCGAGCGCTCGCCGCAGGCGCTGCGCGCGGCTGGGCACCGCCTGCATGGCATCCAGACCTGGGTGGCGCTGCCGCTGGCCGACGAGGAGGCCCTGCCCGACTTCGTTCACGTCAGCGCGGCCGGCCTGCCCGAGGTGCGCTCGGCCGGCGTGCACCTGCGCGTGATCGCCGGCGACGCCTTTGGCCAGACCTCGCCAGTGCCGGTGCGCAGCCGCACGCTCTATGTGGCCGGCGAGATCGAATCGACCGCTCACATGGAGGTCCCGCTGGAGCACGAGGAGCGGGCGCTGTACGTCGTCTCGGGCTCGCTCACGGCCGACGGCGAGCCGCTGAACCCCGGCGACATGCTCGTGCTGCCGCCGCGGCCGGTGCGCCTGCGGGCGCTGGAGGCGGTGCGCTTCATGCTGATCGGCGGCGACCCGCTCGACCTGGGCCCGGGCAATACCGCCGAGCACCCGCGTCACATGCGCTGGAACTTCGTCTCCTCGCGCCAGGAACGCATCGAGCAGGCCGTCCAGGCCTGGGCCCGCCAGGATCCGCAGGCCTTCCCGCCGGTGCCCGGCGAGACGGAACGCATTCCTTATCCTTGAGCGGGCACTTCGCAGTCGATGGCGCCCATCGGGGGGCTGCCGTCGTCGGCTTGCAGCTCGATGTGCACGCGGTCGCCGGCCAGCAGCCAGGGGCTGCGCGGCTCGCCGTGCTCGCGGGTCTCCTGGGCGCGCCGCTCGGCCAGGCAGGCCACCCCGCCAGAGGGCTCGACCGGGCTGAGCGGCCCGCTGTGCACGACGGTGCCGGCGGGCAGGGCCCGTGTGCGGGCGGCCTGGGCCAGCCAGCGGCCCACGTGCCAGGCCATCGCGGCCCCGGCATCGCCACGACACAGGCGCCGGCCCTGGGCCTGCACCTTCAGGCCCAGGTGCACGCGGCCGCGCCGCCAGGCCTCGCCCAGTTCGTCGGGCGTGACGGCCACCGGGCCGTACGACGTGGCAGGGCGGCCGTGCAGCAGCCCCAGGCCCAGCGCCCGCTCCTCCTCCAGCCGGGCCGGCAGCGTCCAGGTGCAGGCCAGCATCAGCAGCCGCACGCCCTCCAGCGCCTCGGCGGGGCTGCACGCCGGGGCCACGTCGCCGGTGACGACCGCCAGCCCGGGCCCGAGGTCCGCAGCAGCCTGCGCCGTCGGCCCGGGCGGCGGATCGGTCGGCCCCAGCACGTCGCCGACCCAGGGCCGCACGAGCGGGCCATCGACCTTGGCCGGCACCGGCCAGCCCAGGCGCTCGAGGTGCGCGGCGCTGGCCCAGGCGTCGTAGGCCTGCACCGGGCGGGGCAGGGGGGCCATGCACAGCGCCGGATCGAAGGGGAAGGCGTGGCGGGCACGGCCTTGGTTGAGGGTCACGTACAGATCCTGCAACTGCGGCGACAGGAAGTTCCAGTCGTCCAGCACCTGCTGCAAGCGGGTGGCGATGCCGGCCGCATAATGGGCCTGGGTGAGGTCGCGCGACACCACGACGAGCTGTCCATCGCGCGAACCATCCTTGTACGTGGCGAGTTTCATGCCGGGAGAGGGAAACGCAGAATGCACGATTGTAGGCAGCGCCCCTTGGGCGAGCGGGCCCGCCATGGCGCCTGACCGCAGCCGGCGCCGCCTGCTGCAGACCCTGGTTTGGGCTGGCCCGTCGGTGGCCTGGGCCGGGCAGCCCGATGGCCCGCCGCCGGTCTATCGCACCGCATGGCCGCCGCCGGCCACGCTGGACTACCAGGTGCGCCGCGGCATCCTGTCCGGCCAGGGCCGCCTGAGCTGGGATCCCCGGCCGCCCCGGTACGAGCTGCAACTGCAGGCGCGCGTGCCGCTGCTGGGTACCATCCTGACCCAGACCAGCACCGGCCTGCTCGAGGCCTCGGGCCTGGTGCCTGAGCGCTTCACCGACGAACGCCTGAAGCGCCCGCCGAGGGTGGCCGATTTTCATCGGCCGCGCGGCCCCATCACCTTCAGCGGCCGCGAGGACACCCGGCCGCTGCAACCGGGCCTGCAGGACCGTCTGAGCTGGATGATCCAGCTGCCGGCCATCGTGCAGGCCGATGCCAGCTGGCACCAAGCCGGCCGCGAGCTGAGCTTGCTCGTCGTGAGCGCGCGCGCCGATCTGGATCGTTGGGTGTTCCTCTCGCACGGGGACCAGACGATCGCCCTGACCGACGGGCGCAGTGTGCGTGCCCTGCGCCTGGAGCGCCTGAACGCTTCCGCCAGTGGCACTCGCGCCGAGGTGTGGCTGGATCCCTCGCGCCACCACCTGCCGGTGCGCGCCCGCCTCGTCGAAGGCCGCGACGAGCCCTTCGAGCTCGTGCTGGCGGGGGGTTGAGGTTCTCAAGCCGCCGCCCGGGCCGCCGATACCTCCGGCAAGGGGGTGGACGGCGGGCTTGAAACTTGCAGCGGCATCCCCAGATCTCACCCACAGCAGGGACCGGGCGGTACAGCCACACAGGCCGCGCCAAGCCCGGCCCGTGAAGGAGAGTGCTCCATGCAAATGCTCTACAACTCGGACAATTTCGCCGTCGTGGCCTTTGAGGTGCCCGCAAGCGAGCCTGCATCCCGGGCCGGCGAGACGACCGGGGCGCTCACTCGCGGGGGCTACGAGATCGTGGACAAGTTCTCGCGCAAGGAGATCTACCTTGAAGGGGCGATGGCCGAAAGCTTCAAGGCCGGCGTCGAAGCCCTGATCCAGACCTCGCCCAGCGTCGAGGAGATCGACGCCTATATCGAGCGATTCACCTCGCTGATGCACCAGCCGGTGGTGCTGCACTGAGCCTCGATCCAGCAAATTGACCGCGGCAGGCCGCAGGCCACGGCATCTGCCCTTTGAAACCCCGGGCCTGCCGCGGCGGCGGCGGGCTTCCCATGCCGCCTGGCCTGCGTTATGGTGGCCGCACGTCCATCCTTGGCGACAAGGAGGTGTCCATGGTTCGACGTCTGGCGCAGGCACGCGAATGGCCTTCCCCTGGGCTGCGCGAGGCGCCCGTGCTCGACCGCATGTGCTCGCACTTCGTGCTCACGCTCACGCTGCGTCATCCGGGGCGCTTCAACGTGCGGCGCGACTGGAACGCCCTGCTGGGCCTGACCGGTCGCCATCTCGTCTGGCCTGCGCCGGTGTTGCAACGGCTGCGAGAGTACCTCGGCCGGCGCTGCGCCGGCAACGCCCTGTGGCGGGGCCACGAACGGCTGGACGACGAGGCCTTTCTCCTGCGTCATGGCGCCTGGCGAGGCCCCTACGAGGAGGGCACACTGTTCTTCTACCTCGACGAATCCATCAAGGACGCGCCCAAGGATCTGATGGCCGTGCTCGGCGCCACGCGCGACTGGCTCGACCGCGATCTGCGGCGGGCATCGACCCTGGTGCAGCGCAACATCGACGCCCTGGGCGGGCTGTTGCAGCTCAACCCGGCCGAGCGGGCCCTGTTGCTGTATGGCACGCTCGCGCGTTACCAGCGCGAGCTGCGCGGCCTGCTGGTGGAGTTCAAGGTGGCCAATGCCCAGGAGGCCTATGCCCTGCTGGCCGAGGTGGCCCAGGTCGATGAACGCGAGGTGGCCGAGGCCCTGCGCGCCGGATCGCGCCTGGAGCGCATCGGCATGGTCGAGAACCTGATCTCCGAGCACAACATCACCGACCTGGCCGACCTGATGAAGGTCTCCGAGCAACTGCCGCCGGTGCTGATGCGCGAATACCGCGACCCGGCCGACCTGATGGCCGTGTTCACCCGGCCGGCCACGCCCACCGAGCTCACGCTGGCCGACTTCCATTACGTGGCCGAGGACGCGCGCGTGATGGTCGCCCTGCTGCGCAATGCGGTGGCGCGCCGCGAGGCCGGCGTCAACATCCTGGTCTATGGCCCGCCCGGCACCGGCAAGACCGAACTGGCCAAGGTCATGGCCAAGTCCGCCGGACTCGAGCTCTACGAGGTGGAGTACGCCGACCGGGACGGCAACTCCCTGTCGGGCCGCGACCGCTACCGCTCGCTGCAGATCAGCCATGTCTTCCTCAAGGGCAGCCCCAACGTGGCCTTGCTCTTCGACGAGGTCGAGGATGTCTTTCCGCCGCTGTCCACCGACGCCGCGCAATGGATGGCCCGGCTCGACGCCGGCGAGGGCCCGCCCAGCGGATCGGTCAGTGGCAAGGCCTGGGTGAACCAGGTGCTCGAGAGCAACCCCGTGCCGGTGATCTGGGTGACCAACCGCATCGAACAAATCGACCCAGCCTTCCGGCGCCGCTTTCAGTACCATCTCGAACTGCGCTCGCCCCCGCCCGGAGCCCGTGAGGGCCTGGTGCGCAAGGCCCTGGCCGGGGTGCCGGTCGGCGAGGGCTTCGTGGCCCGGCTCACCGCTCGCAAGGGGCTCACCCCCGCGCAGATCCGCACCGCGGTGCGCTTTGCCTGCCTGGCGCGCGAGGGCGATGACGACGCCCGGCTGGAGCCGCTGATCGAGCGCCAGCTGGCCAACGCCGACCGGGCGCTCGGCGTCGGGGCCGGCGAGCGCGGCCCGCGCGTGAGCGTGACGCATTACGACCTTGGCCTGCTGCACACCGAGTCGCGCTTCCCGGTGCCGCGCATCGTCGAGGCCCTGCGCCGCCGCCAGCTCGGCACGCTGTGCTTCCACGGCCCGCCGGGCAGCGGCAAGACGGCGCTGGCCGAGCACATCGCCGCCGAGCTGCAACAGCCCCTGCTGGTGCGCCAGGCATCCGATCTGGTGAGCAAGTATGTCGGCGAGACCGAGCAGAACATGGCCCGCATGTTCGAGGAGGCCCAGGCCGAGGGCGCGGTGCTGCTGCTCGACGAGGCCGACAGCTTCCTGCGCAGCCGCCGCATGGCCGAGCGCCACTACGAGGTCAGCGAGGTCAACGAGATGCTCCAAGGCATGGAGCGCTTCGCCGGCATCTTCATCTGCACGACCAATCTCTTCGAGGATCTGGACGAGGCGGCGCTGCGCCGCTTTACGTTCAAGATCCGCTTCCATCCGCTCCTGCCGGCGCAGCGTGAGCGCATGTTCGCCGCCGAGGCGCTGGGCGACGCGCAGGCGGCCCTGCCGTCCGAACAGCGCGAGCGCCTGGCCCGGCTCGACCAGCTCACCCCCGGCGACTTCGCGGCCGTGTGCCGCCAAGCCGACCTGCTGGGCACGGCCTTCACGCCCGACGAATTCCTGTCCCAGCTCGAGGCCGAACACCGCACCAAACCCGAGGTGCGCGTGCGACGGGCCATGGGTTTCGTGCGCTGATGCGAAATGCCCGGCTCCACATTCGTCAAAGGTCCGCATACCGTGGCAGCAAGTCCTGATCGACCAAACGAATCTCGATGGCGTTGGCAATTCGCACGTGATCCGGGTTCTCGTCGGAGAACGGCTCGTCGGTGACGCTGACGATGATCGTGCCCCGCTGCTCGTCCTTGCCTTTGGCGTTCTTCCCCATCACGGGCACCAGCGCCCGCGCCTCGGGCACTTGCTGCGCCGTCAGCACGCGCGGCAGGTACAGCATCCAGCCGACGCCGGGGCGGTCTTTGAAAACGCGGACATCGTAATAGCCATTGCTTTCCAAAGAAACGTAACTTGGACTCCAGATGTCTACCCCAACTGCTACAGCTTCAGCGATTGCGTGCCAATCATCTGAGAACGACTGGGGGCGCCCGACGAAGGTAACGAGACTAGGGTGGTCTACGGGTCTTGCAATGAACCGCAGGGAGGCTCCCGCAAGTCCCTGCTTGCCGTTCCAGATCGAGATGATCCTAGGATCAAGCTTTCGGGCGAGATTTGTTTCAAGCACAGCCATTGCAGCCTTGGTTGGCTGACCATCCTTGAATACTTGGTACAGCAAAGCCTCTTCTTCGGTCTCGCCGGCCAGGAACCACTCTTCCAAATTGGAAGACAGCCGCTCAAGAGCCTTAGAGAAGCGCTGCAACCGATCGAGAATCTCAGCGACAGACTGATCTTCTTCGGCTTTCAAGGAGAGCGTAAGTTCGTAGGCATGTTTCATGGGCGATGAACCGTCTCTATCTGCAGCTTTGCTGCCGAAAACAACTTTGAAAAGTAGCGAAAGCTCTTGGGCTCCATGAAATGCCACCTCAACTGGACGGGAGGCTGCGGTGACGCTGCCTTCGACTGAGCGACTGCTTGGTCGAGAAGGGCTTCGTCCCCCTTCCAGAAATCTCGTCGATAGCCAAACTCATCGAAAAACTGGTCATACCGCGCCTTGGCCTCCCTGAGCAGGCATAGGCCGGAGTCGAAGCCGTCGAAACGCACACCGTTGAACTGCCACTCGACCAGGTAGCCTTGCGGCGCAGGTGGCATCTGCGCGATGCGGCGCTGGTAGTCGATCGAGTCTTGCGACCACCCTGCCGTCGATTGCAGGGCGGCTTCGCCCCGATCGGGCGGACACTCCTTGCACTTTTCTTTGGCCCGGGTGGGCGCCTCGACACGCGCGATGGTCGAGTCCCTCGCCTTGTCGGCCTGCTCTTGGCGCTTGCGCGCCTGTTCTTTGGCGGCCTCACCGGCGGCCACGCCCACGCCAAGTGCGGCCAGCACGCGCAGGGCGGCCGCTTCGATCAGAGGGGGGGCTGCTGCGGCCATGCACCGATCTCCTTGAATCTGTATTGAACCACTGCCCCCAACTCGTCGAGCCGTTGTTCCGGCGTCGCACCGGGCTTGCGCAGATAGCGATCGACCGGCGGCTCGTCATGGATGCGCGGGGCATCGGCCGCCCAGTGCAGCAGCCGCACGATGTGCGTTGTGCTGCAAAACCCAACGCGTGCGGCGTAGTCGTACGCGGCCTGCATCCGCGCGAGGACCGCCTCACGGCCCGGGTGCTCTCGCATGTCGGTGCGATGGGCGAGGAACGCATCGCACACGGCGGCGACAAACTGGTTGGCTTCGCTTTGTTGCAGGGCCCGCCACTGCGCCTCAGTGAGCGTCAACAAGGTGCCTCCCGATCCACAGGCGACGGCCTTCGTGCAGCAAGTGCCACTCATGGATGAGGCCGAAGAACTCTTCCCGTTGCGCAGCGTCGAGGGTGCGCGCCAGCTTGACCAGCACGCGCGGGTCCCAGAAGCGCAGCAGGGCGCTGCGGCCATCGGGCAGGTGCACGTCCAGCCGCAGTTGCAGCAGTTGCGCCAGGCCCTCCAGGTCCTGCGCGGCGATCAGCCAGACGAGCGCAGGCGCCTCGCGTTCGAGCGTGCCGAGTTCGGCAAGCATCGCCTCGTCCGCCCAGGCCGCTTCCACGAGCCAGGGACCGGCATGGGCCAGCGCCGCGTCCGGTGTCCCCGCAAACAGCGGGAACAAGCCCTGGCCGGCCTGGAGGCGTTTGCACAGATGGGTCTGGTATTGCACACCGTCGACCAGCGCATACAGCCTCAGCGCGGGCAGTGTGTGACGTAGCTGCTCCCACCGGGATTGCACGTCGAGCATCCCTCACCCCCGGATCACGAAGGGGCTGCCCAGGTGGGCGGCCTTGCGCAGGCAGTTGAGACACAGGCCCGAGGCCGTGGGCGCCGCCACCTGAGCGGCCGCGTCGACGGCCTCGGCCTGCATGTTGGCTGTGGAATCGCCCATCGAAGATTCGTCGGACCACGTTGCGGTGAACTGACTGGCAACGAGACGTGCACCGCAGGCCACGGTGTCGCCGTGGCGGGCGTAGCCGCGGCCCTGGCCGTCCACCATGTCCGGTGCGCCGCTGGTGATCGCAAAAACCCCCTTGCAACGGCGGCACACCACCATGTCACCCACGCGAGCCATGTATTTGCCGTGGATGTCGCTGCGGTCGTCGGCGCTGACGACCGTGCCGCCATGGGTGGTCCTGTCGCCCAGGACGATGAACGGGCGCATGCAGTCCTCTCCTGATGGTGTTGTGCGACCCCAGCGTGCTGCATCATGCGGGGCCAACGGGCAGTTTATGCAGCGTCAACGCACACGCTGTAATGAGTTGTGACACGATGGGGCGCGCTACATCTGTTCCCAGGGCAAGCCGTCGTGCCGCCAGCCGTTCAGCGTGCCGCGGTGCAAGCGCTCGTCGCGATCACCCTCGAAGCCGTGGCGCACGTTGACCACCTCGGTGAAGCCGGCAGCCTCCAGGGCCCGCGCGGCCTCGAGGCTGCGGTGGCCCGAGCGGCAGATCAGCACCACCGGGCGGTGCGGGCTGGCGGCCTCGCGCCGCACGCGCTCGACGAAGCGCGCTTCGTCGATCTCCATCTCGGGGTATTCGTACCAGGGAATGTGCACCGCACCCGGCGGGTGGCCCACGTACAGGTACTCGATCTCCATGCGCACGTCCACGAAGAGGGCGTCGGGGTGGGCCTGCAGGTAGGCCCAGGCCTGGCGGGGGGTGAGGTCTTTCATGGCATCGGGGATCGGTCGTGGCGGCATTGTCCCGCAGCGGCAAGCCCCCGGGGAGCGCCGACCCGGCGCCCATGCCTACAATGTGTCCATGGACGCCCGACCCTACACCCGCGCTGCCGCGCTGCCGGCCCTGATGCGCCAGCGCATCGTCATCCTCGACGGCGCGATGGGCACCATGATCCAGCGCTACAGGCTCGGCGAGGCCGACTACCGCGGCACACGCTTTGCCGACCACCCCAAGGATCTCAAGGGCAACAACGAGCTGCTGGTGTTCACGCGGCCCGATGTCATCACCGAGATCCACGAGGCCTACCTGGCCGCCGGCGCCGACATCATCGAGACCAACACCTTCGGTGCCACCTCGGTGGCCCAGGAGGACTACGGCCTGGCCCCGCTGGCGCGAGAGATGAACGTCGAGGCCGCCCGCCTGGCCCGCGCCGCCTGCGACAAGTACGGCACGCCCGACAGGCCGCGCTTCGTGGCCGGTGCTTTCGGCCCCACACCGCGCACGGCCAGCATCAGCCCGGACGTCAACGATCCCGGCGCGCGCAACGTCGATTTCGACACCCTGCGTGCGGCCTATTACGAGCAGGCCGAGGGCCTGCTCGAGGGCGGGGCCGACCTCTTCCTCGTCGAGACCATCTTCGACACGCTCAACGCCAAGGCGGCGATCTTCGCGATCGACGAGCTGTTCGAAGCCACCGGCGAGCGCTTGCCGGTGATCATCTCGGGCACCGTCACCGACGCGTCCGGACGCATCCTCTCGGGCCAGACGGTCAGCGCCTTCTGGCATTCGGTGCGCCATGCCCGACCCATCGCGGTGGGCCTGAACTGCGCGCTGGGCGCGGCGCTGATGCGTCCCTACCTGGAAGAACTGGCCAAGGCCGCCAGCGACACCTTCATCTCCTGCTATCCCAATGCAGGCCTGCCCAACCCGATGAGCGACACGGGCTTCGACGAGACGCCCGAGGTCACCGGCGCGCTGATGGAAGACTTCGCACGCGCCGGCCTGCTCAACATCGCCGGCGGCTGCTGCGGCACCACGCCCGAGCACATCGCGGCGATCGCCCAGCGGGTGGGCCGCTACCAGCCCCGCTGTCAAGCCCAGGGGCTGTTCAGCAGCCTGGTGCCCCAGGCTGCCTGAGGATCGCAAGGGCCTGCGCTCAGGGCGCAGGCACGCTGATCAGCAGCTCCACCCGGCGGTTCAAGGCCCGGCCCTGGGCGGTGGTGTTGTCGGCCACCGGTTCGCTCTTGCCGCGGCCTTCGGCCAGCAGGCGCTCGAAGGCGATGCCGCGCGCGACCAGGTAGTCGCGCGTCGATTCGGCGCGTTCCTTCGACAGGCGGTTGTTCAGCGCGTCCGAGCCCCGGCTGTCGGTGTGTCCAAGGATCTGCACCCGGGTGTCGGGGGCCTCGAGCAGGGCGGCGGCCACCAGGTCCAGGGTCTGGCGAAAGCCTGCCGTCACCGCGCTGCGCCCCGACTCGAAGGCGCTGTCGCCGGTGGCACGCACCAGCAGCCGGTTGTCCTCGGTGCGGCGCACTTCCACCTGGCCGGCCCGGGCTGCGCCCAGCAGGCGTTGGGCCAGGGCCTCCATCGACGCCGTCCAGGCATGGCCGTCGATCACCGAGACGGCCGCAGCGGGGGCGGGGGCCGGGGGCGGCGCGGCCGCCGCGCTTGGCGGGGGCGGGGGCGGCTCGGTCGGGGTGGGCGTGGCGCATCCGCAGAGCAGGGCAACCCCGGCCATCCAGGGCCAAAGCCGGTGCGGGCACAGCATCATGTCGTTTCCTCCTGAGATCGGTCTGTGATGACGAACAAAAAGCCCCGGCAGGGTGCCGGGGCTGGATGGGCAAAGGGGTCAGCGGGCCTGGGCGGTCTGCTCGCGCTCGGCCACGTAGATCTCCACGCGGCGGTTCTTGGCACGGCCCTCGGCCGTGTCGTTGCTGGCCACGGGCTCGCGACTGCCGCGACCGTCGATCGCGATGCGCGAGACGGCCACGCCGCGGGCCACGAGGTAGTCGCGCGTGCTGGCGGCGCGCTCGATGGACAAGGGGTTGTTCACCGCATCGGAGCCGGTGCTGTCGGTGTGGCCCACGATGCGGATCTCGGTGGCCGGATGCTCGCGCATGCTCTGGGCGAATTTGTCGAGCACGCCGGCCAGTTGCGGCCGGATGGCCGAGCGGCCCACGTCGAAGCCGGCGTCCGACGGGATCTGCACGCGGATCTGGTTGTCGGCGGTGCGTTCCACCCCGATGCCGGTGCCCGCGCTGGCCTGCTCCATCTTGGCGCGCTGCTCCTCCATGCGCTTGGACCAGATGTAGCCGCCCAGCGCGCCGACGGCGGCACCGGCGGCCGCGCCGGTGGCCGCGCTCTTGCCCTTGTTGCCCCCGGCGGTGGCCAATCCGATCACCGCGCCGGCCGCCGCGCCGATGCCGGCGCCCTTGGCGGTGTTCTGCTGGGTCTCACTCATGTTGGCGCAGCCTGCAGCCGCCAGGGCCAGGGCGCACACAGCCACGACATTGCGTTTCATGATCGTTCCTTACAGCAAAAAAGGACAAGGTCCCGATTCGAGCCGATGCGCGGTCGGCTGGCAAGGCCTGATCGTTGGAAAATGTAACGACCGCGCAGCACCGGCGGCACGAGCCGCCGGCCAGCGCCTGATTGGAGAGCCTTCGCGTAGAATGTGTTCCCTCCAAGGAGCGTTGCAGCACCGGCGCATTGGGCGTCGCGTGTCAGGCTTGGATTTGTTTCGCAACGACGCTCACCCGCGCCACGGGTGAGCCGTGGCCCACTGTCGGACCGGCCATGACCTCTGCCCCCCTTCCTGCCACCCCCGTGGCCCCGATGCGACTGTCGGGGCTGGAACCCGTGCTGATCGGCGAAGGCACACTGTTCGTCAACATCGGCGAGCGCACCAACGTTACCGGCTCCAAGGCGTTTGCGCGGATGATCCTCAACGGCCAGTTCGAGCAAGCGCTGGCGGTGGCGCGCCAGCAGGTGGAAAACGGCGCGCAGATCATCGACGTCAACATGGACGAGGCCATGCTCGACAGCAAGGCCGCGATGGTGCGATTTCTCAACCTGATCGCCTCCGAGCCGGAGATCGCGCGCGTGCCGATCATGATCGATTCGTCCAAGTGGGAGGTGATCGAGGCGGGCCTGAAATGCATCCAGGGCAAGGGCATCGTCAACTCTATCTCGCTCAAGGAGGGCGAGGCGGAGTTCAAGCGCCAGGCCCGGCTGATCCGGCGCTATGGCGCGGCCACCGTGGTGATGGCCTTCGACGAGCAAGGCCAGGCCGACACCTTCCAGCGCAAGATCGAGATCTGTGAGCGGGCCTATCGCATCCTGGTCGATGAGGTGGGCTTCCCGCCCGAGGACATCATCTTCGACCCCAACATCTTCGCGATTGCCACCGGCATCGAGGAGCACAACAACTACGCGGTCGACTTCATCGAGGCCACGCGCTGGATCAAGCAGCACCTGCCCGGTGCCAAGGTGTCGGGCGGCGTGTCCAATGTGAGCTTCTCGTTCCGCGGCAACGAGCCGGTGCGCGAGGCCATCCACACGGTGTTCCTGTACCACGCGATCCGCGCCGGCATGGACATGGGCATCGTCAATGCGGGGATGATCGGCGTCTACGACGACCTCGACCCCGAGCTGCGCGAGCGCGTGGAGGACGTGGTGCTCAACCGCCGCCCCGACGCCACCGAGCGGCTGCTCGAGATCGCCGAGGCCGTGAAGGGCTCGGCCAAGGACGACAGCGCCCGGCTGGCCTGGCGTGCGCTGCCGGTGGAGGAGCGCCTCTCGCATGCCCTGGTGCACGGCATCACCGACTTCATCGTCGAGGACACCGAGGAGATGTGGCAGAAGATCCGTGCCGACGGCGGCCGTCCGCTGCACGTGATCGAGGGCCCGCTGATGGCCGGCATGAACATCGTGGGCGATCTCTTCGGCGCGGGCAAGATGTTCCTGCCCCAGGTGGTCAAGAGTGCGCGCGTGATGAAGCAGGCCGTGGCCCACCTCGTGCCTTACATCGAGGAGGAAAAGCGCCAGCTCGAGGCGGCCGGGGGCGACGTGAAGCCCAAGGGCAAGATCGTCATCGCCACCGTCAAAGGCGACGTGCACGACATCGGCAAGAACATCGTTGCCGTCGTCTTGCAGTGCAACAACTTCGAGGTGATCAACATGGGGGTGATGGTGCCCTGCCAGGACATCCTCGCCCGCGCCAAGGTCGAAGGGGCGGACATCGTCGGTCTGTCCGGGCTCATCACGCCCAGCCTGGAGGAGATGCAATACGTGGCCTCGGAGATGCAGCGCGATGAGTACTTCCGTCTGAAGAAGATCCCGCTGCTGATCGGTGGGGCCACCACCAGTCGCGTGCACACGGCCGTGAAGATCGCCCCGCACTACGAGGGCCCGGTGGTCTACGTGCCCGATGCCTCGCGCAGCGTGGGCGTGTGCTCGGACCTGCTGTCCGACGAGCGCGCGGCGAGGTACTTGGACGAGCTGCGGGCCGACTACGAGAAGGTGCGCCAGCAGCATGCCGGCAAGAAGCAGACCCCCTTGGTGAGCCTGGCCCAGGCCCGCGCCAACAAGACGCCCATCGATTGGGCCTCCTACGTGCCGCCCAAACCCAAGTTCCTCGGCCGGCGTGTCTTTCGCAACTACGACCTGGCCGAGATCGCCCAGTGCATCGATTGGGGCCCCTTCTTCCAGACCTGGGACCTGGCCGGCCCCTTCCCGGCCATCCTCACCGACGAGGTCGTGGGCGAGTCGGCGCGGCGCGTCTACAGTGACGGCCAGCGCATGCTCAAGCGGCTGATCGAGGGCCGCTCGCTCACGGCGCACGCGGTGATCGGCCTGTATCCGGCCTGTCAGGTCCACGACGACGACATCGTGCTCTATGCCGATGAGGCGCGCACCCAGCCGCTGATGACCTGGCATGGCCTGCGCATGCAGACCGAGCGGCCGGTGGTCGACGGCGTGCGCCGTCCCAACCGCTGCCTGGCCGACTTCGTCTCGCCGCTCAACAACGATTACGTGGGGCTGTTCGCGGTGACGGCGGGCATCGGCGTCGAGAAGAAGGAGCAGTACTTCCTCGACGACCACGACGACTACTCGGCCATCCTGCTCAAGGCCCTGGCCGACCGCTTGGCCGAGGCCCTGGCCGAACGCATGCACCAGCGCGTGCGCACCGAGCTGTGGGGCTATGCTCCCGACGAGACGCTGTCCAACGAGGAGCTGATCGCCGAAAAATACCGCGGCATCCGGCCGGCGCCGGGCTACCCTGCCTGTCCGGACCACAGCGTCAAACGCGACATGTTCCGGGTGCTGGGCGCGCATGACATCGGCATGGGCCTGACCGACAGCCTGGCCATGACGCCGGCGGCGAGCGTCAGCGGCTTTTATCTGGCCCACCCGCAAGCGGTGTACTTCAACGTGGGCCGTGTGGGCGATGATCAGCTCGAGGATCTGGCGCGCCGCAGCGGACGCGACCGTGCCGAGGTCGAGCGTTTGGCCGGCGCCTGGGTGTGACGGGACAGCTCCAGCGGCAGCACGCCTTGCAAATAGGCGTCGATCAGCGCGTAGGCGCTGTTCAGTGATTCCAGCGCGGGCAGGCGCATCAAACGCAGGCGCATCAGGCCGCCCAGAAAGCATTTGGTCTCCAGGGCGGCCAAGCGGGGTGTGATGTCCGGGCGCAGCGTGCCTTCACGGCGGGCCTCGATGTAAGTGCGCTCGAGCTTGCCGATCAGGTCTTGGCTGTGCGAGATCCAGTCGTTCAGATCCTCGCTGCGCTCGCCGACGAACTCACACTTGAACTCCAGGATCTCCATCACCACGCGCAGCTCAGGGTTATCGAGGGAGCTGACGAGTTGGCACAGGAAGTTGCGCAGCCGGCTGCGCGCGTCGGCTTCGGGGTCGAGCAGCAGCGTGTAGTCCAGGCGGTCGATGAAGGGAATCGAGACGTCATCGAACATCGCGTCGATCAGCTCGCCCTTGTTGGCGAAATGCCAATACACCGCTCCGCGGGTCACACCCGCTTCCTTGGCGATGTGCTCCAGGCTGGTCATCGAGACGCCTTGGGCATGGAAGCAGCGCCGCGCGGCCTCCAGGATCGCCCGGCGGGTTTGTTCGGCTTCTTCTTTGGTGCGTCGCGCCATCGTCAGCATACATTCACGAATGTATGTATGATACGGGCTTTCTGGGGGCTGCGAACTCAGGGTTGATCCGCAGGTGATTGCGCTCGGTCCAGGGTCGGGCTCCGCTTCCATCCACCACTGCATGCTCGCGTCGACGGCTTCGTATCCAAAGCATCGGCTGGCGCGAGTCGATGAGGACTTCATGCGAACCATCGTCGATGACTACACACGCCGATGCGCGGCGGGCTTCCTGGGCCGATGGGGCGGGCTCCTGCTCGCTGCGGGAGTGTTGTCGGGTTTGGCAGCCTGTGATGCGGCCAACACGGCCCCCAGCCATGCCGCGCCCGCGGCCCTGCCGGTGCAGGTGCGCGTGATGCAAGAACAGGTGCTGCCGCTCACGCTGGAGGCCGTGGGCCAGGCCGAGGGCTCCAAGCAGGTCGAGGTGCGCGCGCGCGTGACCGGCCTGATCGAGCGCCAGCGCTATCAAGAGGGCGAAGCGGTGCGTGCGGGGGCGGCGCTGTACCAGATCGAGCGCGCGCCTTTCGAGATCGCGCTGCAACAAGCGCGCGCCCATCTGGCGCAGCAGCAGGCCCAGCTCGAGCAGGCCCGCCGCGAGCACGAGCGGCTGCGCCCGCTGGCCGAGGCCCAGGCCATCAGCCGGCGCGAAGCCGACAACGCGCAGTCAGCCTTGCAACTCGCGCAAGCCGCCGTGGCCGTGGCCCAGGCCCAGGTGCGCGAGGCCGAGTTGAACTTGTCGTACACCACGGTGACGGCGCCGATCTCGGGCATCAGTGGGCGCTCTCTGAAGTCCGAAGGCGCCTTGGTCAACCCGGGCACCGACAGCTTGCTGACCACATTGACCCAGACCGATCCGATCTGGGTGCGCTTTGCCTTGTCCGAATCGGAGCTGGCGCGCTTGCGTGCGGCCGGCAGTACTCAGGTGCAGTTGTTGAACGACCAAGGCGAGTCGCTGCTCGAACAGGGGCGGCTGAACTTCTCCGGCTCCACGGTGGATCCGTCGCTCGGCACGGTGCCGTTGCGGGCGGAGTTTGCCAACCCTCGGCTGCGCGTGCTGCCCGGGCAGTTCGTCAAGGTCCAGGTGGTCGCAGGACAGGCCCGGTCCTTCCTGGTGCCCCAAGCCGCCGTGATGCAGAACGAGCAGGGCCGCATGGTGTGGGTGGTGCGCGACGGCCAGGCCCAGCCGGCGCCCATTCAGACGGCTGGCTGGTCGGGCAGCGACTGGGTGGTGACCGGCGGCCTGAAAGCCGGCGATCAGGTCATCGTCGACAACCTGATGAAGCTGCGGCCCGGTGCGCCGGTGAACGCACAGGCACCGGCTGCGTCCGCGCCGGCCGCTTCTGCCGCGGCTGTCTCGGCGCCGGCCTCGGGTAACTGAAGGAGTCCGCATGAACTCCCGCTTCTTCATCGAGCGGCCGATCTTCGCGGCCGTGCTGTCCATCATCATCGTGCTGGCCGGGCTGGTCTCGATGCGCGCACTGCCGATCGCGCAGTACCCCGAGATCGCCCCGCCCACGGTGACCATCACCGCGTCCTATCCCGGCGCCTCGGCCGAGACGCTGGCCACCACGGTGGCCGCGCCCATCGAGGAACAGCTCTCGGGCATCGAGGGCCTGCAGTACTTCAACTCCAGCGCGTCGTCCAACGGCACCGTGGAAATCACGGCCACCTTCGAGGTGGGCACCGACATCGACAAGGCCACTTTCAACGTCAACAACCGCGTGCAGCTCGCCGCACCAAGGCTACCCGACGAAGTGCGCCGCAACGGCGTGGTGGTGGCCAAGCGCTCGAACAACTTCCTGCTGGTCATTGCGCTGAATTCGCCGCAGGGCACCTACGACGAGCTCTTTCTGTCGAACTACGCCACGCTCAATATCCTCGATGAGCTCAAGCGCATCCCCGGCACGGCCGATGTGCTGGTGTTCGGCGCGCGCGACTACTCGATGCGAGTGTGGCTCAACCCGGACCGCATGGCGCAACTGGGCGTGACGCCGGCTGACGTGGCCGCCGCCATCGGCGCGCAGAATGCGCAGTACGCGGCCGGCAAGATCGGTGCCGAACCCGCGCCTCCGGGCCAGGAGATCGGCTACACCGTGACCGCACGTGGCCGGCTGCTGCGCGCCGAGGAGTTCGGCGAGATCATCCTGCGCTCGGGCGGCCCCGGGGGCGTGCTGCGTCTGAAGGACGTGGCCCGTGTGGAGCTGGGTGCGCAGAGCTACGACCAGTCCAGCAGCGTCGATGGCAAACCGTCGATCGCCATCGGCGTGTTCCTGCAGTCGGGGGCCAATGCGCTGGACGTGGGCGACGCCGTCAAGGCCAAACTGGCCGAGCTCAAGAGCGAGCGTTTCCCGCAGGACGTGGACTACCTCATCCCTTACGACACCACGCTGTTCGTGTCGGCCTCCATCGGTGAGGTGGCCAAGACGGTGATCGAGGCCGCGCTGATCGTGCTGGTGGTGGTGTTCGTCTTCCTGCAGACCTGGCGCGCCACGCTCATCCCGATGCTGGCGGTGCCGGTGTCGCTGATCGGCACCTTCGCCGGGCTGTGGCTGCTGGGCTTCTCGATCAACACGCTCACGCTGTTCGCGATGGTGCTGGCCATCGGTATCGTGGTGGACGACGCCATCATCGTGATCGAGAACGTCGAGCGCCTGATGCGCGAGGAGAGAATGAGTCCGTTTGCGGCGTCCATCGAAGCCATGCGCGAGGTCTCGGGTGCGGTGGTGGGCATCGTGCTGGTACTGTGCGCGGTGTTCATCCCGGTGGCCTTCATGGGCGGCATCGCCGGGCAGCTCTACCGCCAGTTTGCGGTGACGGTGGCCATCTCGGTGGTGCTGTCCGGCGTGGTGGCGCTCACGCTCACGCCGGCACTGTGTGCGCTGCTGCTCAAGCCCCACGAGCACAACGGCCCCACGCGCGGCGAGCGCTTCTTTGCGCCCTTCAACCGCGGTTTCAACTGGCTCACGGCCCGCTTCCTGGGCGGGGTGGATTTGGCGCTCAAGCGCCGCGTGGCAGCCCTGGTGACCTTCGTGCTGATGCTGGGCGGTGCGGGCTGGCTGCTGGCCACGGTGCCCGGCAGCTTCGTGCCTGACGAAGACCAGGGCTACATCATCGCCTCGGCCGTGCTGCCCGACGGTGCGACGCTGGCGCGCACCGAGCGCACCACCGATTTGCTGCGCCAGATGAATGCCGACAACCCGGCCATCCACAGCTTCTTCGCGATCAACGGCTTCGATTTCATCGGTGGGGGCGCCAAGGCCAATGCCGCGACCATCTTCATCCCGATGAAGCCCTGGGAAGAGCGCCAGCAGAGCTCCCAGGCGCTGGCCCAGGCCGTCTCTGGCATGGGCTTTGCATTGCCCGACGGCATTGCCTTCGCGTTCAACCCGCCGGCCATCCTGGGCCTGGGCCAGGCCGGCGGCTTCGAGGTCTATGTGCAAGGTCGCACCGAGCCTGACCCGATGAAGCTCGCGCAGGTCACGCAGGACTTCATGGCCGCACTGGGCGCCCACCCGGCCATCACGGGCCTGAACACGTTCTACCGCCCCACGGTGCCGCAATTGCGTGTGGAGGTCGACCGCGAGAAGGCCCTGGCCCTGGGCGTGCCGGTGGACGAGGTGTTTGCCGCCTTGCAGGCGCAGATGGGCTCGTACTACGTGAATGACTTCAACCGCCAGGGGCGCACCTACCGCGTCACGATGCAGGCCGATGCGGCTTACCGTGCCAAGCCGGAGGACCTGGGCCGCCTGTATGTGCGCTCGCGCACCAGCGGGCAGATGATCCCGTTGAAGGCGCTGATCCGCGTGGACGACATCGTCGGTCCCGAACAGGTGGAGCGCTACAACGGCTACATCGCGGCCAAGATCTTTGGCAACGCCGCACCGGGCTACAGCTCGGGCGAGGCCATCGCCGCGGTCGAGCAGGTGGCACGCGAGACCCTGCCGCCGGGCTATGGCATCGAGTGGACGGGTCAGGCCTTCCAGGAAAAGCGCACCGGCAACGCCTCGGTGTTTGCCTTCGGTTTTGCGCTGATCATGGTGTACCTGATCCTGGCGGCGTTGTACGAGCGCTGGGGGGTGCCGATGGCCGTGCTGCTGGCCGTGCCCTTTGCCGTCACGGGGGCGCTGCTGCTCGTCTTCCTGCGCGGCATGGAGAATGACATCTACTTCCAGATCGGCCTGGTGGTGCTGATCGGCCTGGCGGCGAAGAACGCCATCTTGATTGCCGAGTTTGCGATGCAGGGCATGGAGCGCGGGCTGTCGGCCATCGCCGCGGCGCGTGAGGCGGCCCGCCTGCGCTTCCGTCCGATCGTGATGACCTCGCTGGCCTTCGGCCTGGGCGTGGTGCCGCTGATGATCGCCACCGGCGCCGGCGCGGCTGCGCGGCAGTCGATGGGCACGGGCGTCTTCGGCGGCATGCTGGTGGCCACCTTCATCGCGCCCATCTTCATCCCGCTGTTCTACACCCTGCTGGCCCGCAAGCCGCGGCCTCAGCACAGCCATGCCCCCGGCGCGACCGAGGAGGTGCCGGTATGAACACCCTGACTCCGAACATGCCTTCGCGGCTGCTGCCGCTGCTGGGCGCGGCCCTGCTGAGTGCCTGCGCGGCGGTGGGGCCCGATTACGAACGCCCCGCCACCTCACTGCCTGCGCAGTACAGCGCGGCCAGCCCTTCTGCTGAAGCCGTGCCTACCGTGTCGTCCACCTGGTGGACGCTCTTCGGCGATGCCACGCTCGACGGCCTGATGGACGCAGCGCGCCGCAACAACACCGACCTGCAGGCGGCCGTGGCCCGCGTCGAGCAGGCCGAAGCCCTGTTGCGCGAGGCCGATGCGCTGCGTTGGCCCACGCTCAACCTGGGCGGGTCTGGCGCGCGCCAACGCACGAGCGACCTCTCGGCGGCGGGCCATGGTGGCACCTTCAACACCTTCCAGTTGGCAGCCACCACCGGCTTCGAAATCGACTTCTGGGGCCGGCTGCGGCGGGCCTCGCAGGCCGCGCGTGCCCAGGCCCTGGCCACCGACCATGCCCGTGAAGTGGTGTGGCAGACGGTGAGCGGCCTCGTGGCCCAGGGCTACTTCAGTCTGCGCATGCTCGACGAGCAGATCGCCCTGAGCCGTGACACCCTGGCCTCGCGCGAGGAAAGCCTGCGCCTGCTGCGCCTGCGCTTGCAGGGCGGGGCCGCCGCGCGCCTGGAGGTGGACCAGGCCGAGGCCGAGCGCGCCGAAGCGGCACTGCAGCTGCGCGAACTGCAACGCCAGCGCGAGCTGGCACGTTCGCAACTGGCGCTGCTGACCGGCCAGCCGGACCTGCAGCTTGCGCCCGGGGCGGTGCGGGCGCTGCCCGTGCCGCCGCCCCCGCCGGCGGGCCTGCCCTCGGCGCTGCTGGAGCGCCGGCCCGATGTGCGCCAGGCCGAGGCGCTGCTGGCCTCGGCCAATGCCCAGATCGGCGTGGCCCGGGCGGCGATGTACCCCAGCATCTCGCTCACCGGCGCCTTCGGCGGGCAAAGCGCTGAGCTGTCCGATCTGCTCAAGGGCGGCGCGCGCATCTGGTCGCTGGGCCTGGGGCTGGATCTGCCGATCTTCGACGCCGGGCGGCGCCGCGCCCAGACGGCCCAGGCCGAAGCCCGCCAGCGCGAGGCCCTGGCGGCCTACCAAGGGGCGGTGCAATCGGCCTTCCGCGACGTGGCCGATGCCCTGACCAACCTCGAAGCCGCCCGGGCCGCGCAGGCCGACGTGGAGATCGCCGCGCAGGCCAGCGAACGGGCGCTGCAGACCGCACGGCAGCGATACGAGGCCGGCTACTCGGCCTACCTGGAGCTGCTCGACGCCCAGCGTAGCGCCAATGCCACCCGGCTGCGGGTGCTCGACAACCACCGCGCCCAACTGGCCGCCACCGTGGACCTGTTCAAGGCCCTGGGTGGAGGCTGGACGCCGCCGCAGCCCCGGCAGGCGGCGGGGTCCTGAGGGCGGCGCGGATCAGGAGCGCCGCCGGTCGCGACCGCTGGCGGCATAGTAGGCGCGCTTGGCCTCGTACATCCGCTGGTCGGCCTGGTGCACGGCCGCCTCCAGCCGTTGGCCGGCGGCGCAGGTGGCCAGGCCGATCGAGAAGCTGAGGGCGGCACCGGGGTAGAACTGGTTGTTCAGCTCCAGCAGCGAGTGGATGCGCTCGACGATCTGCTCGCCGCCGCGCTCGTCGGTGCCGGGCAGCAGCACGGCGAATTCGTCGCCGCCGATGCGCGCGGCGCTGGCGGGTTTGTCCACGGCCTTGGCCAGCACCTCGCCGGCGCGGCGCAGCAGATCGTCGCCGCCGGCATGGCCTTCCTGGTCGTTGATGGCCTTCAGGCCGTTGAGGTCGGCCATCACTACGGTGACCGGCCACGGGCCCTTGCGCTGCAGCCGGTTGAGCTCGTCGACGAAGTAGGAGCGGTTGCGCAGCTTGGTCAGCACGTCGTGCTTGCCCAGGTATTCGAGATAGGCCTCGGCCTTCTTGCGCGCGGTGATGTCGGTGAGCGAGACCAGCACCAGGCTCCAGTCGGCCTCGTGTCCGGGCAGCACCGAGAACTGCATGTACACGTTCACCGGCTCGCCGTCGAGCGCGTAGTTGATGGTCTCGCGCTGCTGGAAGAGCTTGCCGTCCCACAGCTCGACGAGCTGCTCGGCGAAGTGCTCACGCATGTCGTCGCGGAAGATCTCGTGCAGGCGGCGCATCAGCGTGGACTTGTCAGACGCGCCGAACATCGTGAGCGTCTGACGGTTGACGTCGATGACGCGGATCTCCTGCATGCAGCGCTCGACGAACTCGGGGTGCACGTCGAGGAAGGTGCGCAGGTCGCGGATGCCCTGGGCGCGCGCGCCGTCGAGCAGGAACTTCACGTTGCTGAAGTCTTCGACCCACAGCGACACCGGGGAGTGCTCGAACAGGCCCATAGCGTATTGCTCGCTGCGCTTGAGGGCCCGCTCGGCGCGGCTGCGTTCGCTCATGTCCTCGAGGGCCACGAGCACGCGCTCCCAGGTCTGCTCGTGACCGGGCAGCACGGTGGCGCGCAGCCAGATGTCCAGCCGCCGGCCGGTCAGGCTGTAGTTGACCGTGGGGCCGCCGAAGCCGCCGCGGCCTTCCCACAGCGCCTGCAGCTCCTCGACGTGCTGGTCGAACATGTCGTCGCGGAACACATGGCCGAGGTTGGCAGCGAGGTGCTCCTGGCTGTCGGCCTCAAAGAGCTCCAGCGTGCGCCGGTTCACGCGCAGCAGGCGGATGCGGCTCGAGCACTCGGCCACGCGGCTGCGGTCGGCGCGCAGGTGAGCGCGCAGGTCGTGCACGCCTTCGCTGCGCCATTGCTCGAACAGGGCGCGTACGCCGCTGTAATCCTCCAGCCACAGCGAGACGGGGGCCAGATCGAACATGTCGGCATAGGCCCGGGCTTCCAGGGCGTCGGTGTCCGTCATGGGGCCTGGCCTCTCATCAGGGCTTCGATCTCGTCGGGGTGCACGGGGGCGTCGCGGGTGAGCAGCTCGCAGCCTGCCGGGGTGATGACGGCATCATCCTCGATGCGGATGCCGATGTGCCAGTAGCGTTCGGGCACGCCCTCGGCGGGGCGCACGTACAGGCCGGGCTCGACGGTGGTCACCATCCCGGGGCGCAGCAGGCGCGAGGGCTTCCTCACCACCCGCCCGCCGGCCCCATCGGGCTGCTCGACGGGGGGCTCGTCTTCTTGCAGATACCCGCCCACGTCGTGCACGTCACGGCCCAGCCAGTGGCCGGTGCCGTGCATGTAATAGGGGCGGTAGGCGGCCGTGCCGATCACTTCATCGACGTCACCGTGGCGGCTGCGGTCGAGCAGCCCGGTGTCGAGCATGCCCTGGCACAGCACACGCAGGGCGGCGTCATGGGCATCGCGCAGGCGGGCCCCTGGCCGCAAGGCGTCGATCGCGGCGGCCTGGGCCGCCAGCACGATCTCGTAGAGCTCGCGCTGCGGTGCGCTGAAGCGGCCGCCGACGGGGAAGGTGCGGGTGAGGTCGCCGGCGTAGCCGAGGTATTCGCAGCCGGCGTCGACGAGGCACAGCTCGCCTGGTTTCAGCGGCGCGTCGCCGGCCGGATGGTGAAGCACGCAGGCGTTGGCGCCGGCGGCCACGATGCTCGGGTAGGCGGGGCCGGCCGCACCCTGGCGCCGGAACTCGTGCAGCAGTTCGGCTTCGAGGTGGTATTCGCGGCGTCCGTCCAGGCGGCCTTCGCGCATCCACTGGCCGCAGCGCTGCATCACCCGCACATGTGCCAGCGCCGAAATCGTGCCGGCCCGGCGCATCAATTGCAGCTCGTGCGCGTCCTTGACCAGGCGCATCTCGTCGAGCAGCGCCGACAGGTCGCGGCACTGTGTGGGGCAGGTCACGCCTTGGCGCTCGCGCAAGCGCACGTCTTGCAGCCAACGCTCCACCCGGGTCCACAGGCCCTCGTGCACGCCAAAGGGAAACCACAGGATGGCGTGTCCGCCGATCAGCCCGGGCATCAGGCGGTCGATCTCCTCGACAGGGAACGCCTCATCCACCCCCAAGGCGGCCGGGGCCGCCTCAGGGCCGAGCCGATGGCCGTCCCAGACCTCGCGCTCGGGGTGGCGGGGCTGGCACAGCAGCGTGCTGCGCCCGTTGCTGTCGAGCACCAGCCAAGCCTCGGGTTCGTCGAAGCCGGTGAGGTAATGGAAATGGCTGTCGGGCCGGTAGGGGTGGTGGGTGTCGCGGTTGCGCACACGCTGCGGGGCGGTGGGTAGCACGGCCACGCCGCCACCGGCCTCACGCAGCGCCTGCGCCAGCCGCGCGCGGCGCTGGCGGGGGGCCTGCGGGTCGGCGGCCAAGGGGGGAAGCAGACTCATCGGCACAGTCTAGCCGCGCTTGGGACGGCGCGCCATGCCGGGCGGCGCCCCGATCGCGGCGGCGCGGATGTCAGTGCGCGGTGGGCACCTTGGGGTGGCGTGCGCGGCGCAATTCGATCAATTTGCGGCGCAGTTCGCGTTCGACCGGGTCCTTGGGCTCGCGTTGCGCCCGGGCACGGCGCCGCTCGTTGGCGCGGCGCTCGCGCAGCTCACGCACCTGCTGCATTTGCAGGCGGATGAAATTGGCCACGTCTTCCACGCGACCCAGCCCGCCCAGCGTGGCCGTGCGCGGCAGCTTGACGGCTTTGCCGTCGGCCAGCGTCAGGGCGATGTAACACGTGCCCAGCGGGCCCAACAGGTTTTTTTCCACCACGTGCACCTCGGCCACATGGGAGACCGGCACCTGGCGGGTGGAATGTCGCCAGCCGCGCCGCCAGCTCACGTATTTGACGCTGGCGGCGGCGCGCTCCCAGGTCCACCAGTCCCAGCCCAGGGCGGCCAGCCAGGCGAGCGCCGCCGGCGCCCACAGCCAGGGCCGCTGGAACGACCACGCTGCGGCGCTCAGCACCCCGGCTGCAGTCAGGCCCGCCCAGACGATCGCCAGGTCGCGTTCCGGGGTGAGCAGCGAGCGCTCGTAGACGAAGGAGTCCAGCGCATCGCCCGACAGCGGCGAGGCGGCCAACTGCACCCCGCGCAGGGCCTTGACCACGCCCACTTCCAGCACGGCCCCCACCACCACGGCCGCCAGCGCACCGACGAGCAGCTCCATCATGATCGGTCCTCCTGGGCGGCCATCTTCCCGGTCGGAGGGGCCGCCGACAATGCCTCCCATTGTGCGGGCGTCCCGACGTTTTCCCACGGTCCCGTATACATCTCGACACCGATTTGGCGCCGGCGCATCGCGTCATGCAAGAGCGGGCCCAGCGCGGCCCGTTGGCCCACCGGCAGGTGGCGGCACAACTCGGCGCGCATCAGCGCCAGGTTGGCGTAGGTGTGGCGCGGCACCGTCTCGGGCGGATCGCTCAGCCCCAGGCCATCCGGGCCGATGCCGAAGTCTCCCCGGGGGTGGTAGGGCGGGTTGGGCACCAGCCACAGATGGGCCAGGCGCTTGCCTGCGGCAAAGGCTCGCGCCCGTGCGGCGTCGAAGCGGAAGCCCGGGGCGAAGATGTCGCCGGAGACCACCCAGAAGCACTCACCCAGCCAGGGCAGGGCCTTGGCGATGCCGCCGGCGGTCTCCAGCGCGCCGCCGTGGTCGCGGCCTTCCATCGAATAGCGGATGCGCAGCCCGAAGCGCGAGCCGTCGCCCAGGGTGGCCGGGAACTGCTCCTCCAGCCAGGCGGTGTTGATGACGACCTCGCGCACGCCGTCGCGCGCCAGCGCCTCCAGGTGCCATTCGATCAGCGGCCGCCCCCGCACCGGCAGCAGCGGCTTGGGGGTGTGGTCGGTCAGCGGGCGCATGCGCTCGCCGCGGCCGGCCGCCAGGATCAGGGCTTTCAGGTTGTCCATGCGTGTGAGGGAAGGCACTGGGGGCGTCGGGGCCCGGCGGGCCCTGGCGGGTGATTATCCGCGCCGACTTACAATCCGGGGTTCCCCGATTCCAACCCCCCATCCCGTCTGTGTGCGCCGTCTGCGGCGCCGGGATGCAGCCGCAGCGGCAGGTTTCCTCATGGACATGAGCGCCACGACCCTCTCCACCCCCCAGAACACCACCCTGATGGCCAACGCCATCCGCGCGCTTGCGATGGATGCGGTGCAGGCCGCCAATTCCGGCCACCCCGGCGCCCCCATGGGCATGGCCGAGATCGCCGTGGCCCTGTGGGGCCGCCACCTGCGCCACAACCCGGCCGACCCGCACTGGGCCGACCGCGACCGCTTCGTGCTGTCCAACGGCCACGGTTCGATGCTGATTTACGCGCTGCTGCACCTGAGCGGGTATGACCTGCCGCTCGACGAGATCAAGCGCTTCCGCCAGTTGCACAGCAAGACCCCGGGGCATCCCGAAGTGGGCATCACCCCGGGGGTGGAGACCACCACCGGTCCGCTGGGCCAGGGCCTCACCAATGCGGTGGGCCTGGCCTTGGCCGAGAAGCTGCTGGCACACGAATTCAACCGCGGCGCGCACCGCATCGTCGACCACCACACCTATGTGTTCCTGGGCGACGGCTGCCTGATGGAGGGCATCAGCCACGAGGCCTGCGCCCTGGCCGGCGCCTGGAAGCTGAACAAGCTCATCGCGCTGTATGACGACAACGGCATCTCCATCGACGGCCAGGTCGATCCCTGGTTCATCGACGACACCCCCCGGCGCTTTGCCGCCTACGGCTGGCACGTCATCGACGATGTGGACGGCCACGACGTGCAGGCCGTGGATGCGGCCATCGCCCAGGCCAAACGCAGCACCGACCGGCCCACGCTGATCGTGTGCAAGACGACGATCGGCAAGGGCTCGCCCAACCGGGCCGGCACCGCCAAGGTCCATGGCGAGGCTCTGGGCGTGGACGAGATCCGCGCCACCCGTGATGCCCTGGGCTGGGTGCACGACCCGTTCGTGATCCCGGCCGAGGCCTACACCGCCTGGGACGCTCGCGAGGCCGGCGCCGCGCTGCAGCGCGACTGGCAGGCCCGCTTCGAGGCCTACCGGGCCGAGCACCCCGAACTGGCCGCCGAGTTCGAGCGCCGCATCCGCGGTGAGCTGCCCGCCGGCTTCGCCCAGGTGGCGGTGGACGCGGCCGTGGCCGCCCATGCCAAGGCCGAGACCGTGGCCACCCGCAAGGCCAGCCAGATCGCGCTGGAAGCCTTCACGGCCGCGTTGCCCGAGCTGCTGGGCGGCTCGGCCGACCTGACCGGCTCCAACCTCACCCAGACCAAGAGCACGCCCGCGCTGCGCTTCGACGCGGCCACCGGCGAGCCCAACGGCGGGCGGCACATCAACTACGGGGTGCGCGAGTTCGGCATGGCCGCCATCATGAACGGCATCGCGCTGCATGGCGGCTACATCCCTTACGGCGGCACTTTCCTGACCTTCAGCGACTATTCGCGCAACGCCATCCGCATGGCCGCGCTGATGAAGCAGCGCGTGATCCATGTTTTCACGCACGACTCCATCGGCCTGGGCGAGGACGGCCCCACCCACCAGTCGATCGAGCATGCCGCCAGCCTGCGCCTGATCCCGAACCTGGACGTCTGGCGTCCGGCCGACACCGCCGAGACCGCCGTGGCCTGGGCCTGCGCGCTGCAGAGCCAGGCCCGCCCCAGCGCGCTGCTGCTGTCCCGCCAGAACCTGCCCTATGCGCCCAAGGCCGGGCTGGAGGACATCGCGCGCGGGGCCTATGTGCTGGCCGAGCCGAGCGAGGTGGGCCTGAAGAAAAAGCCCCAGGCCGTGATCATCGCCACCGGCTCGGAGGTGCAGCTCGCCCTGCATGCCCAGCAGATGCTCGCGGTGCAGGGCATCGCCGTGCGTGTGGTCTCCATGCCTTCGACGACCGTCTTCGACCGCCAGGATGCGGCCTACAAAACCCGGGTCCTGCCGGCGCGGCTGCCACGCATCGCGGTGGAGGCCGGCGTCACTGACTTCTGGTGGAAGTACGGCTGCGCCGCAGTGGTGGGCATCGACACCTACGGCGAATCGGCCCCGGCCGGCGTGCTGTTCAAGCACTTCGGCTTCACGCCCGAGAACGTCGCCGCCACCGTGCGTGCCGTGCTGGGCCTTTGATCCCGCCTGCGGGAGCCAGCCGGACTCCCGCTCGTCCATGGATTTCCGTTACCGACTTTTCCCTAGGAGAGCGCAATCATGACCATCAGAATCGGCATCAACGGCTTCGGGCGCATCGGGCGCATGGTGTTCCGCGCGGCGGTGAAGAACTTCAAGGACATCGAGGTCGTGGCGATCAACGACCTGCTCGAGCCCGACTACCTGGCCTACATGCTGCAGTACGACTCGGTGCACGGCCGCTTCGACGGGGACGTGGCTGTCGAGGGCAGCACCTTGATCGTCAACGGCAAGAAGATCCGCCTGAGCGCGGTGAAGGACCCGGCCGAGCTGAAGTGGGGTGAGGTCGGCGCCGACATCGTGGTCGAGTCCACGGGCCTGTTCCTCACCAAAGAGACCGCTCAGAAGCATCTGGCCGCCGGCGCGAAGAAGGTGATCATGTCGGCCCCGTCGAAGGACGACACCCCGATGTTCGTCTATGGCGTGAACCACGGCACCTACCAGGGCGAGGCCATCATCTCCAATGCCTCGTGCACCACCAACTGCCTGGCGCCGCTGGCCAAGGTGCTCCATGACAAATGGGGCATCAAGCGCGGCCTGATGACCACCGTGCACGCCGCCACTGCCACGCAAAAGACCGTGGACGGCCCGTCGAACAAGGACTGGCGCGGCGGCCGCGGCATCCTCGAGAACATCATCCCCTCCAGCACCGGTGCGGCCAAAGCCGTGGGCGTGGTGATCCCCGAGCTGAACAAGAAGCTCACCGGCATGTCCTTCCGCGTGCCCACCTCCGACGTGTCGGTGGTCGACCTGACCTGCGAACTGGAAAAGCCCGCCACCTATGCCGAGATCTGCGCCGAGATGAAGGCCCAGAGCGAAGGCGCACTCAAGGGCGTGCTGGGCTACACCGAAGACAAGGTCGTGGCCACCGACTTCCGCGGCGACCCCCGCACCTCCATCTTCGACGCCGAGGCCGGCATTGCGCTGGACCCCACCTTCGTGAAGCTCGTGGCCTGGTACGACAACGAATGGGGCTACTCCAACAAGGTGCTGGAGATGGCTCGCGTGGTGGCCGCGAAGTGATCGACGTCTGCCGCTCACACCAGGGCTCCCGCGGGAGCCCTTTTTGTTGCAGGGCTCAGGTGCGCGCGTTGGTGTCGGCACCACAGGGCGACGCCCGACGCCCCTGCAGGCGCGGCGCCAGGCTATCGAGGCGGCCGTGCAGTGCGGCATCGGCCGCCGGGATGCGCACCTGCACGCGCACGGCGGGCGGGGTGATCGTGAGGACGCGGGCGGCCCGCACGCCGCGGTCGGCCAGCTCCAGCGCCCGGCGCTCGGCACCGTCGCGCGAGGTGAAGCGGCCCAGCGACAGCCCCGGCTCCAGATCCGGTGAGCTGCGGACCTCTTCGGCCCGGATGCCGGCCGCGCGCAGTTCCTCCTGCCGGCGCAGCAGCGCCTGCCGGCTGGGGTACTTGCCCAGATAGACCAGAAAGACACCGCCGCGCTCCTCGCGCTGCACGCTCCAATCGACCCCCTGCAGCGCCTGGGCGATGGTGGCTTGCACACCGGCGTACTCGGCCTCGGTGTAGGGGCCGATCTCCAGGCATGCCGCGGCCGCGACCGCGCTGGCCGGCAGGCCCGATGCAGGCGAGGCCGGCTCTTCCTGTGGGGCCGGGGCGGGTGTGGCAGCCGGTGCAGGGGTGCGCGGCGATGCCGGAGCGGTTTCGATTTGCACGATCTCCGGCCGCACCTGACGCTGCAGGCGTTCGGGCTCGCGCGGGTCGGGGGCCCGGGACACCAGCCCTTGCAGATGGCCGGCGGTCCAGGCGTAGTAGCCCAGATTGGCCAGCAGCAGCACGAGCACCAGGAGTCTCAGCATGGGCGCACGCTCACCTCGCCGCTGTCCAGGCGGTGCAGGCCGCGCGCATCGCGCAGCAGCAGGGCGCCGTCCTCGTCGACCCCCTGGGCCCGGCCCTCGGGCAGGTCGGGCCTGGTGGTGCTCACCAGCCGCTCACGCAGCAGGTCGCGACCCTCGAAGCGCCGCGCAAAAGCCGCAAAGCCGCGCAGCTCGAACAGCTTGAGCGCCCCCACCAGGGCCGTGGCCGCTGCCGTGAGCGTGCCGGCGGCCGTGGCGGCCGGGTCGAGCTGGCGCAGCCAGGCCACCGGGTGGCGCGCATCGGGCAGGGCCGGGGGCGCGTCGATGTTCAGACCCACGCCCACCACCACGTGACGGCTGGGGCCGGCATGGCCCTGGGTCTCGATCAGGATGCCGCCCAGCTTGCCGGCGGGCCCGCCGTTGGCATCGAGCGTCCACAGGTCGTTGGGCCACTTGATGCGAAGCGAGGGGTGCAGCGCCTCGGCCAGGGCCACGCCCACCGCCAGCGACAGGCCACCCCAGCGCTGCGGCGACATCGGCAGGCTCAGCGAGAAGGTCAGCGAGGCTCCCGGTGCCGACTGCCAGGCACGCCCCTGGCGGCCCCGCCCCGCGCTCTGGCGCTCGGCCACCAGCAGGCAGGGGGCGGTGTCGCCTTGACGCGCACGCTCCAGCAGCCGGGTGTTGGTGGAGTCGACCTCGGCCAGCACCTCCACGCTCAAGCCCGGCAACTGGGGTTCGAGCCGCTCCCAGAGGTCTTCGGCAGGCCAGGGCAGGGCGCTCATCGCTTCGGGGCGAGCATGGTGCGCCGGCAGTTCGGGGCGCCGCAGCGGCATTCGTACTGCTTCTTCAGCTTGGGCGTGTAGCGTTCGTCGATCACCAGGCCATAGTCGTAGAACAACTCCTCGCCCGGGGCGATGTCGCGCAGGGCCTTGATGAACACCCGGCCGTCCACCTCGTCGGCCTCGCAGTTGGGGTTGCAGGCATGGTTGATCCAGCGCGCCGCGTTGCCGCCGTACTTCGCATCGATCACATGGCCATCGTCGATGTGGAAGTAGAAGGTGTGGTGCGGGTCGCTCGGGTCGTGCGGGTGGCGACGCAGGGCCTCGGCCCAGGTGATGACCTCGCCCTTGTACTCGATGATGCGCTCGCCGGCCCGGATCGGCGCCACCGCGAACACGCCCTTGCCGTGCACGCCCGAGCGGCGCACCTGGATGCGCCGCCCCCGGGACGGAACGGCAGACCCCGCGGTGGCGCGGGGGGAACGGACGGGTCGAGCTTGCGTCATGGTCGACTTTGGGTACATTGAAATGGGAGCGCGCGCGTGCGTGCGCGCACGCGCGAGGCAGCGGCATTGTAGGGGCCGCGCGGGAGCGCGCGCGCGGCATGTCCTGGTGCCCCCTCTTTCCTGACCCAACCCGAGATCCATGAGCAAAGCCCTGGTCATCGCCGAGAAGCCGTCCGTCGCACAGGACATCGTGCGCGCGCTCACGCCCTCGAGCGGCAAGTTCGAAAAGCACGACGAGTACTTCGAGAACGAGCGCTACATCGTCAGTTCCGCCGTGGGTCACCTGGTCGAGATCAAGGCGCCCGAGGAATACGACGTCAAGCGCGGCAAGTGGAGCTTCACCCACCTGCCGGTGATCCCTCCGCACTTCGAGCTCCATCCCATCGACAAAAGCAAGGGCCGGCTCAATGCCCTGGTCAAGCTCATCCGCCGCAAGGACGTCACCGAGCTCATCAATGCCTGCGATGCGGGACGTGAAGGCGAGCTGATCTTCCGCCTCATCGTGCAGTACGCCACGCCGGCCAAGGGCGGGCTGAACAAGCCCATCCGGCGCCTGTGGCTGCAGAGCATGACGCCCCAGGCCATCCGCGAGGGCTTCGAGCGGCTGCGCAGCGACGAGGAGATGCGCGGCCTGTCGGAAGCCGCGCGCAGCCGCAGCGAGGCCGACTGGCTGGTGGGCATCAACGGCACGCGGGCGATGACGGCCTTCAACTCGCGCGACGGCGGCTTTTTCCTCACCACCGTGGGGCGGGTGCAGACGCCCACGCTGTCCATCGTGGTCGAGCGCGAGGAGAAGATCCGCAAGTTCGTGCCGCGCGACTTCTGGGAGGTGCGCGCCACCTTCGGTGCCCAGGCCGGCGCTTATGAAGGCAAGTGGTTCGACCCGGCCTGGAAAAAGAACGAGGCCGACCCCGAGCTGCGGGCCGACCGCCTGTGGACGGCTGCCGAAGCCCAGGCGATTGCCGAGGCAGTGCGCGGCCAGACCGGCACCGTCACCGAGGAGGCCAAGCCCAGCACCCAGAGCAGCCCGCTGCTCTATGACCTGACCACGCTGCAGCGCGAGGCCAACTCGCGCTTCGGCTTCTCGGCCAAGACCACACTCGCGCTCGCCCAGGCCCTGTACGAAAAGCACAAGGTCCTGACCTATCCGCGAACCGACTCGCGCGCCCTGCCCGAGGACTACCTCGGCGTGGTCAAGAAGACGATGGAGATGATCGCCGGCGAGGACCTGCCCGGTCCCTTGCGCGCACTGGCCCCGCACGCGGCCCACGCGATCAAGGAGGGGTTCGTCAAGCCCAACAAGCGGGTCTTCGACAATGCCAAGGTCTCGGACCACTTTGCCATCATTCCCACGCTGCAGCCGCCCAAGAGCCTGACCGAGGCCGAGGCCAAGCTCTATGACATGGTGGTCAAGCGCTTTCTGGCGGTCTTTTACCCGCCGGCCGAGTACCTGGTCACCACCCGCATCACCACTGTTCAGGCCCAGGGCAAGGTGCACAGCTTCCAGACCAACGGCAAGGTGCTGGTCAAGCCCGGCTGGCTGGCCGTCTATGGCAAGGAAGCCCAGGAAGACGATGCCGACCTCGTGGCCGTCACGCCGGGCGAGCGCGTGCGCACCGAGGACGTGGCCGTGAATGCCGCCAAGACCCGCCCGCCGGCACGCTACACCGAAGCCACGCTGCTGTCGGCCATGGAAGGCGCGGGCAAGCTGGTGGATGACGAGGAGCTCAAGGCCGCGATGCAGGAAAAGGGCCTGGGCACCCCGGCCACCCGTGCGGCCATCATCGAAGGCCTGATCCTGGAGAAGTACCTCGTGCGTGAGGGGCGCGAGCTCGTCCCCACCGCCAAGGCCTTCCAGCTCATGACGCTGCTGCGCGGCCTGGACGTGGAAGACCTCACCAAGCCCGAGCTCACCGGCAACTGGGAGTTCCAGCTCGCCCAGATGGAAAAGGGCAAGCTCTCGCGCGAGGCCTTCATGGCCGAGATTGCTGCGATGACCCAGCGCATCGTGCAAAAGGCCAAGGAATACGACCGCGACACCATTCCCGGCGACTACGCCACGCTGCAGACCCCATGCCCCAACTGCGGCGGCGTGGTCAAGGAGAACTACCGCCGCTTCACCTGCACCGGCAAAACCGGGGAAGAGGAGGGCTGTGGCTTTTCGATCAGCAAGATTCCCGGCGGGCGCAGCTTCGAACTGCACGAGGTCGAGCAGTTCCTCACCCACAAGAAGATCGGCCCGCTGGAGGGCTTCCGCTCCAAGGCAGGCTGGCCTTTTTCGGCCGAGCTCAAGCTGGCCTACGACGAGGACATCGGCAACTACAAGCTCGAGTTCGACTTCGGCGACGACACACAGAAGACGCAGGACGGCGAGCCGGTGGACTTCAGCGGCCAGGAGTCGCTGGGCGTCTGCCCCAAGTGCAAGGGCCGTGTCTTCGAGCACGGCACGAGCTACGTCTGTGAACACGCGGTGGGCTCGCGCATCACCTGCGACTTCAAGAGCGGCAAGATCATCCTGCAGCAGCCCGTGGCGCGCGAGCAGATGAGCAAGCTGCTGGCCACCGGCAAGACCGACCTGCTGGAGAACTTCGTCTCCAACAAGACGCGCCGCAAGTTCAAGGCCTTCCTGGTCTGGGACCACAAGGAAGGCAAGGTCGGCTTCGAGTTCGAGCCACGCGCGCCCCGGGCGGCGGCCAAGAAGGCGCCGGCGAAGAAGGCGGCGGCCAAGGAATGACCCCCGCCGTCTTCCTCAAGCTCCTGGCCATCTTCACCGTCGTCACGATCGGCTGGCTGGCCGGGCGGGCGAAGTTCTTTGGCGGGGGCGAGACGGCCCGGGCGCTGTCGAACGCGGCCTTCTACCTGTTCGCGCCGGCGCTGCTGTTCCGCACCACCGCGCGCATCGACTTCGCCACCCTGCCCTGGGCAGTGATCGTGGCCTATTTCGTGCCGGTGGTGGGGCTGCTGCTGGGCATCTATGTGTGGCGCCGGCGGCGACTGTCGAGCGAGGGCTCACCGGCCGAACCCAGCGTGAGGGCCATCACGGCCACCTTCAGCAACACCGTGCAACTTGGCATCCCGATCGCGCTGGCGCTGTTTGGCGAGGCGGGTCTGTCCATCCACCTGGCCATCGTCAGCCTGCATGCGCTGATCCTGCTGAGCCTGCTCACGGTGCTGGTGGAGCTCGACATGGCACGCGCCGCCTCGCGCACCGAAGCCGGCCGGCCCCGCCTGGCGGCCACCCTGAAGCTCACGGTGCGCAACACCCTGATCCACCCGGTCGTGCTGCCGGTGCTGGTCGGCATGGGCTGGAACGTGGCCGGCCTGCCGATCCCCCAGGCCGCCGACGAGATCCTGTCCATGCTGGGCCAGGCCGTGGTGCCGGTGTGCTTGGTGGCCATCGGCATGTCGCTGGCCCACTACGGGTTGCAGGGCTCGCTGCGCGCAGCCGGCTGGCTCACGGCGGCCAAGCTCGTGGCCCAGCCGGCGCTGGTGCTGGTCGTGGGGCGCTTCGTGTTCGGCCTGTCGGGCCTGCCGCTCACGGTGATCGTGATATGCGCGGCGCTGCCTGCGGGCACGAATGCGCTGATGTTCTCGCAGCGCTACCGCAGCCAGGAGGCCGAAACCACGGCCACCCTGGTGCTGTCCACGCTGGTCTTCGTGCTCACGGCGCCGCTGTGGCTGGCGCTGGTGTCACGGTTCTGAACGCAGCGGCCGATGCCCGGATTTGAGACAATCCGGGGCATGACTGCCACCGATCTCCAGGCCTACATGGACCACGTGGGCGCCGCCGCCCGCGCGGCCGCCACGCGCATGGCTGCGGCTTCCACGGCCGCCAAGAACGACGCGCTGCGCCGTCTGGCCGCGCTGATCCGCGCCGAAGGCCCGTGCCTGCAGGCCGAGAACGCCAAGGACCTGGCGGCTGCCGAGGCCCGCGGCCTGGCCGCGCCGATGGTCGATCGCCTGCGCATCACCGACAAGGTCGTGGCCCAGATGGCCGAGAACTGCGAGCAGGTGGCCGCATTGCCCGACCCGGTGGGCGAGATGGTCAACCTGCGCCGCCGCCCCTCCGGCATCACGGTGGGCCAGATGCGCGTGCCCCTTGGCGTGTTCGGCATGATCTATGAGAGCCGCCCCAATGTCACCATCGAGGCGGCCTCGCTGGGCATCAAGAGTGGCAACGCCTGCGTGCTGCGCGGCGGCTCCGAGGCCCTGCACTCCAACCTGGCGCTGTGGAAGCTGGTGCAGCAGGCCTTGCAGGCCGCCGGCCTGCCGCCTGAGGGCGTGCAGCTCATCGAGACCACCGACCGCGAGGCCGTGGGCCGGCTGATCGCGATGCCTGAGTATGTGGACCTCATCATCCCGCGCGGCGGCAAGTCGCTGATCGAGCGCATTAGCCGCGAGGCCACGGTGCCGGTGATCAAGCACCTGGATGGCAATTGCCACGTGTACGTCGATGCCTCGGCCGACCTCGACCTGGCCGTCACCGTGACCGACAACGCCAAGACGCAGAAGTACAGCCCTTGCAACGCGGCCGAATCACTGCTGGTGCACGAGGCCATCGCCCCGGCCTTCCTGCCCCGCATCGGCGCGATCTTTGCCGCCAAGGGTGTGGAGATGCGCTGCGACGCCGGCGCGAAGGCGCTGCTAGCGGCCGTGCCGGGCGCGAAGCTCGCAGACGCCACCGAGCAGGACTGGGCCGAGGAATACCTGGCGCCCATCATCAGCATCAAGCTGGTGAAGGACGTGGACGAGGCCATCGCCCACATCAACCGCTACGGTTCGCACCACACCGACGCCATCCTCACCGAGCACCATCCCAACGCGATGCGTTTCTTGCGCGAGGTCGATTCGGCCAGTGTGATGGTCAATGCCAGCACGCGCTTTGCCGACGGCTTCGAGTACGGCCTGGGCGCCGAGATCGGCATCTCCACCGACAAGTTCCACGCCCGCGGGCCGGTGGGGCTGGAGGGGCTGACCTCGTTGAAGTACATCGTGCTGGGCCAGGGCGAGGTCCGTGGCTGATCCCCGTACCGCCCTCGTCCTTTTCAGCGGCGGGCAGGACTCCACCGTCTGCCTGGCCTGGGCACTGTCGCGCTTTGCGCGTGTCGAGACGATCGGTTTCGACTACGGCCAGCGCCACCGCGTCGAGCTGGACTGCCGGCCCACCGTGCGGGAGGCCCTGCGTCTGGCCTTCCCGAACTGGGCTGGCCGCCTGGGCGACGACCATGTGCTCGACCTGGCGCTGCTGGGCCAGCTCAGCGACACCGCGCTCACCGAGGCGCGGGCCATCGAGATGCAGGCCAATGGCCTGCCCAACACCTTCGTGCCCGGGCGCAACCTGCTGTTCCTGACCTTCGCCGCGACCCTGGCCTACCGCCGTGGCGCCAGCGTGCTGGTGGGCGGCATGTGCGAGACCGACTACTCCGGCTACCCCGACTGCCGCGACAACACGCTCAAGGCGCTGCAGGTGGCGCTCAGCCTCGGCATGGACACCCCGTTGACGGTCGAGACACCGCTGATGTGGCTGAACAAGGCCCAGACCTGGACCCTGGCCGAGCGGCTTGGCGGTGCGGCGCTGGTGGATCTGATCGTCGAGCACACCCACACCTGCTACCTCGGCGAGCGCTCGCTGCGCCATCGGTGGGGCCGGGGCTGCGGGCATTGCCCGGCCTGCGAGCTGCGCGCGCGCGGGCACGCGCAGTACGTCGCCGGCTCGCCCGCTGCCGTGCTGGCCTGACGGCGCCCGTGATGGGGCCGCCGCAGCCCCGTGCAGCGTGGTCGTAGTAGAGTCGCGGGGACAAGACAGGCCATGGGGGATTGCGGATGAGCACGACACAAATCCTGAGCTGGGTGGTCGTCGCCGTGCTGGTGTTCTGGGCCGTGGGGGCCTACAACCGGCTGGTGCGGCTGCGCAACGCCATCGGCAACGCCTTTGCCCAGATCGATGTGCAACTCAAACGGCGCTACGACCTCATTCCCAACCTGGTCGAGACCGCCCGCAAGTACATCGCCCATGAACGTGAGACCCTCGAGGCCGTGATCGCCGCGCGCAACCAGGCCCGCACCGCGGCCGAGCATGTGCGCGTGCGCCCCACCAGCGCCGGATCGGTGGGCGCGCTGGCCATCGCCGAACAGGCCCTGGAGGGCACGCTCGCGCGCCTGATGGCGGTGGTCGAAAACTATCCCGAGCTCAAGGCCGACCAGACCCTGCGCGAGCTGTCCGAGGAGCTCACCAGCACCGAGAACAAGGTTGCGTTTGCGCGCCAGGCTTTCAACGATGCGGCGCTCGACTACAACAATGCCGCGCAGCAGTTCCCCACCAACCTCATCGCCCGGCTCTTCGGCTTCAAGGAGGCGGGCATGCTGCAGTCCACCACCAGCGACGAGGAACGCAAGACCCTGCGTGTCCAGTTCTGAGGTTCTGGCAGTGAGGCGCTGACCCCATGGCGATGCGCTTTCGCGAACACCAGGCGGCGGCGCAGGCCGCCTCGCGGCGCCTGCTGTGGCTGTTCGCCCTCGTGCTGGTGCTGCTGGTGCTGGCGGTCAACGGCGCCCTGGCGCTGATCTACCGGCTGAGCTTTCCCTGGACTCAGGGCTTTCCGCCGTTGTTCTTCGAGACCAACACCGCGCTGACCCTGCTGTTCGTGCTGGGGGGCTGCTGGTTCGAGATGCTTCGCCTGCGGGAGGGCGGCGCTCACGTGGCCCGTCTGGCCGGCGGCACGCCCATCGATCCGCCCGAGGGACGGGTGGGCGACCTGTACGAAAAGCGCCTGCGCAACGTGGTCGACGAGGTGGCCCTGGCCGCAGGCATGACACCGCCGCCGGTGTACGTGCTGCAGCGCGAGCAGGCCATCAATGCCTTCGCTGCGGGCTGGGACCGCGACGACGCGGTCATCGCCGTCACCCGCGGGGCGCTGGAACGGCTCACGCGTGATGAGCTGCAGGGGGTCGTGGCCCATGAGTTCAGCCACCTCTTCCATGGGGACACCCGCCTCAACATGCGCCTGATCGGCCTGGTCTGGGGCCTGCAGATGGTCTACAACTTCGGCCGCTCGCTGGTGGAGCCCGACACCCACGGCCGACGCGGGGCGGGTGTCCTGTTCGGCCTGGCCCTGATGGCCGTGGGCTCGCTGGGCTGGATCGCCGGACGCCTGCTCAAGGCCGCCGTGTCGCGCCAGCGCGAGTTCCTGGCCGATGCCTCGGCGGTGAAGTACACGCGCAACATCGAGGGCATCGGCGGGGCCTTGCGCAAGATCGCCGATCAGGCCTGGCGTGGCAGCGACCGCATCCACCATGCCCAGGCCGAAAGCCTCTCCCACCTGTTCTTCGTCTCGCGTCTGCGCTGGGACTTGTTCGCCACCCACCCTCCGCTGGCCGAGCGCATCCGCCGCATCTATGGCTTCGAGGTGGTGCCCCTGGCCGCGCGCGTGCTGCCGCCCGAGGACGACGACGCCCCGCTCACCCAGCCGATGGCCGGTCTGGTGCCCACCGCGGGGGACGAGGCCGCGGCCGGCGGGGACGCCGCCGTGGACCTCGTGCTGCCGGCCGAAGCCCCGGCCGCGGGCCAGGGGCGAGACGCCTGGCGCCACGATGCCACGCAGGCCCCGGCCCTGGACAGCCCCGCGCAGCGCGAACGCGAGGCCTTGGCGCGCATCGCGCGCTGGCAGGGCCCGGGCGAGCGCCGCGCGGCGGTGCTGGGCCTGCTGGTCACACCCGGTCAGGAGCGCGAATGGCAGGCCTGGGCCGAGGAGACCGCCGGGCTGGCCGTGGCTGCGGCCGTGCGTGCCGAGCTCGCCCAGCTCACCCACGCCACGCGGCTGCCAGTGTGGGAAATGATGCTGCGTCGCAGTGCCAAGGCCCCGCTGGCCGAGCGCCGGGGTCTGGTGGAGGCAGCGCGCCGCATCATGAAGGCCGACGGCCAGGTCAGCCCCATGGACCGCCTGCGCTGGTTGGTGATGCGCCACCTGCTCAGCGGGGCCGCGCAACGACCGCCCCCGCCCGCGGGTGATAACGATATTGCTCATTTGGCTAAGGACGTGACCACGGCCACGGCCTTTCTGGCGAGAATGGTCGATGCGTCCGCGTGTGCGAACGGCCGGCCACCGGCGTGGTACCTCGAGGTGATGGGCGGCTTGTGGTCCCCTCAGCCCGTGCCCGCATGGGTGGCGCCCGACGCCGATGCGGTGGCTCATGCCTGGGCGCGGCTCGCGCAGCTCTCAGCCATGCAGCGGCCGGTGCTGGTGCGCGCCTGGGTCGATGCGGCGGTGCGTCAGGCCGGGGCCCCTCGCCTGGTGGACGAAGCGGCCGACGCCTTGCGGCTGGCCGCGGTGCTGCTGGGCGTGCCGTTGCCGCAGGCACTGGCCGACCAGTACATTGAAGTGACTTGATTCGAACAACGAGAAGGAGCCAGCACGATGAGTCCGAAACCCTTGATCGCAGCCGCCCTGGCCTGCGCCGCCACCGGCGGTGCGGCCGCGCAGGATGCGCAGGCCCTGTACATCCGCAGTCTCGCGGCCACCTGCGCCAACTGCCACGGCACCGACGGCCGTGCGGTGCAAGGCTCGCAGGTGCCGGCGCTGGCGGGCATGCCGCAGGTCTACATCGTCGAACAGATGAAGGCCTTCAAGACCGGCACGCGCACGGCCACGGTGATGCACCAGCTCGCCAAGGGCTACAGCGACGAGCAGATCCACCAGATCGCGGCCTATTTCGCCGCGCAGAAGAAGTGAGGAGGCCCGCGATGCTGCAACGACGTTCCTTCCTGCAAGGGGCCGCCGCCGCCGGCGTGCTGGGCCTGAGCGCCTGCGCGACCACCGGCGTGCCGTCCAAGGCCCGTGTGCTGGTGGTGGGCGGTGGCTATGGCGGCGCCACGGCGGCCAAGTATGTGCGCCTGCTGTCGGACTACCAGATCGAGGTCGTGCTGGTCGAGCCCCAGAGCGCCTTCGTGTCCTGCCCCATCTCCAACCTGGTGCTGGGCGGCCACCGCACCCTGGCCGAGATCACCACGCCCTATGACAACCTCGTGCGCCGCCACGGTGTGCGCCTGGTGCGCGACACGGTGGCCCGCATCGATCCGGCCAAGAAGGTCGCGGTGCTGGCCTCCGGCCCCACCATCGCCTATGACAAGCTCATCCTTTCGCCGGGCATCGACCTGGTCTTCGACAGCATCCAGGGCCTGAAAGCCGCCCATGAGGCCGGCCAGATCCTGCAGGCCTGGAAGGCCGGCCCCGAGACCGTGGCGCTGCGCCGCCAGCTCGAGGCCATGCCCGATGGCGGCGTCTTCGCGATGACCGTGCCCGAGGCCCCCTACCGCTGCCCGCCCGGGCCCTACGAGCGGGTGTGCCAGGTGGCCGACTACTTCAAGCGCGCCAAGCCGCGCTCCAAGGTGCTGCTGCTCGACGCCAACCCGGACGTCACCTCCAAGGGGCCGCTGTTCAAGAAGGTCTGGGCCGAGCAGTACAAGGGCATCATCGAATACCGCCCGCAGCACAAGGCGGTCGCGGTGGACGCCCGGACCAAGACCATCAAGTTCGAGATCGCCGACGATGTGAAGGCCGACGTGCTCAACGTGCTGCCTACCATGCGCGCTGGCAAGATCGCGGTGGACACCGGCCTGGCCAACGCGAATGCGCGCTGGTGCCATGTGAATTTCCTGAACTTCGAGTCCACCGCGGCCAAGGACATCCATGTGCTGGGCGACGCCATCCAGACCGCCCCGCTGATGCCCAAGAGCGGCCACATGGCCAACTCGCATGCCAAGGTGGCCGCGGCGGCCATCGTGGCCGAGCTGCGCGGCTGGGCCATCAACCCGGCCCCGATGCTCACCAACACCTGCTACAGCTTCGTGGACGGCAAGAACGTCATCCACGTGGCCAGCGTGCACGAGTATGTCGCCGCTGAGAAGACCTTCAAGACCGTGGCCGGCTCGGGCGGCGTGTCGCCCGGCCCCACGGAGCTCGAAGGCATCTATGCCTGGAACTGGGCGCAAAACATCTGGGCCGACACCCTGGCCTGACCCGTCGTCCCCGCCGCCCCGAGGGCCGCTGCCGTGCAGCGGCCCTTTGTTTTGTCACCTGCGCCTAGACTTCACCCCGTGAACCCGACCTCCCTGCCGCTGTCCCGCCTGCTCGGCCACGCCGCCGAGGCCGTGCTCGCCGTCGGACGGGGCCGCTCCCTCTCCGACGCGCTGGCGCGCGTTCCGACCCCTGCCCGCGCCGGCACCCAGGCCCTGAGCTTTGCCGTGATGCGCGAGCTCGGCCGCGCCCGCGCGCTGCGCCGCCATCTCGTGCCCCGCACGCCGGCGCCGCCGCTGGAGGCGCTGCTGTGCACGGCCCTGGCCCTGCTCGTGCAAGGCCCTGCCTCGGGTTACGACGAGCACACCCTGGTCGATCAGGCCGTCGAGGCGGCCAAGCGACAGGCCCGCGCCGCGTCCGGCCTGGTCAATGCCGTGCTGCGCCGCTTCCTGCGCGAGCGGGTCGCCTGCCTGGCGGCGATCGAGGCCGACCCCGAAGCCCGGTGGAACCATCCCGCCTGGTGGGTCGAGCGGCTGCGCCAGGACTGGCCGGCTCAGTGGGAAGCCCTCCTGGCTTGCGCCCAACAGCACCCGCCGATGACCTTGCGGGTGAACCGCCGCCGCATCGACCGCGACACCTATGCCCGGCAACTGGCCGACGCCGGCCTGCCCAGCCGCCTGGTGGGCGAGGTGGGGCTGGTGCTCGACCGCCCCCGGCCGGTGGAGCAGATCCCTGGTTTTGCGCAAGGCCTGTGCTCGGTGCAGGACCTGGCCGCGCAGTGGGCGGCGCCGCTGCTGCTGGGGGCGGGCCTGCCCCCAGGCGCGCGCGTGCTCGACGCTTGTGCTGCCCCGGGCGGCAAGACGGCCCATCTGCTGGAGTCGGCCGACCTGGACCTGCTGGCCCTGGACAGCGACCCCGACCGCCTGCAGCGCGTGGGCCAGACCCTGGACCGTCTGGGCCTGCAGGCCACGCTGAAGGCGGCCGACGCCCGCCACACGGCGGCCTGGTGGGACGGCCGTCCCTTCGACGCCATCGTGCTCGACGCCCCGTGCAGCGCCTCGGGCATCGTGCGCCGTCATCCCGACATCCGCTGGCTGCGCCGCCCGGGCGACATCGAAGCGCTGGCCGCGGTCCAGCGTGAACTGCTCGACGCGCTGTGGCCGCTGCTGCGGCCTGGGGGCCACCTGCTGTACTGCACCTGTTCGGTCTTCCGGGCCGAGGGCGGTGCCCAGATCGACGCATTTTTGCAACGCCATCCTGGGGCCCGGGCCTGTCCGGCGCCCGGCCATGCGCTGCCCGTGACCGACAATGGATCCCTGGCCGTCGTCGACCACGACGGCTTCTACTACGCCCTGATCGAAAAACCCGCCTGACCCCCGGACCGTCCTCCCGTGCTGACCGCCGCGCCGCGTTCGACCGATGCCCCCGGCCCCGCGGCCGGCCGGCGGCTGGCGGCCGTGCTGCGCGCGCTGATCGCCCTGGTGCTGGCCCTGGTTTTGGGGGGCGGCCTCGTGCACCGTCCGGCCCAGGCCCAGAACGGCAGCATCACGCTGTCGGAGGTCGAGATCGATCGCAACGACGAGGGGCTGGAGCTGAGCTTCAGCACCCGCATCGAGCTGCCCCGCGCCGTGGAGGACGCCCTGCTCAAAGGCGTGCCGCTGCACTTCGAGGCCGAGGTGACCACCTACCGCAGCCGCTGGTACTGGCGCGACCTGCGCGTGGCCTCGGCCAGCCTGTCCTGGCGCATCACCTACCAGCCGCTCACGCGCCGCTACCGCGTGCAGTCCGGGGCCTTCAGCCAGCAGTTCGAGTCGCTGCACGAGGCCCTGGGGACCATGCACCGCACGGCCGGCTGGAAGATCGCCGACCGCTCGCGCCTGGCTGCGGGCGAGCGCCATTACGCCGAGCTGGTCTTCCGCCTGGACACAAGCCCCTTGCCGCGGCCCTTCCAGATCGGCATCGGCGGCCAGTCGCAATGGGACCTCGCCGCCCAGAGCGTGCTGGTGATTCCCGACCGCCCCTGAGCCCCGTCCCAGGAGAACGGCCGTGACCAAAGCCACCCGCTGGGCCTGGATCCTGTCCATCGTGGCCGTCTCCGGCGCGGCGCTGGTGCTGATGTTCCTGCTCGCGCTGGCCAGCGACAACCGCCGGCTCTATGAACAGCACTATGGCTGGCTGCTCGGCCTGAACGCGATCATCGCCTCGGTGCTCATCCTGGCCATCGCGATCGCCGCGGTGCGCCTGGCCGTGCGCGTGCGCCGCGGCAAGTTCGGCTCACGGCTGCTGGCCAAGCTGGCCGGCATCTTTGCCCTGGTGGGCGTGATCCCCGGCGTGCTGCTCTACACCGTGAGCTACCAGTTCGTGGCCAACAGCATCGACTCGTGGTTCGACGTCGAGGTCGAAGGGGCCCTGGATGCGGGCCTGAACCTTGGCCGCGTCACCCTCGACACCCTGGTCAACGACTTTGCAGCCAAGACCCGCGCGGCGGCCGACCGCCTGGCCGATGCGGGCGGCGGGGCCAGCGCCTTGGGCCTGGAGCGCATCCGCGATCAACTGGCCGCCGAGGACACCGCCTTGCTCGACGGCAGTGGGCAGATCTTGGTCAGCGCCGGCCTGTCGCGCGAAGCCTTGGCGCCCGAGCGGCCGCCGGCGACCTTGCTGCGCCAGGCGCGCATCCAGCGCATTGCCACCCAGCTCGAGGGCCTGGACGAAGACGCCGGCACCCCACGCATCCGTGCCGTGGCTTACGTGGCCACGGTGGGCTTTCGCCTCACCCCCGAAGACCGCTACCTGCAGGCCACCCAGCGGCTGCCTGCCACCTTGGCGGCCAACGCCCTGGCCGTACAAAACGCCTACCGCGAGTACCAGCAGCGCGCGCTGGCGCGCGAAGGCCTCAAGCGCATGTATCTGGGCACGCTCACGCTGGCGCTCATCCTGGCCGTCTTCGGCGCGGTGCTGCTCGCCGTCGCCCTGGGCAACCAGCTCGCCCGACCGCTGCTGCTGCTGGCCGAAGGCGTGCGTCAAGTGGCCCGCGGCGACCTCACACCCAAACCTGTCTTCACCTCGCGCGACGAACTCGGCGGCCTCACGCGCTCGTTCGCCGACATGACCCAGCAATTGTCCGATGCGCGCTCGCTCGTCCAGCGCAGCCTGAGCGAACTCGAGGGCGCCAAGACCAATCTGCAGACCATCCTGGACAACCTCACCGCCGGCGTGATCGTCTTCGATGCCCACGGCCACATCGACACCGTCAACCCCAGCGCCACGCGCATCCTGCGCCTGCCGCTGGGGGCCTACCAGGGCCGCACGCTGACCGAGGTGCCTGGCCTGCAGGACTTTGCCGCCGCGATCGATCAGCAATTCGAGCAACATGCCGCCGGCAACGAAGGTGGCGAGCGCGACCACTGGCAGCAGTCCTTCGAGCTGGCAGGCGCCGACGCTGGCGTCGAGCGCGAGCCCATGACCCTGCTCGTGCGGGGTGCCTGGCTGCCGCAGCAGGCGCGGCTGATCGTCTTTGACGACATCACCGAAGTCATGTCGGCCCAGCGTTCCATCGCCTGGGCCGAGGTGGCCCGCCGTCTGGCCCATGAGATCAAGAACCCGCTCACCCCCATCCAGCTCTCGGCCGAGCGGCTGCAGCACAAGCTCGAAGCCAAGCTCGACGACGCCGACCGCCAGCTCCTGTCCAAGGCCGTGGGCACCATCGTCAGCCAGGTGGGCAGCATGAAGCAGCTTGTCAACGAATTCCGCGACTATGCCCGCCTGCCCTCGGCCCAATTGCACCCGATCGACCTCAACGCTCTGGTCGGCGAAGTGCTCGTGCTGTATGGCTCGGTGCAGGAAGAGGGCCGGCTGAAGGTCGACCTCGAGCCTGGCCTGCCGCCGATCCTGGGCGATGCCACCCAGTTGCGCCAAGTCATCCACAACCTGCTGCAAAATGCCCTGGACGCCGTGGCCGACCGGCCCCAGGGCCAGGTGCGGGTGCACACCGAGGCTGCACGCACCGACACCGGCGAGCTGCGCGCGGTGCGCTTGGTCGTGGCCGACAACGGCCCGGGCTTTCTCGACAAGGTGCTCAAACGCGCCTTCGAGCCCTACGTCACCACCAAGAGCAAGGGCACCGGCCTGGGCCTGGCCGTGGTGAAGAAGATCTGCGACGAACATGCTGCGCGCATCCGCCTGACCAACCTCACCAACTCTGAAGGGCTGGGTGGCGCGCAGCGAGGGAAGAACCCCGACGTGAGGGGGGCCCAAGTTTCGATATCATTTTCCAGGTTTGCGCCCGTCCAGGAAGACGGCCGCGACGACACCGCAACCCCAGGTGCCCGCCCAGGGGCCTGACCACCCGCATGGCCACCATACTTGTAGTAGACGACGAGCTCGGCATCCGCGCATTGCTGTCGGAGATCCTGGCTGACGAGGGGCACACCGTGGAGCTGGCCGAGAACGCAGCCCAGGCGCGCGCCTTGCGTGAGCGGATGCAGCCCGATCTCGTGCTGCTCGACATCTGGATGCCCGATGTTGACGGCATCACCTTGCTCAAGGAATGGGGGGCCAGTGGCCAACTCACGATGCCGGTGATCATGATGTCCGGGCACGGCACCATCGACACCGCCGTGGAAGCCACCAAGCACGGTGCCATGGCCTTCCTGGAAAAGCCCATCACCTTGCAAAAGCTGCTGCGCGCCGTGGAGCAGGGCCTGGCGCGCCAGGCCCCGCGCCCCACAGCGCCGCCGCTGGCGTCGGCGTCGGCGTCGGCGTCGGCGTCGATCGTGCGCGAGCGCGCGGCTGACGGCGTGAACCACACCGCCCCGGTGGCCGGTGGCCTGCCGGCGGGCCCCCAGGCCGAGCAGGTCTTCGTGCTCGACCGTCCTCTGCGCGAAGCGCGTGACGCTTTCGAGAAGGCCTACTTCGAGTTCCACCTCGCCAAGGAACATGGCAGCATGACCCGCGTGGCCGAGAAGACCGGCCTGGAGCGCACTCATCTGTACCGCAAGCTCAAGCAGCTCGGCGTGGACCTGTCACGCAACAAGCGCGCCGCCGGCAACTGAACTTCACGCTGGACCCGCGAGGATTCCTGCTATACTTTTAGTCTTTCCGGCCAAGTAGCTCAGTTGGTAGAGCAGCGGACTGAAAATCCGCGTGTCGGTGGTTCGATTCCGCCCTTGGCCACCAAACTTCCACGCCCAACCTCCATCGGTTGGGCGTTTTCATTTCCGGCTTGCCCGACACCACGCGGGATTCGGCGCCGATCTGCCTGTGCCACGCCGTGGCCGCCCGGTGTCCTGAAGTCGCCCGGTTCGACTCTCTTTTGCTCTCCGTTCTCTCAAAACCGGCACCAAGTTCTTCGCTGGAGCACACGCAGGCGGCCTGGACATCAACCGCTTGTGCGTGCGTCGCCGGGAACGGTTTGCTAGCCGGCCTGCGCGAGCAGACCTACTGCGCAACACACGACGCCAGCTCAAGCACTGACGCAGCCTACAACGATGCGGGAACGGCGCAGGCGCGCCTGCTGGGGGTGCCCCGCGTCAACGGCGTGCTGCCCGGACCGCGTTCGCCACTGCACGGACAACCCATGCCGGCGCGGTGACGCGGACGCCGTCCGCCCGACTGCGCAGCACGGGCGTTTCCGGCGCTCAGGCATACAATCCACCGCTTGTATCGACCTTTCCCGGAGACGTCCCGTGTTCATTGCTGACGCATTCGCCCAGGCGGCCCCTGCCGCGCAAGGCGGCACCGAATCGACCCTGCTCAGCCTGCTGCCGCTGGTGCTGATGTTCGTGGTGCTCTACTTCATCATGATCCGTCCCCAGATGAAGCGCCAGAAGGAGCACAAGGCCATGGTCGAGGCCCTGGCCAAGGGGGACGAGGTGGTCACCGCCGGAGGGCTGTTGGGCAAGATCGCCAAGCTCGGCGACACCTACCTGCATGTCGAGGTGGCCAATGGCGTGGAGATCCAGATCCAGCGCTCGGCCGTGGTGCAGGTGCTGCCCAAGGGAACGATCAAGTAATTTCCGCCTCAGACCCGGCTCGGGCCGGGACCGGGAAGGGCGCCGACGGGGCGCCCTTCGTTCCGTCAGGCCCGGGCTGCGGCCCCCACGGCCAGGCCCCGGGTCGGGGCCGACATCATGGGCATGAAAGAGCTGTCATGAACCGCTATCCCCTGTGGAAGTACGCGATCCTCGTGGTCGCCGTGATCGTGGGCTTCGTCTACACCCTGCCCAATTTCTTCGGCGAGGCGCCGGCGGTGCAGGTGTCCAGCGGCAAGGCCACGGTGCGTGTGGACGAGGGCGTGGCCGAACGGGTCCGACAGGCGCTGGCCCAGGCGGGCGTGCCGGTGGACTTTGTGCAGCTCGACGGCCATTCGGTGCGGGCCCGCTTTGCCGACACCGACACCCAGATCCGGGCGCGCGACGTGATCGACCGCGCCCTCAATCCCGACCCCGCGGATCCGTCCTACGTGGTGGCGCTGAACCTGGTGTCGCGCTCGCCCCAGTGGCTGACCTCGATCCATGCGCTGCCGATGTATCTCGGCCTGGACCTGCGCGGCGGGGTGCACTTCCTGATGCAGGTGGACATGGAAGCCGCGCTGACGCGCCGCGCCGAGGTCTATGCCGGCGACGCCCGCACCTTGCTGCGCGACCGCAACATCCGCCACGCCGGCATCAACCGGCAGGGCCAACAGATCGAACTGCGCTTCCGCGATGCCGCCACCTTGCAGCAGGCCCGCCAGGTGCTGGCCGAGCAACTGGCCGACATGGACTGGACGGAATCGGCCGACGGGGCCGAGCTGCGACTCACCGGCACGCTCAAGCCCGAGGCGGCGCGTCGCATCCAGGACCAGGCCCTCAAGCAGAACATCACGACGCTGCACAACCGCGTCAACGAGCTGGGCACGAGCGAGCCGGTGATCCAGCAGCAGGGGCTGGACCGGGTGGTGGTGCAACTGCCCGGCGTGCAAGACACCGCGCGTGCCAAGGACATCATCGGCCGCACCGCCACACTGGAGGTGCGGCTGGTCGACGACAGCGCCGAAGCCATGGCCGCCCTGGCCGGCAGCGGCCCGGTGCCCTTCGGCACCGAGCGCTACGTCGAACGCGGCGGTGCGCCCCTCATCGTCAAGCGTCAGGTCATTCTCACCGGCGAGAACCTCATCGACGCCCAGGCCGGCTTCGACGAGCAGCAGCAGCCGGCGGTGCACCTCACGCTCGATGCCAAGGGAGCGCGCATCTTTCGTGACGTCACGCGCGAGAACGTCGGCCGCCGCATGGCCATCTTGCTGTTCGAGAAGGGCAAGGGCGAGGTCGTCACTGCGCCGGTCATCCGCACCGAGATCGGCGGCGGGCGCGTGCAGATCTCCGGGCGCATGACCACGCAGGAGGCCAACGACGTGGCACTGCTGCTGCGCGCCGGTTCGCTGGCGGCGCCCATGGAGATCATCGAGGAGCGCACCATCGGCCCGGCCCTGGGCGCCGAGAACATCGTCAAGGGCTTCAACAGCGTGGTCTGGGGCTTCGTGGCCATCATGGTGTTCATGGTCGTGTACTACATGCTCTTTGGCGTGTTCTCGAGCCTGGCGCTGGCCGTCAACCTGCTGCTGCTCATTGCCCTGCTGTCGATGCTGCAGGCCACGCTGACGCTGCCGGGCATCGCGGCGATCGCGCTGACACTGGGCATGGCGATCGACGCCAACGTGCTCATCAACGAGCGTGTGCGCGAGGAGCTGCGCAACGGCGCCTCGCCGCAGGCGGCCATCCACGCCGGCTATGAGCGTGCCTGGGCCACCATCCTCGACTCCAATGTCACCACGCTGATCGCCGGCGTGGCCTTGCTCGCCTTCGGCTCGGGGCCGGTGCGCGGCTTTGCCGTGGTGCACTGCCTGGGCATCCTGACATCGATGTTCTCGGCCGTGCTGTTCTCGCGGGGCCTGGTGAACCTGTGGTACGGGCGGCGCAAGAAGCTCAAGTCCGTCTCCATCGGCCAGGTGTGGATCCCCGGCGGCGAGACCGCTCCCAAGGCCTGAAGGCTGCGAACGCACAGGAAGCACGCACATGGAACTCTTCCGGATCAAGCGCGACATCCCGTTCATGCGGCACGCGCTGCTGCTCAACGCCATCTCGGTGGCCCTGTTCGTCGCCGCCGTCTTCTTCCTCGTCACCCGCGGGCTGCACCTGTCGATCGAGTTCACCGGCGGCACGGTCCTGGAGGTGCAGTACGCCCAGGCGGCCGACGTGGGCAAGGTGCGCAGCCAGATCGAATCGCTGGGCTTCGGCGAGGTGCAGGTGCAGAACTTCGGCACCTCGCGCGACGTGCTGATCCGTGTGCCGCTGCGTGGCGACGTGCCGCAGTCGGAGGTGGTCTCCCGGGTGATGGAGGCGTTGTGCAGTGCCGAGGACGGCCGCCTGGCGCAGCGCCAGGAAGTCACCGACAAGGGCGAATCGGTCAGCCGCCAGGTCTGCGAGGCCGGGGGGAGCGAGCCGCTGCGGCTGCAGCGCAGCGAGTTCGTCGGCCCGCAGGTGGGCGCCGAACTGGCCCGCGACGGAGCCATCGCGCTGGCGATGACGATCGCCGGCATCATGATCTACCTGGCTCTGCGGTTCGAGTGGAAGTTCTCGGTGGCTGCCATCGTCGCCAACCTGCACGACGTGATCATCATCCTGGGCTTCTTCGCTTTCTTCCAGTGGGAGTTCTCGCTGTCGGTGCTCGCGGCGGTGCTGGCCGTGCTGGGCTATTCGGTCAACGAGTCGGTGGTGATCTTCGACCGCATCCGCGAGTCCTTCCGCAAGTACCGCAAGATGACGACGGCGCAGATCATGGACAACGCGATCACGCGCACCATGAGCCGCACCGTCATCACCCATGGCTCCACGCAGATCATGGTGCTGTCGATGCTGATCTTCGGCGGCCCCACGCTGCACTACTTCGCCCTGGCCTTGACGATCGGCATTTGCTTCGGCATTTACTCCTCGGTGTTCGTCGCCGCGGCCACTGCGATGTGGCTGGGGGTCAAGCGTGAGGATCTGATCTCGCCCACCCGCAAGGAGACCGATCCGGACGACCCGAACGCGGGTGCCGTGGTGTAGAGTTCGACGCAACCACATTGCGAACGCAGGCCCTGTCCCCTGACCATGACCTTCCCTGCCGACCCCAAGGCGCTCGCTGCCCAGGCCCGCAGGACCTTCCTGAACGTGGTGCTCTATGGCGCCTCCAACGCGATGGTCGCGGTGGAGGAGGGGGCCAAGCAGCTGGCCTCCCAGCCGGCCCCGCCGGAGCTGCTGCTGCGCCGCCGTGAGGCCTGGGCCGACCTGCAGCGCCTGCGCGAGGCTTGGCATCAGCAGCTCGCCGAGCAGATCCAGTCCTGGCAGGGAACCCTGTCGTCCACCGGGGCCAGTCCCACGGTGATGGCGAGCCTGTCGCGCGGGGCCGAGCTCTCGCTGGTCGACGATGCCACCATCGAGCACGAGATCCTGAGTTCGCGGCTGGCGCTTGCGGCGATGGACCAAGCCAGCTCGGAGTTCACCGACCTGCGCTCGCGCATCCTGGCGCTGGAGCGCCGGGACGAGCTGCCCCCGTCCGACCTGCTGCGCCCCCAGGCGATCGCGGCGCTCATCTTGCGCACCTGGCGCGGCGCCGGGCTGGGGTTGGAAGCCTGGCGTTGCCTGCAGCCGGTGTTGCACGAGGAGTTGGGCCATTTGCTCGTGCTGGCCTACCACGAGACCAACAAGTGGCTGATCGCCCACGGGGTGCTGCCCGAGATCGACCTGCGTCCGCTGATCCGGCGTGCGCGGGACACAGGCGTGGCCGCCTCCACGGGGCGCCCGGCCGAGGCGGGCGGCCCGGGGCGCGCCGCCACGGCCCTGGCCGGCGGTGCGGCCTCCAGCGGGTCGGGCGCCGGGAGCCTGCACGGTGTGAGTGACGAGACTCGGCTGATGACGCGCGCGGCCAACCTGCTGCGGGCGTCCGAGCAGGCCCAGGCGGTGCTGGGGCGGCTGAACCGGCTGGTGGGCCGGCAGGTGCCCGAATTCGAGGCCACGGCCCAGGTGCATCCGGCATCGCCTCGGCTGTCCGAGGCCATGGTCCACGCCGAGCGCGAGCTGGCGCGGCAGTTCCAGGTCAGCGCCCAAGCCGGTCAGGAGGTGCAGCCCGCGGCGCTGGTGCAGGGCCTGCAAGAGCGCAAGCAGGTGCTCAAGCAAGCGGCCGAGTCGCCCATCGAGCGGGCCACCATCGAGATCGTGGCCCTGCTGTTCCAGAGCCTGCTGATGGAAGAGCGCCTGCCTGCCTCGGTGCGCGTGTGGTTTGCGCGACTGCAGATGCCGGTGCTGCGCGTGGCCATCAGCGAACCCGATTTCTTTGCCACCATCGACCACCCGGCGCGCAAGCTCATCGACCGCATGGGCGCTTGCGTGATGGGCTTCGACGACGCCACCGCCGGTGCCAGCGAGGCGCTGGAGAAGGAGATCAAGCGGGTGGTCCAGGTGGTCGAAGCCTATCCGGACACCGGCCGGCGCGTGTTCCAGACCGTGCTCGTGGAGTTCGAGAAATTCCTCGACCACTATTTCCGCAACGAGCACGAGCCCTCGCGGCGGGGCGTGTCGCTGGCCCAGCAGGTCGAGCAACGCGAGATCCTGGCCATCCAGTACACGATCGAGCTGCGCAAGATGCTCAACGAGGTGCCGGTGCAGGAGGGGGTGCGCGACTTCCTTTTCCAGATCTGGGCCGACGTGCTGGCGATGACCGCCGTCAAGCATGGTCCCCAGGGGGAGCAGACCAAGGCGATGAAGCGGGCGGCCGCCGACCTGATCTGGTCGGCCAGCGCCAAGGTCTCCCGCGAGGAGCGTGCCGAGGTGATCCGCCGCCTGCCCCCGTTGCTCAAGACCCTGCGCGATGGCATGGCCAGCGCCGGCGTGAGCCCCGACAAGCAGGACGAACATATCCAAACGCTCAACAACTCCCTGGCGGCGGCCTTCACCGCCAAGACGGCGGCCATCCCGGCCGAGCACCTGGATGAGCTGATGCTGCGGTTGGAGACGTTGGAGGAAATGTTGCCCGACGCCGAGGTCGAGATCGACGAGTCGATGGTGCTCGACCTGTCCGGCCACGAGACGGCGGGCCTGGAAGTGGTGGCCGAGGGCGGCTCGATGCCTAGTCCGGCCATGGTCGCCTGGGCGCGTGGTCTGCAGGTCGGAGCCTGGTTCAAGCTGGACTACCGAGGACGCAACGAACCGGTGCAACTGGCCTGGCAGGGCTTGCGCAAGCAGCTCAGCCTGTTCGTCGCGCCGTCGGGGCGCTGCGTCCTGTTCCAACAGCACCGCCTGGCCTCATTCCTGCAAGCCGGCCTGCTCGTGCCGGCCGAGGAGGAGGCGCTCACCGTGCGTGCCACCCGCGATGCCCTGGCCAAGCTGGATGCCGACCCCAGCCGCCTGCTGAACTGAGCTATTGCCGGCCGTTGGCCGCGTGAGGCCGCAAGCCACCGCTCCCGACCCCAAGAACGTGGGGGCAGGTTCCGCTCCCCCCAGGGGTGAAAGCGCGTGCTGCCCGAAGCGCAGGCGGACCGTCCGGCCCCGGGGTGCTCAGTGGATCAGCCGGTCCTGGGCGTCCACGAAGAGCTCGTCAAGGATCAGTGCGTCGGGCTCTTCGCCCAGGCTCCAGAAGACCATCAGCACGATGATCTTCAGATCCTCCAGCGAGACGGGGCCGCCGGGGATGGCCATCGCACGGTCGATCACCATTTCACGCATCGGCGCGGGCAGGACGCCGGCCGATTCCAGGAAGCTGATGAAGCCCAGGCAGTCCGGGCCGAAATGTTCGTGTTCGGCCGCCGTGTACACCCGCACCCCGGTGGCGCTCTGGGCGTGCGCATGGGCCTGGGCCGACAGGGTCAGCCCGTCCAGCCAGGTCAGGGCTTCCTGGATTTCCTCATTCTCGAACCCCACGGCCGAGAGCTTGCGCGTCAACTGATCGTGGTCCGGACAGGCGTCGGGCCGCCAGTAGTTTTCGTAGAGGTAGACGAGCACGTCGAACATGATCCGACTATACCCGAGGCGACCTGACCGACAAGGGCGGAATACCGCTGCCCCGGCCCCCGACATGGCCTCGCCGGCCGCGGGTGCGGCGTCGGCCCCGACAGGGCGGCTGGTGGGCGCCCGAACCTCAAGCCCGGTGGCAGCGCTGGTACAGGCCGCCGGGCAGGCGCTCGATGCGGCCTTCGAGCTCCAGCTCCAGCAGCCGAGCGCTGAGCCGGTCGGTCGGCCAGCCGCAGCGGGCCTGCAGCGCGTCCAGCGAGACCGGGTCGTGGCCCAGGGCGTCCAACACGGGATCGTCCGGCTCGCCGCGGCCGCAAGGGGCCGGTGGCGCTTGGGGCGACAGGCGAACATCGGCCCAATGCAGCTCCTCCAGGATGTCCTGGGCCGATTCCACCAGCTTGGCCCCCTGCTTGATCAGGGCATGGCAGCCCCGCGACTGCGGGGCGTGGATGGATCCCGGGATCGCGAACACCTCGCGACCTTGCTCGGCGGCCAGCCGCGCCGTGATCAGCGAGCCGGACTGCACCGCCGCTTCTACGACCAGCGTGCCGCGGCTCAAGCCGGCGATCAGTCGGTTGCGTTGCGGGAAGTTCGGTGGCAGGGGTGGGGTGCCAAGCGGGTACTCACTGACGATCAGACCCTCGGCGGCGATGCGCTCGGCCAGGGCGCGGTGGCGGCGGGGGTAGACCTGGTCCAGCCCGGTCCCGACCACGGCGATGGTGCGCCCCGGCCCGGTCAGACCGCCCTCGTGGGCGGCGGCGTCGATGCCCAGAGCCAGACCGGAGACGATCGTCAGGCCCACCTCGCTGAGATGGCTGGCGAAGGCCCGCGCGTTCTCCTGTCCCTGCCGGCTGGGGTGGCGCGTGCCCACGACGGCCAGCGCCGGCGCCTGCAGCCAGGCCAGGTCGCCCATCGCATAGAGCAGCACGGGCGGGTCGGCCGTGGCCAGCAGCCACGGGGGATAGGCCGGGTCGCCCAGGGTCACGACATGGTGGCGGGCATCGGCGCGCAGCCAGGCCAGGGTGCGCTCCACCAGGGCCGGCAGCTGCGGCGGGAGTTGCTCCAGGGCCTGGGCGGCCTGTGGCGTCAGCAGGCGGCGCCGGGCCTCGGGCGGTGCGGCGCAGGCCGCCTGGGGCGACCCGAAGGCGGCCAGCAGGCGGCGCACCGCCTGGCGGCCCAGGCCGGGGGTTTCGAGCAGCCGCAGCCAGGCGGCCAGTTCATCAGGGGGCAGGGCGAAAGCGGACATCCGGGACGCAGGGGCGCGGCCGTTGGCCTGCGGCGGCCCCGGGCGGCCGCGCGAGCGACAGGAACCCCGGCCGGATCGGGGCCGGGGGCTCAGGGCTGGGTGAAGCGGTCGCCCACGACCACCGGATCCTTGACGTTCAGGATCAGGGCGTAGGACATGCGGTCGAACACGCGGAAGACGAAAAGCAGACCGTGGCGCTCGTCGGGCAGGCGCAGCGTGGCCTTGTCCGGCGAGGTGGTGTCTTGGACCACGCGGCCGGCCGACCACAGGGCCAGCACATGGCCGCGCTCCATGCCGTCGCGCGCCCCCTTGTTGAGCGCGACGACCTGGTTCTGCCCGGCGGTGGCGCCGTCGCCATAGATCGAGACGATGCGGCCCTCGATGGGCTGTTGCGGCGCATGGGGCACGTAGTTGATGAACTCGCGCGGCGGCTGCGGAGCGAGGCGGTCGCCCACGCCCATCTCCAGGCGCACCGCCTGCACTTCCACCGTGGCCGGCACGATCTCGCCCTGGGCGGTGGTGCGCCCCGGGCGCACGTAGGTGGCCGCTCCGACATAGGCCGCTTCGTAGCCCAGCACCTCCCGGGTGTCGGGATCGACCAGCGCTCGGGCGTTGCGGAAGACGCGCCAGTCGCGCTGGGTGCCCAGCTCGCCGCGCACGTAGGCGCGGTCACCCCGGGACATCAGCACGCGGCCTTCCTGGGCAGCGACCACGCGCGGAGCGGCCTCGAGTTCGTCGCTGTTGAAGATGACGGCCTCGTTGAGGAAGGGTTCGATCAGGTGCAGCGGTACCGAGGCGATGCCGTCGATGAGCTCGCTGCTGCGCACTTTCGGCGACAGGCGCACCGTGCCGTTGCCCACCGCCTGGCCCACGCGCAGGCGGGCGCGTCCGTCGAGCTTCTCCAGCACGAGGATCTGGCCAGGGAAGATCAGATGCGGGTTGCGGATCTGGTCGAGGTTCATGCCCCACAGCTCGGGCCAGCGCCAGGGGCTGCGCAGGAACAGGCTGGAGATGTCCCACAGCGTGTCGCCGCGCTTGACGGTGTAGGTGTCGGGCGCGTTGGGAGCCAGCTCGGACAGCGGCACGCCGGCCTGGGCGACCTGCTGGGCGGTGGCACGCTGCTGCGGCGTGACCGGATAATTGACCGCCCAGGCAGCGGCGCCAGCAGCGGCCAGGGCCAGGACGGCCAGGGCGCGGACCCCGCGGCGTGCACGCACGGGAGCTTGCGTCGGACGGGCTTGCGGCGTGAGCTTACGAGTCATGCAGGGGTCTCCGCGTACCGGCACGGCCCCTGGTGTTGGGGGCCATGACGCCATATGGTTAATGAGTTGTTGTTCCGCCCGGGGACGACAGATCGGCGAAAATCCTCACATAGTTTCACAGATTCTGCCCATAAACCCTTGATGCCGCAACGAATTTTGCTGGACGTTACTGGTGCGTCGGCACTGGTTCACGAAAAGCGGCGTTGCGGGGCATCCACACCTGCCGCTCCTGACAGGGCGGCCCGGCACCCATGGCCCTGCTGAACATCCTGCGTTATCCCGACCCCCGCTTGCACAAGGTGGCCCAGCCCGTGGCCCAGGTGGACGAGCGCATCCGGCGCCTGGTGGACGACATGCTCGAGACCATGTACGAGGCCCACGGCATCGGACTGGCGGCCACGCAGGTGGACGTGCACGAGCGCGTGATCGTGATCGACGTTTCCGACGAACGCGACGACCCGCGCGTCCTGATCAATCCGGAGCTGGTCGCCAAGAGTGAGGAGATGATCGTCTGGGAGGAGGGCTGCTTGTCGGTGCCGGCCATCTACGACAAGGTCGACCGCCACGCCCGCGTGCGCGTGCGCGCGCTCGACCGCAACGGCCAGCCCTACGAGTTCGACGCCGAGGGCCTGCTGGCCGTGTGCGTGCAACACGAGATGGACCACCTGATGGGCAAGGTCTTCGTCGAGTACCTCTCGCCGCTCAAGCGCAACCGCATCAAGGCCAAGCTCCAGAAGCGTGCCAAAGAAGCGGCGCGCTGAGGCGGCGACATGAGGCTCGTTTTCGCCGGCACCCCCGAGTTTGCTCAGACGGCGCTGGCCGCGCTGCACGCCGCTGGCTTCGAGATCCCGCTGGTGCTGACCCAGCCCGACCGGCCCGCCGGCCGGGGGATGCGGCTGGCGCCTAGCCCGGTCAAGCAATGGGCCCAGGCCCGGGGCCTGGACGTGGCCCAGCCGCGCAGCCTGCGCCTGGACGGCCGCCACCCGGAGGACGCCCGGGCCGTGCAAGAGCGCCTGCAGGCGCTGCGGCCCGATGGGATGGTGGTGGCGGCTTACGGGCTGATCCTGCCGCGCTGGGTGCTGGAGTCGCCCCGCCTGGGCTGCCTGAACATCCATGCCTCGCTGCTGCCGCGCTGGCGGGGGGCCGCCCCGATCCACCGGGCCATCGAGGCCGGCGATGCCGAGACGGGCGTCACGATCATGCAGATGGACGAGGGGCTCGACACCGGCGACATGCTGCTGGCCGAGCGCGTGCCGATCCGCCCCGACGACACCACCGCGACGCTGCACGATCGGCTGGCCGCGCTGGGCGCCCGGCTGATCGTCGAGGCACTGGAGCTGGCGGCCTGCGGTGGTCTGCGCCCGGTGAAGCAGCCCGAGGCGGGCGTGACCTATGCCCACAAGATCGACAAGGCCGAAGCGGCGATCGACTGGACGCTGCCGGCCGCGGTGATCGAGCGCCGGCTGCGGGCCTTCGACCCGTTTCCCGGCGGCGCCGCCCGGCTGGGTGACACCCTCTTGAAAGTCTGGGCGGCCCGGCCGGCGGCCGGTCAGGGGCGGCCCGGCGAGGTGCTGCGCATCGATGCCTGCGGCCCCGTCGTGGCTTGCGGCGAGGGCGCGCTGTGCCTGACCGAGCTGCAAAAACCCGGCGGACGCCGCCTGGCCGCCCGGGAATTCCTGGCCGGCCATACGGTGGTGCCGGGCATGGTTTTTGGCACACCGGCCGCCTGAACGACGGGCTTGAGATACAAACGCGCCGACCCCAGTTGAGGGACTGGGTTTCGACGGCGAAGAAAGGAACGCAACCCATGTTCAACATGATGAAGACCGCCATCCTGATGGCGGCCATCACCGGGCTGTTCATGGCCATTGGCTCCCTGCTGGGCGGCCAGCAGGGCATGGTGCTGGCGCTCATCGTGGCGCTGGGCATGAATTTCTTCAGCTACTGGTTCTCCGACAAGCTGGTGCTGAAGATGTACAACGCCCAGGAGGTCGACGAGACGACGGCGCCGCAGTTCTACGGCATGGTGCGCGAGCTGGCCGGCAAGGCCGGGCTGCCCATGCCCCGGGTCTACCTGATCCACGAAGACGCCCCCAATGCCTTTGCCACCGGCCGCAACCCGCACCACGCGGCGGTGGCGGCCACCACCGGCCTCATGCGCATTCTCAATGGGCGCGAGCTGCGCGGCGTGATGGCCCACGAACTGGCCCACGTGAAGCACCGCGACATCCTGATCTCCACGATCAGCGCGACGATGGCCGGCGCGATCTCGATGCTGGCCAACTTCGCCATGTTTTTCGGCGGGCGCGACAGCGAGGGCCGGCCGGCCAATCCCGTCGTGGGCCTCCTCGTGATGATCCTGGCGCCGCTGGCGGCCAGCCTGATCCAGATGGCCATCAGCCGAGCGCGCGAGTTCGAGGCCGACCGTGGCGGGGCCGAGATCTGCGGCGACCCGCAGGCTCTGGCCAGCGCGTTGCAGAAGATCCAGCGCTACGCCCAGGGCATCCCGCTGGAGGCGGCCGAGCGCCACCCCGAGACGGCGCAGATGATGATCATGAACCCGTTGTCGGGCGGCGGCCTGCGTGGATTGTTCTCCACGCACCCGTCCACCGAGGAGCGGGTCGCCCGCCTGCTCGAGATGGCGCGCCGGTAAGGTGCGCTCATGGGGCGGGGGGCTGCCGGGGGGGCACTGGCCGTCGCTGCGACCCGGGGCTCAACTTCCCGCCCGAATGGCCGAAGATCTCGCCATGCGTGCTTTTCCCCTCATCCTCGCCTTGCTGACCTCCGCCGCCCTGAGCGGCTGCGACCAGCTGGGCATCGAGTCGGCGCAGGCCGTGGCCGAGCGCCGTGAGGCCGAGGGGCGCGCTCTGGGCGGGGCCTGCCGGCACGCCGGACGGGCCATCGAGGACTGCTATACCCTGAACCCCAAGGCCGACAAGGCGGCCATCTTCGCCGGCTGGCGCGAGATGAACGACTACATGGCCGAGAACAAGCTCTCCGAGGTGCCGCCGCAGGTGGTCAACCCGCGTCATGCCAAGCTGTTGAATCCGGCCCCAGCCGAGACGACCGAACGGTGACTACTGGAGCGCCTCGCTCGAGGCCACGGACGGCCCGGCGCAGATGGCGCCCTGGGCGCGGCGGGCGCTGGAGGCGGCGCTGTGCTCGCGGGCCCAGGCGGCCAAGCGCATCAGGGCGCGGGCTGCCGCGTCGGCGCCACCGGCCAGGCCCACCCAAACGTTGCGTGCCTGCCGCGGCTGAGCCAGCGGCAGCCAGTGCAACTCGGCGCGCCCCTGGGGGTGCCAAGTCTCGACGACGAGTTCCTGCCCGGCCTCCAGCCACAGCCGCTCGCCCGGGCAGAGCACCCAGTCGGGCCCGCCTCCGGTGCGGGTGATCCACACCGTGGCGCCTTGCACCTGCAAGTGCCCGGCGCCCGGGGCACGCCAGCGCACGGCCTGGCCAGCGGCCACACCGGTGTGGCCCAGGGGCGTTGATTGGTGCGTGGCTTGCATGAGTGCGTGAACCATGATGAACTCCGGCTGTGACGTGTCTGTGCTGCAAGATTAGGAGGATCGGTGCCGCCGGTCCAATGAGAAGCAGATCGCAGATTGATGCAGGATCATCATGAATAAGCTGCGCCACCGGCCGCTCGCCGTGGGGGCCTTGCGGGCCTTCGAGGCCGTCGCCCGCCATCTCAACTTCCGCGCCGCGGCCGAAGAGCTGTTCCTCACCCAGCCGGCCATCAGCCGGCAGATCCAGGGCCTGGAGGACGAGATCGGGGCGCCGCTGTTCGTGCGTGGCACCCGCCATGTCGAGCTGACCAGCGCGGGCGCGGCCTTGCTGCGCTCGGTCGTGCCGCTGCTGGACCGGCTGGATGCGACGGTGCGCCAGATCCGCCAGTCGCGGGGTCGGCGGGTCGTGGGGGTGACCACCTTCGCTTCCTTCGCCTCGTTGTGGCTGATCCCCCGGCTGGAGGCCTTCCAACGCGAGCACCCGGACATCGATATCCGGGTCAGCGCCAGCGACAGCATGGTCGAGCCCGACGGCGACGAGATCGACGTGGCTCTGCGCTACTGCCCACCACAGCGTGGCACCGAGGGTTGGGTGCGGCTGTTCGGCGAGGTAATGACCCCGGTGGTCAGCCCCTGGCTGCTCGAACGGGCTCGCAGCGGACAGGGGCCGGGCCTGGAGCGGCCGACCGACCTGTCCCGGCACACGCTGCTGGAGGAGTTCGACAACCGCCTCAACGTCGAGCACATGAGCTGGCGGCACTGGCTCGCCCGCCATGGCCTGGGCGAATTGGAGCCCAAGCGCTGGCTCTATTTCAACTACACCTTCCAGCAGGTGCAGGCGGCGCTCACGGGCCAGGGGGTGGCGCTGGCGCGGCTGCCGCTGGTGGCCGAGGCGCTGCGCACGGGCGAGCTGGTCGAGCCTTTTGCCGACTGCGCCGAACGGCTCGACAGTGCCCATGCCTACTGGCTCATCGCGCCGGCTTCGGCCCGGCAGCGTCCCGAGGTGGCGCAGTTTTGCCGCTGGATCGAGGCCGAGGCCGCCCGCACGCGCCAGGCGGTCGGCGAGGCCCCTGGCGGTGACGACGGGCTGGGCGAGGCCGACTGACCGACCCCGTCCCCCCCACGCTATGGGGCGAGCACCTCGTTCTCGGTGACCACGATCGTCAGCGGGTGGTCATGGGCCTGAGGCGCCAGGGCGACCTCGCTACCGGCAAAGGCCACGCCCACGGCGGTCACGCCCGGGTGCGCGGCCAGCCAGCGGTCGAAGTAGCCGCCGCCATAGCCCAGCCGGTAGCCCTCGCGACTGTAGCCCACGCAGGGCACCAGCACCACGTCGGGCACGACCTCGGCGCCAGCGGTGCTGGGAATGCCGCATTCGTCGGCGAGGGCCGGGGGGCTGCGTCCGTCCCAGCGGCGGTAGACCATCGCGGGGGGGCTGCGGCGCGCAAAAGGCAAGGCCAGCCCCGGGGCGAGCACGGGCATGTCGTCGCCCCATGCGGCCGGTGCGTTAAATTCGGACCGTACCGGCCAATACAGCCCCAGCACCTGCGGCTCCAGCGCGGCGAGCACTTCGCGCAGGCGCCGTCCCAGGGCCTGATGGGCCGCCGGACCTGCAGGGGAGGCCACGAAGCGCTCGCGCGCTTCGAGCAGTTGCTGGCGCAACGTGGCCCGGTCGAGGGACCCCGACTCCGTGATCCAAGGCATCTGCTTGATGAGATTTCTTCCAAAGGACTTCGATTATCGGCGCGCCCTGTGCGTGCTGGCCGCCGCCGTGCTCACGGGCTGCGCCTGGACGCCCTCGAACGCACAGGGGGCGGCCGACCTGGCGGTGCAGGCGCGTGAGGCCCATGCGCGCAAGGACTCCGCCCGCCTGCAGGGCCTGCTGCGCTCGGCCCGTGCCCAGAACCACCCCCTGACCCCCTGGATCGACTACTGGGCGCTCAACCTGCGTCTGGGCGAGGCCAGCGCCGGCGAGCTGGCCGAGTTCTATGCCCGCTGGAGCGGCACCTACGTCGAGGACCGGCTGCGCAACGACTGGCTGCTCGAGCTGGGCCGCCGCGGCGACTGGGCGCAGATGGCCGCCGAGCTGCCGCATTTGCGCATGCGCGACGACCGCGAGCTCCACTGCTACGAACAGATCCTGCGCCACCGCGAGGGCCATCCGCGCGAAGCGCTGCGCGAAGCGGCCCGCGCGGCCTGGTATGCCCAGCGCGAGGCCGACGTGGGCTGCGCCACGATGGCTTCGCAACTCCATGCGGCCGGAGTGCTCACGGCCGACGATGTCTGGCGCAAGGCCCGTCTGGCCACCGACCAGAACCGCCCGCGGGCCGCGCGCCAGGCGCTGGAGCTGATCGGCGCCTCGGCCGTCATCAACTTCAACGAGCTCCTCGAGAACCCGGCCCGCTACGTGGTGCGCGCCGGCCGCACCGACCGGCGCGAGGCGGCCGAGCTGACCGCGCTGGCGCTGATCCGCCTGGGGGCCAACGACCCGGACCTGGCCGTCACCCAGATGCGCGACCGCTGGGCGGCCTGGCTGCCCGACGACCTGGCGTCCTGGGTGTGGGCCAGCATCGGCCGCCAGGCCGCCATCCGCCTGCAGCCCGAGGCGGCCGATCACTACCAGCGCGCGGCGCGCAAGGCCGACGAGCGCTCCTGGTCGGACGAGATGCTGGTATGGAAGGCCCGCGCCGCGCTGCGCGCCGGCCGCTGGCCGCAGGTGCTGCAGGCCATCGAGGCCCTGTCGGCGTCTGAGCAGCGCGATCCGGCCTGGATGTACTGGAAGGCCCGTGCCCTGCGCGAGCTGGCCCGCGAATCGGCCCAGGCCGAGACCTTGCGCGCCCAGTCCCACGCGCTGCTGGAGACGCTGGCCGGCCAGTATCACTTCTACGGCCAACTGGCGGCCGAGGCGCTGGACCGGCCGCATCCGCTGCCGTCCCCGCCGGCCCCGTTGACGGCCGAGGAACGTGCACGGGCGCAGGCCCACCCCGGGTTGCAGCGGGCGCTGCGGCTCATCGAGCTGGGCTTGCGCAGCGAGGGCGTGCGCGAGTGGAACTGGACCTTGAGCTTCGGCGGCCCCGGGCGCATGGGCGACCGCGACCTGCTGGCAGCCGCCCAACTGGCCTGCGACCGCGAGGTCTGGGACCGCTGCATCAACACCAGCGAGCGCACCCAGGCCGAGGTCAGCTTCGAGCAGCGTTTCCCGATGCCCTTTCGCCGCGAGGTGGTGCTCAAGGCGCGCGAGGTGGGCGTGGATCCGGCCGTGGTCTATGGGCTGATCCGCCAGGAGTCTCGCTTTATCCTGGATGCGCGCTCGCACGTCGGCGCCTCGGGGCTGATGCAGCTCATGCCGGCCACCGCGCGCTGGACGGCCCGCCAGATCGGCCTGAACTACCAGCCCTCGATGATCAACGACCGCGAGATCAACCTCCTGCTCGGGATGAGCTACCTCAAGCTCGTGATCGAGGACCAGGGCTCGCTGGCGCTGGGGGCGGCGGCCTACAACGCCGGACCGGGCCGCCCGCGACGCTGGCGCGAGGGGCCGGTGCTCGAGGCCGCCATCTGGATCGAGAACATCCCCTTCAACGAAACCCGGGACTACGTCAAGAAGGTCTTGGCCAATGCCACCTACTATGACGCGCTGCTGCACGGGCGAGCACCCCGGCTGCGCGACCGCCTGGAGCGCAGCATCGGGCCTCGGGCCCCCGATGCGCCGGCCGCCCGGGCCGATCTGCCCTGACTGCCATGTGGGTTCGACGCACCATGAACAAGATCCTCATCCTCGGCGGCACCGGCTTCGTCGGCCGCCACCTGTGCGAACGCCTGGTCGACCGCAACGGCGGTGGCGGCGGGCTCCTGCGTGTGCCCAGCCGCCGGCCGGCACGTGCCAAGCACATCCAGATGCTGCCCACCGTGGAGCTGGTCCAGGCCAATGTGCACGACCCGGTCCAATTGCGCCGTCTGGTGGCCGGTTGTGATGCGGTCATCAACCTCGTGGCCATCCTGCATGGCCGGGCGGCCGAGTTCGACCAGGTGCATGTGGCACTGCCGCGCCAGTTGGCGCAGGTGTGCGCCGAGCAGGGTGTGCGCCGGCTGCTGCATGTCAGCGCCCTGGGGGTGGGCGAGGGTTCGTCCTCGCACTACCTGCGCAGCAAGACCGAGGGCGAGGCGGTGCTGCGTGCGCAGCCCGGGCTGGAGCTCACGGTGCTGCGGCCTTCGGTGATCTTCGGGGCCGAAGACCGTTTCCTCAACCTCTTTGCCGCGCTGCAGCGCTGCTTCCCCGTGCTGCCGCTGGCGGGGGCTCAGGCCCGGTTCCAGCCGGTGTGGGTGGGCGATGTGGCCCAGGCCTTGGTCAACGCGCTGGACCGCCCCGACACGATCGGTCAGACCTACGAATGCGCCGGGCCTCAGGTCTACACCCTGGCCGAGCTGGTGCGCCTGGCCGGCGAGCTGTCGGGCCACCCCCGGCCCATCGTGCCGCTGCCCGAGGTGCTGGGCCGGCTGCAGGCCCTGGCGCTGGAGTGCCTGCCGGGCGAACCCCTGATGAGCCGCGACAACATCGCGTCGATGCGCGTGCCCAACGTGGCCAGCGGCCGCCTGCCGGGCCTGCAGGCCCTGGGCATCACCCCGGTGGACCTGCCTTCGGTGGCGGCCGGCTATCTGGGCGGACGTGAGCCGCGCAGCCGCTACCAGCAGTTCCGCGCCTTCGCGCGCCGCGGCTGACCCTCGGCGTGCGGCATCCATCCGATGCAAGGATTGCATTGGCGCCGCGGGTCAGGCGGCCCTAGCATGCAGGGCTGATCGTGGAGGCCCTCATGCTGCAACTCGTCATCGGCAACAAGAACTACTCGTCCTGGTCTCTGCGCGGCTGGCTGATGCTTGCGCACTTCGGCATTCCTTTCGAGGAAGTCAAGCTGCGGCTGAGCTTGGCCGAGGGTTCCGAGTTCAAGCAGCGCCTGGCCGCGCTCACCCCCACCGGGCAGGTGCCGGTGCTGGTCGATGGCGATCTGGCGGTCTGGGACACCCTGGCCATTGCCGAGTATCTGGCCGAGACCCATCCCGAGCGGCGCATGTGGCCTGCCGAGCGCCGTCAGCGGGCCCGGGCCCGCAGCCTGTGCGCCGAGATGCATGCGGGCTTTTCGGCCCTGCGCAGCCACTGCCCGATGAACCTCGAGGCCGAGCTGTCGGCCGTGGGCGCCGAGCTGATGCGCACCCGAGCCGAGGTCGTGCGCGACCTGCAGCGCATCGTGCAGATGTGGACCGGCCAGTTCCAGGCCCATGGCGGCCCGTACCTCTTCGGCGCCGAGGTGACGATCCCCGATCTCTACTTCGCCCCGGTGTGCACCCGCATCCGCACCTACGGCCTGCCCGTGCCGCCGGCGGTGTCGGCCTACATCGAACGCATCAATGCCCTGCCGGCCATGCAGGCCTGGGTGGCCGAGGCCTTGGCCGAGCAGGATTTCCTCGACTTCGACGAGCCGTACCGCAAGAGCCGCGCCGGCTGAACCCGGCCCGCTACACTTGCCGGCCATGAAGGTCTACATGGTCGGAGGCGCCGTGCGGGACCGGCTGCTCGGCCTGCCGGTCAGCGACCGCGACTGGGTGGTGGTGGGCGCCACCCCCGAGGCCATGATCGCCGCGGGCTTCACGCCCGTGGGGCGCGATTTCCCGGTCTTCCTGCATCCCCAGACGCACGAGGAATACGCGCTGGCGCGCACCGAGCGCAAGACCGGCCGCGGCTACCACGGCTTTTCGTTCCACACCGCCCCGGATGTGACGCTGGAGCAGGATCTCCAGCGCCGCGACCTGACGATCAATGCCATCGCCGAGGACGAGGACGGCCGCCTGATCGACCCCTTCGGCGGCGTGCGCGATCTGCAAGACCAGGTGCTGCGCCATGTCTCGCCCGCTTTCGCCGAGGACCCGGTGCGCATCCTGCGCGTGGCGCGCTTTGCGGCCCGCTTCACCGGGTTCAGTGTGGCCGCCGAGACCTTGGTGCTGATGCGCCGGATGGTCGAGCACGGCGAGGCCGACCATCTGGTGCCCGAGCGGGTGTGGCAGGAGCTCTCGCGCGGGCTGATGGAGAACAAGCCCTCGCGCATGTTCGAGGTGCTGCGCCAGTGCGGGGCGCTGGCGCGCATCTTGCCCGAGGTGGACCGTCTGTGGGGCGTGCCCCAGCGCGCCGAATACCACCCCGAGGTGGACACCGGCATGCACCTGATGCTGGTGCTGGACATGGCCGCACGGCTGAAGGCCCCGCTGCCGGTGCGCTTTGCCTGCCTGATGCACGACCTGGGCAAGGGCACCACGCCGCCGGAGCTGCTGCCGCGCCACATCGGGCACGAGCAGCGCAGCGTGGGCCTGCTGCGTGAGGTCTGCCAGCGCTTGCGCGTGCCCACTGAATGCCGGGAGATGGCCGAAGTGGTGGCACGCGAGCACGGGCACGTCCACCGCGCCGGCGAGCTGGGCGCGGCCGCCCTGGTGCGCCTGCTCGAGCGCTGCGACGCTTTCCGCAAGCCCGAGCGCTTCGACGGGATCGTGCTGGCCTGCGAATGCGATGCCCGCGGCCGGCTGGGCCTGGGTGAGCAGGACTACCCCCAGGGCGACCTGTTGCGCCACGCGCTGCGCGCCGCCCAGGGGGTGGACACCGGCGAGATCGCCCGGCAGGCCCAGGCCCGCGGCCTGAGCGGGTCGCGCATCGCCGGGCTCATCCACGACTCCCGGGTGCGTGCGGTGGCCCAGGCCCTCTGAGGCCCGGGCGTGAGTGCCGCCGGCAGGGGGGGGGGCGATACCCGAGTCGCCGCCGGGGCTGGCGCTGCGGTACGATCATGATGGCTTTGGCCGCGCGGTGGGCCCGATGCAGGGGGTGTGCGATGAGGATGGCGCAGGTGATCCGGCGGCACGGCTTTCGCAAGTGGTATGAGCGCGAACTCATCCAGAGCCACCTCCACCTCGTGTTGCTGCTGCTGGCCACGCTGGGCCTGCTGGGCAGCGCCGAGGCCTACGAGCGCGGCGCGCCTGCGCTGGAGCAGGTGTGGATCGGGCTGTGCGCCGCCGCCAGTGCGGTGATCGGGCTGTGGGCCCTGAGGCGTTACCTCTATTTGCTGATGCATGCCGAGCAGGTGGCCCACCAGGCCCAGTGCCCGGCCTGCCAGACCTATGCCCGCTGGACCCTGGTCGACGAGGACGAGGGCCGCCAGCGCCTGCAGGTGCAATGCCGCCAGTGCAGCCACCGCTGGCACATCGACTGCTGAGTGCCCCGCCCGACCGGGCTCACGAGGAGGCCAGCACGCGCCGAAGCTGGATCGCCTCGGCCAGGTGGGCCACAGCGAGGGTGTCGGCGCCGGCCAGGTCGGCGATGCTGCGGGCGAGCTTGAGCACCCGGTGCAGGCTGCGGGCCGACCAGCCCAGCCGGGCGGCGGCGGCTTGCAGGAAGTGCTGGGCGCCGTCGTCGAGCCGGCAGTGCGCATCGATCTGCGCCCCCTGGAGCTGGGCGTTCGCGCAGCCCTGGCGGGCCATCTGGCGTTGCCGGGCCCGGGCCACGCGCTCGGCCACCGCGGCGCTGGGCTCGCCCTCGGGCAGGCGCAGCAGCTCCTCGTGCGGCACGCTGGCCACTTCCACCTGGATGTCGATGCGATCCAGCAGCGGCCCGCTGAGCCGGCCCTGGTAACGCGCCACGGCCTCGGGGCTGCAGCGGCAGGGCCGCAGGCGCGAGCCCAGGTAGCCGCAGGGGCAGGGGTTCATCGCGGCGACGAGCTGGAAGCGTGCCGGGAACTCGGCCTGCCGGGCCGCGCGCGAGATGGTGATCTGGCCGGTCTCCAGCGGTTCGCGCAGGACTTCCAGCGCCGCGCGCGGGAACTCGGGCAACTCGTCGAGGAAGAGCACGCCCTGATGGGCCAGTGAAATCTCCCCCGGCCGCGGTGGCGAGCCGCCGCCGGCCAGGGCCACTGGCGAGGCGCTGTGATGAGGTGTGCGCAGCACGCGCTGGCGCCAGCGCGAGGGATCGAAGGCGCCCACCAGGCTGAGCACCGCGGCCGATTCCAGCGCCGCCTCGGTGTCCAGCGGCGGCAGCAGGCCGGGCAAGCGCTGGGCGAGCATGGACTTGCCGGTGCCCGGCGGGCCCACCATCAGCACGCTGTGGCCACCGGCCGCAGCGATTTCCAGCGCCCGTTTCGGACCGGCCTGACCCTTGACCTCGCGCAGGTCGGGGCCGGCGGCGGCCTCGGCCTGTGGCCGTTCGCACACCCGCACCCAGCCGGGTGGGGCCGGACCGTCCGCGGTGGGCGGCTGCAGCGACTGCACCACGTCCAGCAGGTGCCGTGCACCGTAGACGGTGGTGCCTTCGACCAGCGAGGCCTCGCGGGCGCTGTCCAGCGGCAGCACCATCGCGCGCGCGCTCCCCTGGCGGCGCAGCGCCAGGCTCATCGCCAGGGCGCCGCGCACGGCCCGCAGATCGCCGGCCAGCGACAGCTCACCGGCGAATTCATAGCCGTCCAGGGCCGCGGCGGGGATCTGGCCCTGCGCGGCCAGGATGCCCAGCGCAATGGGCAGATCGAAGCGGCCGGATTCCTTGGGCAGGTCGGCCGGCGCCAAGTTGACGGTGATGCGCTTGTTGTGGGGGAAATCCAGCCCGCTGTTGAGCAGCGCGGCGCGCACGCGCTCACGGGCTTCCTTGACTTCGGTGTCGGCCAGACCCACCAGCGTGAAGCTGGGCAGGCCGTTGGCCAGGTGCACCTCGACGGTGACGGGCGGCGCCTGCAAGGCAGCCAGCGCCCGGCTGTGGATCACGGCCAGTGACATGGAAGGAGATCCTCCTGAACATCATTCTTCTGAAGGACGCGCCCGGGGCGCTCCAGCCCGCATTGTGCCGTTCGCGCCCGCGACGGCTCCCGGCCCGGGCCCCCATGGGCATGGGGATGCGCACAGGTCTGGTGCATCGACCTGGGTTGCACCGCAGGCGTGCGCCGTCCGGGCGATAGGGGAGCGCGATGCGCTGTCATGGGGCGGCCCGGCCCGGCCTTGCGGTGGCACGCTTCCTGCTGACCTGCGCTCGGAACCCGTTCTTCATCCCACCAGGAGTCACGTCCATGTCCCGCAAAACCCTGCTCGCGCTCGCCCTGGCCTCCTCCGTGCTCGCCGCTCCGGCGATGGCCGAGGGCGTGGCCACCAACTTCAGCCTGACCACCAACTACAAGTTCCGCGGCCAGGACCAGACCGACAACAAGCCGGCCGTCCAGGGCGGCTTCGATTACAGCCTGGGCGGCTTTTATGTCGGCAACTGGAACTCGAGCATCAGCTTTGCCAACGGCATCGAGATGGATGTCTACGGCGGCTACAAGGGGGAGGTGGCCGGCCTGGGCTATGACGTGGGGGTGCTGCAGTACGTCTACCCCGGCCTGTCCGATGCCAACACCACCGAGATCTACGGCGGCCTGAGCTACGGCGCGTTCGCGTTCAAGTACTCGCACACCGTCTCCGACGAGTACTTCGCCGTGCCCGACAGCCGCAACACCGGCTACTTCGCGCTGTCGGCCAATGTGCCGGTGATCGACAAGCTCACGCTCAACGCCGCGCTGGGCTACACGCTGTGGGCCAGCGATGCCGCGCCGCCCGACTACTACGACTACAAGCTGGGCGCCACCTACGACCTGGGCTCGGGCTTCTCGCTGGGCGGCCACGTGGTGGGCGCCAACAAGAAGAACTTCTACGGCGACATCAACAAGGCCCGTTTCATCCTCACGTTGACCAAGGCCATGTGAACCGCGGGTGCCCGGTCGGGAGCGGGCACCGTCCATTCCACTTTCAAAAGGAGCAAGCCATGAAGATGGTGACTGCCATCGTCAAGCCCTTCAAGCTGGACGAAGTGCGTGAAGCCCTCAGCGCCATCGGGGTGCAAGGCATCACGGTGACCGAGGTCAAAGGCTTCGGCCGCCAGAAGGGTCACACCGAGCTGTACCGCGGGGCGGAGTACGTCGTCGACTTCCTGCCCAAGGTGAAGATCGAGGCGGCGGTGGACGATGCCATCGTCGACCGCGTCATCGAGGCCATCGAAGGCGCGGCCCGCACCGGCAAGATCGGTGACGGGAAGATCTTCGTGTCCGCCCTCGAGCAGGTGGTGCGCATCCGCACCGGCGAGACGGGCAAGGACGCCCTGTGACCCTTCCGACCCAGAGAGACAACCCATGAAGAAACTGCTTGCCATCCTGGCGTTCGGTCTGTCGGCCCTCGGGGTCGTGGACGTCGCCCTCGCGCAGGACGCCGCCGCCTCGGCGCCTGCGGTCACCGAAGCGGCCGCGCCGGCCGCCGCCCCCGCCGCACCGGCGCCGGCCCCCGCCGAAGCCGCCCCGACGCCCACCGTGAACAAGGGCGACGTGGCCTGGATGCTGACGGCGACCATGCTGGTCATCCTGATGACCATCCCCGGCCTGGCGCTGTTCTACGGCGGCCTGGTGCGCGCCAAGAACATGCTGTCGGTGCTGATGCAGGTCTTCGCGATCTTTTCGCTGGTCACGGTGCTGTGGGTGATCTACGGCTACAGCCTGGCCTTCGGCGGTGGCGGCGCGTTCATCGGCACGCTGGACAAGGTCTTCCTGATGGGAGTGACGCAGGAGTCCTTGGCCGACACCTTCTCTCCCGATGCCAAGCTGCCCGAGTACGTGTTCATTGCCTTCCAGAGCACGTTTGCCGCCATCACCTGCGCGCTGATCGTCGGGGCCTTTGCCGAGCGCATCAAGTTCTCGGCGGTGCTGCTGTTCACGGTGCTGTGGTTCACCTTCAGCTACCTGCCCATCGCCCACATGGTGTGGTACTCGGAGGGTCTGCTGTTCAAGGACGGCGCGCTGGACTTCGCCGGCGGCACCGTGGTGCACATCAACGCCGGTGTGGCCGCGCTGGTGGGCGCTTACATGGTGGGCAAGCGCATCGGCTTTGGCAAGGAGGCCATGCCCCCGCATTCGCTGACGCTGACCATGGTGGGCGCCTCGCTGCTGTGGGTGGGCTGGTTCGGCTTCAACGCCGGTTCCGCGCTGGAAGCCAATGCCAACGCCTCGCTGGCCTTCATCAACACCATCGTGGCCACCGGTGCGGCCACCCTGGCCTGGTGCATCGGTGAAGGCTTGGCCAAGGGCAAGGCGTCGATGCTGGGCGCCGCCTCGGGCGCGGTGTCGGGGCTGGTGGCCATCACCCCGGCCGCCGGTCTGGTGGGCCCGATGGGCGCCATCGTCCTGGGCCTGATCTCCGGCTTCGTGTGCCTGTGGGGCGTGAACGGCCTCAAGCGCATGCTGGGCGCCGACGACGCGCTGGACGTGTTCGGCGTGCATGGCGTGGGCGGCATCGTGGGGGCCTTGCTGACCGGCGTGTTTACCGCCCCCGGCCTGGGCGGCACCGGCGCCGAGGACTTCTCGATCGCCTCGCAGGTGTGGATCCAGGCCAAAGGCGTGCTGCTGACCATCGTCTGGTCGGGCGTGGTGGCGATCATTGCCTACAAGATCGTCGATCTTGTCATCGGCCTGCGCGTGCCCGAAGAGGAGGAGCGCGAGGGCCTGGACATCGCCTCGCACGGCGAGACGGCCTACAGCAAGTAAGCGACTGCTCGCGCCCAGGGCGCCAGCCATCCAGGGCCTCCTGCGGGAGGCCCTTTTTCTTGCGTCCGGCCTCTTGCAGCGCAGCAGGTCCGTCCCCAATTCCCTAGAATCCCCAGTCCGGCCCTCGGGCATTTCACGCACAGGCACCGCGCGCATGGTCCCTCATCTCATCACGGCCCTCACCGGCCCGATCAACGAGCTCGAGCAACGCATCCTGGAGTCCATGCCGGCCATCGAGCGCTGGTTCCGTCTGGAGTGGATGGAGCACACGCCCCCGTTCTACACCTCGGTGGACGTGCGCAACGCCGGCTTCAAGCTGGCGCCGGTGGACACCAATCTTTTCCCGGCCGGCTGGAACAACCTCACCGAGGAGATGCTGCCGCTGGCCGTGCAGGCGGCGATGGCGGCGATCGAGAAGATCTGTCCGGAGGCCAAGAACCTGCTGCTGCTGCCCGAGAAGCACACCCGCAATACCTTCTACCTGATGGCCGTGAAGCGGCTGATGCAGATCTTCACCCAGGCCGGCCTGAACGTGCGCCTGGGCACGCTGGACGAGGAGATCCGCGAGCCCACGACGCTGAATCTGCCCGACGGCAGCACCCTCACGCTGGAGCCGCTGCTGCGCACCAAGCGTCGCCTGGGCCTGAAGGACTTCGACCCCTGCACCATCTTGCTCAACAACGACCTGTCGGCCGGGCTGCCGCCGGTGCTCGAAGGCCTGCACGAGCAGTACCTGCTGCCGCCGCTGCACGCGGGCTGGGCGGTGCGGCGCAAGTCCAACCACTTCAACGCCTACGAGGAAGTGGCCAAGAAGTTCGCCAAGCTGCTGGGCATGGACCCCTGGCTGATCAACCCGATGTATGCCCAGTGCGGCAAGGTCAACTTCCACGAGGGTGAGGGCCTGGACTGCCTGCAAAGCCATGCCGATGCGCTGCTGGGCAAGATCCGTCGCAAGTACAAGGAATACGGCATCCAGGAAAAGCCCTTCCTGATCGTGAAGGCCGATGCCGGCACCTATGGCATGGGCATCATGACGGTGCGCGACGCGAAGGACCTGACCGAGCTCAACCGCAAGACGCGCAACAAGATGAGCGTCATCAAGGACGGCCAGTCGGTCACCGAAGTGCTCATCCAGGAAGGCGTGCCCACCTACGAGCGCATCAACGAGGCCGTGGCCGAGCCGGTGGTCTACATGATCGACCGCTACGTGGTGGGCGGCTTCTACCGCGTGCATGCCGAACGCGGCATCGACGAAAACCTCAACTCGCCCGGAGCCAGCTTCGTGCCCCTGGCCTTCGCCGAATCGTCCCACCTGCCGCGCCCGGGGGAAAAGCCCGGGGCCAGCGCGCCCAACCGCTTCTACATGTATGGCGTGATCGCCCGCCTGGCGATGCTGGCGGCGAGCTACGAGCTGGAAGCGACCGATCCGAACGCCGAGACCTACGACTGAACGCGCCCGTCGGGGCGGATCGTTGCTGCATCGCAACAAATCCCGGTGACGGGGGGCAGGTTGACGGCACACAATCCGCGTCCTGTCCTTCCGTCCGGCGAGCGTCTGTGTCGTCCCCTCCCACCCCTTCCGCGTCTGCTGCGCTGGCGGCGTTGACCCTGGGCGCCATCGGTGTGGTCTATGGCGACATCGGCACCAGCCCGCTGTACGCCCTCAAGGAGGCCTTCTCCCACGGGCAGCTGGCCGTCACGCCCGGCAACGTGCTGGGCATCCTCTCGCTGATGTTCTGGACGATCACGGTAATCGTCTCGCTCAAGTATGTGACGCTGATCCTGCGCGCGGACAACCATGGCGAGGGCGGCCTGGTGGCCTTGCTGGCGCTGGCCTCGCAGGCGGTGAAGGACCGGCCCGTACTGCGCCGTCGATTGCTGCTGCTGGGCATCTTCGGCACGGCCGTCTTCTTCGGCGACGGGGTCATCACGCCGGCGATCTCGGTGCTGTCGGCCGTCGAAGGCCTGGAGGTGCTCGCCCCCGGGCTGCATCCCTATGTCGTGCCGGTGACCGTGGGGGTGCTCACCGCGCTGTTTGCGGTGCAGCGGCATGGCACCGCCGCCGTGGGCCGCTGGTTCGGGCCCGTCACCGTGCTGTGGTTCCTGGTGCTGGCGGGGATGGGCGTGATGCACGTGGCGGCGCAACCGGGAGTACTCCAGGCCCTCAGTCCGCATCATGCGCTGGCCTTCGTGCTGCACCACCCGGGGGTCGCCTTCATGGCGCTGGGGGCCATCGTGTTGTGCGTGACCGGCGCTGAGGCGTTGTATGCCGACATGGGCCATTTCGGCCGGCGGCCCATCCGGCTGGCCTGGTTCGGCCTGGTGATGCCCTCGCTCGTGATCAACTACTTCGGGCAGGGGGCGCTGCTGCTCACCCAGCCCGAGCATGTGAGCAACCCCTTCTATGGCATGGCGCCGCGCTGGGCCCTGCCGCCGCTGATCGTGCTGGCCACCTGTGCCACGGTCATCGCCTCGCAGGCTTTGATCTCGGCGGCCTTCTCGGTCACCAAGCAGGTGGTGCAGCTGGGCTATCTGCCACGGCTGCGCATCTTGCACACCTCAGCGCGTGCGGCCGGCCAGATCTACGTGCCCGCGGTCAATTGGGGCCTGTACCTGTTCATCGTGGCAGCCGTCATCGGCTTTGGTTCCAGCAGCGAGCTGGCGGCGGCCTATGGCATCGCGGTGACGATCGACATGCTCATCACCACGGTGATGACCTTCTTCGTGATCCGCTACGCCTGGCGCTATCCCTGGTGGCTGTGCGTGGGGGCCACGGCGTTGTTCTTTGCGGTCGACACCCTGTTCTTCGCGGCCACCGTGGCCAAGCTGTTCGACGGCGGCTGGTTCCCGGTGGTGATCGGCCTCGTGATGTTCACGCTGATGACCACCTGGCAGCGGGGCCGCTCGCTGCTGGGGCAGCGGCTGCGCAGCGAGGCCATCGAGCTGCCGGCCTTCCTGGAGGCCGTCTTTGCCAGCCCGCCCACGCGCGTGGAGGGCACGGCCGTGTTCCTCAGCGCCGAGACGGGGGTCACGCCCAATGCCTTGCTGCACAACCTCAAGCACAACAAGGTGCTGCACGAGACCAACCTGTTCGTGACGGTGCGCCATCATGAGGTGCCCTGGATCGGCTTCGACCGGCGCGTGGACGTGCAGCCGCTGGGGCACAACTGCTGGCAGGTGGTACTGCACTTCGGCTTCAAGAACGAGCCGGACGTGCCCGAGGCGCTGGCGCTGCTCAAGCCGATGGGCGTGCAGATCGACGAGATGAACACCAGCTACTTCCTGTCGCGCGAGATCGTGGTGCCTTCGCTGAGGTCGGGCATGGCCGGCTGGCGCGACAAGCTTTTTGCCAGCCTGCACCGCAACGCCTCGGCCGCGGCCGACTTCCTGCATCTGCCGGCCAACCGTGTCGTCGAGCTGGGCGCCAAGGTCGCGCTCTGACGCCCCGCGGCGCGGGCAGGTAGGCTTGCGGCGTTCGTCGTCTCCAACCCAGTGTCCCATGCGAGTCCTGCAAGATCTGTCCCTGTCGGCCACGGTGGCTGGTTTCGTCGCAGTGCTGGTGGGGTTCACCAGTTCGGTGGCCCTGGTGTTCCAGGCCGCTTCGGCGCTGGGCGCCACACCGGCGCAGACCACCTCCTGGATCTGGGCCCTGGGTCTGGGCATGGGCGCCACCAGCATCGTGCTGTCTTTGCGCTTTCGCCAGCCGGTGCTCACGGCCTGGTCCACGCCGGGAGCCGCCGTGCTGGCCACCGCGGCCACCGCCAACGGCGTGGGCATGGCCGAGGCCACCGGGGCCTTTATCGCCTGCGCGCTGCTGATCACGCTGTCGGGTGCCACGGGCCTGTTTGCGCGGGTGATGAACCGCATCCCCGGGGCGCTGGCCTCGGCCCTGCTGGCCGGGGTGCTGGCGCGCTTTGGCATGGAGGCCTTCCTGGCGCTGCAGTCGCAGTTCGGCCTGGTGCTGGCCATGCTCGTGGCCTACCTGCTCGGACGGCGCGGGTGGCCGCGCTATGCGGTGCCCGGCGTGCTGGTCGTGGGTATCGTGGGAGCGTCGGCGCTGGGCGAGCTGCGCTGGTCGGCGGTGCAGTGGTCGCTGGCCTGGCCGGTGTGGACCACGCCGCAGTTCACGCTCGCCGGCTTCATCGGCGTGGCCCTGCCGCTGTTCGTGGTGACCATGGCCTCGCAGAACCTGCCCGGGGTGGCGGCCCTGCGCGCGGCGGGCTATGACACGCCGGTGTCGCCGCTGATCACTTGGACGGGTCTGGCCACGCTGGTGCTCGCGCCCTTCGGGGCCTATGCGTTGAACCTGGCGGCCATCACCGCGGCGATCTGCATGAGCCCCGAGGCCCATGCCGATCCGCGTCGCCGCTACATGGCCGCGGTGGCGGCCGGGGTGTTCTACCTCCTGGTGGGCCTGGTCGGCGGCGCGGTGGTCGGGCTGCTGGCGGCCTTTCCGAAGGAGCTCGTGCTGGCCGTCGCCGGCCTGGCCCTGCTGGGCACCATCGGCACGGGACTGGCCGCGGCCCTGAAGGACGAACGCCACCGCGAGGCCGCGCTGATCACCTTCCTGGTCACCCTGTCGGGCCTGACGCTGTGGGGCGTGGGTTCGGCCTTCTGGGGCGTGGTGGCAGGCACGCTGGCGCTGATGGTGCAACACTACCGGGCTGGCACCACCCGATCCTGAAGCCTTCGATGAACCTGCTCTTCGTTGCCGACCCGCTCGACCAGTTCAAGACCTACAAGGACAGCACCTACGCGATGATGCGCGAGGCGGCCTCGCGCGGACACCGGCTGGCGGCCTGCGAGCCGCGCCACCTGTCCTGGCGCAGCGGCGGCCGCGTGACCGCGCTGGTGCGCGACCTGCGCCTGACGGGCCAGGTGGGCGATGCCGGCACACCTTGGTACGAGGCCGCCCCGGCCGTCCCCAGGGCCCTGGCCGAGTTCGATGCCGTGCTGATGCGCAAGGATCCGCCCTTCGATGGCGAGTACTTCTACGCGACCCACCTGCTCGAGCAGGCCGAGCGCGAAGGGGCCCGGGTCGTCAACCGCCCCCGCGCGCTGCGCGACCACCCCGAGAAGCTGGCGGTGATGGAGTTTGCGCAGTTCGTCACGCCCACGCTGGTGACGCGAGACGCCGAGGACATCCGCCGCTTCCATGCCGAGCACCGCGAGATCATCCTCAAGCCCCTGGACGGCATGGGCGGCATGGGCATCTTCCGCGTCGGCCCCGACGGCCTGAACCTGGGCAGCATCACCGAGACGCTGAACGCCCATGGCCAGCGTACGGTGATGGTCCAGCGTTTCATCCCCGAGATCGCGGCTGGCGATAAGCGGGTGCTGATCATCGATGGCGAGCCCGTGCCCTATGTGCTGGCCCGCATCCCCCAGGGCAGCGAGATCCGCGGCAACCTCGCCGCCGGCGGCAAGGGCGTTGCCCAGCCGCTGAGCGAACGCGACCGCGAGATCGCGCGCGAGATCGGTCGGGTGCTCGCCCCCCGCGGCCTGTTGCTGATCGGCCTGGACATCATCGGCGAGCGCGTCACCGAGATCAACGTGACCAGCCCCACCTGCTTCCAGGAGATCGAACAGCAGACGGGCTTCAACGTGGCCAAGGTGTTCGTCGATGCGCTGGAGCGGGTAGGCTAGGGGGACAGGCCCAGCCGCACCTGCGCCTCGCGCTCGCGCCCGGCGCGCCACAGCCGCAGCGTCACGGTGTCGCCCACCTGGTGGCGTTCCAGGGCTTCGAGCAGGCGGTCCAGTGTCGGCGTGGCCTTCCCGTCCAGGGCCAGGATCACGTCACCGGCCACCAGGCTGCCGTCGGGGGCGCGCGAGAAGGGCTGCACCCCGGCCTGTGCGGCCGGTCCGTCGGATGCCACATCGACCACCACCACGCCGGCTGGCAGCCCCAGGGCCTGTCCGAAACGCTCGGGCGCGGCGGAGATGCCCAGTGAGGGCCGGATGAAACGCCCGTCGCGGATCAGGCGCGGCACCACGCGGTTGACCTCGTCCACGGGAATGGCAAAACCGATGCCCGCGCTGGCCCCCGAGGGGCTGTAGATCGCGGTGTTCACGCCGATCAGCCGCCCGGCCGAGTCCAGCAGCGGGCCGCCTGAGTTGCCCGGATTGATCGCCGCATCGGTCTGGATCACGCCTCGGATGGGCCGGCGCGTGACCGACTCGATCTCGCGGTTGAGCGCGCTGACGATGCCGGTGGTCAGGGTCTGGTCCAACCCGAAAGGGTTGCCGATGGCATAGACCTTTTGGCCCACCTGCAGGCCCGCACTGTCACCGACCGGGATGGGCCGCAGCTTCTCGCGTGGGGCGTCGATGCGCAGCACGGCCAGGTCGCGGTCCGGAAAGGCCCCCACCAGGGCGGCCGGGTAGCTGCTTTGGTCGGCCAGGGTCACGCGGGCTGCATTGCCGCCTTGGATCACGTGAAAGTTCGTCACCACATGGCCGCGTTCGTCCCAGATGAAGCCCGTGCCGGTGCCGCGCGGCACCTGCAGGGCGTCCAGCGAGAACAGGCTGGTGGCCGTCTGCAGCGTGGTGATGTGCACCACCGAGGGCGAGACGGCCTGGAAGACCTCGATGTTGTTGCGCTCGTCGGCGGCCAGATCGCCGCGGGCCGTGACGGCGCGGGGCTCGGCCGGCGCCGCGGCGCTCGACTGGCCCGGTCGCCAGGACCACCACCAGGCCAGGCCCAGGGCCAGCAGCAGGATCAGGAATACGGTGGCGGTGGCGCCGCGCACGGGGCGATGTCGTTTCATGTCGATGCGATCGGAAGGAGGACGCAGGGCCGATTCTGCGCGAAAGCCGCTGCAGGCGCCGGCATCGCCACCCGCGGCCTCGGGTGGCCGCGGCCGAACGGATAATGCGCTGCACACCATGTCTCTACTCACACTCACCAATGCCCACCTGGCCTTCGGCCATGTGGCCCTGCTCGACGGTGCGGCACTGTCCGTCGAATCGAACGAACGCATCGGCCTGATCGGCCGCAACGGCACTGGCAAGTCCTCGCTGCTCAAGATACTGGCCGGGCTGGACAAGCCCGACGATGGCACGCTGCAGGTGCAGCAGGGGTTGCGCATCGCCTATGTGGCCCAGGAGCCGGTCTTTGCGCCCGGGATCTCCGTCTTCGAGGCGGTGGGCGAAGGCCTTGCCGAGGTGCGCGCGCTGCGCGAGCGCTACGAGGCCCATGCGCCGGGCGAGGATCTGGATGCCCTGCAGACGCGCATCGAGGCCCTGGACGGCTGGACCTGGGAGCAGCGTGTCGATGAGACGCTGCACCGCCTGCGGCTGGACCCCGATGCCCTGATCGACAGCCTGTCCGGCGGCAACCGCAAGCGCGTGGCGCTGGCGCGCGCCCTGGTGGCCCAGCCCGACGTGCTGCTGCTGGACGAACCCACCAACCACCTCGACCTCGACGCCATCGCCTGGCTGGAAGAACTGCTGCGCACCTTTCGCGGCGCGGTGGTGCTGGTCACCCACGACCGCGCTTTCCTCGATGGCGTGGCCACGCGCATCGTCGAGCTCGACCGCGGCGTGCTGCGCAGCTATCCCGGCCACTACACCGCCTACGAGCAGCTCAAAGCCCGGCAACTGGCCGATGAAGCCCTGGCCAACGCCCGTGCCGACAAGCTGCTGGCCCAGGAGGAGGTGTGGATCCGCAAAGGCGTGGAAGCCCGCCGCACCCGTAGCGTGGCCCGCATCGCGCGACTGGAGCGCCTGCGTGAGCAGCGCGCGCTGCGCCGCGACGCCGTGGGCCGCGTGCGTCTGGACGTGGACGCCGGCCAGCGCAGCGGCAAGCTGGTGGCCGAGCTGCAGCATGTGAGCAAGGCCTATGGCGGGCGGCCCATCGTGCGCGACTTCTCCGCCACCATCCTGCGTGGCGACAAGATCGGCCTGATCGGCCCCAACGGCGCGGGCAAGACCACGCTGCTCAAGCTCATCCTGGGCGAGGTCGCGCCCGATGCCGGCACGGTGCGCCTGGGCACCCGGCTGCAGGTGGCCTACTTCGACCAGATGCGCGAGGCGCTCGATCTCGAACGCAGCCTGGCCGACACCATCAGCCCGGGCAGCGAGTGGATCGAGATCGGCAACGCGCGCAAGCACGTGATGAGCTACCTGGGCGATTTCCTCTTCGCGCCCGAACGGGCGAACTCGCCGGTGAAGTCGCTCTCGGGCGGCGAGCGCAACCGGCTGTTGCTGGCGCGCCTGTTCGCGCGGCCGGCCAATGTGCTGGTGCTGGACGAGCCCACCAACGACCTCGACATCGACACGCTGGAACTGCTGGAAGAGCTGCTGCAGGACTACGACGGCACCGTCTTCCTGGTGAGCCACGACCGGCGCTTCCTCGACCACGTGGTGACCAGCACCATCGCCTGGGAGGGCGACGAGTCGCCCGGCCAGTGGCGCGAGTACGAAGGCGGCTACGAGGACTGGGTGCAACAGCGTGCGCGCCGGCGCGCCGTGCTGCCGGCCGCGCCGCCGGCGGCCGCCCCGAAGCCCGCGCCCGCGCCGGCCCCCGTGCAGGCGCTCAGGCCTGCGCGCAAGCTCTCGTACAAGGAGCAGCGCGAACTCGACGAACTGCCTGCGCGCATCGAGGCCTTGGAGGCCGAGCAGAAAGAGCTGGGTGAACTGCTGGCGAGTTCGACCCTGTACACCGAGGCGCCGCAGCGCGTGGCGCAGGTGCAGGCGCGCTACGATCAGATCGAGGGCCTGCTGATGGAAGCCCTCGAACGTTGGGAGGCGCTGAGCTCGCGCTAGCGCGTTACCAGTCGCGTCGCCGCAGCCCCAGCCCGGCCAGCCAGGAGTCGCTGATGCGCGGCGAGGTGCGGCTCACGATGAGCCCGGACTGCAGGTACAGCGCATTGAGCAGGCGGGCCACCGCCTCGGGGCGCAGACCACTGATGTCGACGATGTCGCGCACGGACATGGGCTGGTCGCGCATGCGGCGGATCACTGCCCGGTGCACTCCGTCGACCGGCAGGCTGCGCAGGTCCAGCCCCGGGGTGGTGCGGTAGCAGGCACTGCCGGCGATCTCGGGCAGCAGTTCGGTGCGGCTGCCGTGCAGCGCCAGCATCCACAGCAGCGGGCCGATGGGATGGTAGTGGTCGTAGGCGCCGATGAGCCGCGGCTCATCGTGGCCCGGGGGCTGGAGGATGGCCGGTTCCACGCGCATCACGCGCAGCAGGGCCAGACGCTGCATCAGGTAGACCTGCGGGTCGGCCGGGCAGTGGTACAGGCGCTGGTGCGGAAACACGGTCACCGGCACCACCACGCCGCCGGCCTGCAGGTGCACGACGACCTGTTGGGCGTGGCGCAGGCAGGCCGCCAGCACCTCCAGCGCCTCGGTGCCGTTGGCGCGGTGTTCGAAGCGCTCCAGGTCGGCCAGCAGCGAGGGGCTGAGCGAGGCCAGCCGCGAGCGGTCGGTGCCGGCCAGCGGGGGCAGCTTGTCCAGCTCGTCGAGGTAGCGCTGAAAGGCGCTGGCGCGCATCAGCTCCGGCTCGCCGAGCGGTAGGGTCGATTCGTCCATCAGCAGCGGGGCCGTCCGGTGCGATGCCGGGCGGCTGGTGTATTGGCAGGCCCTGCCGGCGTGGTCGGCACACCGGCAGGACTGCCCTTGCAATGTACTGCAGGCCCGTGTCCGTTTTCCACCCTCCCGAGGGGGGGGGAGACGCGCTCGCGCCGGCCCGCGGTCACAGGCTGTCGCGGGCGCGTGTGAAGTCGTCCCACACGGCGGCGTCCTGGGTGGTGGCGAAGTTGATGCGCATGAGCGTGCTGGGTCGGCGCACGGCATGGAAGAGCGAGCCCGGTGCGAGCAGGTAGCCTTCGTCCATCATGCGCTGGGCCAGGCGGTCGGTGTCCACGCCGGTGTCCACCCAGCCGAACAGGCCCTGGGGTTCGGCGACAAATCGGCAACCGGCGGCCAGCGCGAGCTGCACGCTGCGCGAACGGGCCGTGTCCAGACGTTCGCGCACACGCTCGGCGTGGCGGCGGATCTGGCCCTGCTCCAGGCAGTGCGCCAGCGCTTGTTCCAGGATCGACGGGGTGGTCAGCGTGGTGAGCAGCTTGGTGTCGATGAGCCGCTCCACCAGCTCGGGCGCGGCCACCAAGTACCCCACCCGCCAGTTGGGCGCGAGGATCTTCGCGAAGCCGCTCACGTAGAGCGTGCGTCGCAGGCCGTCCAGCGACGTCAGGCGTATGGCATGCGCCGGGGCCAGGTCGCCGTAGGTGTCGTCCTCTACCACATGGAAGCCGAAGCGTTCGGCCAGGCCCAGCAGGCGGTGCGCACCATGCGGCGAGAGGTTGCCGCCCGTGGGGTTGTGCAGCACGCTCACGGTGATGAAGAGCTTGGGCGCATGCTCGCGGCAGTAGGCCTCCATCACGGCGAGGTCCGGCCCCTCGGGGCGGCGCGGCACCGGCAGGATGCGCATGCCCATCTGTGAGAGCCGGCCGAATTCCACGGCCCAGCCGGGCTCGTCGACCATCACCGCGTCGCCGGGGCGCAGCAGGGTGCGGCACACCACGTCCAGCGCATGCGTGGCGCCCACGGTGGTGACGATCTGGCTGGCGTCGGCGCGGATGTCCAGGTCGGCCAGCTTGTGCGACAGCGCGCGGCGCAGCAAGGCGTCCCCCGCCGGCTCGCCGTACTGCAACGACAGGGCATGCAGGCTGGCCGTGGAAGTGACCCGACGCAAGGCGGCCCCCAGGAAGGGCGTTTCCAACCAGGACTGCGGCAGCACGCCCAGGCCGGGGTCGTTGCGCGCAGGACCGTCGCGGTGCGGCATGCGCTGCAGCATGCCGCGGATCAGCGTGGCCGCATCGATGGGGGCGCTGATGCGGCTGGGGCCGGGCGACGGGGCTGCGGCCTGGCGCGCGCGCACCGGCTCGGGCCGCGGTTCGCGCACGAAATAGCCGCGGTGGCGCCGCGCCTCGATCAGGCCCTGGGCCTGGAGCTGGTCGTAGGCCGCCACCACGGTGTAGGGGCTCACCGCATGCCGGCGTGCACATTCGCGCACCGAGGGCAGCCGGCTGCCGGGGGGCAGCAGGCGACTGCGGATGCGCTCGGCAAAGCGGCTGGCAAGCTGGTCGGTGAGGGTCTGGTCGGAGGAGCGGCTGAGCATGGCGCAAGGGCAGGGCGGACTGTGCTGGCCCCGAGACCAATACAGTGCGCGTCGCGCGCAGGCAAACTGTATTGGTAGTGTATTGGTGCTCAGCATAGACTGGCCGGCATGTCGATGCAAGAGTTCCTCGCCCTGCTGGTGCTGGCCACGGCCATGAGCTTCACGCCCGGGCCCAATACCACGCTGTCCACGGCGCTGGCGGCCAACCGCGGGCTACGCGGGGCCTTGCATTTCTGCCTGGCCGTGCCGGCGGGCTGGACCCTGCTGATGCTGGCCTGCGGCCTGGGCCTGGGCGCGATGGTGGTGGCCGTGCCGGCCTTGCGCTGGGCTGTCACGGCCGTGGGCGTGGGCTACATGCTGTGGCTGGCCTGGCAGATTGCCCGCGTGCGCCAGCTCGGGCAGGCCGACCGCTCGCGCCTGGACGTGAGCTTCCTGCAGGGCGTGGCCTTGCAGTTCATCAACATCAAGGCCTGGATGCTGGCCCTGGCGCTCACGGCCGGCTGGGTCACGAGCAGCGGCGGCGCCCCCGCGGCCAACCCGGGCGAGCGCCTGGCGATCGTGCTGGCGGTGATGGCCGTCTATGCCTTCGTCAGCAACCTCACCTATGCCCTGGTGGGTGCCAGCCTGCGCGCTTGGCTGGCGCAGGGCCGGCGTCTGCTGTGGTTCAACCGCACGATGGCGGCCGTGCTGGTGGCCACCGCCTTGTGGATGCTGCGACTGTGAGCTTGTTTTCTGTTTTTTGCCCCTGAGGAGTGCCGCATGACCTGGCAACTGGCGCGACGCGCCGACCGCATGAACCCGTCCATCATCCGCGAGATTCTGAAGGTCACCGAGCGGCCGGGCATCCTCTCGCTGGCCGGCGGCCTGCCTTCGCCCGACACCTTCCCGGCCGAAGCGATGCGCGCGGCGGCCGACAAGGTGCTGCGCGAGGCCCCGCGTGAGGCCCTACAGTACGCCGCCAGCGAAGGCTACGCGCCCTTGCGGGAGTGGGTGGCCGAGCACCTGGGCCGCCAGGGCATGGCCGTCTCACCGGGCCAGGTCTTGATCACCACCGGCTCGCAGCAGGGGCTGGATCTGTGCGCCCGCCTGCTGCTCGATGCCGGCAGCCGCGTGCTCGTCGAGACGCCCACCTACCTGGGTGCCTTGCAGGCCTTTGCCCCCAACGAGCCGCAAATCGACGAGGTGGCCAGCGACGAGGACGGCCCCGTGCCCGAAGCCCTGGCCGAGGCGGTCACGCGAGGCGGCGACCGGGCGCGCTTCCTCTACGTGCTGCCCAATTTCCAGAACCCCAGCGGCCGCTGCATGAGTGAGGCCCGCCGCGCCGCGCTGGTGGGCGCCGCCCAGGCTGCGGGAGTGCCGCTGCTGGAAGACAACCCCTACGGCGATCTGTGGTTCGACACCCCGCCGGCGCCCACGCTGGCCTCGCGCTGGGCCGAGGGCACGATCTACCTGGGCAGCTTTTCGAAGGTGCTCGCGCCAGGCCTGCGCCTGGGCTATGTGGCGGCGCCGAGTGCGCTCTACCCCAAGCTGCTGCAGGCCAAGCAGGCGGCCGATCTGCACACGCCGGTGTTCAACCAGCGCCTGGTGTACGAGGTGATCCGCGACGGCTTTCTCGACACGCATGTGCCCAGCATCCGCGCGCGCTATGCCGCGCAGCGCGATGCGATGGAGGCCGCGCTGCGCCGCCACCTGCCCGCGGGCTGCCGCTGGATCACGCCCCAGGGTGGCATGTTCTTCTGGATCACACTGCCCGGCGAGATCGACGCCATGGCCTTGCTGCCGCTGGCGGTGCAGGCGGGCGTGGCCTTCGTGCCGGGCGCGGCCTTCTATGCGCGCTCACCGCAAGCGAACACGCTGCGCCTGTCCTTCGTCACACTCGCACCCGAGCAGATCGAGCGGGGTGTCGCCTTGCTGGGCGGCGTGCTGAAGGACGTGCTCGCGCGCACCCCGGTCCTCACGCCTTGAACCCAAGCCCATGAGCGTCCATCCTTACCGCACCGTCGACGTCTTCACCGCCGAGCCCCTGCGCGGCAACCCGCTGGCCGTGGTCTTCGACGCCGACGGCCTGAGCGATGCGCAGATGCACGACATCGCGCGCTGGATCAACCTGTCGGAAACGACCTTCCTGCTGCCGCCCACCGAACCGGAAGCCGACTACCGCGTGCGCATCTTCACGCCGGGCGGTGAGCTGCCCTTTGCCGGCCATCCCACGCTGGGCACCTGCCATGCCTGGCTGGAGGCCGGCGGGCGGCCGCAGCATGACGGCGTGGTGGTGCAGCAATGCGGCGTGGGCCTCGTGCGCATCCGCCGCCGTGAGGCGCGACCCGCGTTCGCGGCCCCGCCGATGCGCTCCAGCGAGGTCAGCCCGTCGATGCAGCGTGAGATCCTCTCGGCCCTGGGCCTGCAACCCGAGCAGGTGCTGGCGGTCAAGATGCTCGTCAACGGCCCGCACTGGCTGAGCCTGCTGCTCGACAGCGCCCAGACCGTGCTGTCGCTGGAGCCCGACCACCGCGCCTTGGCCACGCTGGCCAAGGTCGGCGTCATTGGCGCGCACCCCGCCGGCGGCGAGGTCCAGTTCGAGGTGCGCGGCTTCGCCAGCCACGCCGGCGTGCCCGAGGACCCGGTCACCGGCAGCCTCAACGCGGCGCTGGCGCAATGGCTCATCGCCGACGGCCGTGCGCCGCGCCGCTACGTGGCCGCGCAAGGCACCCGCTTGGGGCGCGCCGGTCGCGTCTACATCGAGGCCGACGACGAGCATGTCTGGGTCGGCGGCGACACCGTCACCTGCATCCGGGGAGAGCTGCGCCTGTGAACGGCTGCATCGACCATCTCGTCGTGGCGGTGGACCCGGGGGCCGAGCCGAGCATCCCGCTCGGCCCGGTGACCCTGTCGGCCTGGACTGGGGATGCATGAGGAGACGGGCATGACCGAAGACCTCTTCCGCGAAGACAGCCATCTGCGCGAATGCAGCGCCACCGTGCGCGCTCTCACCGAACAGGGCGTGCTGCTCGACCGCACCGTCTTCTACCCGCTGGGCGGCGGCCAGGCGGGCGACCGCGGCGAACTGCGATGGGGGGATGGCCTGGTGCTGCGCATCGCCGACACCCGCAAGGGCCTTGAGCCCGGCGAGATCGTGCATGTGCCCGCGCCCGGCCAGGAGGCCGTGCTGGCGCGGCTGGCGCCCGGGCAAGCGGTGAGCGCCGTCATCGACTGGGAGCGCCGCCACCGCCACATGCGCTTGCACACAGCCACCCACCTGCTGTGTGCCCTCATCCCGCACCCGGTGGACGGCTGCTCCATCACCGCCGACTACGCACGGCTCGACTTCCACATGACCGAGCCGCTGGACAAGGACGAGATCAACGCCGGCCTGGCCCGCCTGGTGGCCGAAGACCATGCGGTCAGCCACCACTGGATCACCGACGAGGAACTCGATGCCAACCCCCAGCTCGTGCGCAGCATGAGCGTGCAGCCCCCGCGAGGCACCGGCCGGGTGCGCGTGCTGAGAATCGATGGCGTGGACCTCCAGCCCTGCGGTGGCACCCATGTGGCGCGCACCGCCGAGATCGGCGCGGTCGTCGTCACCAAGATCGAGAAGAAGAGCGCCAAGACCCGCAGGGTCGTGCTCGGCTTGGCCGAGCCAGCCGCAGGCTGAGCGCGCAACCCCCTGATCGAGGGTCAACCGGCGGCCGGCATGGGCGTTGAGCCGTTCACGGACAGAGGCGCACCGCGCCGGCGCTCGGAGGGGCAGTGGACAACGCAAGGCAGACGGCCGACGGACCGCATCGGATCGCGGGCGCGACGCGACCGCGCTCGGCTCTGATCGATGTGGGCAAGGGCCTGGGCATCTTGCTGGTGGTGCTGGGCCACAACCCCTGGTTTGGCGACCATCTGCCATGGCTGGACGAACTCATCGGCACCTTCCGCCTGCCGCTGTTCTTTTTCCTGGCGGGCGTGACGTTCCCCGCCGGCCGCGGTGTGGCCGAGACGGCCTGGCGGCGGGCGGATGCCCTGCTCAAGCCTTATGCCGTCGTGGTGATCGCTTACGCACTCACCCATGCCGCGCGGCCGGACATCACGGTCGAGTCCACGCTGCTGGCCTTGGTCTATGCCACCGGCTTCACCCTCGTGTGGGTGCCCCTGTGGTTCCTTCCCCATCTGTGGCTGGTCAGCGTGGGGGCGGCCGCCTACCTGCGGTGGCTGGACCCATGGCTGCGGTCGGCCGGGACGCGGGTGGCCGTCCTGGTGGCGATGGCGGCGGCCGGTGCGGCCGTGATCCACCGCTTCCACAACCCGGTGGACGATGTCGCCTGCATGCACCATGTCCACTTCAGTGCGGATCTGCTGGCTTGCGGCCTGCCCTTCAGTGCCGATGTGCTGCTGCTGTCGGGCTTCTTTTTCCTGACCGGCCACCACCTCAGGCAAGGGGTGTGGCGGCTGAAGCTCACACCCTGGCGGCTCGGCGCGGCCGCCGGGGTGTTCACTACCTTGTGGTTCGGCTTCCACCAGACCCTCAATTTCAACTTCCGCAGCTACGGGCATGGGCTGATCACCCCGGTGCAGGCGCTGGCGGCGATCTACCTCGTGCTGGCGCTGTGCCAGGGGCTGGCCCGCTGGGAGCCGCTGCGCCGGCTGCTCGCCCACGCCGGTCGCAGCAGCCTGTTCATCCTGATGTTCCACTCCCCTGTGCAGTCCAAGGTCCTGGGCTGGCTGCTGCGCTGGCACTTGCCTGGGGCCCTGTCCATGGTGCTGGCCTTCGTGGTGGCCGTGGGGACCAGCATCGCGCTGTGGGAACTCGTCCGCCGCCAGCCCATGCTGTCGCGCCTGCTGTTGCCTTCGCCCCACGCAAGCGCCCCTCCTTCCTGGCGAACCCGCACGCAGCCCTGATCCCGACCCCGCGCTGCGCTTGATCTGCGTCTAGGGAAAACCTGCGCGCGCTCGGTGCGTCAATCGCGCCAGACTACGTCGTCCGCGAGAACGGTTCGCGGAATTGGACGCCTGTGCATGAATTTCAACGACATGAATTCCGTTTCGACCACCGCGGCTCGCCCCTGGTTGGCCCAGTATGGTGACCACATCCCCCGCACCCTGCCGCCCCCCGCGCATCGGCACCTCGCGTCCCTGATCGACGCGGCCTGCCGGCGCTACCGCGACCAGCTGGCCTTCACCACCTGCATGCCCAACGGCATGCATGCCTCGCTCACCTACGCCCAGGTCGAGGCCCTGTCCGACCAGTTCGCGGTCTATCTGCGCGAGGTGCTGGGGCTGGCTGCGGGCGCGCGCGTGGCCCTGCAGACCCCCAACTGCCTGGCCTATCCGGTGGTGGCCTTCGGTGTGTTCAAGGCTGGCTGCGTGCTGGTAAACACCAACCCACTGTACACATCCAAGGAGATGGCCCACCAGTTCAAGGACTCGGGAGCCGAGGCGCTGGTCATCGTGGACATGTTCGCCGACAAGCTCGACGCCATCCTCGCGCAGACGAAGATCCGGCGCGTCATCGTCGCCGAGGTCTCGCAGTTCTTCGCGGCGGTCCCGCGCGGCGTGATCCGCCTGGTGCAAAAGTGGTGGAACCGCACGCTGCCGCCGATCACGGTGGACCACATCCGGCTGCCCCAGGCCCTGGCCGAGGGACGCGCCGCGCTGCAATCCAAGGGCCTGCGCGTGGCCGACTACACCCGCGAACAGGGCCCCGAGACCCTGGCGGCGCTGCAATACACCGGCGGCACCACCGGCGTGGCCAAAGGCGCGATGCTCACCCATGGCAACCTGCTGGCCAACCACGACCAGGCCTATGCCATGGGCCGAGCGCTCATCCATGAAGGCAAGGAGGTCGTGCTCACGGCCCTGCCGCTTTACCACATCTTCGCCTTCACCTTCAACCTGCTGTGCTTCTTTTCGGCCGGGGCCCGCAACGTGCTGTCGCCCAACCCCCGGCCCATCGGCAACCTGCAGCGCGCCTTCGACAACTACCCTATCACCTGGATGAGCGGCGTCAACACGCTCTACAACGCCTTGCTCAACGAGGAATGGTTCACCGCCTTTCCGCCGAAGCATCTGCGTGCAGGGGTGGCCGGCGGAGCGGCCTTGCAACATGCGGTGGCCGAGCGCTGGCGCCGTGTCACCGGCACCGTCATCGCCGAGGGCTATGGCCTGACCGAGACCTCGCCGGTGGTCGCTTTCAACCCGCTCACCGGCCAGCAAAAGCCAGACTCCATCGGCATTCCGGTGCCGGCCACCGACGTGCGCCTGGTCGATGACCAGGGCCGCGACGTGCCACCCGGTGCACCGGGCGAGCTGCTCGTGCGCGGCCCGCAGGTCATGCAGGGCTACTGGCAGCGCCCTGAGGAGACCGCCCAGGTGCTCAAGGACGGCTGGCTGCACACCGGCGACATCGCGGTGATGGACGAGCAGGGCTACTTCCGCATCGTCGATCGCAAGAAGGACATGATCCTGGTCAGCGGCTTCAACGTCTACCCTAACGAGGTGGAAGACGCCATCGCACAGATGGACGAGGTGCTCGAGGTGGCCGTGATCGGCGTGCCCGACGCCCGGACCGGCGAGGCCGTGCGCGCCTACATCGTGCCCCAGGCCGAGGGCCTGACCGAGGAGCAGGTGAGGGCGCACTGCAAGCGCCTGCTCACCGACTACAAGCGGCCCAAGGCCGTGGAGTTCCGCACCGAACTGCCCAAATCCCCCATCGGCAAGATCCTGCGCAAGGACTTGCGCGACGAATACCACCGTACCCGCCCGACGAGCTGACTTCCATGCTGACCGACCTCGAAACCCGCCTGCTGGGCCTGATGATGATGGTGATCATGCTCGGCATGGGCGCCTCGCTCACCTTCAAGGATTTCCGCATCGCCTTCCGCAAGCCTCAGGGCCTCCTGATCGGCCTGCTGTGCCAGTACGCCATCATGCCCTTCCTGGGCTATGCGATGAGCCTGGCCCTGGGGCTGCCGCCGGCGCTGGCCATCGGCCTCATCCTGATGGGTTGTATGCCCGGGGGCACCACCTCCAACATCTTTGCCTACTTCAGCAAGGGGGTGCTGGCACTGTCCATCATGATGACCATCTGCTCCACGCTGGTGGCCGTCGTGATGGTGCCGCTGCTGCTGCAGATCTACTCCAGCCTGGCGGGCCTGCCCTCTGAATACACCGTGCCGGCCGGCAACGTCGCCCAGGTGCTCGTGGTGCTGATCGTGCCCACGCTGATCGGCATCGCCCTGCGCAAGTGGAACCCCAACGTCGGCGCCACCATCGAGCTCATCGGTGGCCTGCTGGGCATCGTCGTGATCCTCTTCCTCATCGTCACCTGGGTGCCGCGCAATCACCAACTGCTCTTCACCACGCCCGGCGACGTCTACTTCGCGGCCATCGGCCTGGGCCTGATCGGCATGGCCCTGGGCTACGGCCTGTCGCGGCTGCTGCGCCAGGATGCGCGTCGCAGCCGCACCATTGCGCTGGAGACCGGCGTCCAGAATGGCCCGCTGGCCGTGCTGATCGTGCTGCTGACCTTCCGCGACGAACTGCAGCAGCAGGTACTCCTGATCCCGGTGCTGTATTCGCTGTTCATCGTGCTCACCTCCAGCGCGGTCACGGTCTGGTTCCGCCGCATCACCACACGCGAGGAGCTGGCCCGCGACCAGGCTAAGGCGCCCACCACCGTCCGCTCGGCGCCCGATGCGGTCAAGGCCTGAGCCTGGCGCCCGGCCGCCCCAACTCGCGGCCAGCATGCCGCTGCGCGCGGCACGTCCCTGGGGGTAGACTGCCGGGGTGCCCCGCCGCTGCCGACGATGACATCCCCCGAGATCCAGCTCCTCACGCCGGACACCCCCGAGTGGCTCGAGGCCACCCGGGGCCTCTTCCGTGAGTACGCCGACTCCCTCGGTATCGACCTGGCCTTCCAGGGCTTCGACGATGAGCTGGCGGCATTGCCCGGGGACTATGCCGAGCCTGCGGGCAAACTGCTGCTGGCCCTGCTCGATGGCGAACCCGCCGGCTGCGGCGCCTTCCGGCCCGCACCCGAGACCGACTATCCCAATGCCTGCGAGATGAAGCGGCTCTATGTGCGACGCGCCTTCCGGCGCTTCGGCCTGGGACGTGCCCTGGCCCAGGCCCTGATGGACGAGGCCCGTCGCGCCGGCTACTCGGTGATGCTGCTCGACACCCTGGACGACATGGAGGCCGCCCGGGGGCTGTACGCCACACTGGGCTTCGAGGAGATCCCGCCCTACTATTACAACCCCATCCCCGGGGCCCATTACCTGAAGGTCGATCTGGACGACCGCATCACCCGGTACTGAGGCGCCGGCCGCGCAGGAGGCCTGCATGAACCCCTTCCGCCATCTGCTCAAGGCTGCGGGCGCCCATCCGCCGGTGGGCACCTGGGTCGTCTCCTCCAATGCCCTGGCGGCCGAGGCGCTCGGCCACGCCGGCTTCGACTGGGCCGTGCTCGATCTCGAGCACACCACCACCGACCTGGGCGACCTGGTCCACCTGCTGCAGGCCGTGGGCAACACCCGCATGGTGAGCGTGGTGCGCGTGCCCTGGAACGAGCCGGTGATGGTCAAGCGCGTGCTCGACGCCGGCGCCACCACGGTGATGTTTCCCTTCGTGCAAGATGCCGACGAGGCCCGCCGCGCGGTGGCGGCCACCCGCTACCCGCCCGAGGGCGTGCGTGGCGTGATGGGCCTGAGCCGTGCCACCCGCTACGGCACCGCCCCTCAGGCCCTGCGCCACGCGAACCAGACCCTGGGCGTCATCGTCCAGCTCGAAACCCGCGAGGCCCTGGATGCGCTCGAACCCATCGCCCAGGTGCCCGGAGTCGATGCGATCTTCCTGGGGCCGGCCGACCTCTCGGCCAGCATGGGCCACCTCGGCGACCCGGCCCACCCGGAGGTGATGGCCTGCCTGGCCCGCGCGGTCGACCGCTGCAAGGCCCTGGGGCGACCCGTGGGCACCATGGGGGCCACGCCCGACCTGGTGGCCCAGTACCGTGCGATGGGCTTCGACTTCGTGGGCGTCGGCAGCGACCTCGGCCTGATGATGCGCGGGGCCCAGGCGGCGCTGTCGGCGCTGCGCACCCAGGACACCACCATCGTCCATTCGGTGACGGCCGGCACCCTGACGCGCTGAACGCCGTGTCGCGGTTACAGCGAGGTACGCGCTTAGGATGGCGCTCCCGCCTTTCTGCGGCCCGAGCATGCCCCTGAGCGAACCCGCCTTCCCGGAACTGCGCCTTCACGCCTGGCGCCTGGCCTTGCGCCCCGATCTCGGGGGCTGCGTGGCCGGGTTGTGGTGGCACGGGCGCCCGGTGCTGCGCAGCACCGAGCCTGAGGCGCTGACCGAGGCCCGCCGGGCCGCGTCCTATCCGCTGGTGCCGTATTCCAACCGCATCGCCGAAGGCCGGCTGCCCTGGCAGGGCCGGGTGCACCGGCTGCGGCTCAACGTGGCCGGCAGCCCGCACCCGATGCATGGCGTGGGCTTCCAGCGGGCCTGGACGGTGGCGCATTACACGGCCGACACGGTGGAACTGGTGCTGTCCCACCGGCCCGACGAAGACTGGCCCTTTGCCTTCGAGGCCCGCCAGCGCATCGTGCTCTCACCCCGCGGGGTGCGTTTCGAGCTTTCGGCCACCCACCGCGGCCCGGACACCGCGCCCATGGGGCTGGGCTGGCACCCTTTCTTCCTCAAGCGGCCCGGCAGCCGCCTGCGCGCCGTGGTCGACGGCCGCTGGGAGATGGACGAGCGCAAGCTGCCCACGCAGCATCGTCCCTGCGCGGCCCTGGACGCCGCCGTCGAGGCGCTCGACCTGGACCACTGCCACACCGGTTGGCGCGGCGAAGCCTTCCTGCACGACCAGAGCTTCGACCTGCGACTGAGCGCCTCGACCCGCCATCTCGTGGTCTTCACCCCGCCGTCGCGGCCCGACTATGCGGTCGAGCCGGTCAGCCACGCCAACAATGCCTTCCATCGGGACGACCCGCTGGCCCACGGCCTGGTGGCCCTGGCCGACGGCCACACCGCTTCGGCCTGGATGCAGATCGACCTCCTGGACGCCCGCCCATGACCATGACCCACCATCCCGAGACCCTGCGGCCTGCAACCGACACCGCGGCCCTGCTGGGCGAGTCGCCCCTGTGGCACCCGGTCGAGCAATGCCTGTACTTCTGCGACATTCCCGGCCACCGACTGCACCGTTTGCAGCCGGACACCGGACGGCTCGACACCTGGGCTTTCGATACCGACGTGTCGGCCTGCGTGCCCGCCCGTCGCGGCGGGCTGGTTCTCACGCTGCGCACCGGCATCGTGCACTTCGACCCGGTCACCGGCGCACGCACCCTGTTGGCCCAGCCCCCCTATGACCCGCGGCGTGAGCGCTTCAACGACGCCAAGTGCGACCCTGCCGGCCGGCTGTGGGTCGGCACGATCTACGAACCGCGCGACCCGGCGCTGGCCGCGCTGTACTGCCTGGACGAGACCGGCCGCCTGAGCCGGCGCGCCGACGGCATCACGGTGTCCAACGGCCTGGCCTGGAGCCCCGATGCCCGCACGATGTACTGGTCCGACACCAAGGCCCATACCGTCTACGCCTTCGACTACGACCTGGCCCGCGGCGCACTGGGGCCGCGGCGCGTCTTTGCCCGCTTCGAGCCCCGGGGCGAAGGCCAGCCGCTCGATGCCTATGGCGGCCGGCCCGACGGCGCGGCGATGGACGCCGAAGGCTGCTACTGGGTGGCGATGTTCGAAGGCGCGCGCGTGCTGAGGCTGTCCCCCCAAGGCGAGCTGCTGCACGAGCTGCGCCTGCCGGTGCGCTGCCCCACGATGCCCTGCTTTGGCGGGGCCGACCTGCGCACGCTGTACATCACCACCTCGCGCGAGAAGCGCCCGGCCGAGGAACTGTCCGTCCAGCCCTGGGCTGGCCGCGTGCTGCAAGTGAGGGTGGACGTGCCGGGGCTGCCGGCAGCCGTCTGCGCCGTTTGATCCTGGGTCAAGGCCGGCTTTAGCGGCAAGCGCGGCCCCCGGCAAGCCCCTGTCGGACGGACGCGACAACGTCGCGGCACTCAGGGGGATGGAAAGTACGTGGGGGTTTCCACGTATAATCCCGAGGCTTTGCCGCAACCAACTGTAACTTCCGTGCCCGCCATGACCGACCGGAACGATCCCGGCCAGGCGCAAGCGCCACGGGCCCACGACCCCCAAGGTCATGGACACGATGACTGGAAGCAGGAAGATGCGGACGAAGCCGCGCCGTTCAAGCCCCTGACGCCCGAGCAGGCGCAGGCTTGGCGCGCGAAGCACCCGCCGCTCTCGCCCTGGCGGGTGGTCACGGCCCAGGCCGTGGCCGGACTGGTGGTGGCCGCGCTGGCGTGGCTGGTCACCGGCAGGGGCGAGACGGTCGTCTCGGCGCTGATCGGCGCGGCGGCCGTGGTGGTGCCGGGGGCCTTGCTGGCCCGCGGGATGACCGGCGCTTCCGGCGCGAACCCCGGCACCCTGGTGCTGAGGTTCATGGTCTGGGAGTTGGTAAAGATCGTCGTGGCCGTGGCCATGTTGGTGGCGGCTGCAAGATTCGTGCCCAACCTGAGCTGGCTGGCCGTGCTGGCGGCGATGGTGGTGTGCTTGAAAGTGAATGGGGCGGCCCTGCTGTGGCGGGGTCGGGTGCAACAGACACAAATCGTCGCCTCGCGCGACCGTTGACGAGAACGAACGATGGCAGCCGAAGGACAAGCGCTCACCGCGGGTGATTACATCACCCACCATCTGGTCCATCTGCAGAACAAGCAGCAGACCGGGATCATCGACTTCTCCGTCTTCAATCTCGACTCGCTGTTCTGGTCCATCTCGCTGGGCCTGACGGCTGTCCTCTTCATGGCCTATGCCGCACGCCGCGTGCACTCCGGCGTGCCGGGCCGTTTGCAGGGGTTGGTGGAAATGCTCGTCGAGCTGGTCGACACCCAGGCCAAGGGCATCGTCCACAACGAGACCTCGCGCCGCGCCGTCTCGGCCGCTGCGCTGACCGCCTTCGTCTGGATCTTCCTGATGAACGCGATGGACTTGGTGCCGGTCGATGCCATTCCGCAACTGTGGCACTGGGCCGGTCCGGCCCTGGGGCTGCCTGATTACATGCGCGTCGTGGCCACCGCCGACCTGTCCATCACCCTGGGCATGTCCAGCTTCGTGTTCGCGATGTGCCTGTACTACGGCATCAAGGTCAAGGGCCTCGGCGGCTTCGTGAAGGACCTCTTCTCCGCCCCGTTCCACGGCCACGGCCTCGGTGCCGTGCTGCTGGCCCCGTTCAACTTCCTGCTCAACCTGATCGAGTACGCGGCCAAGACGATCTCCCACGGCATGCGGCTGTTCGGCAACATGTACGCTGGCGAGCTGGTGTTCATGCTGATCGCCCTGATGGGCGCGAGCGCCGCGCTGTCGCTGGGCGGCTCGCTGATGTTCATCGGTCACGTGATCGCCGGCACGATCTGGGCCATCTTCCACATCCTGATCATCACACTGCAGGCCTTCATCTTCATGATGCTGACGCTGATCTACGTCGGCCAGGCCCACGAAAGCCATTGAGTTTCAACCGCCGGCAGGTGGCGAGCCCGCCGGCTTTTTTTCGGTTTTTTCTTCCGTCCGTCAACAACCTTCCAATAGGAGCAATCATGGAAAACATTCTGGGTCTTGTCGCGCTGGCTTGCGGTCTGATCGTCGGCCTGGGCGCCATCGGCGCTTCCATCGGCATCGCGCTGATGGGTGGCAAGTTCCTCGAGTCGTCGGCCCGTCAGCCCGAGCTGATGAACGAGCTGCAGACCAAGATGTTCATTCTGGCCGGTCTGATCGACGCGGCCTTCCTGATCGGTGTGGCCATCGCCCTGCTGTTCGCCTTCGCCAACCCGTTCGTGCTCGGCTGATCGGCTTCCTTTCTCTCTCTTTGCGGATTCCGATCCGTCCTCGACTCCAGAGAAACGAAAGGCCTGATCCATGAACATCAACGCGACACTCGTTGCGCAGTTCGTGGTCTTCGGCATCCTGATGTGGTTCACGCTGAAATACGTGTGGCCGCCCATCACGAAGGCCCTGGACGAACGCGCACAGAAAATCGCCGAAGGCCTGGCAGCCGCCGACAAGGCCAAGGCCGAACTGGCCCAAGCCAACCAGCAGGTCCAGCAGCAACTGGCCGCCTCGCGCGATGAAACCTCGAAGCTGCTGGCCGATGCCGAGCGGCGGGCCCAGGCCATCATCGAAGAAGCCAAGAAGAAGGCCAGCGAGGAAGGCGAGAAGATCGTTGCGGCTGCCCGTGCCGAGGCGCAGCAACAGGTCGTCCAGGCCCGCGAGGCCCTGCGCGAGCAGGTGGCCATGCTGGCTGTCAAAGGGGCCGAGCAGATCCTGCGTCGCGAGGTCAACGCCTCGGTGCATGCCGACCTGCTCAACCGCCTGAAAACCGAGCTGTGACCATGGCCGAGCTTGCAACCATCGCACGTCCTTACGCCGAGGCCCTGTACCGGGTGGCGGCAAGCGCCGACGCCGATGCCATCGCCGACCAGGTCGATGCGCTGGCGCGCGTGGCCGCCGAGCCGCAGGTGCGCCTGTTCGCCGCCAACCCCAAGGTGACGCCCGAGCAGGTCTACGACCTGTTCGCCTCGGTGCTCAAGGCCCCGCTGATCCCGCAGGTGGGCAACTTCCTGCGCACCGTGATCGACAACGACCGCCTGGCGGCGCTGCCTGAGATCGCGGCCCAGTTCCGCGCGCTCAAGAATGCGGCGGCGGGCTCGGCCGAGGCCCACATCCTCAGCGCCTTCCCCCTGAGCGACGAACAGCTCAAGGAGCTGCTGCCCACGCTGGAGAAGCGCTTTGGCTGCAAGCTGCAGGCGCGGGTGGAGGTCGATCCCTCGCTGATTGGCGGCGTGCGCGTGGTGGTGGGCGACGAAGTGCTCGACACCTCGGTCAAGGCACGACTCGAACGCATGAAGGTGGCGCTGACGGCCTGAGGCCAGACCAACGCTTGATCGCCCGGGAAGGTCCCGGGCCCGAACTCGGTTCAGGCCCCGGGCCGACAACCAGACTGGGAGTACGCAATGCAACTGAATCCCGCAGAAATTTCCGAACTCATCAAGAGCCGCATCGAGGGTCTCGGCGTCTCGGCCGACATCCGCAACCAGGGCACCGTGGTATCGGTGACGGACGGCATCTGCCGTATCCATGGCCTGTCCGACGCGATGCAAGGCGAGATGCTGGAGTTCCCGGCCGACAAGAACGGTCAGCCCACCTACGGCCTGGCGCTCAACCTCGAGCGCGACTCCGTTGGCGCCGTGATCCTGGGCGACTATGAGCACGTGTCCGAGGGCGATACGGTCAAGTGCACCGGCCGCATCCTGGAAGTGCCCGTGGGCCCCGAGCTCATCGGCCGTGTGGTCGACGCCCTGGGTCGCCCGATCGACGGCAAGGGCCCGATCAACACCAAGCTCACCGACGTGATCGAGAAGGTCGCCCCTGGCGTGATCGCGCGCCAGTCGGTGTCGCAGCCGCTGCAGACCGGCCTGAAGTCCATCGACGCGATGGTGCCCATCGGCCGCGGCCAGCGTGAGCTGATCATCGGCGACCGCCAGACCGGCAAGACCGCGGTGGCGATCGACACCATCATCAACCAGAAGGGTCAGGGCGTCACCTGCATCTACGTCGCGATCGGCCAGAAGGCCTCGTCGATCAAGAACGTGGTGCGTGCACTGGAACAGCATGGTGCGATGGACTACACCATCGTCGTGGCCGCCTCGGCCTCCGAGTCCGCCGCCATGCAGTACGTCGCGGCCTACTCGGGCTGCACGATGGGCGAGTACTTCCGCGACCGCGGCCAGGATGCCCTGATCGTCTACGACGACCTGTCCAAGCAGGCCGTGGCCTACCGCCAGGTCTCGCTGCTGCTGCGCCGTCCGCCGGGCCGTGAAGCCTTCCCCGGCGACGTGTTCTACCTGCACAGCCGCCTGTTGGAGCGCGCTGCGCGTGTGAACGCCGACTACGTCGAAGCCTTCACCAAGGGTGAGGTCAAGGGCAAGACCGGCTCGCTGACCGCGCTGCCCATCATCGAGACCCAGGCCGGCGACGTGTCCGCCTTCGTGCCGACCAACGTGATCTCGATCACCGACGGCCAGATCTTCCTGGAGACCAACCTCTTCAACGCCGGCATCCGCCCCGCCATCAACGCGGGCATCTCGGTGTCGCGGGTGGGCGGTGCGGCCCAGACCAAGCTGATCAAGGGTCTGTCGGGCGGCATCCGTACCGACCTGGCGCAGTACCGTGAACTGGCGGCCTTCGCGCAGTTCGCCTCCGATCTGGACGAAGCCACCCGCAAGCAGCTCGACCGCGGCGCCCGCGTGACCGAACTGCTCAAGCAGCCCCAGTACAGCCCGCTGCCCATCAGCCTGATGGCCGCCTCGCTGTTCGCGGTGAACAAGGGCTTCCTGGACGACGTGGACGTCAAGAAGGTCTTGGCCTTCGAGTCCGGCCTGCATCAGTACCTCAAGACCAGCCATGCGGCGCTGCTGAACAAGCTCGAGACCGACAAGGCCATGGACAAGGACGCCGAGGCCGAACTGACCGCCGCGATCGCCGCGTTCAAGAAGTCCTTCGCCTAACCCCTCACAGAAGGAGTTCCGTCATGGCGGCAGGCAAGGAAATACGCGGCAAGATCAAGTCGGTGGAGAACACCAAGAAGATCACCAAGGCCATGGAGATGGTCGCCGCGTCCAAGATGCGCAAGGCGCAGGACCGCATGCGTGCGGCCCGGCCCTATGCCGACAAGGTGCGCAACATCGCGGCCAACCTCGCCCAGGCCAACCCCGAGTACAAGCCCCCGTTCTTGCAGAAGAACAGCGGGACCGGCCAGGTGGGCGTGATCGTGGTGACCACCGACAAGGGGCTGTGCGGCGGCCTGAACACCAACATCCTGCGGGCCACCACCGCCAAGCTCAAAGAGCTGGAGGCGCAGGGCCTGAAGGCACAGGCCGTGGCGATCGGCAACAAGGGCCTCGGTTTCCTGAACCGCATCGGCGCCAACGTGGTTACCCAGGTCACCCAGCTCGGCGACAAGCCACACCTGGACCGGCTGATCGGCCCGGTCAAGGTGCTGCTCGACCAGTACGCCGAAGGCAAGCTCGACGCGGTCTATCTCTGCTACACCCGCTTCATCAACACGATGAAGCAGGAGCCGGTGATCGAACAGCTCCTGCCCCTGGCGGCCGACAAGCTGCAGGCCGACAAGGACGCCCACGCCTGGGACTACCTTTACGAGCCGGATGCGCCCACCGTCATCGACGAGCTGCTCACGCGCTACATCGAAGCCATCGTCTACCAGGCCGTGGCCGAGAACATGGCGTCCGAGCAATCGGCGCGCATGGTGGCGATGAAGGCGGCGACCGACAACGCGGGCAACCTGATCAACGAGCTCAAGCTCGAATACAACAAGACCCGCCAGGCGGCGATCACGAAGGAACTGGCCGAGATCGTCGGCGGTGCGGCGGCGGTCTGAAGCGGTGCCGCAACCGAAGGCATAACGAATACTGATTGAAGGAACGAAAAATGGCTGAAGGCAAGATCGTTCAGTGCATCGGCGCCGTGGTGGACGTGGAGTTCCCGCGCGACCAGATGCCCAAGGTGTACGACGCCCTGAAGATGGAAGGCAGCGAGCTGACGCTGGAAGTGCAGCAGCAGCTCGGCGACGGCATCGTGCGCACCATCGCGCTGGGCTCGTCCGACGGCCTGCGCCGCGGCATGGTCGTGACCAACACCGGCGGGCCGATCACCGTGCCCGTGGGCAAGGCCACGCTGGGTCGCATCATGGACGTGCTGGGCCGCCCCATCGACGAGCGCGGCCCGGTGAGCCAGGAACTCACCGCCTCCATCCACCGCAAGGCGCCCAGCTACGACGAGCTGTCGCCCTCGACCGAACTGCTGGAGACCGGCATCAAGGTGATCGACCTGATCTGTCCGTTCGCCAAGGGCGGCAAGGTGGGTCTGTTCGGCGGTGCCGGCGTGGGCAAGACCGTCAACATGATGGAGCTCATCAACAACATCGCCAAGGCGCACTCGGGCCTGTCCGTGTTCGCCGGCGTGGGTGAGCGCACCCGTGAGGGCAATGACTTCTATCACGAGATGATGGAGTCGGGCGTGGTGGTGGACGAGGACCTGTCCAAGTCCAAAGTGGCCATGGTCTACGGCCAGATGAACGAGCCCCCGGGCAACCGTCTGCGCGTGGCCCTGACCGGCCTGACGATCGCCGAGTCCTTCCGCGACGAAGGCCGCGACGTGCTGTTCTTCGTGGACAACATCTACCGCTACACCCTGGCCGGGACCGAAGTGTCCGCCCTGCTGGGCCGTATGCCTTCGGCCGTGGGCTACCAGCCCACGCTGGCCGAGGAGATGGGCAAGCTGCAGGAGCGCATCACCTCCACCAAGGTGGGCTCGATCACCTCGATCCAGGCCGTCTACGTGCCCGCGGACGACCTGACCGACCCGTCGCCGGCCACGACCTTCGCCCACCTGGACGCCACCGTGGTGCTGTCGCGCGACATCGCCGCGCTGGGCATCTACCCCGCCGTGGACCCACTGGACTCCACCAGCCGCCAGGTCGACCCCAATGTCGTGGGGGAGGAGCACTACAACACCACCCGCTCGGTGCAGGCGGTGCTGCAGCGCTACAAGGAACTGCGCGACATCATCGCGATCCTGGGCATGGACGAGCTGTCGCCGGAAGACAAGCTGGCCGTCGCCCGCGCGCGCAAGATCCAGCGCTTCCTGTCGCAGCCCTTCCACGTGGCCGAGGTGTTCACCGGCGCCCCGGGCAAGTACGTGCCGTTGTCGGAGACCATCCGCGGCTTCAAGATGATCGTGAACGGCGAGTGCGACCACCTGCCCGAACAGGCCTTCTACATGGTCGGCACCATCGACGAAGCCTTCGAAAAGGCCAAGAAGCTGCAGTGAGCGGCGCATACGGCGCGCTGGCGTCGTTGCCGTGCTTGCCGGGGACCGGCCCCGGCTGTGTGCGGCGCCTCGCCAGCCCACCGTCCGCTTGCTTTCAGCAGCTTCCTAGACGTTAAAGGACCCTGAGCATGGCCACCATTCAAGTGGATGTCGTTTCGGCCGAGGAGTCGATCTTCTCGGGCGAGGCGAAGTTCGTCGCCCTGCCGGGCGAGGCGGGCGAGCTGGGCATCCTGCCCAAGCACACACCGCTGATCACGCGCATCAAGCCGGGGGCGGTGCGCATCGAGCGGGCCGACAACGGCGAGGAGGAGTTCGTGTTCGTCGCCGGCGGCATCCTGGAGGTGCAGCCCGACCACGTGACCGTGCTGGCCGACACGGCCATCCGCGGCAAGGACCTCGACGAAGCCAAGGCGCTGGAGGCCAAGCGCCTGGCCGAGGAGGCGATGAAGAACGCCAAGAGCGACATCGACTTCGCCAAGGCCCAAAGCGAGTTCGCGGCGATGGCCGCGCAAATCGCCGCGCTGCGCAAGTACCGCAAGAAGTAAGCAGGCTGCCCGCCTGCCAGGACAACGCCCGCCTTGCGCGGGCGTTGTGCTTTCAGCGCCGCAAGTCGACGACCGGGTCGGGCAGTTCGTTCACGCCGGATCGGCCGGCCGGCGCCGGGAAATGGCGTTCGAGCAGCGCGCCCACCTCGTCGATGGCCCGGGCCAGGCCCTCCTCGAAGCGGCCCTGTGCAAAGGCCTGGGCCATGTGGGCGACGAGCGGCTGCCATTGGTCGGGTGCGATGTGGCGGGCCAGCCCCCGGTCGGCGATGATCTCGATGTCGTGCTCGACCAGCAGCACGTAGATCAGCACGCCGTTGTTGTGCTCGGTGTCCCACGCCCGCAGCTTGCCGAACAGGCTGAGCGCGCGCTCGCGGATGTTGCCGTCGCGCCAGAGGTAAGACAGCGGCAGGCTGGCTTCGACGCACACGCGGATCTGCCCGGTGTGGCGTCGTTCGCTGTCGGCCACCCGCTGCTGCAGGCGTTGCAGCGCGGCCTCGTCGAGCACGCGCCGGGCGTCGCGCTCGTCCCACCAGCGGTGCTTCAAAAAACGCAGCAGGCCGACCATGTCACCACCGTCCTGAGGCGCCGCCGCCTCCGAAGCTGCCCCCGCCGCCCGAGCTGAAGCCTCCGCCGCCAAAGCCCCCACCCCCGAATCCCCCGGGGCCGCCGCCCCAGATGATGGGGCCGCCGCTGCGCCGTGAACCGCCGGCTCCCAGGGCCAGGGCCAGCACCAGCGCGACGCCGCCGATCAGCAGGCCCAGCCACAGCGAGGAGGTCACGACCCAGCCCACGGCACCGATCAGGCCGCCGGTGGCGATCGAGCCCAGGCGCCGGCCCAGCACACCCGACAGCACGCCGCCCACGATGGGTGTGCCCACCAGTACGAAGCTCAGCCACTCGCCCAGGCCGCTCGGGGTGTCACCGCGGCGGGCGTCGCGTGCGGGCGGGGGCAGGCCCTCGCCGCGGATCAGCCCCATCAGGCGCTCCAGGCCGGCGTCGATGCCGCCGGCGAAATCGCCCCGGCGGAACGCGGGGGTGATGAACTCGTCGATGATGCGAAAGGCGGCCAGGTCGGGGATGGCGCCTTCGAGCGCACGGGCCACCTCGATGCGCACACGGCGGTCGTTCTTGGCCACGACCAGCAGCACGCCATCGCCCACCCCTCGCCGGCCGATCTTCCAGGTGTCGGCCACGCGCCAGGCATAGGCGGCGATGTCCTCGGGCTGGGTGGTGGGCACGATCAGCACCACGATCTGGCTGCCGTGGGACTGCTCGAAGGCGGCCAGCCGGGCCTCCAGCGCCTGTTGCTGCTCGGGGCGCAGGGTGCCGGTCTGGTCGATCACGCGGGCGCTGAGCGCGGGCACGGGCTGCAGATCCTGGGCGTGCGCGCTGGCGGCCAGCAGGGCCAGCCAGGCCAGCAAGGTGCCGAGCAGGGCCGGCCAGACGGCCCGCGATCGGACGGTGGGGCGCATCGTGTTCAGCGCGAGGCCCCGCCGCCGAAGTCCACCGTCGGCGGGCGCGAGATCTCGGCCTCGTTGGCCACGGTGAAGCTGGGCTTGGCCTGGTAGCCAAAGACCATGGCCGTGAGGTTGGTGGGGAAGCTGCGTGCCAGCACGTTGTATTCCTGCACCGCCTTGATGTAGGCGTTGCGCGCCACGGTGATGCGGTTTTCGGTGCCTTCGAGCTGCACGCGCAGGTCCTGGAAGGCCTGGTTGGCGCGCAAGCTGGGGTAGTTCTCGCTGACGGCCATCAGGCGCGACAGCGCGCTGGACAGCTCACCCTGGGCCTGCTGGAAGCGGTTGAAGGCCTCGGGGTTGGCCAGCGTCTCGGGCGTGACCTGGATTGCGGTGGCGCGCGAGCGGGCCTCGATCACGCGGGTGAGGGTTTCCTGTTCGAAGTTGGCCTCGCCCTTGACGGTGTTGACGATGTTGGGGATGAGATCGGCACGCCGCTGGTACTGGTTGAGCACCTCGGACCAGGAGGCCTTGACCTGTTCGTCCAGGCGCTGGAAGTCGTTGTAGCCGCAGCCGCTCAGGGCCAGGCCCAGCAGCAGAAGGGCCGCAAGGCCCAGGCGGTGCAAGGTGTGCTTCATGAGGTGCCTTTCTCCCCGGTGGGTGGGTAGGGTGAGTGATCTTGCCACGTGCCGCACGATGGGGGCAGCCCCCGACTTTTACAATCCCCCGATGACCGCACCCTTGCACAACGACCAGTTCCTGCGCGCCCTGCTGCGCCAGCCCACCGAGCACACGCCTGTCTGGCTGATGCGCCAGGCGGGCCGCTATCTGCCCGAATACCGGGCCACGCGCGAGCGTGCCGGCAGCTTCATGGGCCTGGCCATGTCGCCGGCGCTGGCCACCGAGGTGACGCTGCAGCCGCTGGAACGCTACGACCTGGATGCCGCCATCCTGTTCTCGGACATCCTCACCGTGCCCGATGCGATGGGCCTGGGCTTGAGCTTTGCACAGGGCGAGGGGCCGCGCTTTGCGCATCCGGTGCGCGACGAGGCGGCCGTGGCCAAGCTGGTCGTGCCCGACATGGCGCGGCTGCAGTACGTGTTCGATGCGGTGCGCTCGATCCGCCAGGCCCTGGCCGGACGGGTGCCGCTGATCGGCTTTTCCGGCAGCCCCTGGACACTGGCCTGCTACATGGTCGAAGGTGGGGGATCGGACGACTACCGCCTGGTCAAGAGCCTGATGTACCGGCGCCCGGACCTGATGCACCGCCTTCTCGCGGTGAACGCCGACGCCGTGGCGGCCTATCTCAATGCCCAGATCGAGGCGGGGGCCCAGGCCGTGATGGTCTTCGACTCCTGGGGCGGGGTGCTGGCCGACGGGGCGTTCCAGACCTTCAGCCTGGCCTACACGCGACGTGTGCTCGACCAGCTCGTGCGCGAGCACGAGGGCCGGGTGGTACCGCGCATCGTCTTCACCAAGGGCGGGGGCTTGTGGCTGGAGGAGATCGCCGCGCTGCCCACCGAGGCCGTGGGCCTGGACTGGACGGTGAACCTCGGCCAGGCCCGCCGCCGTGTGGGCGACCGGGTGGCCTTGCAAGGCAACCTCGACCCGAACGTGCTGTTTGCGCAGCCGGCCCAGATCGAGGCCGAGGTCATCCGCACGCTGGACAGCTTCGGGCCGCCGCAGGCGGCCGACGGCCGCTGGGCCGGGCATGTGTTCAACCTGGGCCATGGCATCAGCCCCTTCACCCCGCCCGAGCATGTGCAGGTGCTGGTCGAGACCGTGCACCGCCACTCGCGCCGCCAGCGGGCCGCGGCCTGACAGGCTTTGCGCACATCGCACGGATCAACCCGGATCAACCCCCAAATTTGTCACTTGCATCTTGACTTATCCCCAAATTGGCGCAGGCCGGATGCGTGCACGACCGTTGTTGCAGTGAAGCATCGCGATCTCGCAAATGTATGCTAAGTGCTTGATTCATAAGGGATGTTCTGGGCTGCCCATCGGTGCATCAAACCGGGGCGGCGACGGTGGCACAAGCACTTAGCGCGCGTTTTCTCAGCTTGCCCACAAAGTTGTCCACAGATTCTGTGGATGCCTGGAAAAGTGCTTTGTACTCAACTGTTTAGACGATCTTTCTCGACGGATACACAGGATTTGCCGCCAAGTCGATGTCTCAAGAGCTGACCTTGGCTGTCGTCGTCGATGCGCCGCAGCACAGCGCGCTGCGCGGGGCGTTGAGCTATCGCAGCCCGAAGGCTTGGCCGCCGGGCACGCTGGTGCGGGTGCCGCTGGGGCGGCGTGCGGTGTGCGGCCTGGTCTGGCCGCAGGCGACGCAGGAGCGGCCCGACCCCGGCGTGGAGCTGCGGCCGGTGATGTCGGCGCTGGAGACGCTGCCGCCGCTGCCGGCGGCCTGGTGCGAACTGGTGGCTTTTGCGGCGGGCTACTACCAGCGCAGCCTCGGCGAGGTGGCGCTGGCGGCCTTGCCGCCGGAGCTGCGCCGCCTCGAGGACCGGCAGCTCGCGCTGCGGCTGAAGCGGCTGGAGCGGCTGCGCCCGAGCGGCGGGGCGGCGCCGGCCGCCCCCGAGCTCACTCCGGAGCAGGCCGCGGCCCTGCAGGCCTGGCGCGAGGCGGGGCCGCGAGCGGCGCTGCTGTTTGGCAGCACCGGCAGCGGCAAGACCGAGGTCTATCTGCGAGCGGTGGCCGAGGCGCTGGCGGCTGGGCGCCAGGCCCTGGTGCTGGTGCCCGAGATCAACCTGACGCCCCAGCTCGAGCAGCGCTTCGCCGAGCGCTTTCCCGAGCGGCTGATCGTCTCGCTGCACAGTGGCCTGACGCCTGCTCAGCGGCTGCGCCACTGGTTGGCCGCCCATCTGGGCCGGGCCGACATCGTGCTGGGCACGCGCATGGCGGTTTTCACCCCGCTGCCGCGGCCGGGCCTGATCGTCGTCGACGAGGAGCACGATCCGTCGTACAAGAGCCAGGAAGGCGCGCGCTATTCGGCGCGCGACCTGGCGGTGTACCGCGGCCGGCTGGAGGACTGCCCGGTGCTGCTGGCCTCGGCCACCCCGTCGCTGGAGAGCTGGCATCAGGCGCAGCGGGGCCGCTATGTGCGACTGACGATGCCCAGCCGCATCGGCGGCGGTGCGTTGCCGGCGGTGCGCTTCATCGACCTGAACCACGTGCCTCGTGCGGCCGCCCATCACGAGGCCCTGAGCCCGCCGCTGCTGGAAGCGCTGGGCCAGCGGCTGGCGCGCGGCGAGCAAAGCCTGGTGCTGCTCAACCGGCGCGGCTATGCGCCGGTGCTGCACTGCCTGGAATGCGGCTGGAAGAGCGGCTGCCCGCACTGCAGCGCCTGGCGGGTCTTCCACCGCGCCGACCGCAGCCTGCGCTGCCACCACTGCGGGTTCACCGAACGGGTGCCCAAGGCCTGCCCGGACTGCGGCAACCCCGACATCCGGCCGGTGGGCCGCGGCACCGAACGGCTCGAGGAGCAACTGGCCGCAGCGCTGCCCGGTGCGCGCCTGGCCCGCATCGACGCCGACACGACCCGCGCCAAGGGGGCGCTACAGGCCCGGTTGGCGAGCGTGCATGCCGGCGAGGTGGACATCCTCGTGGGCACGCAGATGGTGGCCAAGGGCCACGACTTCCGCGGTGTGACGCTGGTGGCCGTGGTCAATCCCGATGCGGCGCTGTTCTCCAGCGACTTCCGCGCCGGCGAGCGGCTGTTCGCGCTGCTGATGCAGGCGGCCGGCCGGGCCGGGCGCGATGCTGCGCAGGCCGCGCGCGCCGAGCTGCTGGTGCAGACCTGGCATCCCGCCCATCCGTTGTACCAGGCGCTGCGCAGGCACGACTACGAGGCCTTTGCGGCCAGCCAGTTGGCCGAGCGGGCGATGGCCGGGCTGCCGCCGCATGCGCACCTGGCCCTGGTGCGGGCCGAGGCCCGCAGCCAGGAGGTGGCCCAGGCCTGGCTGAGCGCCGCCGCCAGCCGGGCTGAGCCGCCCGAGGGCGTGACGATCTATCCGCCCGTGCCCATGGGCGTGCCGCGCGTGGCCAATGTGGAGCGGGCCCAGATGCTGGTGGAGTCGGCCTCGCGGCCGCTGCTGCAGCGCTTCCTGGCGCAATGGTGCCCAGGGCTGCATGCGCTGCGCGGCGAGCACAAGGGCCTGCTGCGCTGGGCGGTCGACGTCGATCCGCTGGCGATCTGATCGCCGGCGGGTCGCGGCGCTTTGACCCCCTGCTTTACAAAACTTCCCACAAGCAGCCGCCAGGCTTCACGCAGGGCTGCCACACTGGAGGCTGTGCACGCGGCGGCGATGCCTCGCGCCCGCTGGCCAACTCGACAGATCTTGCCCTTGGTTGACCATGCCCCCTGTCTCCCCGTCCGTTCCCCTTCGCCGCCGTCTGGGCCGCTGGGCCCTCGCCGGGGCCGTGTTGGCCGTGCTGGCGGCTGCGGCCTGGTGGGGCTGGCAACGCTTCGCTCGCGCGCCGGATCCGCGCGAGGTGTACCAGATCGTGAAGGTGCAGCAAGGCGACATCGAGGACCTCGTCACCGCCACGGGCACGCTGCAGCCGCGCGACTACGTGGATGTGGGCGCGCAGGTGTCGGGCCAGTTGCAGAAGATCCATGTCGAGGTGGGCAGCATCGTGGCCAAGGGGGACTTGCTGGCCGAGATCGATGCGACCGTCTACGCCGCCAACGTGGACGCCCGCCGTGCGCTGCTGCGCAACCAGCGCGCGACCATGGTCGAGCGCGAAGCCCAGCTGCGGCTGGCGCAGATCCAGTATGAGCGCCAGAAGAACCTGATGGCGGCCGACGCCACGACCCAGGAGGCCTTGCAGCAGGCCGAGACCGCGCTGGCGGCCGCGCGCGCGCAGATCGAGGCGCTGAAGGCGCAGATCGAGCAGTCCGAGTCCACGCTGCGCGCCGACGAGGCCAATCTGCGCTTCTCGAAGATCTATGCGCCCATGGACGGCACGGTGGTGTCCATCACCGCGCGCCGGGGCCAGACGCTCAACACCAACCAGTCGGCGCCCATCCTGATGCGCATCGCCGACCTGTCGACGATGACGGTGCAGACGCAGGTGTCGGAGGCCGACGTGAGCAAGCTGCGCCTGGGCATGCCGGCCTATTTCACCATCCTGGGCGGGCAGGGCCGGCGCTGGTATGGCGAGCTGCGCAAGATCGAGCCCACCCCGACGGTGACGAACAACGTGGTGCTCTACAACGCACTTTTCGACGTGCCCAACCCCAACCAGACGCTGATGACGCAGATGACGGCGCAGGTGTTTTTCGTGGCGGCGGCGGCCCGTGACGCGGTGTGGGTGCCGGCCGCGGCCGTGGCGGCCCCCGCCCGGCGCGCGGCGGGCGCTGCCGCGCCAGCGGCCACGGGAGCGTTCAACGGCCCGGCGGCGGTCCCGGTGGCCGATGGCCTGCCCAGCCGCGAGGCCCTGGCGGCGATGACGCCCGACGAGCGTCGCCAGGCACTGGAGCGGCTCAGCCCCGACCAGCGCCAGGCCTTGCGCGAGCGCCACCGGGCGATGGCCGGCGATGGCGGCTCGCCGCGCCTGGGCCTGGTGCGGGTGATCGATGCGCAGGGGCGTATCGAGGAGCGCAGCGTCGAGCTGGGGGTGAGCAACCGGGTGCAGGTGCAGGTGCTGTCCGGCCTGAGCGTGGGCGAGGAGGTCGTCGCCGGCGAACGCCAGGCCCGAACGCCGGGGCGTGAGCGCGCCTCGGGGCCGACGCCCGGCCCGCTCGGCCTGGGGGTCCCGCGGCGATGAAGCGCGAGCCCGAGGCGTCGCTGTCGAGCGCCGCGCGTGCGGCCGGGGCCGAGCCGCTGATCGCGCTGTCCGGCGTCACGCGCGTCTACAACGCCGGCGAGGCGGCGGTGCAGGTGCTGCACGGTATCGATCTCGAGATCCGCGAGGGCGAGTTCGTCGCGATCATGGGGGCTTCGGGCTCGGGCAAGTCCACGCTGATGAACATCCTGGGCTGCCTGGACCGTCCCACTGCCGGCAGCTACCGTTTCCAGGGGCGCGAGGTGGGTGCGCTCGACGGCGACGAGCTGGCGCAATTGCGCCGCGAGGCCTTCGGCTTCGTCTTTCAGAGCTATCACCTCATCCCGGGCGCCACCGCGGCCGAGAATGTGGAGGTGCCGGCGATTTATGCCGGCATCCCGCCGGCGCAGCGCCATGCGCGCGCGCAGGCGCTGCTGGACAGCTTGGGCCTGGCCGAGCGGGCGCATCACCGGCCCAGCCAGCTCTCGGGCGGGCAGCAGCAGCGCGTGTCGATCGCCCGCGCGCTGATGAACGGCGGGCGCATCCTGCTGGCCGACGAACCCACCGGCGCGCTGGATAGCAAGACCGGCGAGGAGGTGATGCGGCTGCTGACCGATTTGTGGCGGCGCGGGCACACGGTCATCGTGATCACCCACGAACGGGAGGTGGCCGACCATGCCCGGCGCATCATCGAGATCAAGGACGGGCGCATCGTTGCCGACCGGGCACAACCTGGGCCGGCGGGGCACGCCGGCGTCGCCGTCCCGGCCCCGCCGACGCCGCCCGGCCATGAGGGCACGCTCGCAGCTGAGATCGTCGAGGCCGCGAAGATGGCGTGGCGCTCGCTGCGCAGCAACGTCTTCCGCTCGGTGCTCACGCTGCTGGGCATCGTGATCGGCGTGGCCTCGGTGATCGCGATGATGGCCATCGGCGACGGTGCCAAGCAGCAGGTGCTCGAGCGGGTCAGCGCGATGGGCTCGAACCTGCTGCTGGTGCGTCCCGGCGCGCCCAATCAGCGCGGATCGGGGGGCATCACCACCTTGGTGAACGACGACGTGAGGGCCATCAACGACGAGGTGCCCAATGTGCTGGCGGCCATCCCCGAGCAGAACACCTCGGTGACGGTGCGCTTTGGCCACCAGGACTTCCAGACCTATGCCAATGGCACCTCGCACCTGTTCCCGCTGGCGCGCCAGTGGCCGGTGGAGCGTGGCGTCTTCTTCAGCGAGGCCGATGCGCGCGACTACGCCGCCGTGGCCGTGCTCGGGCAGACGGTGGTGCGTGCGCTGTTTCCCGAGGGCGAGGACCCGCTGGGCCAGCACGTGCTGGTCAACAACCTCGTCTTTCAGGTGATCGGCGTGATGGCCGAGCGCGGAGCCTCGCCCTCGGGCTGGGACCTCGACGACGTCATCTTCATCCCCTTCGAGACCAGCAGCCTGCGCGTGTCGGGGCAGCGCCATTTGCGCAACGTGACGGTGGCGGTGCAAGACGTCAGCCGCATCGATCAGACGCAGCAGGACGTGGAGCTGCTGCTGCTGGAGCGCCACGGCGTGGTGGACTATCAGATCCGCAACATGGCCTCGGTCATCGAGACCACCGAGCAGACGGCCAACACCATGACCTTGCTGCTGGGCTCGATCGCAGCCATCTCGCTGTTGGTGGGCGGCATCGGCGTGATGAACATCATGCTGGTGTCGGTGACCGAGCGCACGCGCGAGATCGGCATCCGCATGGCCACCGGCGCGCGTGAGCGCAACATCATGCAGCAGTTCCTCATCGAGGCGCTGGTGGTCACGGCCCTGGGCGGCGCGGTGGGGGTGGCCCTGGGCCTGGGGGTGGCGGCCTTGTTGGGGGCCCTGGGCGTGGCGGTGCAGGTGGCGGCCCTGCCGGTGCTGCTGGCCTTCGGTTGCGCTTTTGCCACCGGGCTGGTGTTTGGATTTCTGCCGGCGCGCAAGGCCGCGCGCCTGGACCCGGTGGTGGCCTTGGCGGCCCAATGACATGCGTGTTCGTTCGTTTTCTTTGCGTATCGTGGCGGCGGCACTCGGTGGCGTCCTGGGGCTGGCCGGTTGTGCGGGCCCTGCGCCTGCGCCGCGCGCCGAGCTGGCCATGCCTGCGGCCTGGGGCCTGCCCGTGCAGACCTCGGTGGCTGCCGATGGCACCTGGTGGCGCCACTTCGGCGCCCCGTCTCTGCCCGAGCTGATCGAGCAAGCCCTGGCGGCCAATCCCGACCTTGCCCAGACGGCCGAGCGGGTGGTGCAAGCCGAACTCCAGTTGCGCAGCGTCGGCGCCTCGCTGTGGCCGACGCTGGGCGTCACGGCGGGCAGCTCGGCGCGGCACAGCGACGGGGGCTCGGGGCCCTCGGCGCGCAGCGAGTCCACCAGCGCTGCGCTGACGGTGAGTTACGAAGTGGATCTGTGGGGCCGGCTGGCTGCGCAGCAGCGCAGCGCGCAGGCCGCCCTTCAGGCCAGCCGCTTCGATCTGGACGGCGCTCGCCTGAGCCTGGCCGCCGCCGTGGCGCAGACCTGGTTCCAGTCCTTGGCCCTGCGCGTGCGCGTGGACATCGCCCGTGACAACCTCGCGTTGGCCGAACGCTTGTTGTCCATCGTCGAGGTGCGCTACCGCAACGGTGCGGCCTCGGCGCTGGATCTCAGTCGCCAGCGCACCACGGTGCTGAGTCAGCGCGCCGCGCTGTTGCCCTTGCAGGAGCAGTTGCGCCAAACCGAAGGAGCGCTGGCCTTGCTGCTGGGGCGCGCGCCGCAGGGCTTCGAGGCGCCGCCGGCGAGCTTCGCGGCCTTGCCCATTCCCGAGGTGGCGCCGGGGCTGCCCTCCGAGCTGCTGCGGCGCCGGCCCGACCTGGCTGCCGCCGAGGCCCGGCTGGCAGCAGCGGCGGCCGATGTGCAAGCCGCACGGGCCGCCTTGCTGCCCTCGTTCGAGCTTTCGGGATCGGCGGGCCTGGCCTCGATGGCCTTGCTGTCCCTGAGCAACCCGGTGGGCACGGCGACGCTGGCGGCCTCGCTCGCCCAAAGTCTGTTCGACGGCGGGCGCCGCCAAGCGCAGGTGGCGCTGAGCGAATCGCAACGCCGCGCGCTGGTGGAGAGCTACCGCGCGGCGGTGCTGGCGGCGTTGCAGGAGGTGGAGTTGGCGCTCACCCAGGCGGCGCGCTATCACGACCAGGAAGCCACCCAGCAACGCATTCTGGAGGAGGCCCAGCGGACGCTGCAATTGGCCGAACGCCGGTATCGGGAGGGCGTGGACGATCTGGCCACTTTGCTGGATGCCCAGCGCACCTTGTTTGCCGCGCAAGACAACCTCGTCCAGACCCGTCTGGCGCGTTTGACGACCGCCGTGGCTTTGTACAAGGCCCTGGGCGGGGGCTGGCAGGCCGACACGGCAGCCACGCCGGGCTGACTCATTCGGCCACGGACACCCGCCCGCGCCCGGCCTGTTTGGCCCGGTACAGCTGCGCATCGGCCCGCGCGACGAGCTGCTCGAGCGTCTGGGCTTGCGTGGGCCACAGGGCCAGGCCGGCGCTGGCGCCGATGTGCAGCACCCGCTCGCCCACGCGGAAAGGCTGGTGCGCGGCCTCCAAGAGTTTGTCGGCCACGACGCGCGAGTCGTGCGCCGTCTGCACCCCGGGCAGCAGCACGGCGAACTCGTCGCCACCGATGCGTGCGACGCTGTCGTGTGCACGCAGGCGGCGTTGCAGGCGCTGGGCGAACAGGCGCAACACCTCATCGCCCACCGGGTGGCCGTGGGTGTCGTTCACCGGCTTGAAGTGATCCAGGTCCAGATAGACGAGGGCGAATCCGGGGGCGGCGCTGTCCTGCGCGGTCAAGGCGCGCAAACGGGCCTCGAAGCCGGCGCGGTTGAGCAAGCCGGTCAAGGGGTCGATTTCGGCCAGGCTCTTCCAGTGCTCGGCCTCGGCTTTGTGGGTGGTCACGTCATGGGCGAACTCGACGAAGCCGTCCACACTGCCGTCGTCCAGCCGCAAGGGCACACAACTGACCCGCAGGCACCGCCGCTCGCGTTGCACGAGATGCTCACGCTCGAACTGCACTTCCTCGCCGGCCAGGGCCTGCTGCCACCACGCACGGCTGGCATTGGCGTGCTGTATGTCATTTTCAGAAGGCGACTGCACCAAAAGACGCGGTTTGAAGGCTGTTGTGCCGTCGGCTCCTGACAGCCAAATTTCAGGACTCCCCTGCACGAAACTCGTCTATGCTCAATACTCGTGTGCACCAAAGCGAGGTGAGCATGGCGTCCGATACCCCACCGATTGCCGAGCAAGGCGTGGCTACCCTGCCAGATCAGGTATGGGAGCGTGCGCGCCGCCGCGCCGAGATCATCGGGCCGTTGGCACAGGCGGAGATGGTCGGGCATGCAGCGGCCGACGCGGCAGCTCAGGCGCTGGGCCTGTCCCGGCGGCAGGTCTATGCTCTGATCCGCCGCGCCCGGCAAGGCGCGGGGCTGGTCACTGACTTCGCTCCTGGGCAGTCAAGCGGTGGTAAAGGCAAGGGCCGCTTGCCGGAGCCGATCGAGCGCATCATCCGCGAGCTGCTGCAAAAGCGTTTCCTGACCAAGCAGAAGCGCAGCCTCGCAGCCTTCCATCGGGAGGTCGCACAAGCCTGCAAGGCTCAGAAGCTGCGGGTGCCGACGCGCAACACCGTCGCCTTGCGTATCGACAGCCTCGATCCGTTCAAAACGGTGCGCCGCCGGGAAGGTCAAGATGCCTCCCGCGAACTGCAAGGCGTGGGCGGCGTTCCGCCGGCTGTCTCCGAGCCGCTGGAGCAGGCGCAGATCGATCACACGGTCATCGACCTGATCGTGGTGGATGCACATGACCGGCAGCCGATTGGCCGCCCGTATCTCACGCTGGCCATCGACGTTTTCACCCGCTGCGTGCTCGGTATGGTGGTCACGCTCGAAGCGCCGTCCGCCGTCTCGGTCGGCTTGTGCCTGGCGCATGTCGCCTGCGACAAGCGTCCCTGGCTGGAAGGGCTGGATGTTGAGATGGACTGGCCGATGAGCGGCAAGCCCAGACTGCTCTACCTGGACAACGCGGCCGAGTTCAAGAGCGAGGCGCTGCGCCGGGGCTGCGAGCAGCATGGCATCCGCCTGGACTACCGGCCGCCCGGCCAGCCGCACTACGGCGGCATCGTGGAAAGGATCATCGGCACCGCCATGCAGATGATTCATGACGAGCTGCCGGGCACGACCTTCTCCAATCCCGGCCAGCGCGGCGAGTACGACGCCGACAAGATGGCCGCCCTGACCCTACGCGAACTGGAGCGCTGGCTCACGCTGGCCGTGGGCACCTATCACGCCTCGGTGCACAACGGTCTTCTCCAGCCGCCGGCCGCGCGCTGGGCCGAGGCCGTGGCGCGGATCGGTGTGCCGCCGGTGGTCACACGGCCTACCGCGTTTCTGGTCGATTTTCTGCCGGTCATCCGCCGCACGCTGACCCGCACCGGCTTCGTCATTGATCACATCCATTACTACGCCGATGTGCTCAAGCCGTGGATCGCCCGGCGTGACCGCTTGCCGGCCTTCCTGATCCGGCGCGATCCGCGCGACATCAGCCGCATCTGGGTGCTGGAACCGGAGGGGCAGCACTACCTGGAAGTCCCCTACCGCACCTTGTCGCACCCGGCTGTCACCCTCTGGGAGCAGCGCCAGGCGCTGGCGAAACTGCGTCAGCTCGGGCGTGAGCAGGTGGATGAGTCGGCGCTGTTTCGCATGATCGGGCAGATGCGCGAGATCGTGAGCACCGCCCAGAAAGCCACGCGCAAGGCGCGGCGTGATGCGGATCGCCGCCAGCACCTCAAGCCGTCAGTTCCGCCCGTCAAACCCACACCGCCGGATACGGGCATGGCGGACTCGCAGGCGGCCAACCTGCCACCGGCCAAACCGTTCGACCAGATCGAGGAGTGGTAGCCGTGGACGAATACCCCATCGTTGACCTGTCCCACTTGCTGCCGGCGGCGCAGGGATTGGCCCGGCTGCCCGCAGACGAGCGCATCCAGCGTATCCGCGCCGACCGCTGGATCGGCTACCCGCGCGCGGTCGAGGCATTGAACCGGCTGGAAACCCTGTTCGCCTGGCCGAACAAGCAACGCATGCCCAACCTGCTGCTGATCGGCCCCACCAACAACGGCAAGTCGATGATCGTCGAGAAGTTCCGGCGTTCGCACCCGGCCAGCGCCGATGCCGACCAAGAGCACATACCGGTTCTGGTGGTGCAGATGCCGTCCGAACCGTCGGTGATCCGCTTCTACGTCGCGCTGCTCGCTGCGATGGGCGCACCGCTGCGCCCACGTCCCCGGCTGCCGGAAATGGAGCAATTGGCGCTGGCCCTGCTGCGCAAGGTTGGCGTGCGCATGCTGGTGATTGACGAGCTGCACAACGTGCTGGCCGGCAACAGCGTCAACCGGCGGGAATTCCTCAACCTGCTGCGTTTTCTCGGCAACGAGCTGCGCATCCCGCTGGTCGGCGTCGGCACGCGCGAAGCGTATCTCGCCATCCGCTCGGACGATCAACTGGAGAACCGCTTCGAGCCGATGCTGCTACCGCCGTGGGAAGCCAATGAGGACTGCTGCTCGCTGCTGGCCAGCTTCGCGGCCTCGCTCCCACTGCGGCGGCCCTCGCCGATTGCCACGCTGGACATGGCCCGCTACCTGCTTACCCGCAGCGAGGGCACCATCGGTGAACTGGCGCATCTGCTGATGGCGGCGGCCATTGCCGCCGTGGAGAGCGGCGAAGAAGCGATCAACCACCGCACGCTCAGCATGGCCGACTACACCGGCCCCAGCGAACGGCGGCGGCAATTCGAGCGGGAACTGATGTGAAGCCTACGCCGCGCTGGCCGTTGCATCCGGCCCCCAGGGAAGGCGAAGCCCTGTCCTCCTGGCTCAACCGGGTCGCCGCCTGCTACCGGATGGACGTGCATGAGCTGCTGGCACACGATCTCGGTCATGGCCAGCTCGATGACCTGGACATTGCGCCGCCTTCGTCCTTGTTGACGATGATTGCCCAGCGCAGCGGGGTTGAACTGGAGCGCTTGCGTGAGATGAGCCTGGCCGGCTGGGTGCCGTGGCTCTTGGACAGCCTTGACGATTCGCTTCCTGCGGCCCTGGAAACCTATGCGCTCCAATGCTCGGTACTGCTGCCCAAGCGCAAGGCGCGATCCATCACGCGCTGGCGTGCCTGGCTGCCAAGCCAGCCGATGCGCCGGGCCTGCCCGCTGTGCCTGAACGACCCGGCCAACCAGGCCGTGCTGCTCGTCTGGCAACTCCCGCTCATGCTGAGTTGCCCGCAGCATGGCTGCTGGCTGGCGTCCTATTGGGGGCTGCCCGGTCGGTATCTCCAGTGGGACAACGCCGAGGCGGCTCCGCGTCCCGCCAACGAGGCGATTGCCAGCATGGACCGGCGCACCTGGCAGGCCCTGACGACCGGTTTCGTGGAACTACCGCGTCGGCGCATCCATGCCGGTCTGTGGTTCCGGCTGCTACGCACCCTGCTCGATGAGCTGAACACCCCGCTGTCGCACTGTGGCGGCAGCGCGGGCTGCATCCGCCAAGTCTGGGAGCATTGCGGCCATTCGCTGCGCGCGGGGCAAAGCCTGTGGCGGCCCTTCGAGGTGCTGGCCCCGGCCGTGCAGGTGCAAATGCTGGAAGCGGCAGCCACCGCCATCGCACTGATCGAGTCGAGGGCGCTGCTCCCGCGCGGGGAACACGCCCTGCTGTTCCTGGCCGAGCCGCAGACGGACTTCACCAACGGCCTGCCCAAGAAGAAACCGAAATCCGAACCCGTCAACCATTGGCAGCGGGCGGCCCAGGCCATCAATGAGGCCATCATTAAGGCACGGCACAACCCGGAGACGGCCCGCTCACTGTTCGCGCTGGCGTCCTACGGGCGGCACGATCTCGAATCGCTGGAACGTCTGCGGCTCACCTTCGCCAACGAGGGGATTCCTCTGGAATTTCTGTCACATTACGATCCATGCACACCCTTTACATGTCTTAGTCAGAATGACGGGTTAAGTGACAAATTTTGACGCCAGGCACGTTCTGGCTCACACTGTCACATAATCGAACGTATATGTGACAGGTGCGAGATGTTGATCGGCTACATGCGGGTATCAAAGGCGGACGGCTCCCAGGCGACCGACTTGCAGCGCGACGCGCTGATCGCGGCCGGCGTCGATCCGGCCCACCTCTACGAGGACCAAGCGTCGGGCAAGCGCGAGGATCGTCCCGGTTTGACGAGCTGCCTGAAGGCGCTGCGCCTAGGGGATACGCTGGTGGTGTGGAAGCTCGACCGGCTCGGGCGCGACCTGCGGCATCTCATCAACACCGTGCATGACCTGACCGGGCGCGGCGTCGGCCTCAAGGTGCTGACTGGCCACGGCGCAGCCATCGACACGACGACGGCCGCCGGAAAACTGGTCTTTGGCATCTTCGCGGCGCTGGCCGAGTTCGAGCGCGAGCTGATCGCCGAGCGCACCGTGGCGGGCCTGGCCTCGGCGCGGGCACGGGGCCGCAAGGGCGGACGCCCCTTCAAGATGACGGCCGCGAAGCTGCGGCTGGCGATGGCAGCGATGGGGCAGCCGGAAACCAAAGTCGGCGACCTGTGCCAGGAACTCGGCATCACCCGGCAGACGCTGTACCGACATATCTCTCCAAAGGGCGAGTTGCGCCCAGATGGGCAGAGACTGCTGGCCAAAATTTGAATCGCCTCTGATATATGACTTCCAAGAAAAACAAGCCGTGCGCTGTCCTCGTGCGACCACGCATCTACATCGGCGACGGGATCGCCATCGGTCCCGGCAAGATCGACCTGCTGCGGGCAGTCGGCGAGACACGCTCCATTGCGGCGGCGGCCCGCTCGCTCGGTGTCCCCTACAAGCGCGCCTGGTTGCTGATCGACTCCCTCAATGAAGGGTTTGGCCGCCCGGTTGTCGAAACCGCGACTGGCGGCAAAGGCGGTGGTGGCGCATCCCTGACACCACTCGGGCAACAGCTCATCGAGCGTTACGACGCCCTGGAAACCAGTCTCAACGCCAGCGCAGGCAAGGAACTGCAAGCCCTGCGCGAGTTGGCGAACTGATCCATTCTTGATTTCGGTTATGGCTTGGCACGGATGCTGCTGTATGCTTATCGTTATGTCTTTTTTGACCTAACGATGTAGCGGACCCGACAAATGCCGTTGAGCGGGTTCTTGTGCCATGACTCGATGAAAAGGAACCTGCCCATGAAACTCCTGCGCCCCTTATTGCTCGCTTGCTCACTGCTGTTCGCGGCGGCAGCCCACGCCGAAAAAGTCACCGTCGCGGCGGCGGCCGATTTGAAGTTCGCGATGGATGAGATCGTCGCCACCTTCAAGAAGGCCAACCCCGCCGACGAGGTGGAAGTCATTTACGGCTCGTCTGGCAAGTTCCACACGCAGATTCAGCAGGGTGCGCCTTATGACCTGTATTTCTCGGCCGACATCGGTTTCCCGCGCGAGCTGGCCAAGGCGGGCTTTGCTGCCTCGGATGTCAAACCCTATGCTTTCGGTCGCATCGTGCTGTGGAGTACGGGCATGGACGCCAGCAAGATGACTCTGGCGAGCCTGACCGATCCCAAGATCGCCCGCATCGCTATCGCCAACCCCAAGCACGCGCCTTACGGCAAGCGTGCTGAGGAAGCCTTGCGCGCCTCCGGCCTGTGGGAAAAGGTCGAGCCGAAGTTGGTCTATGGCGAGAACATCGCCCACACCGCGCAATTCGTACAGACCGGCAATGCTCAGGTTGGCATCATCGCCCTGGCCCTGGCGGTCAATCCCGAGCTGGCCAAGCGCGGCGGCTACTGGCTCATCCCCGACAACCTGCATGAGCCGCTGGAACAGGGTTTCATCATCACCAAGCGTGCCGAAGGCAGTGCCTTGGCCAAACGGTTCGCTGATTACATGGGCAGCAAACCGGCCCGTGCCGTGATGACCAAATACGGCTTCGTCCTGCCGGGCGAAGCCGTGAGCAAGTAGGACACGGCCATGAGCGCCCCCGCCCGCAATGGCCAAGGCTTCGTCGCCGGTTCGTTGATCGGCACGCTCGGCGGCCTGATCGGCCTCGGAGGGGCCGAATTCCGCCTGCCGGTGCTCGTTGGTGTGTTCCGCCTCGGCACGCTGGAAGCCGTCATCCTCAACGAGGCCATGAGCCTGGTCGTGGTCGCCGCCGCGCTGCTGTTCCGTGGCGGCACGATTGCGCCGGGCTCGCTGGCCGATCACCTCGACGTGGTGCTGAACCTGCTCGCGGGCAGTCTCGTCGGGGCCTGGTGGGCGGCAGGCCATGCCATCACCCTGTCGCGTCAGTGGCTCAACCGCATCATTCTGGTGCTGCTGATTGGCTTGTCCCTGGTCATGCTCTCGGAAGCTTGGGCCGGTGTGCACGAGGGCAGTACGCCGCTCATCGAAGCCGGGCCGCTGCGCTTTGTGGCCGGTCTGGTTGCTGGCCTAGGCATTGGCACGGTTGCTGCCCTGCTGGGCGTGGCCGGTGGCGAACTGCTGATTCCGGCCATCGTGCTGCTCTACGGTCTGGACATCAAGCTCGCCGGCAGCCTGTCGCTGATGGTCAGCCTGCCGACCATGATCGTCGGTTTCGCCCGTTACACCCGCGCCGACGCTTTCCATGTGCTGCGCGAGGAAAGACCGCTGATGGGCTGGATGGTGGGCGGTTCGATCCTCGGCGCGGCCATCGGCGGGCTGCTGCTCGGGCTGGTGCCGACCGGCTGGCTGATGGGGTTGCTCGGTGTTGTCCTGATGGTCTCGGCCATCAAGACCTTCCAGCACGCACATTGAACGGGAGGGAACATGCTGACCGATAGCGATCTGCAAGCCCTCTGGCTGACCGTGCGTTTGGCAGGAATCGTCACCCTGATCCTGCTGCTGGTCGGAACCCCCATCGCCTGGTGGCTAGCTCGCACCAAGGCGTGGTGGAAGGGGCCAATTGGCGCGGTGGTCGCGCTGCCGCTCGTGTTGCCGCCCTCGGTGCTGGGCTTTTACCTGCTGCTGGCGATGGGGCCGAACGGCCCGGTCGGCCAGCTCACGCAGGCGCTGGGTCTGGAACCGTTGCCTTTCACCTTCTGGGGTCTGGTCATCGCCTCCGTCTTCTACTCGATGCCCTTCATGGTTCAACCGCTGCAAACGGCCTTCGAGGCCGTGGGCGACCGACCGCTGGAAGTGGCCGCCACGCTGCGTGCTTCGCCACTGGATGCTTTCTTCACCGTGGCGGTGCCGCTGGCCGCGCCGGGTTTCCTGACGGCCTCGATCCTGACCTTCGCCCACACGGTCGGCGAGTTCGGTGTCGTGCTGATGATCGGTGGCAACCTGCCGGGCATCACACGGGTTGCCTCGGTACAGATTTACGACCATGTGGAAGCGCTGGAATACATGCAGGCACACCGTCTGGCGGCGGTGATGCTGGTCTTCTCCTTCCTCGTGCTGCTGGCCCTGTATGCCTGGCGGCCCAACCCGAAGAAGGGAGGCTGAGATGGCGGGCATCGATGCTTGCTTCCGGCTCGACTGGCCGGGTTTCTCCCTCGACGTGGATCTCAAGCTGCCCGGCCGGGGCGTCACCGCCCTGTTCGGCCATTCCGGTTCCGGCAAGACCACACTGCTGCGCTGCATTGCCGGTCTGGAACGCGCACCGCACGGGCGGCTCGCTGTCGATAGAGAGTTGTGGCAGGACGCCGGACGCTGGGTGCCGCCCCATAAGCGGCCTATCGGCTACGTGTTCCAGGAGGCCAGCTTGTTCGCCCATCTGACGGTGATGGGCAATCTGCGCTACGGCATGAAGCGCAACGGCGAGGCACAGCGCGTCAGCCTCGACCACGCCATCGAGCTGTTGGGCATCGGGCATCTGCTCGACCGCAAGCCGGATCGCCTCTCCGGTGGCGAACGTCAGCGAGTGGGTATCGCCCGCGCTTTGGCGGTCAGCCCGCGCCTGTTGCTGATGGATGAGCCGCTGGCCGCGCTCGACTTGAAGCGCAAACAGGAAATCCTGCCCTACCTGGAGCGGCTGCACGACGAGCTGGATATTCCGGTGCTCTACGTCAGCCACTCGCCGGACGAGGTTGCGCGGCTGGCCGACTACCTGGTGGCGATGGAAGGCGGCCGGGTGCTGGCCAGCGGGCCGTTGGCCGAGACGCTGGCCCGCCTCGACTTGCCGATCCGGCTTGGGGAGGATGCGGGCGCGATCCTCGACGGCACCGTGGGTGAGGTCGATAGCGACTGGCATTTGGCGCGTGTCGATTTCGACGGCGGCAGTCTGTGGGCGCGTGACCATGGTCTGACGGTTGGCCGCCGCGTTCGAGTCCGCGTGCTGGCTCGCGATGTCAGCCTGGCCATAGAGCCTGGACAGGGCAGCATTCAGAATGTGTTGCGCGGCGTGGTGGACGCGATGGGCGGTGATGACCATCCTGGTCTCGCGTTGGTGCGGGTCAGGGTGGGTGAGGCGGTGCTGCTGGCACGCCTGACCAAGCGGGCCATGAGCACGCTGGGCGTGGGCGTTGGCATGCCGATCTGGGTGCAGGTCAAATCGGTGGCGCTGATGGAATGAACGCAGGTCTTGATTCGGAAAGGTGAAAGTGGATCGCCTGATACTCGAACGGCAGCAGGTCTGGATTTACCTGAGCGCCATCCTGGCCGGTCTGTTTGCGGGCAGCCTGTGGCCGAGCACGCACGCGGTGCTCGAAACATTGCTGTGGCCCACTCTGGCACTCCTGCTGTTCGCCACCTTTATGCAGGTGCCGCTGCTGCATGTGCGCGAGGCCTTCGCGGATCGTCGTTTCGTGACGGCCGTGCTGGCCGGGAACTTCGTCATCCTGCCGTTGCTGGTCTGGGGCATGGTGCAGTTCCTGCCAAACGAGCCGGTGCTGCGGCTGGGCGTGCTGCTGGTCCTGCTGGTGCCCTGCACGGACTGGTTCATCACGTTCAGCCAGCTGGCGGGCGGCAACGTACCGCGCGCCATCGCGGTGACCCCCATCAACCTGCTGTTGCAGTTACTCCTGTTGCCGCTGTACCTGTGGGGGATGATGGGCGATGATTTCTCGGCGGTAGTGCGTCCTGAACAGGTGTGGCCGGCCTTGCTGGTCGTCCTGCTGCCGCTCCTTGCTGCGGTATTTGCAGAGCGCTGGATCGAAGCACGCAGCCATCGGTCCGAGGTGCGTGAACATCTCTCCAGGTGGCCCGTTCCCTTGCTGGCTGCGGTGGTGTTCCTGATCGCTGCCGCGCAGGTAGGCACTGTGCGGCAGGCTCTGGGCTTGCTGCCGGTGATCGTGCCGCTGTTCGTGGTGTTTCTGGTGCTCGCTGCCATGCTCGCCAAAGTCCTGGCCTGGTGGCTGAAGCTGCCCGTCGATCAGGGCCGCACCCTGGCGTTCAGCCTGGGCACGCGCAATTCCTTCGTGGTGCTGCCCTTTGCCCTGTCGCTGCCCGCCGGATGGGAAGTGGCGGCGGTGGTAATCGTGGTGCAGTCGCTGGTCGAACTCTTCGGCATGGTGGCCTACTTGTGGTGGGTGCCCCGCAGCCTCTTCAAGTAAGGATCATCATGGAAAAATGGGTTTTCTACGCCTTTGTGTCGATGTTCTTCGCGGGCTTCACGTCGGTAATCGCCAAGATGGGCCTGGCAGGTATTTCGGGCGAACTGGGTCTGACCATCCGCACGCTCTTCGTGTGTGGGTTCGTGCTGATCTTTGCCTGGCTGGCAGTGCCGTTTCAGGAGTTGGCCTTGGTCGGTCAGCGCAATCTGCTGTGGCTGGGGCTGTCCGGCGTGACCACCGCCCTGTCCTGGATTTTTTACTACAAGGCACTCAAGGTCGGCGACGTGGCCACGGTGGCGCTGATCGACAAGGGCAGCGTGGTCGTTGCGATGCTGCTGGCCTGGCTGCTGCTACGCGAAGTCATCACCTGGCGCATGGTGGTCGGCGCTGCGCTGATCGTGGCGGGGTTGCTGGTCATCGCCCGCAGATAGCACCGGCTTCAGGCTTCGCCAGTCATGCCGAACTCGATGGGCGTCTTGACGTAAAAAAACCGTACGTTCTCCTCCCTCAGGCGCGCGAACAGCCGATCCGCTTCATCGGCGGTCACCGCCATGGTGACCTCCAGCGGCTGGTCGGCCAGCTCGAAGAAATGTGAGGAATGGATGCGGCCCGCGTGTCCATAGCCCTCGGCGGCCGTCGTAAGGGTCGCCCCGCGTAGCCCCAGCCGCCGGGCTTCTTCGAGCAGCCACTCGCCAAGCGGAGTGCATCCATGCCGACGATCCTGCTGTGTGAAAAACGTCAGTTGGTAGCCTTGCATGTCCGTCTCCTGAATCAGAATCGTTTGAAAGCCGCGACCGTTCCAAGGCCGATCAGGGTCATCAGCAGCGAACCGCCGACATGAACCGCGATGGCTGTCGCCGCCATAGAGAATCGCCCCTGCTGGATCAGCGTCGTGACTTCGGCGGAAAAGGTCGAGAACGTCGTCAGCCCACCGAGAAAGCCAGTGATGATCAGCAGGCGCCACTCAGGCTCCAGGTTCGGCGCAGCGGCAAAGACAGCCAGCGCGACGCCGATGAGGTAGCCCCCGATCAGGTTGGCGGCCACGGTACCCGGTGGGATCGCGGGAAACAGTGTGTTGAGCGAGAGGCCGAGCAGCCACCGTGATACGGCTCCTAGCGAAGCGCCGATGCTGATAGCCAGTATGGAATTGAGCATGCCCTGTCCTCATGGTTTCTGATTGAAACCGGACTGGCAGGCAGGCACCTACGCCCCCCAGTCCGGGGTCTGCGTAGGCATCATCAGCCGCAGGCGCGGCGGTTGGCGGAGGAATGCCATCTCCGTGAAGTCCTGATATTTTATCCTGGCTGGTGCGATGGCACCAGCGATGGCATCCAGAGGCCAATTGTCATCGCAACAGCAGGGTAGGGATGGTCGAGGAACGCAATAGCTCAGTCGTCTTGCTGCCGAACAGCAGGCTGCGCAGCGGTGAGTGACCGAACGCCCCCATGATGAGCATGTCGATAGACTGCGCTTTCACCGTTTTGGCAATGATGCTTTCCGCATCGCCGGGAATCAGCGATGCGGTCACATCGAACCCAGCCGCTTCCAAAGTGCTCTTGGCCCACTCAAGCTGCTTGGGGGCATCCGTGCTTTCCTTGCCCGACATCAGCAAATAGATCGGCAGGCCACGGAACAGTGGGCTGGCGGCAACCATCTCGACGCCACGCCGGGTCACGTTACCGCCATCGAAGGCAATCAGCACGCGCTGCGGCTCCTTGAAACCTTCAGTCACGGTCAGGATCGGCTTGTGCAGGGCGCGCACGACGCGCTCGACATTCCGACCAAGGTCGCGTTGGGTGGTCTCGGTGGCTTCTCCACGGCGACCCAAGACCAGCAGCCGTACCCCCTCAGCTTGTTCTGTAAGCGTTTCCTCCAGTTCGCCGTGCCGCTGGCGAACATCGACCGGCGCGGCCCCGGAAGCGGTAGCCCGCTCACGCAGTCTGTTGAGAAAGATGCGGCCTTGCTCGCGGGTATTCTTAGTTCGCGTCTCATCCTCGACGGAGAGCTTGATCAGCAGATTTTCCTGGGCGTCGATGCCGATGGCCCCACTGTGATCCTCGCCCGATCCCAACTCGGGGTGGCGGTCGATGACGTGCAGAAACTCCAGCGGTGCGTCCATGCGCCGAGCGGCCCATGCAGCGTAGTCGGCCACGTAATCGGCGAAGTGGGATTGATCCACGCAGGCCAGCACTTTGTTTTCGTTCTTCATGATCCTGTTTCCTCTCAATGGCCCATCAGCATGTCGTCGGCACCGTCTTTGTCATGCACGGCGAACTTGTCCACCATCGTGGCGCTGGCTTCGTTCAGTCCGATGACCTCTACCTCGGTGGCTTCACGGCGGAACTTGATGACTACCTTGTCCAAGGCGCTGACGGCGGTGATGTCCCAGAAATGGGCGCGGCTCACGTCGATGCGTACTTTCTCGATGACTTCCTTGTAGTCGAAGGCATTGATGAAGCGATCCGCCGAAGCGAAGAACACTTGGCCAGTGATGGTGTAGCTACGCACGCGGCCTTCGTCCTCGGTGCGAGAGGTGACGCGCAGAATCTGCCCCACCTTGTGAGCGAAGAAGAAGCCTGACAGCAGCACGCCGACCAGCACGCCCTTGGCCAAGTCGTGGGTGCCGACCGTCACCACCACAGTGGCCAGCATCACCACGCTGGAGCTTTTGGGGTGCTCGCGCAGGTTACGGATGGAGGCCCAGTTGAAGGTGCCGATGGATACCATGATCATCACGGCGACCAGCGCCGCCATCGGGATGCGAGCCACCCAGTCACCGATGAACACCACCATCAACAGCAGGAACACGCCTGCGGCCAGTGTGGAGAGACGGCCGCGACCGCCTGACTTCACGTTGATGACCGACTGGCCGATCATGGCGCAACCTGCCATGCCGCCAAGGAAGCCGGTGGCGATGTTCGCCACACCCTGACCCACGCATTCCCGGTTCTTGTTGCTATTAGAGTCGGTCAGGTCATCGACAATGGAGGCCGTCATCATGGATTCCAGCAGGCCGACAACCGCCAAGGTGGCCGAGACCGGGAAGATGATTTTGAGCGTCTCCAGGTTCAGAGGCACATCCGGCAGCAGGAACACCGGCAGGCTGTCTGGCAGCTTGCCCATGTCGCCCACGGTACGGATGTCGAGTCCGAGGAGGATCGCCACGCCGGTCAACACGACGATGGCGACCAGTGGCGAGGGCACGGCCTTGGTGATGTAGGGGAAGCCGTAGATGATGCCCAGACCTGCTGCCGTCATGGCATAGACATGCCACGTCACGTTGGTCAGCTCTGGTAACTGCGCCATGAAGATCAGGATGGCCAGCGCGTTGACGAAGCCGGTGATGACCGAGCGAGAGACAAAGCGCATCAATGCGCCGAGCTTGAGCCATCCCGCGAGAATTTGCAGTACGCCGGTCAGTACCGTGGCTGCTAGCAGGTATTGCAGGCCGTGCTCTTTGACGAGCGTGACCATGACCAGCGCCATCGCTCCCGTCGCAGCAGAAATCATTCCGGGGCGACCACCTGCGAAGGCGATGATCGCGGCGATGCTGAACGAGGCGTAGAGGCCGACCTTGGGATCGACGCCCGCGATGATCGAGAAGGCGATGGCCTCGGGGATCAGTGCTAGCGCGACGACGAGGCCCGCTAGTAGATCGTTTCGGACATTGGATAGCCAGTCCTGGCGTAAGGATTTCATCATTCTTCTATTCCGTTGTGGTTGCCAGCCAGTGGTGGCAGTTGGGGCGAACGCAAGCGCGTCTTCCCGGCCAGCGGAATAGAGAACGAACCCCGAGTGATCCGGGGCCAGCAAGACGCAGTGAATCGGACGTGCAGCCTCGTGCGAGCGTGGTGTGTGGTTGGAAGCTGGCTCGCAGCGAGAAAGAGGCTTACACGGGTAGGAACTCCGATAGTTGCTTGCTGGTTCTTTGGGGAGACGTAATTTTATCTGTTCTGCGGCAGTGCAGCAATTGCCGAAAGTTTCATCATTGCCTCCCGTCCGAGTCTCGACAAGACATCGTGACTGGATTGCCTGTTACCAGCCAGCACGCGCCATGGCAACGCGACTGCGATCACCCCTACGACCAAAGACACGCCTAGTCTGCGCTTCCGACGTCTGCGATTCAATGGTGCTGCTTGAGGCTGTTCTGCACAATGAACGCGCCCCTAAGAAGTAGTGCAGCCGACTCCTGACTTTTCGTGCAGCCACCTTCTGAAAATGACACTGTAGGCCAAGCACCTCATCCAAGGACTGTCCGAGCAGCTCGCTTTCGCTGCGTTGCAGCCACAGCGCATAGGCCCGGTTGACGTAGCGCACCCGCTCATCGGCGCCAACCACGGCCACCAAGGTGGGCAAGCGATCGGCCACCGAGCGCAGCATGGCGGCTTGCCGCTGCGCTTGCCGTTGCATGGCGGCTTGATCCGTGATGTCGCGCATCACCCCCGAGAAGTGGGTGATGCGGCCGGCGTCGTCGCGATGGGCGATCACGAGATGGCTGACGCGCCGCTCATGCCCCTGGGCATCGTAAAAGCCGGTTTCCCCCACCCAGTGGCCCTGTTCGAGCACCGCCGGCACGATCTCCTGCCGGAACTGCTCGTTGGTCTGCGCAGTGTTGAAGTCGCTGTACACATGGTTGTGCACCGGCTGATCGGGCGCCAGACCCAACACGCGGCGGGCGGCCGGGTTCAAATAGAGCAGACGCCCGCGTACGTCGGTTTGGATGATGTAGTCCGTCGAGGCTTCGAACAGCGTGGCCCGCTCGCGCTCACGGCTGCGCAGCTCGTTCAACAGCGCTTGAAAGTCGCGGGCCAGATCGCCGCGTTCGTCGCGACTGCGCGTATCGATCGCCACGTTGGCCTGCGGGTCGCGCCGCAAGATGTGGATGGCGCGGTGCAGGCCGGCCAGGGGTTGCAGCATCCAGCGCATCACGGCCCACACGAACGCCGCCGCGGCCAGGGCATACAGCGCCAAATCCGACGCCAGGGCGCGCTGGGCCTGGATCACCGGCGCGCGCACTTCCCAGCCGGGCAGCACCACGCGCAACTCCCAATCGGCCAGGGCCACGATCTTGCGGGTGACCACGGCGTGCGCGTCGCCCGGTGCAGGTGTTTGAGCGGGTCGCAGGATGCGCGAAGGGTCCGGGTGGATCACGTAGACCGGCTCGGGTCCACGGGTGACGATTTCGAAGTGGCCGGTGCGCCCCACGGGGGCCTGCGACATCAGCCCCAGCAGGTTGGGGCGCAGCAGGCGCAAGCCTCCCACCAGCACGGCTTGCAGACGGCCTTGCGCATCGGTCACCGGCACGGCCAGCAGGATCGCCGGACCCGCCCCGGTGCGCGCCTCGATCGGCTCGGACACCAGGCTGCGCGCTTGCGAGCGCATGCGCTGGAAATACTCCCGATCGGCCACGTTGATGTGCCGGCCCGGCGGCAGCGGGGGCTCGTTGGCCACCAGGTTGCCGTCCAAATCCACGAGGGCCAGGCCGTCGAACAGCGCCTTCAGCGGCGAGGGTCGCGACAAAAAGGCTTGCCGGGCGGCGGCATCGCGCAAGGTGGCCGCGTCCAGTTGGGCGGCCTGCGCCTCCAGCACAGTCATGTAGGTGTGCAGTTTGTCGCCCAGGTGGTCGGCCATGGACTCGGCCAAAGCGTCTTGCTGCTCGTCGAGCACCTCACGGAAATCGCGCGCCAGCCGCGAATCCTGCGTCCAGGCCACCACGGCAGCCAAGACCATGATGGCTGCCGCGGCAATCAACGAGACCTTGAGTTTGAGAGACAGTTTCACGGCTGGCATTGTGCCGCCGGACGGTGCGGGCCGCTGCTGGACAATGCGGGGTCATTCGGCCCCAAATCTGCGTCCGAGCGGTCCCGGGGCGATGCCGGCCAGCCGCAGCGGGCCGCTGGGCACGACGCAACACGACAGCACACAGCCTTCGGGCAGCGCCGCCTCGGGCGCCAGCACCTGCCGCACCGTTCCTTCGAGCACCCGCACCGCGCAACGAGCGCAACTGCCGTTGCGGCAGTCGTGGTCCACGGTGACGCCTTGCTCCAGCAAGGCGGCCAGCAGGCTGGGCTGGCCGCTGAAATGCAAGGCTTGCGAATGGCCGACCCAGCGCATGGTGTAGCTCGCGCGGTCCGGGTTGGTTGGCGCGGCGAAGGCCTCGACGTGAATGTCCGCCTCGGGCAGGCCTGCATCGAGCAGCTGGGTGCGCAGGCTGTCCATCATCGGGGCCGATGCGCACATCCATACGGCGCCGGGGCGGCCGCTTTGACTCCAGGCCAGCAGCCGCGCACCCGTCAGACGGCCGCGCTCGCCACGCCAGTCCTCGTGGCGGCCGGTGAACAAGGGCACGAAGCGCAAACGTTCGTGGTGGGCCGCCCAGGCTTCGAACTGCGCCCGGTAGTCCATCCACTCCCTCATGTCCCGTACCGACCAGATCAGCGTCAAAGGCACGGGGCCGCCGCGGCGCAGCCAGTCCTGGGTCAAGGCCCGCATCGGGGTGATGCCGATGCCCCCGGCCACGAGCACTTGTTCGCCTTGCAGCCGGGCCGGCCAGGTGAAATGCCCGGCCGGCGGCAGGGCCCACAAGACGGTGCCGGGATGGGCCTGCTCGTGCAAGCATGACGACACCCGACCGAGCGGTTCGCGCTTGATCGCCAGCTCATACACCCAGGCCAGGTGGCGCCAGCGCCAGCGCGGCAGGGCTGCGAGCGAATAGCGACGGCTTTGCATGCCCTGCGGCTGCGCGAGGTGCAGGGTGAGGTACTGGCCTGCACGTGCGCCACCAGGCCACCAGCGCCATCGGCCGCTGCGAGCGTGCAGCCAGAGTTGGAAGAACGGGCCATGGTCGGCGCGTGCGACCACGCGCCAAGGGCGTGGTTGCGCGGTGCTGCGCCGGCGCGCGTCGAGCCAGCGGCCGCGCAGGGCTTGCACCAGACCATGGGCGACGACGAGGGCCGCCCACAACAGCGCCAGGGCCGACAGGCCCAGCAGGCCATAGGCGAGCCCCATCGGAGCGGATTCAAACGATGTGCGGCTGCGCCGCGGGGCGAGGGCTCGCCTGCAATTGCGCCAGTTGCGCCACCTTGCGACGCTGGCCGCGCCACCACATCACCAGGCCCGTGACGGTGAGCAACACCATGGCCGCACCGACGAGGTCGATCCAGATCCATTCGTACTGCTTGCCGAAGAAGGCCTTGCCGGTGTGCAGATCCATCACGAGCTTGGACACGGTGATCGTGCGCTGCCCGCTGTCGGCCTGCATCGCCAGGATCGCGGCGAGCTGCTCGGTGGCCTGGACAGCGGGCTCCCAGGTCTGCCAATGGCGGCCTTCGTCCTGGCTGACCAGGACATCGGCCTCCTTGGGCACGGCCAGCAGGCCCTCAGGCGTGGCCGTCACCGACCAGAATTCGCCCTCCACAAGCCGCCGCGCTGTGATCTCGCCGGGCTCGACGCGCCACAACCCGTTCTTGGCCGCCACCAGCAGGGCCGAGCCCACGCCGTGCACCGCTCGCACCTCCGACGGCCCGACGATGGGCGTGGGCGCACCCTCGGGGCCGATGCGGTACAGACCCATCTTGCTGCCCAGCCACTGCGTGCCCTGTGCATCGCTCCATAGGGCCCGCACTTCGGTGTCGTTGCGATGCCATGACATGGGCTGTGACATCGGCGACCATGACGCTGGCACGTGCAGGGATTTCAGGCCGAGCGCTTTGTCGTGGGCGATGAACACGGCCGTCAAGCCCACGATGAGGATGGGCAGGGACAGGGCGATGCTCAGCCAGATGTGCCAGCCGCGGAACGATCCGAAACGTGTGGTCATGGCGGGTCCTTTCGTAGGGGTCAGAGGCGGGCCTCGAGGGTGACGAGCAGGCTGCGGCCGCCGGCTTCTTGCTCACGGGTGCGCGCCGTCAGACGGCCGGCACTGTCGTAGGTTTCCTTCTGTTTGGTCTTGCGTGCATCCAACAAATTGGCGCCGGACACACGCAGCGACCAGGTGCGGTCGATGTCCCAGTAGGCGAAGACGTCGAGCAGGCGCAACGCGGATTCGGTGTCACCACTGGTCTTGGCGATACGACCCTGGTAGTTGTAGCGCCAGCCCAGCAGCGTTTTCCATGCGGGGATGCGCCAGTCCATGCCGGTGTTGACCACGTAATGCGGCTGATCGGACAGCGGGGCCGAGCTGCCCGCTTTGCGCGAGAAAAAGCGCGTGTAGTTGCCCATCAGCGCCACGTGCCGCAGGCCCAGCGCGCGCAAGTCCAAGCGCCCGTCGAGCTCGATGGTGCGCACGATGCTCGTGCCCGCGACGTTGTAGGCGCGGTTGTAGTAGAAGCCGTCGCTTTCCGGCCGCGTTTCCTTGGCGATCATGTCGCGGATGTGGCGCTCGCCCAGGTTCAGCGCTGCAAAGCCGTTGCGGCCCTGGAAGTCGGTCTCCAGCCCCAGGTCCCAGCCGCGCGAGCGTTCGGGCTTCAGGTCGGGGTTGCCCACCACGTAGGGGCTGCTGAGCGAACCGTCGCCCGAGGTGATGACCGAACTCAGCTGGTCGAACTTCGGCGGCTTCAGGGTCTGGGCCGCGCCCGCCCGCAGGCGCCAGTGGGGCAGGAAGCTCCACCGCCAGGCGAGGCTGGGGTTCAGTGCGAAGCTGTCGCCTTTGCGGCGCGCGCCGTCTTGGTCCACCGAGGCGGCTTGGCGGCGCTCGGCACGCAATCCTCCGGCCAGCACATGGCCCTTCGCCAAAGCCCAGTCATCGCGCACGACGAGCACCTGGCGGGTTTCCTCGATATCCCAGCTCTCGCTGCGCTGGGCTGCGCCGTTCTTGCGTTTGTCGTCCACGCGCGTGTCGCGCTGCCACTCCAGTCCCAGGCTCAGCGCATGGCCGTTCCAACCGGTGTAGCGGCTGCCCAGGTGCAGCTTGTGGTTGCGCGCGCGCACGCGGGTGTCTTCGGTCTCGGTGCCGGTGGGCGCGCCGCTGCCATCGAAGCTGTCCTTGAGCTTGTACTTTTCTTCTTCGGCGGCTTGCCACACCGCGCCGAGCTGGGTGGTCCAGACCTCGCTCACCTGGTGCTGCCACTGGCCGGACAGGCGCTTGGAGGTGCGCGTCTTGTCCTCGTCCTCGTCGGCGCTGCTGTCGCGCAAGAATCCGGTGCCCGCGGCCGGGTCGCTGAAGCGGTAGCTGTCGGCCGTTTTGTGCTTGTCACCATCGTTGCGGTTGTAGAAGGCCGACACGGTGATGGTGTTGTCATGGTCAGGCCGCACCACCAGCCGCGGGCCGAGGCTGAGCTCATGCACGCGGTTGTTCTCGCGCTCCATGGTCTCGCTCAAGCCGGTGCGGGTGCCGGCGCTGGCGTCGAAGGTTTCGACGATCTTGGGCTTGGTCTTGAGCTCGTGACGCCGTTGGACGTTCAACGGCAGCACCAGGGCCACCCCGTGGTCCCAGCTGCGCGCCACGTTCAGCTGCACCAAACCTAGGGGCTCCTGGTCTTGGCGGCCCATGGTGGCGCCGGTGCCGACCTTCAGGTTGACCTCCGAGCCTTCGACGCGGCGCAGGATCACGTTGATCGTGCCGGCGATGCCGTCGGCGGGCAAGTCGGGCAAGGGGCTGCGATGGATCTCCACGCGATCGACCATGCTCAAGGGCAGCTGGTCGACCTGCACCTGGCGCTCCTTGGTCGTGCCCAACCAGGGCTCGCCATCGATGAGGATCTGGGTGTAGCCCTTGTCCATGCCGCGCAAGCGGATGTCTTTGATGTTGCCGGCCGGCCCCGAGAAGCTCATGCCGGGCAGGCGGCGCAGAAAATCGCCCAAGGTCAGGTCGTTGGTTTTGTCGATTTCCTCGCGGCCGATCACCACGACCGGATTGGGCGCGGCGATGCGGGCCTGGATTTCTTCGCGGGCGCCCAGGACGACGATCTCCTGCAGTTCCTGCGCCTGGGACGGGCCGCACAGGGCGACACAAGCGGCTGCGGCCACCGGGCCGCGCAACAACGAGCGGCGCTTCATTGCGACACCAGCACGGCAAAATGGGCTTGGCCGGCCACGCGGCCCGATTCGATGCCGATGTAGTGCGTCTGCCCGGCGTGGCTGACCTGCCAGAACTTGCGCTCCAGCTGCTTGTCGGCTGACTTGCCGATGAGGGTGCTCACTGCGCCCAAGGCGGTGCCGGCTTCGTCCGAGGCTTGGCCGGCGGCGTCGATGACCAGTCTCGACGAGGTCGGCGCACAGGCCACGACGCGTTGGAAGCTCAGGCCGTACAGTGCGGACGGGTCGGCCTTCTTCACCTCTTGCGGGCTGTCTTTCTGCACGGTGGCCGCAGGCAGCATCACGAAGTCGTCGCCCGCACCCTGACCACACACCATCATGACGGCGGCGTGCACGGCCTGGTAGCAGCCTTCGCCAGGCGGCAGCGCCGCGCTGCAATCAGACCCGTCGCCGGCGCGATAGCCCCGCGAGAAAGACAGCGGGCGGGTGAGATCGAAGTCGAACACCTTGCCCACCTTGTCGGCCTTGAGCACCACGGTCTTGATCCACTGGCCCTGGGGATCGATATGGATGTCCACATCGTGTTCGTGGAACTTCACCTCGGGCTCGCCTTTGTCGTTGCGGCGGTTCTCGGTGAGCAGCTTGTAGTCGGCCACGGGCCAGCAAAAGCCGGTGGCGTCGGCACAGGGGCCGGGCAGCACCAGGGCGGCCACGTCGGCGCGCGCCTGGGCCAGGCTCAGCGCATTGACGGCCAGGCGTTGCTGCAATTGCTCCAGCACCGCGTCGTGCGGATCGCCGGCGGTGGCGGTAAAGGTGCCGGTGACGAGCGGGAAGTCGGCCAGCGGCGTGGTGTCCACGCCCAGGGCCCGCAGGTAGGGCAGCAAGGCGGTCTGGCCGGCAGCCAAGGTCGATGCGCTCAAGCGCTGGGCGGTCGGTCCCGCGCCGAACGACTCGAAGAAGGCGGCCGGATCGGCCTCGGCCACGCGGGCCAACAGCAAGTCGGTCAAGGGGGTGACGTTGACCCGCCCAAAGCTGGTCAGAGGCGAATACAGCGCTTCGGTCTGCGCGTGCCCGCCCACGGTGCCGCCGCGCACGCGCAGCACGCAAGGCGCGCGCTGGCTGCTGACCGTGACGCGAAAGACGCCTTGGGCGTCGGTGGTCGTGGTGAGTGCGGCGCCCGAGACGCAACGCACCTCGACCTCGGCCCCAGCCACCGGCAAGCCCACGGCGGCCACCCCCTGCACCGCCGCGGCGCGAGCCGGATCGCTGCTGAGCAGACTCAAATCCTCGCTGCCACCGCCGCAGGCGGTCATCCCCAAGCCAACGGCCAGCCATGCGGCTCGCGTGGCCGCGCCCAGCCCTCGTGCACCCATCGAGTCATTCCCTCCGAAAAAACCCACTCGGAGGCTTGCGGCGGCACACGCAGCCGGCCGCGGCCCCGGAGTTGTCGAACGCAACTGGCTGACGCGTGGCAACGGGGCCCCAAGGGGCTCACTCGGCTGGGCGTTGGCTGATATTTTGCTGAATTGTAAATGAGAATTAATATTACTTGCCAGCCCTCAGCCAGCACGGCTGTCGCGGGCGAGCGCCGACGCGCCGACGAAGCGGCCGGCCAGGTGGTTTCAGGCGACGTCGATGTCAGAGATCGAGCACCAGTCGTGGCGACTTGGCGCGCGACACGCAGGGCGTGAACCGGTCGCCCGCGGCCTGTTCCTCGGGGGTGAGGTAGACATCGCGGTGATCGATCTCGCCGTCGAGCACGCGGGTGAGGCAGGTGCCGCACACGCCCTGCTCGCACGAGACCATCACGTCCACGCCGCACGCGGCCAGGGCCTGCACGACCGTCTGCCCGGCGGCCACCGGCACCACGCGGCCGGAACTGGCCAGCACCACCTCGAAGGCGCGGTCGCCCTCGGTGGACACCGGCTCGGCCGAGAAGAACTCGTAATGCAGCCGTGCCTGCACCCATCCGCGTCCACGCGCCGCGCCCAGCACCGCGTCCATGAAACCCTTGGGGCCGCAGACGTAGAGGTGGGTGTGCGCGTCGGCCGCCGCCAGCACGGCGTCGAGCCGGAACTGCTGCTCGGCCGGGCCGTCGTCGTGGTGGAAATGCACCTGCGCGGCGAAGGCCGAGGCCTCGATGCGCGAGGCGAAGGCCGTGCGCTCGCGCGAGCGGGTGCAATAGTGCATCGTGAATGCGGCGCCCGTGGCGGCCAGGCGCTCGGCCATGCACAGCAGTGGCGTGATGCCGATGCCGCCGGCCAGCAGCAGGTGGTGAGCGGCCTCATGCGCCAGCGCGAAGTGGTTGCGCGGCGGGCTGATGGTGAGCTCGTCGCCTTCGTGCACCTGCTCGTGCATCGCACGCGAGCCGCCGCGGGTGGCCGGGTCTTTCAGCACGGCGATGAGGTAGCGGTGGGTCTCGGCCGCGTCGTTGCACAACGAGTACTGGCGCACCAGGCCACCGGGCAGGTGCACGTCGATGTGCGAGCCGGCCGAAAACGCCGGCAGCGGCCGGCCATCGGCCGACACCAGCTCGAAGCTGCAGATGCCTTCGGCCTCGACGGCCTTGCGCGCGACCTTGACGCGCAACGAAGCAGGCGCGGTGCTCATCGCACGCTCACGCGGCGGCTGCCACCGGCTCGCCGCGTTCCGCGGCGATCAGGCGATCGAGGATGCGCCGGGCCTGCACGCCGCCGGCATCGGTGTTCAGGCTGAGCAGCTTGCGCCCGGGGTGACGCGACAGATTGGCCTGCTGGCCTTCGAGCATGGCGAGGTCTTCCGAGAAGATCTTGCCCTGGCCTTCGCGGATCTTGGCCGTCAGCGCCGCGTCGTGCGGCTGGAAGTGCCGTGCCATGCCCCAGAAGTACCACATCGTGGTGTCGGTCTCGGGCGTGAGAAAGTCCACCACGAGGGCATAGACCTTGTCCTTCGGGTCGGCGTGGACCCCGCCGCGGCCGGCCAAGGCTACGCCCACCTCGATCATCACGTGGCTGGGGGGTGTGAAGTGGCAGATCTGCCAGCGGTCCACCGGCTGGTCGTCGGGCAGGCCGTGGCCGCGCAGGGCCATCTGCCAGAAGGGCGGGGCCATGATGCCTTGCATGTGGCGGCTGGTGATGACGTGCTCGCCCTCTACCTTGGTGATGGGCGTGGCCTCGTCGATCTCCTTCTGGCCGATGCTGTTGGCGTGCACGTAGGTCTCGTGCGTGAGGTCCATCAGGTTGTCGATCATGAGCCGGTAGTCGCAGCGGATGTGGTACAGGCCGCCGCCATAGGCCCACTCGGGGTTGTGCGCCCAGGGCAGGTCGGGGATGAGCGCCGCATCGGCCTGGGCGGCATCGCCCGGCCACACCCAGATGAAGCCATGGCGCTCCACCGCCGGGTAGGCGCGGATGGCCGGGAAGCCGCGCACGCGCTGATTGGGCATGGCCAGCGTCTTGCCGTCGCAGCCCATCTCCAGGCCGTGGTAGCCGCACACCAGCTTGCCTTCACAGACCCGGCCCTGCGACAGCGGCGCGCCCCGGTGGGGGCAGAAATCCTCGAGTGCGGCCACGCCTTCGGCGGCGCGGTAGATCACCAGCGGCTCGCCCGCGATGATGCGGCCCAGGGGGCGGTCGGCGATCTCGTCTGGGGTGCAGGCGACGTACCAGGTGTTCTTGAGATACATGGGGCGACCTCGCAGGAGTGGGGTGGGGCTGTCAGTCATTCAGTATGCTGAATGTGAGTCCAGTTTACTGCGATCTGACGCCTCCCGGGGGCCGTGCGGGACTAGGGTTGACCCGGGGTCGAGGGCTCGTCGAGGTGGACGAATTTGCGCAACAGGCGCATGAATTCGCGTTGCTCGGCCGGGTCGAGGCGGCCCATCAGGCGCTGCTGCATCCGGTGCATCTTGGGCGTGAGCTCGGCCAGCAGAGCCTGCCCGGCCGGGGTGAGCAGCAGCCGGCGCTGGCGGCGCGGCAGCAGTTCGCGCACGATCCAGCCCTTGGCTTCCAGGCGCGCGGCGATGTCGGCGGTGGTGGAGGTGTCCAGGGCCACCATCTGCGCGGCGGTGACCTGGTCGATGCCGGGGTGCTCGTGCAGCATGCGCAGCACGGCGTACTGCACCGGCGTCACGTCGCGGCCCAGGGCCTCGTGGAAATGCGCCACGGCGATCTGGTGGGCCCGGCGGATCAGGTGGCCGGGCTGGTCGTAGAGCTGGATGGACAGGGGGTCGGAAGGATGTCTCGACATGGCGCGAATCCGGGCACGCGCAGGCGCACTGGCCTGAGCGGGCCCGCGTGCTTGCAGCGCGCAGTGTAGGGCCTGGTGCCGCCGCTGAACGCGGGCGGGCGCCCGGCCTCAAAAGTGCGTCCAGTCGGACTCGTCGGTGCCCGCGGCGGCGGCCGCCACGCTTGGCCGTGCGGCCGGCGGCACCGATTCGCGTGCACGCTGGCGGGCACGGCTGACGACGGTGTCGGCCAGCGCCGCCGGGCTGGGCGCTGCCGGCTGGCCGACGGCCGGCGCTGCGGTGGGCGCGGCCGCGGGGGATTTGAATGCCCCCACGGCTTGCAAGAGCGCTTGGGCTTGCTGGCGCAGGCTTTCGGCGGCGGCCGTGGCTTGCTCGACCAAGGCGGCGTTTTGCTGGGTGGTTTGATCCAGTTGACCGATGGCTTGCGCCATTTGCGCCACGCCTTGGCTTTGCTCGGTGGTGGCCGCGCTGATTTCGCCCATCAAGTCGCTGACGCGCTGGATGGCTTGCACCACGTCGTGCATGGTGCGGCCGGCTTGTTCCACCAAGGCGGCGCCATGCCCGACGCGTTCGGTGCTGTCGCCAATCAGGGCTTTGATTTCCTTGGCCGCCTGGGCGCTGCGCTGCGCCAGCGCGCGCACCTCGCCAGCCACGACGGCAAAGCCGCGTCCCTGTTCGCCGGCGCGGGCGGCCTCCACGGCCGCATTCAAGGCCAAAATGTTGGTTTGGAAGGCGATGCTGTCGATCACGCCGGTGATGTCGGCAATTTTTTGCGCGCTGGCTTGAATGCCGCTCATGGTGCGCACCACCTCATCGACGACTTGCCCGCCTTTTTGCGCCACTTCGCTGGCGTTGGCGGCCAACTGGTTGGCCTGCCGGGCGTTGTCGGCGTTTTGGCGCACCGTGGCGCTGAGCTGGTCGGTGGCCGCGGCCGTTTCTTGCAGGCTGCTGGCTTGGGTTTCGGTGCGCGCCGACAAATCTTGATGGCCCTGAGCGATCTGGCTGCTGGCCGTGGCGATGTGGTCGCTGCTGGCGCGCACCCGCTCGACGATGTTCAGCAACTGCTCGCGCATGCCTGCCATGGCGGCCAGCACACTGCCCGTCGGGGCGCGCTCGGCGCCTGGAAGCACGCGCAAATCGCCTTGGGCAATGGTGTGCGCCGCGTGCACCAGATCTTCGGGCTCGCAGCCCAGCGCGCGATGGATGCGCCGGCGCACCCAGACCGTGCCGCCCACCGCGGCGCCCACTGAGGCCAGCAGCAAGCCGCCGATCACCAGGCTCAAGGCTTGGGAGCGCTGCTGCTCGGCTTCGACGGCGGCCATGGTGCTCTGGCTGGCATGGGTCGTGTAGCGTTCTACGGCGCTGATCAGCTCGTCCAGCAGGGGCTGGCATTGGCGCCGCATCAGCTCGGCGGCTTGGGCGCGGTCCCCGCTGTGTGCGAGTTCGGCCACCCGCAGCGCCACCGGCGCATAGCGGCTTTCGATTTGCACGATGCCTTGCAGCAGGGACCGGCCTTGCTCGCTCAGCTGATCGCTGCGCAAAGAGGCTTCGATGTCTTGGATCAAGGCTTGCGTGCGCGCATGGGCGCTGCGGGCGCGTTGCCATTCGCTGGCCAATAGGCTGGCGTCGTCGTGCTGGATGAGCATGTTGCGCACCGCCACGGCGCGCTCAGAGACGGCCACCGACAGCTGAGCAGCCGCCTGGCTGCGCTGAGAGACCCGCTCGGACACCAGCCGGAACTGCGCGAGGCTCTCGATTTCCGCATACAGCCCCAAGCCGGCGCCGGCCGCGCCCAAGGCGACCAGCAGCCAAAACACCGCCAGGATCTGGCGCTTGAAAGTCCAAAGGCGCATGGTGGCCCCCCTTTCTTCCGATGCTCGATCGCGTGTCACCGTCGGGCCAGCCCCACTGACGGCCGCCCTTGCTCGCGCTTATCGGCGCAGGGACGAGACACTTGAGCGGCCCCGGGGCGCCACCCCGTGTCGGAATGTTTCAGGCGTGGGCCGGCGCGGCGTTCGACACCGGCGCGCACCAGGTTTGCTGTAACTCGTGCGCGGGCAGCGGCAAGCGGTTGAGCGCGCTGATCAGGGCCTGCAGGCTGGCGGTGACGATGTTCGTGTCCTGCCCCACGCCGAAGCGGGTGCCGGCGATGTCGGGGTGGGCCAGTTCCACAAAGGCAATGGCCCGGGCGTCGGAGCCCGATCCGAGGGCGCGTTCCTCGTAGCTGTCCAGGCGCAGCGGCAGGCCCAGGGCGTGCACGGCGGCGTCCAGCGGGCCGTTGCCCAGGCCTTCGCGCTTCACGCGGTGGCCGTTCACGTCGAGCTCGAGCTGCACGCGCACGCGCGCGCCGTCCTCCACGCTGTGGTGGGTCACGAGCTTCACCGGGGCGTCGCGCCGCAGGTATTCCTGCTGGAACAGATCCCAAAGCTGCGCGGCGGTGAGCTCACCGCCCGTCTCGTCGGCGACCTTTTGCACGACCCCGCTGAACTCCACCTGGGCACGGCGCGGCATCACCAGGCCGTGGGCGGTTTCCAGCAGAAAGGCGATGCCGCCCTTGCCCGACTGGCTGTTCACACGCACGACCGAGTCATAGCTGCGGCCCAGGTCGGCCGGGTCGATGGGCAGGTAGGGCACTTCCCAGATCGCGTCAGGCTGCTGCGCGGCAAAGCCTTTCTTGATGGCGTCCTGGTGCGAGCCCGAGAAGGCGGTGAAGACCAGGTCGCCCACATAGGGGTGGCGCGGGTGGATGGGCAGTTGGGTGCAGTCCTCCACGGTGCGGGCCACCTCGTTGATCTGAGAAAAGTCCAGCCCCGGGTGCACGCCCTGGGTGTAGAGGTTGAGCGCGAGCGTGACGAGATCGACGTTGCCGGTGCGCTCGCCATTGCCGAAGAGGCAGCCCTCGACGCGGTCGGCGCCGGCCATCACCGCCAACTCAGCCGCGGCCACGGCCGTGCCGCGGTCATTGTGCGGGTGCACGCTCAGCACGAGGCTGTCGCGCCGCTTCAGGTGCCGGTGCATCCACTCGATCTGGTCGGCGTACACATTGGGCGTGCTCATCTCCACCGTGGCCGGCAGGTTGACGATGGCCTTGTGTTGCGGCGTGGGCTGCCACACATCCATCACCGCGTCGACCACGTCCTTGGCCACGGCCAGCTCGGTGCCGCTGAACACCTCCGGGCTGTACTGGAAGGTCCATTGGGTCTCGGGCTGGCGCGCAGCGTATTGCTGGATGAGCCTGGCGTGGTGCACGGCCAGCTCACGCACTTGCGCCGGGCTCATTTGGAAGACGATGCGGCGGAACGTGGGCGCCGTGGCGTTGTACAGGTGCACGATGGCGCGCGGCGCCCCCTTCAGCGATTCGAAGGTGCGTGCGATCAAGTCCTCGCGGGCCTGGGTCAGCACCTCGATGGTCACATCCTCGGGGATCAGGTCGTCCTCGATGAGCCGGCGCACGAAGTCGAAGTCGGTCTGCGAGGCCGAGGGGAAGCCCACCTCGATCTCCTTGAAGCCGATGCGCACCAGCAACTGGAACAGCCGCAGCTTGGTGGGGCCGTTCATGGGCTCGAACAGGGCCTGGTTGCCATCGCGCAGGTCGGTGCTCATCCAGATGGGCGGCTTGGTGATGACCCGGTTGGGCCAGGTGCGGTCGGGCAGGTTCACCGCAGGGAAGGGGCGGTACTTGCGTTCAGGGTGCTGGAGCATGGTGGGCCTCGGATGGCAGAAAGATCGACGGAAAACAAAAAAGGCCAGCGGGGAAGCTGGCCTTTGTGTGGGAGGAACCGGGATGTTCAGCGACGCGGGGTGTCCTGGATGCGGACTCGACGCGGCTTGAGGGACCGGGCACGACCCATACCAGCCAGCACGGTGGCGGCCAGTAGCGCTAGAAGCAGCAGGGAGGTCGTGGCGGTGAACATATCAAATCAGTGTTGGCGATTCGGGGGGCGCTGTCAACGCAGGGCCGCAAAGGCCCCGCGCTTCAGTGGGCAAAACCTCACGCCAGGTCGAAGCGGTCGAGGTTCATCACCTTGGTCCAGGCGGCCACGAAGTCGCGCACGAACTTCTCCTGGCCGTCCGCCTGGGCGTAGACCTCGGCCAGCGCGCGCAGCACCGAGTTGGAGCCGAACACCAGGTCCACCCGGGTGCCGGTCCACTTCAAAGCGCCGGTCTTGCGGTCGCGGCCCTCGAAGAGGTCGCCGGCGGGCTTCCACTCCACGCCCATGTCGAGCAGGTTCACGAAGAAGTCGTTCGTGAGCTGGCCAGGTCGGGTGGTGAACACGCCATGCCGGCTGCCGTCGTAATTGGCGCCCAGCACCCGCAAGCCCCCCACCAGGACCGTCATCTCGGGCGCGGTCAGCGTGAGCAGCTGCGCCTTGTCCACGAGCAGGTGCTCGGCCGGCACCTGCGACTTGGCCTTCAGGTAGTTGCGGAAGCCGTCGGCAAAGGGCTCCAGATACTTGAAGGACTCGACGTCGGTGTGCTCGGGGCCGGCATCCACGCGGCCGGGCGTGAAGGGCACCTCCACCGACACACCGGCCGCGCGGGCCGCCATCTCGATGCCCACGCCGCCGGCCAGCACGATCACGTCAGCCAGCGACAGCTTGCCCGAGGCCTTCTGGAGGGCCTCCAGCTTGGGCAGCACTTTTACCGCAATCTGGTTCACCACCCAGTCGTTCTGCGGGGCCAGGCGGATGCGTGCCCCATTGGCGCCGCCGCGCTTGTCGCCGCCGCGGAAGGTCGAGGCCGAGGCCCAGGCGGTGGTCACCAGTTCCGACACGGAAATGCCGGAGGCTGCGATCTTCGCCTTCATGTCGGCGATGTCGGCGGCGGTGGGCTTGTGGATCGGTGCGGGCAGCGGGTCCTGCCACAGCAGGTCTTCCTTCGGCACTTCGGGGCCCAGGTAGCGGGCCTTGGGCCCCATGTCGCGGTGGGTCAGCTTGAACCAGGCGCGCGCATAAGCGTCGGCAAAGGCCTGCGGGTCGTTCAGGAACTTGCGCGAGATCTTCTCGTAGGCCGGGTCGAAGCGCAGCGACAGGTCGGTCGTGAGCATGGTCGGCTTGCGCTTGGGCGCATCCGGCGTGGGGCCGGGGATGATGTCGTCTGCGCCCTTGGCCACCCACTGGATGGCGCCGGCCGGCGAACGGGTCTGCTCCCACTCGTACTTGAACAGGATCTCGAAGAAGTCGTTGTTCCAGCGCGCCGGCGTGGTCGTCCAGGTCACTTCCAGGCCGGAGGTGATGGCGTCTTTGCCCTTGCCGCTGCCGTGGGTGCTGCGCCAACCCAGGCCTTGTTCCTCCAGCGGCGCGGCCTCGGGGTCGGGGCCGACGTGCGTGGCCGGCCCGGCACCGTGCGTCTTGCCGAGGGTGTGGCCGCCGGCGATCAGAGCGACGGTCTCCTCGTCGTTCATGCCCATGCGGGCGAAGGTCTCGCGGATGTCCTTGGCCGCCGAGACCGGGTCACCGTTGGCATTCGGGCCTTCAGGGTTCACATAGATCAAGCCCATCTGCACGGCCGCCAGGGGGTTCTCCAGCTCGCGCTGGCCGCTGTAGCGCTTGTCGTCGGACAGCCAGCTCGTCTCCCGGCCCCAGTACACGTCATTGTCGGGCTCCCAGGTGTCTTCACGGCCTGCGCCGAAGCCGAAGGTGCGGAAACCCGTCGACTCCAGCGCCACATTGCCGGCCAGGATCATCAGGTCGGCCCAGGAGATCTTCTGACCATACTTCTGTTTGATGGGCCACAACAGCCGGCGCGCCTTGTCCAGGTTGACGTTGTCGGGCCAGGCATTCAACGGCGCAAAGCGCTGCTGCCCGCGCCCGCCGCCGCCGCGGCCGTCGCCCATGCGGTAGGTGCCGGCGCTGTGCCAGGCCATGCGGATCATCAGGCCGGCATAGCTGCCGAAGTCCGCGGGCCACCAGTCCTGCGACTCGGTCATCAGCTTCTTCAGGTCGGCCTTGAGCGCGGCGTAGTCGAGCTTTTTGAACTCTTCACGGTAGTTGAATTGCTTGCCCAGCGGGTTGGACTTTTCCGAATGCTGGCTGAGCAAATCCAGGCGCAGCTGGTTGGGCCACCAGTCGGTGTTGCGGGTGCCGGTGCCGGCAGCGCCGTGGAAGGGGCATTGGCTCTGTGTGCTCATCGTCGTGCTCCTAGGGTGGGGTCCGAAAAGGGTGCTGGCAGTCGCCCGGAAAGACGGCGCCAGCCTCAGGCGGCCAGCGCAAGCGCGGCCAGGGCGTCCAGGAGGGGTTCGAACATCGTCGGGCTCCTTTTCATCAAGGGGGTGTCCAAGCGACATACCCCGCACACCAAGCTTAGGCGCCCAGAACGATTAGGTAAATTCGATAATCGCGAATCTGAAGATAAATGCTATCTATCAGTGGGCGGGTTAACCCGAGGTCGCGGATGTGGCGAAGAGGCGCACCACCGATGAAAAGCTGAGGAAGGCCAGGGCCGTGGACCACAGGATGATGCGGGCGATGCGCCCGTTGTCGGCGGCAAACCGCTCGGCCAGCAGGGACACGTTGCTGGCTGAAGGCAGGGCCGCGGCCAGCACCAAGGCGGTGAGCGCAAAATGGTCCAGCGGCAGGCCCAGGCGCAAGGCCACCAGCCCGGCGGCCAGCACCAGCACCGGGTGCACCACCAGCTTGATGAAGACGATGGGGGCGTAGTCGGACAGCGGCGTGGGGCGGTTCAGGGCCTTTTGCGAGCGCCACAGCACCGCACCGATGGTGAACAGCGCCACCGGCGACGCCGCATTGCCCAGCATGCCGATCATGCGGTCCACCGGGCCGGGCAGGCTGAGCTCGCCGAGCGAGACGGCCGCCCCAGCCGCGATCGACCATGGCAACGGATTGCTCAGCGCCCCGCGCAAGGCCTTGCCCAGACTTGTGCGCCAGTGGCCGCCGCCGCTTTGGGCCAAGGCCAGGCACAAAGAGCTGGTGACGAACAAATCGGCCAGGATGGTGACGATCACCGGCCCGGCCGCCCGCTCGCCCATCAGCGCCACGATGAGCGGCACGCCCATGAAGCCGGTGTTGGGGAAGGCCGCCACCAGCGCGCCGAAAGCCGCGTCCTTCAGGTTCACCCCGCTGGCCAGCGACTGGGCCATGGTGACGAAGACGATGAGCAGCGCGCAGGCAATGTACAGGCCCAGCCACACCGGGTTGACCAGCTCGGCAAACGGGGTGCTGGCGCCGAAGCGAAACAGCATGCACGGCAGCGCAAAGAAGAGCACGAAGATGTTCAGCCCGGGAATCGCCGCCTCGGGCAGCACGCCCCTGCGCGCGGCGAGGTAGCCGCACAGCACCAGGGCGAAGAACGGGAAGGTGACTTCGAAGATCGCTTGCATGCGGCGCGCAGTATCGCAAGCCCGCGCGCGGTCTGCCTGACGCCCGCCTGAAAAAGTCCGGCCGGTATCATGGCGCCCCGTGTCGTCCGCTCCCCTGTCCCTCAATCCCGCCCAACTCGAAGCCGTCCACCACCTGCAGGGGCCTTGCCTCGTGCTGGCGGGGGCGGGCTCGGGCAAGACGCGCGTGATCACCCACAAGATCGCGCGGCTGCTGCAGGCCGGTTACGCACCGGGCCAGATCGCGGCCATCACCTTCACCAACAAGGCGGCCGAGGAAATGCGCGAACGCGCCCGCGGCCTGGTGGGCGCCAAGGCGGCGCAGCACCTGGTGATCAGCACCTTCCACAGCCTGGGCGTGCGCATCCTGCGCACCGACGGGCCGCGCCTGGGGCTGAAAGAGAAGTTCTCCATCCTCGACAGCGACGACGTGCTGTCCATCTTGCGCGACGCCGGCGGCACCACCGATGCGGCCACAGCGCGGCGCTGGCAGTGGACCATCAGCCTGTGGAAGAACCAGGGGCTCGACAGCGACCAGGCCGCGCAGGTGGCCAAAGACGAGGACGAACGCGTCGCCGCCCGCGTGATGAAGCTCTATGAAGAGCGTCTGGTGGCCTACCAGGCCGTGGACTTCGACGACCTGATCAGCCTGCCGCTGAAGCTGCTGCAGCGCGACGCCGAGGCCCGCGCCAAGTGGCAGGACACCTTGCGCTACGTGCTCGTGGACGAATACCAGGACACCAACGCCGTGCAGTACGAACTGCTCAAGGCCCTGGTGGGCGAGCGCGGCATGTTCACCGCGGTGGGCGACGACGACCAGTCGATCTACGGCTGGCGCGGCGCCACCATCGAGAACCTCAAGCGCCTGCCGCAGGACTATCCGCAGCTCAAGGTGATCCCGCTGGAGCAGAACTATCGCTCCACCGGCGCCATCCTGCGCGCGGCCAACCACGTGATCGCGGCCAACCCCAAGATCTTCGAGAAGAAGCTCTGGAGTGAGTTCGGCGAAGGCGAGCCGGTGCGCGTGCTGGAGTGCGACAACGAGGAGCACGAGGCCGAGCGCGCGGTGGCGCGCATCCAGGGCCTGCGCGCGCAGGGTGGCGAGGTCCAGTGGAGCGACTTTGCCATCCTCTACCGCGCCAACCACCAGGCGCGCGTGTTCGAGCAGGCCTTGCGCCGCGCGAACATTCCCTACAAAGTCTCGGGTGGGCAAAGCTTCTTCGACCGCGCGGAGATCAAGGATCTGTGCGCTTGGCTGCGCCTGCTGGTGAACAACGACGACGACCCCGCCTTCCTGCGGGCGGTGACCACGCCCAAGCGCGGCATCGGTCACCAGACGCTCGCGCAGCTCGGTGAGTTTGCGGGCAAGTGGCGCGTGAGCCTGTTCGAGGCGCTGTTTGCCGATTCGCTGTCCACCGCCGTGAGTTCACGGGCCATCGGGGCGCTGCACGAGTTCGGCCGCTACGTGAACGACCTGGAGCATCGCTTTCGCCACACCGTGGGCGCCGAGGCTGCCAAGCCCGCGCTGATGGAGTGGCTCAAGGACATCGGTTATGAGCAGCACCTCTACGACGGCGAAGACAACGACAAGCTCGCCGCCAGCCGCTGGCAGAACGTGCTCGACTTCATCGATTGGATCGCGCGGCGCTGCGGCGGCGAACTGCAGACCGAAGGCGGCGCCACCACTGAGACCGAACGCTGCAGCGTGCTCGATGTGGCGCAGACGATCTCGGTCATCCTCAGCCTGGCCGAGCGCGGCGGCGACACCAACGTGGTGACACTGTCCACGCTGCACGCCTCCAAAGGGCTGGAGTGGCCGCATGTCTTCCTGGCCGGCGTGAACGAGGGCCTGCTGCCCTTCAAGAGCGAAGATGAGGACATGACGCCGCAGCGCCTGGAGGAAGAGCGCCGGCTGATGTATGTGGGCATCACGCGCGCGCGCACCACGCTGGTGGTGAGCACCCTCAAGCGCCGCAAGAAGGGCCGTGAATTCGTGGCCGGCATCCCCAGCCGCTTCATCGGCGAGATGAAGCTGGACGAGAAGACCATGAAGGAAGACCCGCGCGAGAAGCTCAAGGCGCTGCGCGCGGAGTTTGCCAAGCGGGCGGCGCAGCGGCAGGGGCAGCAGGCCTGAGCTTGCGCGCAGCAAAACGTCCGCATCCATGCAAGAAACCCGAATGGATGCCATCACCGATTCAGCCGCCCGCGCCCTTCTGGCCAGCACGATGAACCGGGTGTGCAACCACCAAGAGCCCGTGATCATCACCCGCAGTGGGCGCAACAGTCGGTCGTGATGCCGTCGCTCGAAGACTGGCAGTCGCTCGGCGAGACGGCTTCTCTGCTTCGAATCTTTCGACGGTATGGGCAAGCCCGAGTCCTGGAAACACGCCTTGGCCGGCCTCTGGTCACGCCGCATCACCGAATCACCGAGGCACACCGCATTTGACGCAGGCACCCTCTCCATCGGGCGATTCCCAGTGGCGTGACCCCTTGAGTCCACCCACAATCGGCCCTCATGACACACACCACCCTTGCCTGGGCCACCGCCTGGCGCTACACCCTGCCGTGGGTGCTGGTGGCCAGTGCCTTGCTGGCGATCTTCAGCGGGCCGAATGCGCTCGATGCTGAGATCCTGCGCTTCGTGTTCAAGCCGCTCACCACCGTCCTGATCATTGCGTATGCCTGGTCGCGCAGGGGCGACGTGCCGCGGCGGCGCACCTGGGTGCTGGTAGGGCTGGTGTTTTCGCTGGCCGGCGATATCGCGCTGATGTGGCACGGCGGCTTCGTGGCCGGGCTGGTGGCCTTCCTGCTGGCGCACCTGGCCTATCTGGTGGCCTTCACGTCCACCACGCGCCTGGCCTCGATGTGGCAGCCCTGGGTGTTCTATGCGGCGGTGAGCGCGGCCGTGCTCGCTCAGTTGTGGCCGGGCGTGCCCGGGGCGCTGCAGATCCCGGTGGTGGCTTATGTGGTCTGCCTGGCCGCGATGGCGGCGCAGGCGGCCACCTGGTGGCTGCGCGAAGGCACGGCCCCGTTGTCGCGCGAGGCGGGTTTTGCGGCGCTGGGGGGCCTGCTGTTCGTCAGCTCGGACGCCCTGCTGGCCATCAACCAGTTCCTCGACCCGCTGCCCGAGGCCTCGTTGTGGGTGCTGTCCACCTACTGGGCGGCGCAGTGGTGCATCGCGACCTCACTGAAGCGCGGGCCCCAGCGGGGCTGAGCGAGGCGGCGCTTTTCAGCGCTTCGGCGCCCGACGGTGCCGCGCTGCCCGGGGGCTCAGGGCTCGGGCACAGTGCCGTGTCACCAGGCTCTTGCCCTGCATGGGACACATGCCGTCGGCATGGGGGCCAGCGATGGCATGGCTGCGCCCGTCGCTGACCCGGTGGATGGCGTTGCGCACGTTCCAAGCCCTGGCGGCGAGCTTCGTCTGACCTCGACGACGCTTCAAAGAAAGCCGATCTGGCGCTGGCTGAAGTTGCGCAAGTTGGGCAAGATGGTGTCGAGCTGGCTGTCGCTGGCGCCAAACCAGCGCAGCAAGGTGGCGGCGTATTGGTCCACGGAGATTTTCGGGATCCAGCGGCCGTGCTGTTCCCAGCTGTGCACGCCCACGTCGTCCGGACCGCCCAGCACCAGTTCGGGGTAGCTGCCATAGGTGGTGCGGCCGACGACTGCGCCGCCCATCACCAGTTGGTGGTTACCCCAGGCGTGGTCGGTGCCGGCACTGTTGTTGGGCTTGAAGGTGCGCCCGAAGTCGCTTTGCGTGAAGAGGGTGACGTTTTGGGCCACGCCCAGGTTGATCATCGCTTGGTGAAAGCAGGCCATGGCCTGAGCGACAAGCCCGAGCAAGCGGGCATGCTCGCCCGTGGTGCTGTCGCCGGCGATCTGGTTGCCATGGGTGTCGAAGCCGCCCAGCGATGCGAAGAAGATTTGGCGCTCGCCTTGCACGGTGGCGCGTCCTTCGATGAGCTTGGCCACTTGGTAGAGCTGCTGGCCGAGGCTGGAGCTGATGCGGCCGTTGCTGATGAGGGGCGCGAAGGCTTGGTTGATGGCCGCCGACGCGTTGGCGTCGGCCGGTGCGGTTTTCACCAACGCCCCCAACCGATCGGACACGGCCAAGGCCTCGCGCTGTTGACGCATGTAGGCGTCGAGCAAGGCGTTGGGGTGGTTGCCGGCGTACAAGGCCTCGATGGCGGCTTTGCGTGCGCCCACGGGCGCCCAACTGGTGTTGCTCAGCCCTTCCAGCCCAAAGGTGGATCCGGGGCCGGGCAGCACCAGCGGGGCCGACAGCGTGGACAAGCCAAAGCGACCGTTGCCACCCACCGAGATCACCGGGTTGGCCGTGGCCAGGGTTTCGGCGGCGCGCCCACCCCAGCCCGTTCGGGTCAGCGCGTTGGTGCTGGCAGCCTCCCACAGCAGCTGTTGGTCGGAATGTGAGAACAGCGCTTCGGGGATGAGCGCAGAGTTGGGGGGGGCGCTGCGGTACTCGGCTTTGGTCAGAGGAGCATACAGTGGGCCGACGTTGAATACGGGCGCCAGATGCCCTTGGTTCCACACGGGCTCCAGCGCGGCCATGGCCGGGTGCAGGCCGTAGCCGCTGTTGCCCAGGTCGACCAGCGCGTTGCGCGGCAGCGCGAGCCGGCCGCGCACGCTGGCGTATTGGTTGTAGCGGGTGTCGGTGGGCACGATGGTGTTCATCCCATCGTTACCACCGTAGAGGAAGACGCAGACCAGCGCTTTGTAGCCGGATTGGGCTTGCGCGGGGGTGTGCAGCAAGGTCGTCAGGCCGCCCAGGCCCAGGGCGCTGGCCAGGGTACCCCCGGTGAACCGGAGCCACTGGCGGCGCTTGAGGACCCAGGCGTCGGCAGGCGGGTGTGTCTTCATGGGTGAGCTCAACGGATGACCTGATATTGCGGCGAGGCAAAGATGAGATAGGCGGCTTGGCGCACGCGGTTGAGCCGCACGGTGTCGTTGTTCACCGGTGCAAAGGCTTCCACGGCATCGATCACCTGGGTGCGGGCAGTTGCTGGCAGGGTCTCGCCCAGCACCAACATCGACAGACGATCGACGAGGTTGGCCGCAACGTCGGCATCGGCCATGAAACCCCGCAGGTCCACGCTCGTGCCCACGGCATTGGGCACGTCGGCAGACGGGGGGGAGCCGCCCCAGAACAGCAGGTAGTTCACGAAGTTGATGCGCTGCAAGGCGGTGTTGGCGTTGTGGATGCCGAAGGCCGGACCGACCAGGGCGGTGCCGGCCACGGGGTAGTCCGGAGGGTAGAAATTGAACACCGACGGCGGGCGAAACAGGTGCTGGCGCAACTGTTCACCCCACCACCAGCCCAGGGCCTCGCCGTCGGTGCGGCCGTTCAGTGCGCGCAGCATGCCGGTGAACAGTTGTACCGGCTCGCGCAGGCGGCCGAAGGTCGTGCCGGGTTGTGGGGTGCGGGCTTCGGGGTCGAGCAAGATGGCAGCCACCGTGGCGCGCATATCGCCGCGCTGGCCGGTGCCGAAGCTGTCGAAGCGGCCGGTGTTGAAGGCGGTGGCCACGCGCTGCACGTAGGCGGGCGAAGGGTTGCTGGTGACCAGGTGCTGGATGAGTTGCTTGCCGATGAAAGGCCCGATGTTGGGATGATTCATCAGGCTGTCGAGTACGGCCTCCAGGGCCTGTGGCGCAGTATGGCCGGCTGGCAGGCTCACTCCAGACAGCAGGGTCCGCGCGCTGCTGTCGTGGTATGCCGCCACTGGCACCATGTCGCCGCCGTAATAGCGGCAGTTCAAGCCCTGTGGCCAACAGCCCCCGGCCGCGGCGCCGCCGGGTGGATAGGTCCAGCCGGTGAGCGCATAGGCGTAAGCGCGCACGGTGTCGTTGTCGTAGGTGGGGAGGCAGCGGCCGCCTTTGAGCGTGCCGTTCGGGTTGAGCTCGCAGGTGCCGATGGAAAAGAGTTGCAGCAGCTCGCGTGCGAAGTTCTCGTTCGGGGCGGCGCGGTCGTTGTTGGCATTGTTCAGGTAGTCGCCCATCACCGGCGACAGGCTCACTTTGCGCAGCACCTCGCGGTAGTTGCCGAAGGACTGCTCCAGCAACATGTTGTGGTAGTTGCGAAGGCCGTAGGTGCCCTCCACCTCCAGGTTGGACACCACGAGGATTTGCTGCAGCGCCAAGGCCACGCGCTGGCGCAGTTGGTCGGGGTTGTTCACCGCGTTGCGGTAGAAATCCCACAGCAAGGGGGTGGAGGACCACCAGTCGCGCCAGCAGGTCGTGCCGCGGCCATCGCAGAAGTTGCCTGTGCCGGTGTGTTGGTGCACGGCCCCGGTGCCGCCACTGGTGTAGCGTGATACGGGCTGGTTCATCTGTTCGGCGATCCACTTGGCCGGGCCTTGGGCGCGGATGGTGGCCACCAGGGACTCGGTGGGTCCGAAGCTGGCCTGGTCGGCCAGGCGCACGGCATCGCGCTGGGTGGTGGGCACGTCGGGCAGGCTGGCAGCAGGCGGGGCCGGCTCGGCCGGCGCGGGGCTCGCGCCGGAGCCGCCGCCACAGGCGGCCAGGCCCACCACGGCAGCCGACAGCGCTGCATACAGCACAAGATGATGTGTGCGCATGGGATGGGTGTCTGCGTTGCGGATGTCCACGTGCAAGCTCTCCTGCGAGCGGCACGGAAATGTCACTTGGGGGCGACACGCTGTGTCAGAAGTCGTCACAGCGCGACGTCAAAGCCCCGTAACCTCCAGAGGCGAAATGCCTATGCCTTCGAGGCAGCAAGTTCAGCGCCTGTCATGGCGCTGTGTTACGCGTGTTCACACATTCGTGTCGTTCACGGCCCAGGGGAACGGGCCATGCTGCCGCCGGCGTGCACGCTGACCGCACAGTACTTGAACTCCGGGATCTTGCCGAAGGGGTCGAGTGCGGGGTTGGTGAGCTTGTTGATGGCCGCCTCGGCATAGCAGAAGGGCACGAAGACGGTGCCAGGCGGGGTGCCCTCGTCGGCACGGGCATAGAGGGCGACTTCACCGCGGCGCGAGCGCAGCGTGAGCACGCCGCCCGGCGCCACCCCCAGATGTTCGAGGTCGAGCGGGTGCAGCGAGGCCACCGGGTCGGGCTCCAGGGCATCGAGCACCCGGCTGCGCCGCGTCATGCTGCCCGTGTGCCAGTGTTCGAGCTGGCGGCCGGTGATGAGCACGAAGGGATGGTCGGCATCGGGCCGTTCGTCGGCCGGCACGAGGTCGGCGGGCACGAAGCGGCCGCGGCCGGTGGGGGTGGGGAAGTGGTCGGTGAAAACCACGGCCTCGCCGGGCGCGTCCTCGTCGGGACAAGGGTGCACGACGGCGCCTTCGCGTTGCAACCGGGCCCAGCTCAGGCCCGCGAGGCTGGGCATGCACTGACGCATCTCTTCATACACCTCGCCGATGTCGGCGTAGTGCCAGTCCAGCCCCAGGCCCCGGGCCATGGCCTGCAGGATGTGCCAGTCCTGGCGTGCCTGGCCGGGGGGCGCCAGCGCCTGACGGCCGAGCTGCACCAGGCGGTCGGTGTTGGTGAAGCTGCCGGTTTTTTCAGGGAAGGCGGAGGCCGGCAGCACCACGTCGGCCAGCGCTGCGGTCTCGGTGAGGAAGATGTCCTGCACCACGAGGTGGTCGAGCGAGGCCAGGGCTTCGCGTGCGTGGTTGGCGTCGGGGTCGCTCATCGCGGGGTTCTCGCCGAGGATGTACATGCCGCGCACCTGGCCGCGCAGGGCCGCGTCCATCACTTCCACCACGGTGAGGCCGGGCTGGTCGTCGAGCGGCACACCCCAGAGTTGCTCAAACTTCGCGCGCGCCTGGGCGTCGGTCACGCGCTGGTAGTCGGGCAACATCATCGGGATCAGGCCGGCGTCTGAGGCGCCTTGCACGTTGTTCTGGCCGCGCAAGGGGTGCAGCCCGGTGCCGGGCCGGCCGATCTGGCCGGTCATCAGGGCCAACGCGATCAGGCAGCGGGCGTTGTCGGTGCCGTGCACATGCTGGCTGATGCCCATGCCCCACAGGATCATCGAGGCCCGGGATGTGGCATAGGCCCTGGCCACCTCGCGGATCGTGCCGGCGTCGATGCCGCACACCGGGGCCATGGCTTCGGGGCTGTAGGCCGCCACATGGCTGCGAACGGCGTCGAAGCCGGTGGTGCGTGCCTCGATGAAGGCGCGGTCGATCAGTCCCTCCTGGACGATCACATGCATCATCGCATTGAGCAGGGCCACGTCGGTGTCGGGCCGGAACTGCAGCGTGCGCCAGGCGTGGCGCGACAGGTCCGTGCGCCGCGGGTCGGCCACCACGAGTTTCGTGCCCCGGCGCACCGCGTTCTTGATCCATGAGGCCGCCACCGGGTGGTTGACCGTGGGGTTGGCGCCGATCAGGAGCACGAACTCGGCCTGGGCCACATCCCGCACGGGGTTGGACACGGCGCCCGAGCCGATGCCTTCGAGCAGCGCGGCCACCGACGAGGCATGGCACAGCCGCGTGCAGTGATCGACGTTGTGGCTGCCAAAGCCGGTGCGTACCAGCTTCTGGAAGAGGTAGGCCTCCTCATTGCTGCCTTTGGCCGAGCCGAAGCCAGCCAGCGCGCGCGGGCCGTGGGTGTCGCGGATCATGCGCAGGCCGCCGCTGGCCAGTGCCAGGGCCTCGTCCCAGCTCGCTTCACGGAACACCTCGTGCCAGCGTGCCGGGTCGAGCGTGGCGTGCGGCTGCTTGGGCGCATCGTCGCGGCGCACCAGGGGCACCGTCAGGCGGTGCGGGTGGTGCACGTAGTCGAAACCATAGCGTCCCTTCACGCACAGCCGGCCCTGGTTGGCCGGGCCGTCGCGGCCTTCGACGCGCAAGATGCGGTTGTCCTTGACGTGGTAGGTGAGCTGACAGCCCACGCCGCAATAGGGGCAGATGGAGTCCACGCGGCGGTCGGCCTCCTGCAAGGCCACGCCCTGCGCCGGACTGAGCGCGCCGGTGGGACAGGCCTGCACACACTCGCCGCAGCCCACGCAGGTGGAGGCTCCCATCGCGTCATCCATGTCGAAAACGATCCTCGCGTGCGCGCCACGTCCGGCCAGGCCGATCACGTCGTTCACCTGCTCGTCGCGGCAGGCGCGCAGGCAGCGCGTGCACTGGATGCAGGCGTCCAGGTTCACGGCGATGGCCGGGTGCGAGGCATCGGGCGCTGGTTGCTCGCGCGAAGGCAAGCGCGGCCGGCCCACGCCGAGCTTGACCGCCCACTCGTCCACCTCGTTGTGGCGGGTGTAGGTCGTCTCAGGCAGGTCGGACTGCAGCAGCTCGAGCACCATTTTCTGCGCAGCCACCGCGCGCGCGCTGTCGCTGCGCACCACCATGCCCGGCGTGGGGGTGCGGCAGCATGAGGGCGCCAGCACCCGCTCGCCTGCCACCTCGACCATGCAGGCTCGGCAGTTGCCGGCCGGTGTGAGCCCTTCCTTGTGGCACAGGTGGGGGATCTCGATGCCGTGGCGTTGCGCAACGGACCAGACGGTCTCACCGGCGCGGGCTTGAACGGGCTGGCCGTTGAGGGTGAAGTCGATGGCGGCCTCGGGCTGCATCACGGCGCTCATGTGAGTTCCTCAGGGAAGTACTGGATCACGCAATCGACCGGATTGGGCGCCGCTTGGCCCAGGCCGCAGATCGACGCATCGCGCATCACCTGCGAGAGCTCGGCCAGCAAGGCGGTGTCCCAGCGGGGCTGCTCGATCAGCGCGCGGACCTTGCTCGTGCCCACTCGGCAGGGGGTGCACTGGCCGCAGGATTCCGATTCGAAGAAGCGCATCAGGTTGCGCGCCGCGTCCACCGCACGGTCGTGTTGCGAGAGCACGATGATGGCGGCCGAGCCGATGAAGGCCCCGTGGGGTTGCAGGGTGTCGAAGTCCAGCGGCACATCGGCCAGGTGCGCGGGCAGGATGCCGCCCGAGGCGCCGCCGGGCAGGTAGGCGTAGAGCCTGTGGCCGTCGAGCATGCCGCCGCAGTGTTCGTCGATGAGTTCACGCAGCGTGATGCCGGCCGGGGCGAGTTTCACGCCAGGGTGCTTCACGCGGCCTGACACGGAAAACGAGCGCAGGCCCTTTCGGCCGTGGCGACCGTGCGAGGTGAACCATTGCGGGCCACGCTCGACGATGTCGCGCACCCAGTAAAGCGTCTCGAAGTTGTGTTCCAGCGTAGGCCGCCCGAACAAGCCCACCTGGGCCACGTAGGGCGGGCGCAGCCGGGGCAGGCCGCGCTTGCCTTCGATGGATTCGATCATCGCCGACTCTTCTCCGCAGATGTAGGCGCCTGCGCCGCGGCGCAGTTCGATGCGCGGCAAAGGCACCGGCGGGTTTGCCTGCAGCGCGGCCAACTCGCGCGTGAGCATCGCGCGGCAGCCGTGGTATTCGTCGCGCAGGTAGAGGTAGACCGCCTCCACGCCCACAGCCCAGGCGGCGATCAGCATGCCTTCCAGGAAGCGGTGCGGGTCACGCTCCAGATAGTGACGGTCCTTGAAGGTGCCGGGCTCGCCTTCGTCGATGTTCACTGCCATCAGCCGCGGGGCGGGCTGCTCGCGCACGATGCGCCACTTGCGCCCGGCCGGAAAGCCCGCGCCACCCAGGCCGCGCAGGCCGGAGTCTTCCATCGCCCTGAGCACGTCTTCCACCGGACGATCGCCATTCACACAGGCCTGCAACAGCGCATAGCCACCCTGGGCGCGGTAGGTGTTCAGGCCAGTGGTTTGCGGGAGGTCATCGTGAATCTGACCTTGCGCAACAGCCGTCTGCACCGCCGGCGGCGTGGCCTGGCCGATCTGCCGTTGATGCACCACGGCCACCGGCGCTTCATGGCAGCGGCCCACGCAGGGCGCCGGGATCACCCGCACCTCAGGCCCCAGCAGCGCCGGCAGCCGCTCCAGCAGCTCGCGTGCACCGGCCAGCTCGCACGACAGGCTGTCGCACACCCGCACCGTCAGCCGCGGCGGGGCGTCGAAGCCGCCGTCGGCGTTCTCGCGCACCACGTCGAAGTGGTGATAGAAGCTGGCCACTTCATACACCTCGGCCTGCGACAGGCGCATCCACTGCGCCAGCGCGGCGAGGTGGTCGGTGCGCAGTTGGTGGAAGCGGTCCTGCAGGGCATGCAGGGCCTCGATGAGCTGGTCGCGCCGTGGCAGCACCCCGTGCAGCGCGGCCTGCACTTCGCGCAGGGCCTCGGGGCGCACCTGGCGCCCGCGCGGGGCCTGGCGTTTGCGCTCGCGACTGGGGACACCCTCGGGATGCAGGGGGATGAGCTTGGCGGACATGGCCCGGTCTTCGATCGTGGGATGAGATGCAGCCTACCGCGTCCCGGCCGGCGTAATATGCAAATGTTTGCATATTTGTCGAGCGGGGGAGCGTTCATGACGGCGGTGCGCCTGTGTCCTCAATGGCAGATCGGCCCCGACGCAGGCGGCCTGGCCGCCGACGCCCTACTGGCGCTGCTCGAGGCCGTGCAGGACGGCGGCGGCATCGCCCAGGCGGCGCGCGCGCTGGGCTGGTCCTACCGTCACGCCTGGGGCCTGCTGCGCCAGGGCGAGGCCTTGCTGGGTCGGCCGCTGCTCGAACGGGGGCGGGGCCGTGGCTCGCGGCTCACCGACATGGCCCGCCGCCTGGTGTGGGCCCAGGCGCGTGTGAACGCGCGCCTGCAGCCGCTACTGGAGTCTTTGGCCAGCGAAATCGAGGCGGACCTGGGCCGCGCCGGCCGACGCATGCCGGCCGGGCCACGCCTGCACGCCAGCCACGGCTTTGCGGTGGCGGCCCTGCGCGAGCTGCTGCTGGCGCGCCGCTTCGAGCTGGAGTGGCGCTACCGCAGCAGCCTGGAGGCGGTGGCCGCGCTGGCCCAGGGCGATTGCGACCTGGCGGGCTTTCACGTGCCCATCGGTGAGTTCCAGGCCGCGGCGGCGCAGCGCTATCGGCCCTGGCTGCAGCCGCAGCGTCACCGGCTGGTGCATCTGGCGGTGCGCACCCAGGGGCTTTTCGTGGCCAGCGGCAACCCGCACCGCATCCGGGGGCTGGCCGACGTGGCCCGCCGCGGCCTGCGCTTCGTGAACCGCCCGGAAGGCTCGGGCACGCGCGTGCTGACCGACCTGCTGTTGCAGCGCGAGGGCATCACGCCTGCACAACTGAGCGGGCATGGCGACACCGAACTCACCCATGCCGCGGTGGCCGCCTATGTGGCCAGCGGCATGGCCGATGTGGGGCTGGGGGTGGAGACGGCGGCGCGGCGTTTCGGGCTGCATTTCATCCCGCTGCTGAAGGAGCGCTACTTCTTGGCGCTGTCGGCGCAGGCCCTGGAAGACCAGCGCTTGCGGCCCCTGCTGGACGTGCTGGGTTCGGCCGCCTACCGCAGCCGCGTGGCCGCTCTGCCAGGCTATGACGCCGGCCAGACCGGCCGGGTGCTGCGCGTGGACGAGGCCTTTGGCTGAGCGGTGCCCGGCGCTTTCAGGGCTGCAGCACGGCGGCGCCCAGCACCTCGCTGGCTTGCGCCTGCGGGTAGACCTGCATCTGCACTCGTAGCGGCACCTGGCGCACGGCGTGTACGTCGTCCAGCGGCAGGTCCTCCAGATCGGACACGTAGCGGGTATCGGCCACCACATGGGTGGCCAAGCCCCCGTCGCGCTGGGCAAGCCGCCAGCTCCGGGGCCCGAGGCGAGGCCCTAAGATGGCGGCTTGGACCCTGCCACGCCTTTGCGCATGAGACCTCACCGCCGCGGCTTCACGCTCATCGAAATGATGGTCGTGCTGGCCGTGATCGCCATCCTTGCACTGATGGCCGTGCCCTCGATGCAGGGCCGCTTGGTGCGCGAGCAGATCGTCGAGGCCGCGCGGTTTGCCGACTTCGCCAAGCAGCCCATCGCCCTGGCCTGGCGCACCACCGCCAGCCTGCCGGCCGACAATGCCGCCGCCGGCCTGCCTGAGCCGAACCGCATCGTCAGCCACCACGTGGCGAGCCTCACCGTGGAAGACGGCGCCTTGCACATCGTCTTCGGGAACCAGGCCCACGGCGCACTGCGCGGCAAGACGCTCACGCTGCGCCCGGGCGTGGTGGAAGATGCGCCTGTGGTGCCGGTGGCCTGGGTGTGTGGCCGCGCCGCCCCACCTGAGCCGATGGTGGCGCGCGGTGTCGACCGCACCGACATCGAGCGCCGCTTCCTGCCGGTGAACTGCCAGGGGCCTGCGACGCCCTGAGGCATCAAGCCCCGGGCAGCGTCACCACCGCAGACTCCAGTTCTGGAATGTCCACTTGACGGGGGAGCTTACGAAAGATCTTTCCCACAGAACTCGGCAGAGCGCTCTCATCCCCGCCGAAACAACGAAACCGGGTCGCCGATGGCATAGAAGTGGATGTATCCCACGACGGTCATGAACATCACGGCGGCAGTCCAGCCAAGTACCCAGAAGGAGATGCACTGAGCAGCCAGCTTGTACCAGCGAGGAACGAGCGTGTCGGCGCTGGTGATCTTTCGCTTCTTGCCCAGCTTCGGAAAGGCGATGGCCGTGATCAGCATGACCGTCCGCATCGGCGCATAGATGGTGCCGGTGAACAGCGCCAGTTCACCTGGGCGGAAATGCGGCTCCTTCCAGAAAGTTTCTAGCACACGCCGAGGCATCAGGATGTGCATGATCAGAACCAGTGGTATTGCCAGACCGGCGGCCAGCCCCGCCCCGAAGTAGACCCAGAAGAAGGTTCCGACGCTCATCGCGAGCAGACCTTGTCAACGCCCAATCCGGTGACGAAATCGACCTCGCCGCTCGACGCGGAGTAGGCTTTCGAGGCCAGTTTGCCTGCTACAAGACTTCCCACCGTGCTGCCCATGGCGAGAAGTAGTGCAACGCCCCAACCAACGGGGTTGGAGAGCACGAAGACGCCGACGGCATAGCCCAAACCGGAGCCGATCACTGTGCTCATGACCGTATCCACAAAAATCTCATTCTTCTCCTTCTGACTCAACGTGTGGGCGATCTGATAGCACGCGGCCGTCAAGCCCACTCCACCCAGCAGGATCCCACCGGCACCAGCCGCCTTGCCGAGCTGCCGCAGCCGCCCCACTTGCCGCTGAATGTTCACATCGTAGGGCACACCCCCGGCGCGGGCGATGCGGATCTCTTCCTGCGTGCTGGCTCCATTGAAAAGCAGCTTTTCCATCGGCCCGACGTGGTTGGCGAACTGCCGCACCAGCACCCGGCGCCGGTGGTCGTACTGCCCCTTGGTGATGCGCCCGCCGCTGGCCTTGTAGGCCGCGTATTCGTCGCCCACCTGTCGCAGCAGGGCCAGGTTGCCTTCACTCAAGAGGTTGGCCACCGTGCCTATCGCCACTGCGCCGGGGCCGGCAGCAAGCCGCTGCGTTCAGCCCAGGCCATGGCCCACATCTGCCGCCGCTCGGCCGGGTCGGGCGAGGCGCTCAGGAACAAGGGCCCCGGGGGTGCCACCATGGCAGGCGCGCGGTCGGACACGCGCAGCACCGTCCCCGGCCACAGGTTCTGCAGGTTGGGCACCTCGGGATTGAGGGCCTTGATCGCGTCGAGAATCTCGCCATAGCGGCGCGTGGGGGGCGACCAGCCGTAGAGTTTATGAATGATGGTCGCGATCGTCTCGCCAGGTTGCACGGCGTACTCGTAGTACAGCGGCTGCGTCATGTTCTCTCCCTGCCGTTGTGTGTGTGAGATGGCCTTTCATGAGGCTGCGCACATCGTAGGCGGGGCAGATGCGCTCGGTGCTGAGCACACCGTATCCAGACGTGTTGAGTTGTGTCCGGACGTTTCGTTCCTACAGGGTGGCACTATCGCTCCTGCTTCACCGGAATCTTCACCCCCCTCTCCACCGTCACCGCCGTCACGCTGTTCTGCGGCGAGCCTTCGATCACGCGGTCGGAGTAGGTGAGGTAGACGAGGGTGTTTCGCTGCACGTCCACCATGCGCACCACGTGCAGGCGCTTGAAAAGGAGGGACATGCGTTCGGTGAACACGTCCTCTTGTTGTGGCAGCGGCTCCTTGAAGCCGAGGGGCCCCACCTGGCGGCAGGCGATGGAGGCTTCGGCGCGGTCTTCGGCCAGGCCGAGCGCGCCCTTGATGCCGCCGGTGCGGGCGCGCGACACGTAGCAGGTGACGCCGGGGACCTTGGGGTCGTCGTAGGCTTCGACGACGATCTTGTGGTCGGGGCCGAGCCATTGGAAAACGGTATCGACTTCCCCGATCTTCTGGGCATGAGCGCCCAGCGGGGCCCATGCCAGGGCAACGGACAAAAGAAGACAACGCATGGAGCCTCCGGACGGAATCAATAGCTGAGCTGGTAACGCTGATCGCGCCAGCGCATCACGGCGGCCCGCGGCAGGATCTCTTCGACCACGAGGTCACGTCCCACCGAGTCGCCTTCCCGGTAGGGTTGGCCGTTGACGATGACGATGCGCTCGGCCGGGGTGGACGAGTAGATCAGGCCACCCAGCGACAGCGAGGGCAGTTGGCTGCGGATGGGCTCGGGCAGGTCCTGCAGGCGCGGGGCGGCGGCCGTCGGCGGCGGGGCCGGTGCGGCGGCGGGGCGGGGCGCCGGGGCGGAGGCAGCCGTCACCGGGGCGGCAGGAGCGGGCACCGGGGCAGGGCGGGTGGGCGCCGGAGCCGGCGTGGCCACCGGGGCCGGAGCGGGGGCCGGTGGCGACACCGGCCGGGGCGGGGGCGTTGCGGCCTGCACGGCCGCGGGCGCTGGCGGGGCGGGGGGCGGTGCAGGCGGTGCAGGCGGTGCAGGCGGTGCAGGCGGTGGGGCTTCCACCGGGGCCGGGGCGGGCGGGAGGCCAGGCGTCGGTGCCGCGGCCACGGGTGAGGGGGTCGGCGACATCGGTGCCGAGGTGCTGCGGCCGAGCCACCAGGCCACGCCTGGCACGGCCAGGCCCAGCACCAGGCCCACGGCCAGCCACAGGCCCGCGGCTGAGCGGGGGCGTTCACGGTCGAACGCTTCGTCGCCGACGTGCTGGCTGTCCAGCCCGGGCACGGCGCCGCGCCCGCGCTGGGCATCGGCGCGTCGCAGGGCATCGAGGATGTAGGACATGGTCGAGGGTCTCGTCGATCAGGGCGCGGTGGAGGCGGCGGGCGCCGGCGCAGTGGGCCGGGCGGCGGCCACGGGCGCCGCCTCCTGGCGCGCCAGCGTCCAGGCGGCATAGCCCAGGCCGGCCAGGCCCAGGCCGGCGGCCAGCGCGGCGGCGGCCGGCAGCAGCGGCCCGGTGCGGCGCCAGCGGGCGAGCCAGCCGCGTGGGCGCAGGTCGAAAGGCTCCTCCTCGTCGAAGACTTCGCGGGCCGCGCGCACGACGATGCGCTCGTCCACGCGCGCCTGGCCGGTGGCATAGGCGCCCAGCAGGGCCCGGTCGCACAGCAGGTTGATGCGCCGCGGCACGCCGCGCGAGAGCCGGTGGATGCGCTTGAGCGCGCCGCGATCGAAGGGCAGCGGCGTGCTCAGGCCGGCCACGCCCATGCGATGGCGCACGTAGGCGGCGGTTTCCTTCTCGTCCAGCGCCTGCAGGTGGTAGCGGGCGATCACGCGCTGGGCGAGCTGTTCGAGGTCGGGCCGGCGCAGCATGCGGCGCAGCTCGGGCTGGCCGATCAGGATGATTTGCAGCAGCTTGCGCTCGTGGGTTTCCAGGTTGGTGAGCAGGCGCAACTGCTCGAGCACGTCGGGCGAGAGGTTTTGGGCCTCGTCGATGATGAGGACGTTGTTGCGTCCCACCGAGTGCATGCGCAGCAAGAAGGCGTTGAGCGCATCGACGTAGTCCTTCACCGTCGCCTGCCCCGGGCCCAGGTGCTCGATGGGCACCTGGAACTCCTCGCACACGGTGCGCAGCAGCTCCTCGACGGTGAGTTTGGGGTTGAAGATGTAGGCGACGTTGCAGCGCTTGGGGATGCGCTCGAGGAAGCAGCGGCACACGGTGGTCTTGCCCGCGCCGATCTCGCCGGTGAGCAGCACGAAGCCGCCACCGCCGCGCACCCCGTAGAGCAGATGGGCCAGCGCTTCGCGGTGGCGTTCGCTCATGTAGAGGTAGCGCGGGTCGGGCGCGATCGAGAAGGGCGCGTGCGCCAGGCCGAAGAATTGCGCGTACATGGGGCCAAGCATAGCGGGGGGCTCAGGGCGGGTCATGCGCCGCAGGCGGGCCCAGGCTCATGCGCAGGGCAAAGCCCGAGGGCGAGGGCAGCAGGTGCAGCCGCCCGCCATGGGCGCGCGCCACGGCGTCGGCCAGCATCAAGCCCAAGCCACCGTGGGCTTGCGGGTTTTGATCGTCCAAAGCCTTTTGCAAGCGCTCGCGTTGGTCTGCGGGCAGGCCGGGGCCGTCGTCTTGCAGGATCAGCGCTTGGGTGTGGGGCTCGATGTGCAGGCTCAGCTCGATGCGGTGGGCTCCATGCCGGTGGGCGTTGTCCAGCAGGTTGGACAAGGCTGCGGCCAACAGATCGGGGTCGGCCCACACGGTGGCGTCTGGGGGGCACCGCACGTGCAGGCCCTCGAGGGGCAACTCCTCCAACAGCGCGCTGAGGTTGACGTGCTGGCGTTGCGGCGTGGCGGCACTGCGGTACAGCGAAATGACGGCGTGGACCACGCGGCGCAGTTGCCGCGAGGCGTCCCGCGCGCGTTGCAAAGCGGCCTGCCGGCGGTCGGCCGGGGCGACTTGCGCTGCGGCCAGTTGGGCGTCCAGCCCGGCCAGCGGGGTGCGCAGCGCGTGAGCCACCTGAGCGGCCACGGCACGCTCTTGGGCGAGCCTGCGGCGCAGGCCGTGCCCCAAGGCATTGATGGCGTCGCTCAGGGGCTGCAATTCTTGGCGCTGCGGGTCGGGCAGCGTGGCTTCGGCCAAAGGGTCGTGGCCTGACATGGCCGCGGACAGATCGGTCAACGGCTGCAATTCGTGGCGTATGCGCCGGCGCAGCCACAGCGCGAGCCCCGCCCCGACCAGCAAGGCGCTGGCTGTCACGCTGAGCACGACGTCGGCGCGGGCTTCGCGCCGTTCCATGCGTGTTTGGCCCACGAAGAGCACCGAACCGTCGGGCAGGCGGTGGCCATACAGCCGCCAGGCGGCTGCATCAGGTTTTGAATGCCCGAAGCCCGGCCGTGGGGGAAAGGTCCAGGCGGTGCTCGGGGCCAAAGCGGAGCGGGCGAGCACGGAGCCATCGGCGGCCAGCCATTGCCATGCGTAGCGGGGGTGGTTGCCGCTGGCCGGTGTGGACGCCGCGGTGTCCGCACCGGCCTTGAGGTGGGAGGCCGGCTGTGTCAGCAAGCCGGCCAGTACCTCGGCCGAGGCGATGAGGGTGTCGTCCAACAGCTCGTCGACCTCGTGGCGTACCGCCAACCACACGGCGGCCGAAGCCAAAATGGCCCAGCCCGCAGACAAGATCAGCAAGGCTCCGGCCAGGCGGGCACGGATCGAAGGCAGGGCGTGGGTCGCGGACTTCATCGACGATGGCGCACAGTCATTGGGGGCGCAGGCGGTAGCCCAGCCCCCGCACGGTCTCGATGAGGGAGTGCCCGAGCTTGCGCCGAAGTTGCGAAATGTGCACTTCCAGCGCGTTGCTGTGGAGGTCGGCCTCCTGCGCGAACACCCGGGCTTCCAACTCGGACTTGGCCACCAGGTGGCCCGCACGGCGCGCCAGCGCTTCCAGCACGGCCCATTGTCGGGCGGTCAACGGCACGAGGACACCATGGCGCAGAACTTGACGTGCTTCCAGATCGATGAGCACGTCACCGCAGGGCACTTGTGCGCTGGTCAGACCTTGGGCGCGTCGGCTGACGGCGCGCAAGCGCGCCATCAGCTCTTCGGGGTCGAAGGGCTTGACCAGGTAGTCGTCGGCGCCGCTGTCCAAGCCCTCGATGCGTTCGTGCAGTCGGTCACGCGCGGTGAGCACCAGGGCCGGGGTGGTGTGGCCTTGTCGGCGACGGCGCCGCAGCCAGTCCAGCCCGGAACCATCGGGCAGGTTCCAGTCGATCAGCCAGGCGTCGTACGGTTCCGAGGCGTTCAACTCGGCCTGGTCGATACGGGTCACCCAGCTGACGTCATGGCCCAGGGCACATAGAAAGTCGTGCAAGCCGCCACCCACGAGGGGGTCGTCTTCGATCAAGAGTACGCGCATGGACGGCACCATCGAATGATGACTGCGGTGCACACGCTAACACACCAGCGCACGGGTGGATCCAGGGTCTTCAGTTTGGCTTCAGATAGGGGTGTTGCACTCAGGGCATGCTGGTCTGGAAACGTTGGCAAACATGGCTGCAGGCCCGTTGGCCACGAGCCTGTCATGGACCCGAGGCCTTGATCTGGTGTTTGAGCGCGTGGTGGTTGGTCATGGACCATCGCCGCTTGTTTGTGTTGGCGCAGCAATGGAGCGATGCCTCTGCCTGGGGGTGGCAGGTGTCGCTTGCCGTGGGCATCGTTTGTGTGCATGTGCTGTTGCTCGGTGCTCTGGCCGTGGGACCTTGGCTCAAGCCGGCGGCGGCCGTATTGACGGTGGTGGCCGCACTGTCGAGCTATTTCAGCGATCGCTACGGGGTGTATCTGGACCCCTCGATGATGCGCAATGTGCTGCACACGGACACGGCCGAAGCGGTGGAGTTGATCGGCCCGGATTTGGTTTGGCATGTGTTGAGCCATGCGGGTGTGCCCCTGCTGGCGGTGGTGTCGTGGCCGCTGCCTGCGCAAAGCTGGGGGCGGACCTTGCGCGGGCATTTGCTCAGCATGCTGGCGGCGGCGCTGGCGTTGGCGTTGGCCGTGATGCTGAGCTTTCAGCCCCTGGCGTCCTTGATGCGCAATCACAAGGAGCTGCGCTACCTCGTGACGCCGGCCGCAGCGCTGTGGTCGAGCGCCCGCGTGTGGTCCGGTGATACGCGCCAAGTGGCCGGTCGGCGGCAGCCTCTGGGGTTGGACGCCGTGGCCTTGCCCTTCGAACGACCCCGACTGCTCGTGATCGTGGTGGGCGAAACCGTGCGATCGGCCAATTGGGGCTTGAGCGGCTATGGCCGAGACACCACCCCCGGCTTGTCGCAGCGGGCGGTGGTCAACTTCGCGCAAGTCACCAGTTGCGGCACCAACACCGAGGTCTCGGTGCCATGCCTGTTCGCGCCGGTGGGCCGGCGCGATTATGACGAGGATCGCATCCGGCGCAGCGAGTCGCTGCTGCACGTGCTGGCCCGTGCCGGCGTGGCGGTGCAGTGGATCGATAACCAAAGCGGCTGCAAAGGGGTGTGCGAGGGGCTGCCAAGCGTGACAGTGGCCGAGCTGAACGCGCCAGGCACGTGCGAGGGCCCGCGTTGCTGGGACGAGGGTTTGATTGCCGATCTGACCGAACGTTTGCAGCGGGTACAAGGGCAGCAGGTGCTGGTGTTGCACATGCTGGGCAATCACGGGCCCTCGTACTTTCGGCGCTATCCCCGCGCATTTGCGCAGTTCCAGCCTGAATGCCTGGACGATGAGTTGCACCGTTGTTCGAAGCAAGCCATCGTCAACGCCTACGACAATGCCGTGCTGTACACCGACCATGTGCTCAGCCGTTTGATCGATACCTTGGCCGCTGGGGCCGCGCGCGTCGATACTGCGATGCTGTACGTCTCCGATCACGGCGAGTCCTTGGGCGAGGCGGGCCTGTACCTGCACGGCCTGCCGTATGCGATTGCCCCCACGCAGCAAACCCAGGTGCCCATGGTGCTGTGGTGGTCCGAAGGGTATGGCCGCTCGCTCGGCTTGGACAAGGACTGCATGTCCAAGCGGGCGCATCAACCGGCCCAGCATGACCATGTCTTCCACACCGTGTTGGCACTGACCCAAGTGCACACGGCGTTGTATGACCCGGCTTGGGATCTGACCTCGACTTGCCGTCGACCCAGTGGTCCGCCAGGGCTGCTCCAAGCCTCATGAGGATGCGCAGGGACGGGGCCGTGTGCGCCGCAACGGCCAGCTTGATTCTGGTCTGGGAGGGGCTCGGCGGCGATCTTTGGGTGGCCCGACAGCTTGCCAGCGCGCAAGGTCTCGTCTGGCGCGAGCATCCCCTGCTGCGCGGGCTGCACGATGCAGGGCGTTGGTTGGCGGCCTTGGGCCTCGTGCTGTGGGCGGTGTGGGCGTTTCGTTCTGCGCTCGATGAGCGCACTCTGCCTCGCCGCGAGCGTTGGCGGGCTTGGGCCTTGGCGGTGATGCTGATGCTGGCGGTGCCGGCGATCAAGCGTTTGAGCTTGGCAAGCTGTCCATGGGATTTGGCACTGTTCGGGGGGCGTGCGAACTACTTGTCGCACTGGACCTTGTGGTGGCCTGGTGCCGGCGATGGTGGGCCCGGACATTGTTTTCCCTTCGGGCACGCCACCTCTGCTTTCGCTTTTTTGCCGGGTGCCTGGATGTGGTGGCCTTATGATCGTCGCAAGGCGCTGGCGTGGGCGGCGGCCGTGCTGCTGGCCGGCGTGACGCAAACCCTGAGGGGGGCGCATTTCGTGAGTCACAGCCTGTGGACTGCCTGGCTGTGCGGATGCCTCAGCGCGTGGAGGGGTTCACGGTTCAGTGAGCAACCCGATAAGGCATCACATGCACCAAGTCGGGATCCAGCCGCACGGCCAGGGCTGCGCCTGGCTGCAAGCTTACGCGGCGGGGGCCGGCGACGCTGAGCCTGAGAGCCACGCCGGGCAGGGCGGTCAGTTCGCACACCACCAGGCTGATCTCGCCGAGATGGCGGGCTTCGCGTACCGTGCCGTGCCAGGCTTCGGCAGCGGTGACCTGCGGGTCCAGCAGATGCAGGCCCTCGCTGCTGATCACCCAGTGCACGGCCTGGCCGGTGGCGATCTTGCCCTTGTCGCGCACGCGCAGGCGCGGGCCTTCGCCGGGGGCGGCCCCCGGGGCCTGCCAGCACAGCCAACCCCAGCCGGGCTCATCGGCCGGGCCCATCCATTGGCCCAGAAAACGGTTCTGAATGCCCACCAAATCGGCCACGCGCGCGTTGCGCGGGGCGCGATGGATGGCCGCCGGGCTGCCTTGCTGCAGCACCCGGCCGGCGTCCAGCACCACCAGCTGGTCGGCCAGCAGCCGGGCTTCCTGCAGGTCGTGGGTGACCAGCACGATGGGGATGGACAGCTCACGCCGCAGGTCGGCCAGCAGGGTGTACAGGCCCTGGCGGTTCATCTGGTCCACCGCTGAGAAGGGTTCGTCCAGCAACAGCAGTTTCGGCTCGCGCGCCAGGGCGCGGGCGATGGCCACGCGCTGTTGCTGGCCGCCTGACAGGGCGGCCGGGCGGCGGTGATGGTGCTCGGCTTCGAGCCGTACGTGGGCCAGCCATTGCTGCGCCGATGCACGCCGCTGCGCGCGCGGCAGGTGCAGCAGCGACAGGGCCACGTTGTCCACGGCATCCAGGTGCGGCATGAGTGCGTAGTGCTGGAACACCAGGCCCACGTGGCGGGCCTGGGCGGGGCGGAACACGCCAGCCGTGGTGTCGCACCAGACTTCCTCGCCCACCTGCACGAGCCCATGGGTCGGGCGCATCAGGCCCGCCAGTACTCGCAGCATCGAGGTCTTGCCGGCGCCCGAGGGACCCACCAGCGCGGTGAGTTCGCCGGCGGCGCAGCCGAAGCGGCCCTGCAGCGGCATGGGATGCACCTGCGCGACATCGACGAAGAGGTCCTGGCTCACCGCTTCACCACCAGCCGCGCCGACGCGAAGAAGGAGGCGGCCACCGCCCCCAGCGAGAAGAGCAGCAGCACCAGGGCCATCTGGTCGGCGCTGTGCAGGTCGAAGGCCTGCACGCGGTCGTAGATGGAGATGGCGATGGTCTTGGTCTCGCCGGGGATGCTGCCGCCCACCATCAGCACCACGCCGAACTCGCCCAGGGTGTGCACGAAGGTCAGCACCATCGCCGAGAGCACGCCCGGCCAGGCCAGCGGCAGCTCGACGCGCCAGAAGGTCTGCCAGCCCGACAGCCCGCTCACCGCAGCGGCTTCGGCCAGGTTGCGCGGGATGGCCTCGAAGGCGCGCTGCACCGGCTGGACCATGAAGGGGATGTTGAAGACCACCGAGGCGACCAGCAGGCCGGCGAAGTTGAAGGTCAGGCGGATGTCGAAGTGTTCGGACAGGAGGCGCCCCAGCGGCGAGGCGCCGCCCAGTGACACCAGCAGGTAGTAGCCCAGCACCGTGGGCGGCAGCACCAGGGGCAGCACCACCGCCGCTTCGATCCAGGCCTTGCCGGCCACCCGGGTGCGGGCCAGCCAGCGGCCCAGCCACAGCCCCAGCGGCAGCAGCACGGCCAGCGTGGCGGCCGCCAGCTCCAGCGAGAGGACGAGGGCCTGCCAGTCCATCATTCGCGAGGCATCTGGAAGCCGTAGCGCGTCATGATCGCCTGCGCCGCCGGTTCGGCCAGGGCGTCGTAGAAGGCCTGCAGGGCCGGTGGGGCGTCCTTCATCAGCACCATGCGCTGGCGCAGTGGCTGGTGCCAGTCCTGCACAATGAGGTCGAACCGTCCGAGCCGGGTCACCGGCGGGGCCAGCGCGAGCGACTGCGCGACGATGCCCCCCTGGGCCGAGCCCGAGGTGGCGAACTGCGCGGCCTGCGAGACGTTCTCGCCGTAGACCAGATGCGGCTGCAGGGCCGTCCACAGCCCGGCGTGCTCCAGCGCCTCCTTCGCGCGGGCGCCGTAGGGGGCATGCTCGGGGTTGGCGATGGCCAAGCGCTTCAGACGCCCGTCCCTCAGCGCGGCGGCCAGGTCCTGCAACTGGCCGTCGGCCTTCAGCGGCGAGCCGTGCGGCACCAGGATGCCGATGCGGCCCAGGGCATACAGCCGCCCGCGATCACGTGTTTTGCCGGCCTCGGCCAGCTTGAAGACGAAGTCCTCGTCGGCCGACATGAACATCTGGAAGGGCGCCCCCTGCAGGATCTGGGCATGGAGGTTGCCCGAGGAGCCGAACACCAGGCGCAACTTGTGGCCGGTGTCGCGCTCGAAGCGGGCGGCCACCGCCTCGAGGGCGAACTTCAGGTCCGAGGCGGCGGCCAGGGTGGGCGGCGTCTGGGCCCGCACGGACGGCAGCAGGCCCAGGCCGACCAGGCCCAGCAGGCGGCGGCGCGGAAGGCAGACAGGGTGCATGGCAATGCGTCAGGGTCTGGCGGACCCGTAAGCCTACCTCAGGGGGCGGTGGCGGCCTGCCGGGTCATCCAGTCGGCCCAGTGGTCGATGCAGGCGCGCACCTTGGGCAGGCGGTGGCGTTCGCGCAGCATCACCGCGTACATCGGCACGGGTTCGCTGGAGAACACGCCGGGCAGCACCGGCACCAGCCGTCCCTGCGCCACCCGGGCCGCGGCCACCAAGTCGGTGAGACGGGAAATGCCGGCCCCGGCTTCCACCATGGCCACCATGGCTGCGGTGTTGTCCACGCGGGTGTGGCCTCGAGCCATGAAATGGCGTTCGCTGCGGCCCTCGCGCCAGACCCATTCGTTCAGGGCCGCCGGCGTGCTGTAGGTGACCAGACGGTGTTGTCTCAGCTCGTCAGGGTGGCTGGGCATGCCGAAGCGGGCCAGGTAGGCCGGCGCGGCATACAGGCTGCGGGTGAGCTGGCCGATCTGCCGCGCCACCACGGCCTCGCTGTGCGGCGTGCCGGTGCGGATGGCCACGTCGATGCCTTCGCGGGCCATGTCGATGATGCGGTCGTCGGCGGCGATGTCCACGCGCAGCTCGGGGTGGCGGTCGTACAGGCTGGGCAAGGAGGGAGCGATGACGTCCTGGGCCAGCACGGCGCTCACGCTCACACGCACCCAGCCGCTGGGGCGGCCGAGCTTGCCGCCGAGCTCGGCCTGCAGTTCGGCATGGATGTCGAGCAGGCGCCGCGCCTGGGCGAGGAAGGCGTCGCCTTCGTCGGTGAGGCTCAGGCCGTGGGTGTTACGGTGCATCAGCCGCGCGGCGCAGGCGGCTTCCAGCCGCGCCAGTGCGCGCGTGACTTGGCTGACGGACACGTTGCGCTCGCGCGCAGCGGCTGACAGCGTGCCCAACGTGGCGATGCGCACGAACAGCGCCACGTCGTCCAGATGCAGGTCCATGGCCGGATGCTGCGCTGGTTTTGCAGGTTTCGCAATACCGAATCGCCGGATGTGGCGTTTCGCGCCGCCGCTTACCCACCTAGAGTTGTTTCACGGTGAGCCTTCCGTTCCTGGAGCCTGTGATGAACGACCCCCTCTGGACCCCCGAGCGCCTGGCGTTCGCCCACGATCGAGCCCATGCCGAGGCGCAACGGCTGCGCCTGGAGGCGCTGGCCGACTTCTGGCGCACGACCGACGCCTTGCTGGCCGAGCCGGGCCGCCAGGCGCAGCGCGCGGCCGAGCGGCTGCGTCATCGCCTGATGCGCCATCAGCAATGGCGCGGGCAGCCCTGACGACGGCCACCCCTTGCCCGCACACGGGCGGGGCGTGCGGGGCCTGCGGCTGACGCAGACGCCGGGTTCACTGCTGGATGGCTTCGACCTGGATCACCAGGCGGACTTGGTCCTGAAAGCCCATGTTCAGGCCCCAGTCCATGCCCCACTGGCTGCGCTGGACGGTGGTCTCAAAGTCGCCGCCGCACACTTCGCGCTTGAGCATCGGGTGCTGCGTGCAGTTGAAGCGCTTGGCCTTGAGCACCACCGGCTGGGTCTTGCCCAACATCGTGAGCGTGCCTGCCACCTCGGAGACCTTGTCACCGTCGAAGCTGAACTTGTCGGCGACGAACTTCGCGGTGGGGAACTCGGCGGTGTTGAAGAAATCCTTGCTCTGCAGGTGGCGGTTGAACTGCGCCGTGCCGGTGTTGATCGAGCTCATGTCGATGGTCAGCTCCACCTTGCCGGTCTTGGCGGCGCGGTCAAACTGCACGGTGCCTTCCTTCTTGTCGAAGCGGCCGCGGTTCGTGCTCACGCCCAGGTGGTCGATCTCGAAAGTCACGAAGGTGTGGTTCGGGTCGATGGCGTAGGTGGCGGCCTGGGCGGCGAAGGCCGAAGCCAGGAGGGCCGAGGCGAGGGTGCTGGCCAGCAGGGTCTTGTGCATGGGTTCTCCTTGGGGTTGATGTGGTGAAATGGCCGGGGGCGCGGTGGGTCACAGCGGTGGCACGCCGGTCAGCGCGAGCTTGAAGCGCACCTGCACGTCGTTGGCCACCATCGAGGTGTCGACCCATTCGCCGTCACCGATCTTGAAGGCCAGGCGCTGCAGCGTGAACTGGCCGGTGGCCGTGGTCGTGCCGCCGGCCTGGTTCAGGGCGACGGGCACCACGAGGTCGCGGGCCGTCCCCTTGAGGTTGAGCTGGCCGGTCACCTCGAAGCGCCCGCCGCCCAGTGCCTTGATGCTGCGCGAGACGAAGCGGGCCTGCGGGAAGCGGGCGGTGTGGAACCAGTCCGGTTTGACCAGTTCGGCCTCGACCTCGGCCACCCCCAGGCTGGCGCTGGCGAGATCGACGGTGAAGTCGATGCGCCCGGCCTCGGGCTTTTTCGGGTCGAAGGCCACCTGGGCCTCGAAGCGCTTGAAGCGGCCTTCGACCGGCACGCCGAGCTGGCGGCTGGTGAAGACGATCTCGCTTTGCGCCGGCACGAGCTTCTGCTGGGCCCAGGCGGGGGAGGCCATCAGCAGCGTGGCGGCCATCAGCGGCCAGATCAGGGTCTTGAGCATGGAGGTCCTTGGGGAGAGGGGGTCAACGGCCGAACCACATGCGCGACAGCAAGCCGTCGCGATCGATGAGCTGGTGCTTCAGCGCACCCAGCACGTGCAGCACGATCAGGCCGGCCAGTGTGTAGGCCAGGGCGCCGTGCCAGGGCTTGAGCGTCTCGGCCAGGGCGCGGTCGGCCGGCACGAAATCGGGCAGGGGCAGCACGCCGAAGAGCACGACGGGGAAGCCCGCTGCCGAGCTGTAAGCCCAGCCCATCAGCGGCACCGCGAAGAACAGCAGGTACAGCGCCAGGTGTGTGCCGTGGTGCGCCACGCGCTGCCAGGCCGGCATGTGGCGCAGCACCTGCTGCGGCAGGGCCGGCGGCCGGTGCGTCAGGCGCCACAGCAGCCGCAGCGCCGACAGGGCCAGGATGACGATGCCGGCCCACTTGTGCCAGTTGTACAGCTTGAGCCGCGACGGCGACATCGGCAGGCCGGTCATGTACAGGCCCAGGGCCAGCATGCCCAGCAGGCCCAGGGCCAGCAGCCAGTGCAAGGTGATGGCGGTGGCGGTATAGCGGTCCGGGGCGGCAGGCATGAGTGATCGGGTGGGGGTGGTGCAAGGCGGCGGGCAACAGCCGTGAAGCATAGAGAGCGCCGCGGGCCGGAGGTTCACCTCGCTTCACGGCAACGTTCGAAGGCTTTGAAACGAATCGTGTCCGCTGGGCGGGCACGGCCCTCGCGCAGGGCGACAATCACCGCCCATGGAACGCATGAAGTCTGCGACGTGGCGCAGCGGCCTGGCTGCGGCAGCCCTGCTGGGAGCTGCGGGCGCGGCCGCCGACACCCCATTGGTCTCGCCCGAGACCTCACCCTCAGGCTTGGCGGCCTGTGCCGCGCTGGCCGACGACCGGGATCGCCTGGCCTGCTATGACCGCCTGGCCGGACGCCTGGCGCCCCCGGGGCCGGCCGGGCCTGCGGTGGCGCCGGTGGCTGCGTCATCCCCAGGCTTGCCTGCCCCCGGGGCGGCGGCGGACGGTGAGCCCCGGTCCGCCGCGATGGACGCCGGCCTGTGGTCGCGCTACTGGGAGCTCGAGCGCGCCGACAAACGCGGCACCTTCCGCTTCCAGACCTATCGTCCCAACTTCCTGCTGCCGGTGCACCACACCAGCCGCGTCAACCAGAACCCCTCCAGCCCCACGCGCGACAGCCCCGGCAACCTGCCGGACTACAAGCACCTGGGCGCAAAGCTGCAACTGTCGATCCGCACCAAGCTGTTCGAAGGCCTGCTGCTGCCCGAGGGCGACCTGTGGTTCGGCTACACGCAGCAGTCGCTGTGGCAGGTGTGGAACCCGCGCGAGTCGGCCCCCTTCCGCAGCACCGATTACGAGCCCGAGCTGATCTACGTGGCGCCGGTGCCCGGGCCGCTGCGCCGCCTGCCCGTGGGCTGGCAGTGGCGCATGGCGCAGCTCGGCTTGTCGCACCAGTCCAACGGGCAGGCCGAACCGCTGTCGCGCTCGTGGAACCGCGTCTATCTCGGTGCCGGGTTCGAGCGGGGCGAGGTCAGCGTACTGGCGCGCGTGCTGCGCCGCCTGCCCGAATCGTCGGACGACGACGACAACCCCGATCTCACGCGCTACCGTGGCCGCGCCGACCTGGTCCTGGCCTGGGTGCCCGGCCGGGCCACGGCCTCGCTGCTGTACCGCAGCAACCTGCGCGAGATCGACCGCGGCGCGCTGCAACTGGACTGGACCTATCCGGTGGACCCTTCGAACCCACGGGGCCTGCGCTGGTATGTGCAGCTGTTCCACGGCTATGGCGAGACGCTGCTGGACTACAACGTGCGTCAGACCAGCCTCGGTGTGGGGCTGACGCTGTTCGAATTCTGATCCGCGCGTGCCTGCGGGTCTCACGCCCACGCGTAGGGTGGGGTCTGCCACAAGGGGCGGGCCGCGGCATTCCACGCCTCATGCAAGGCGCGGGGCAGCAGGCGGCGACGCAAAAGGAATTCGAGCGTGACCAGGGCCGCGTCCGTGCTCATTGCCTCGGTGCCGAGCAGGTCCACCACCTCGTCCACCGGCAGCAGGCGGTGCTCGGCCACCTCGCCGTCCATGTTGTGCGGCCTCAGGCCCCGGGGCAGTTCCAGGTCGTAGACGTAGATCTGTTCGTTTTGCACCCCCTCGGGCACATCGCGCAGCAGGTGCACGATGCGCCCGGGCGTGGCGCGCCGCGCGGTGGCTTCGGGCAGGCCCGATTCCTCCCAGCACTCGCGCAGCAGCGCCCGGAAGGGAGTCTGTCCATAGGACACGCCGCCGGCGACGAGATTGTCGAGCTTGCCCGGATCGGTGGGCTTGTTCCAGGCTCGACGGGCGATCCACAAATGGGTGATCGCGCCCCCGGGAGCGCGCACGTAACCGTTGAGATGGGCTGCAAAGGTGAGGGTGCCCCACACGCGCGCCGCGGCGCGCTCGATGCGCGCCAGCGGCGGCTCGTCGGCCGACACGCTCACACCGTAGGACTCGTCGCGCCAGCCCGGCACCAAGCCATGCGCGCGCAACACGGCATTGGTGCGCGCCAGGGCCAGTGAGCGTTGCTCCACGCTGTAGAGCCGCTCGTCCATCTGCACGGCCCCTTCCCCCACCTTCAGCCAGGGCGCGCAAGTGGCCAGCACCGGCAGCAGCGAGCGAGCCACCGAGCCCACCGGCTCACGGTAGATGAAAAACGGCACACGCTGCTGTGGCGCCAGAGCCCGCGCCGCCGCAATGGAGGGACAACCCAGGGTGTCGGTGGACATGCCCGGCCAGTGTAGGGCGGGCCGGCGGCACAGACGACCCCTGGGGCCGGGGGGGCGCCACAGCGCGCGCTCAGGCGTGGTGGATGAGTCGGGCAGCCACCCCTTGCTCTTGCAGCGCCACCACGGCCAAGCTTGCGCCGACAGGGACGATCACCAGACTGCCCACGGTGCGGCCGGGGAAATTGAACTCCTGGGAGCGGAAGATCACCGACAGGCTGTTGCGATTGGTGATGTATACGCGCCGCCACCCGGAAGGCAGATCGGTGAAGTCGCTCAGGCTGTTGTAGCCTTGCGCCACGAGGGGCGTGTCGCTGGAAGAAGGCGCGCCGGACTGTACATACACGTCATAGCCGCTGGCGCTGGTGGCATTGAGCACGCGCAGCCGCACGCTGCCGGCAGGGGCGGCGCTGTGATTTTCGTCCAGGAAGCGCAGCTCCTCGTTGCCGCCCGAGCCCATCAAGGCCAAAGCCGTGGTGAAGCTGCCTGTCGCAAAGCTGCGTTGGACGGTGACCGTCGCCGCGCCCCCGGACGGCCCCACCCCGACCGGGCGGGACCCTTCCCGAACGAAGCCATAGCCCGTGAAGCCACCGCCGGACGAGACATTCGTCGGGCCCCGCAAGCCATCGACCCAGAAGTCGGCGGGCGAGTAGTCCACCGTGGCGTTCACGAAGCGCAGTTGAGGAGCGTCCTGGCCCTCCTGACCACCGCCGCAGCCCGCCAAGCCGCTGCCTGCACCCACCACCAACGCCGCCGTGCCCAGCCGCAAGGCCTGACGCCGCGAGATCCGTCCTGCGTTCATCGTCACATCGTCCTTGAAATTGAAGATGTGAATGATGCCGCAAGGGCCTGCCTCCGACATCGCTGGGGCAGGCGTCCGGGAGGCCGCTCGTCGGACAACTGCAACGAATCGTGACGAGGCTGGCGAGCGGCCGGCGGGGGCTGTCCGCCCCGCCGGGCCGAGGCTTCAGGCGGCCTTGGAGACGGCGCCGCCGCCACGCCACTGGGTCATCAGCGCATCCCACCGGGGCAGCACCGTCTGCAGGTGGCGTTCTTTCACATGGCCGTAGCCGCGGATCTGCTCGGGCAGGCGCGCGATCTCGACGGCCAGCGCCAGGTTGCCCGCGTTCAGTCCGGCCAGCAGCTCTTCGACCGTGTCCTTGTAGCGGCCGATCAGCGCGCGCTCCATCTTGCGCTCTTCGGTGCGGCCGAAGGGGTCGAAGGGCGTGCCGCGCAGGCCCTTGAGGCGCGCCAGCAGGCCGAAGGCCTTGAGCATCCAGGGGCCAAACGGCTGCTTGACCAGTTCGCCGCGCTCGTTGCGCTTGGCCAGCAAGGGCGGGGCGAGGTGGTAGCGCAGGCGGTACTCGCCCTCGAACTGCTGGGCGATCCGCGCGAGGAAGGTCTTGTCGCTGTGCAGGCGGGCGACCTCGTACTCGTCCTTGTAGGCCATCAGCTTGAAGAGGTAGCGGGCCACGGCCTCGGTCAGCTTGGTGCTGCCCAGCCGGGCTTCGGCCGTGCGCACCCGCTCGACGAAGGCCTGGTACTGCTTGGCATAGGCTGTGTTCTGGTAGCCGGTGAGGAAGTCCACCCGCCGCTGCACGATCTCATCCAGGCTGGTGGCGCTTTTGCGGATGAACTGCACCACCTGGCCGGCGGGCTGGGCCAGGGCCATCACCGCAGCCAGGTCGTGCGCGGCATGGCGGCCCCATTCGAAGGCGGCCTTGTTGTTCTCGATCTGCACGCCGTTGAGCTCGATGGCGCGCATCAGCGCGGCATGCGTCAGCGGGATCCAGCCCTTCTGCCAGGCATAGCCCAGCATCATCGGGTTGGTGTAGATCGAGTCGCCCAGCAGCCGCACGGCGAGCTGTTCGGCGTCCAGCCGGCCCACGTGGGCCTCGCCCACGGCCTGGGCGATGGCGGTGTCGCAGGTGCCGGCGGGGAATTGCCAGTTCGGGTCGTGCACGAAGGCCGCAGTGGGTGTGCCGTGCACGTTCAGCGCCACGCGGGTGCGGCCCTCGCGCATGGCCGCCAGCGTGGTCTTGGTGGCCGTCACGATGGGGTCGCAGCCGATGACGAGGTCGGCCTCGGCCGTGCCCACCTTGGTGGTCAGGATGGCCTCGGGCCGGTTGGCGATCTGGATGTGGCTCCAGGTGCTGCCACCCTTCTGGGCCAGGCCCGCGGCGTCTTGCGTGACCACGCCCTTGCCCTCCAGATGGGCGGCCATGCCCAGCAACTGGCCGATCGTGATGACGCCGGTGCCGCCCACGCCGGCCACGATGATCCCGTAGGCCGTCTCGGCCGGCGGCAGCGTCGGCTCGGGCAGGGCGCTCAGGCGCGACGGATCGGGCCGCATCGAGTCCTTGCGGGCCGATCGCAGCTGACCGCCCTCGACGGTCACGAAGCTCGGGCAAAAGCCTTTCACGCAGGAGAAGTCCTTGTTGCAGGTGCTCTGGTTGATGCGGCGCTTGCGGCCGAACTCGGTGTCCACCGGCTCCACGCTCAGGCAGTTGCTCTGCTCGGAGCAGTCACCGCAGCCTTCGCACACCAGCTCGTTGATCACCACGCGCCGGGCCGGCTCGGCCATCGTGCCGCGCTTGCGGCGGCGGCGCTTTTCGGTGGCGCAGGTCTGGTCGTAGATGATGGCCGTGCAGCCCGGGATCTCGCGGAACTCGCGCTGGAGGCGGTCGAGCTCATCGCGGTGGTGCACCGTCACGCCCGGCAGCAGTGGTGCGCCGCGGTACTTCTCGGGCTCGTCGGTGACGATCACGAGCTTGGCCACGCCTTCGGCCACGAGGCTTTGCATGATCTGCATCACCGAGTGACCCTCGGGGCGTTCACCCACGCGCTGGCCGCCGGTCATGGCCACCGCGTCGTTGTAGAGGATCTTGTAGGTGATGTTCACGCCGGCGGCGATGCTCTGGCGGATCGCCAGCAGGCCGCTGTGGAAGTAGGTCCCGTCGCCCAGGTTGGCGAAGATGTGCCGCTCCTTCGTGAAGGGGGCCTGCCCCACCCAGGGCACGCCCTCACCGCCCATTTGCGTGAAGGTGGAGGTGCTGCGGTCCATCCACACCGTCATGTAGTGGCAGCCGATGCCGGCCACCGCGCGCGAGCCCTCGGGCACGCGCGTGCTGGTGTTGTGCGGGCAGCCGCTGCAGAACCACGGCAGCCGGTCGGTGGCGGCCACCAGGGTCTGCTCGCTGCGTTCCTTGGCTTCGATGAGCGCGATGCGCGCGCGCACATGGGCCTGCTGGTCGGCACTCAGACGCTGCATCAGGCCAGTCTTGTCCAGGCGCTGCGCGATGGCCTTGGCGATCAGTGCGGGGTTCAGGTCGGCCTGGGCGCGCAGCAGCCAGTTCGAAGCCGGGTTGGGCATCGACCATTCGCCGCCGGAGTGATCGCCCTCGGGCTCGTTGAACTTGCCCAGCACGTTGGGGCGCACGTCCTCGCGCCAGTTGTAGAGCTCTTCCTTGAGCTGGTACTCGATGACCTGGCGCTTTTCCTCGATGACGAGGATTTCGTCCAGGCCCGTGGCGAACTCGCGCGTGATGGTGGCTTCCAGCGGCCACACCACGGTGACCTTGTGCAGCCGGATGCCGATGGCACGGCACAGCTCGTCGCTCAGGCCCAGGTCATGCAACGCCTGACGGGTGTCGTTATAGGCCTTGCCCGAGGCGATCAGGCCCAGCCGGGCATGGGGGGAGTCGATCACGGTGTGGTTGAGCCGGTTGGCACGGACATAGGCCAGCGCGGCATACCACTTGTAGTTCATCAGCCGGGCCTCCTGCTCCAGCGGCGCATCGGGCCAGCGGATGTGCACACCGCCCTCGGGCATGACGAAGTCCTCGGGCAGTGCAATGCGCACGCGATCGGGGTCGATGTCCACGCTGGCGGCCGACTCCACGATCTCCTGGATCGTCTTCATGCCGGACCACACGCCGGCGAAGCGGCTCATCGCAAAGGCATGCAGCCCCAGATCGAGGATCTCCTGCACGCTGGTGGGGAAGAACACCGGGAAGCCCACGGCCTTGAACACATGGTCGCTCTGGTGGGCGGCGGTCGAGCTCTTGGCAATGTGGTCGTCGCCGGCGATCGCGATCACGCCGCCGTGGCGGGCCGTGCCGGCCATGTTGGCGTGCTTGAACACGTCCAGGCAGCGGTCCACGCCCGGGCCCTTGCCGTACCAGATGCCGAAGACGCCGTCGTACCTCTTGTGCTCGGGGTAGAGGTCGAGCTGCTGGGTGCCCCACACCGCGGTGGCCGCCAGTTCCTCGTTCACGCCGGGCTGGAAGACGATGTGGTGAGCGGCCAGGTGCTTCTTGGCGGCCCACAGGGCCTGGTCGTAGCCGCCCAGCGGCGAGCCGCGGTAGCCGCTGATGAAGCCGGCGGTGTTCAGGCCGGCTCGGGCATCGCGTTCGCGTTGCAGCATCGGCAGGCGCACCAGGGCCTGGATGCCGCTCATGAAGGCGCGGCCGTGCTCGAGCGTGTATTTGTCGTCCAGGGTGACGGATTCGAGCGCCTTGCGGATGGCGTCGGGCAGGGGGGCGTTCATCGCGGGACTCCTCGTGGTGGTCCTGGGGTGGCCGGCCCGCCAGCGCGCTTGTGGCCCGCCCGCAGGCCCAGGGAATGCCTCACAGTGTAGAAAGCCTCGGCCGACAAGTCTTTCCTTTCTTTGCCCGCTCAGCCGGCTTTCAAGGAATAATTGACTCTTCGATGTCAATTTCGAGAAACAAGTGCCCTCAAAACACCCAGAATCAGGGAAAACCCGAGGGTCTCCGGCTGCCGAGCCGCCAAGCCGGGCCGAGACCCACGAGGGTCTGGACCGTTACGACGTGGCCATCCTGGCCGAGCTGCAGCAAGACGCGCGCCTGAGCAATGCCGAGCTGGCCGCGCGCATCGGCCTGTCGCCCACGCCGTGCTGGCGGCGCGTGAAGTGGCTGGAGGAGCAGGGCTACATCAAGGGCTACCGGGCCGAAATCGACCGGCACAAGATCGGCCTGGGCGTGCTGGCCTTCGTGCGTGTGGATGCCGAGCGCAACAACGCAGGCGCCACGCAGGCGCTGGAGGATGCGATCCGCGCCCTGCCCGAGGTGATCTCGTGCCACTACATCTCGGGCACGGGCACCTTCGAGCTGCAGGTCATGGCCACCGACCTGGAGGCCTACTCGCGCTGGGCGATGGACACGCTGTTTCGCCTGCCCAACGTGAAGGACCTGCACACCAGCTTCTCGCTGGGCGAGGTGAAGTCCAGCCGGGCGCTGCCGCTGAACCACCTGGTGCGCGGCCGACGCTGAGCCGGGGCCTGGGCCTTCAGCGCACCGTGTAGCCGCGACCTTCCATGCAGGCCGACCAGGCGCGTCGGTAGTTGTCGCGCAGCGTCGGGCTGTCGTTCATCGGCTGACCGGTGCCCAGCAGACTGGGGTCGAAGTGGCTCAGCGACACCGCCCACTCATGACACTGGAACTGGTCGTCGGCCTGCTGCTGGGCGCTTTGGTTGCGGGCAGGATAGGCGATGGGATGGTCGAAGCGCTCGCCGGCGGCCTGCGGCGGCTCCACCACCTGGTACCCCCCCGAGGCCACCGGGGCGTAGTACACGCCATCGAGCACGTAATACACCGTGGGGCCCCAATAGACCACGCGGTGGTAGTACGGCAGGGTGCTCAGGTACAGGCCCACCGGCGGGCGCACCACCACGTAGGCGCTGCCGCTGCGGCTGTACCAGGCGCCCTGGTAGAACCAGTAGGGCGTGCCGAGGTAGACGGTGTGGTGGCTCGCCGCGGGCAGGTGGTGGACGACGTGGCCCGGGCGCGGCGGGCGTCCTTGCGGCAGCGGCTGCCAGCCGGCGCCACCCGAGTGATAGGAGTGCTCGCTGTGCCAGCGGCGCCCGTCGTCCCGGTCCCGATCCCCGTCGCGGTGCCGGTCGGGCCGGGGCTGCCAGCCGTCGTCGCGCCCACCGTCGCGCAAACGGGCCGGGCGTTCGCCGCCGCGGTCCTGCGCGGGCCCGTCGCCCGACAAGCGCGACTCGCCCACGCGGGGCGGGCGTTGCCCTTCGCCGTAACGCTCGCCCACCCGGGGGCCGCCCTGCCAGCCGCCGCCGGCCTGGCGCCAGTGGCCCGGAGGCGGTTCGTCACGGCCGCGCTGAGCGTGGGGGGGCTGGTGCTGCTCGACCGCCCGGGCCAGGGGGTGCTGCCGCTCGCGCTCGGGGCTGCGGCCGTCCTTGGGCCGCCAGCCGTCCTGGGCCCAGGCGTCGGGGGCTGATGCCATCAAGGCGGCCAGCAGCCAGGGCAGGGGGCGGCGCAGGGGGGCGGGCAGGGTCGGCATGGTGGCCTCCGGGTGGAAGGGGTCAGCGCACCGCATAGCCCCGGCCGCTCATGCAGGCGGCCATCGCGCGGCGGACGTCATGGGGGGCCGGGGCCGGCGGCGCAAGCATGGCGGCGGCCTGCGCGTTGAGCCGCTGGGCTTCCTCGGCACGCGCCTGGTCGGACACGGCGCCGATGATCGCCCCCAGCACCAGGCCCACGGCGGCCGCCTCGCCGGCATGGCGCGGGGACGAGGCCGTCATCCCGCCGACGAGGGCGCCCGCGGCCGCGCCCAGCGCGGTGTCACGTCCGGGCTGGGGGTCGTAGTACACGGCGGGCGGCGGCGCGCCGACGTGGCGCAGCGGGGTCATGCCCGGGTCGCTGCGGGTCTGTTCGGACGCCCAGCGGTAACACTCGTAGCGGTCGCGGTGCTGGCTGCGTTCGTCCTGACCTCGGGTGGGATAGAAGTAAAGCGGCTGGTTCACTGCCACCGGCGCCGGGCGATGCACGGGCACGGCCTGAGGCGTGGCGCAGGCGGCCAGGGCCGCCGCCAGCACGGCCGCCCACACCGGGCCGGCGCGCCGCAGCAAGGTCCGCGGGCAGGAGTCAGGAGTGGCCATCATGGACAGCATCGTGCAAGTGTCGTGCGTCTGCCGTGCATCGTGTGAGTGAACGTTTGTAAAGCCCCCGCTGCTGGCGCGGGCCCACCTGCCCCTTCAACGCCCGGGCGGTCGCTCGCGCCGACAGGGCCGGCCCCGGGGGCTAGGGTGCCGCCCGGCGTGGCCACAGCACCCACATCTTGAGCGGCTGCTTCATCCGTCCGGCCAGCCCCTCGGCGCCGTCGCCCCAGCCCCAGAAGAAATCACCCCGCACAGCGCCCACGATGGCGCCGCCCGTGTCCTGCGCCACCATGAGCCGCTGCAGCGGGCGCGGCTCGCCGCCGGGCTGCGGCGGCGGCTCGGTGCTGGCAATCCACACCGGCGTGCCGTAGGGAATGGAGCCGCGGTCCACCGCGATCGAGCGGCCCGGCGTGAGCGGTACCCCCTGGGCGCCCACCGGGCCGATGCTGGGATCGGGCAGGGGCTCTTCGCGGAAGAAGACGTAGCGCGGATTGGCGTGCAGCATCTCCATCACGCGTCGCGGGTTGGTGCGCGCCCACTCCTTGATGGCCGGCCACGACGCCTGCTCCAGCGTGAACACGCCCTGTTCCACCAGCCAGCGCCCCACCGAGCGGTACGGGTGATCGTTGTGGCCGGCAAAGGCCACGCGCACCAGGCGCTGCCGGCCGTCGGCCTCGGTGAGCTGCAGCCGCCCCGAGCCCTGGATGTGCAGGATCAGGGCATCCAGCGGGTCGGCCACGTAGGCGATCTCCAGGCCCTTGAGCGCGGACTTCGCCGCCGGCAGGGTTTCGAGCTGCGCGCGCGTCCAGTAGGGGCGGCGCTGGGCCAGGTCGGCCGGTGCACGGTACAGCGGCACCCGGAAACGGGCATCGGGCAGGCGGCGGGCCTCGATCAGGGGTTCGTAGTAGGCCGTCAGCAGCCCGTCGGCGGAAGAGCCGTCCAGCGGCTCCACGCGGTAGGGCTGCAGATGCCGCTGCAGCCAGGCCCGCACGGCCGCCTCGTTGGGGTCACTCAGGGCCTGGGCGCGGGCACAGGCTGCCTCCCAGCCCGTGGCGGGGCGGGTGCAACTGCGCAGCAGGGCGGGCCAGGCCAGCACGATCTGGTCATCGGCCCAGCCGGGCAGGGCGTCCCAGCCCACGGGAACCCAGCGGGACTTGGGCTGCTCGATGATGGGGGCGGCCGGTGCCGGCGGCTCGGAGGGAACGCTTCGGGGCGGCGCGGTGCCGCACGCCGCCAGCATCCCTAGAATGGCAGCGGCCGCGGCCAGGCGCCACGACGCCGTGGGGGCAAGCCCCGCCCCCCGAGGGGGCAGCGGCCGGGCTCCGTGCGCCCGAGCGTCGGGCCTGACAGGACAGGACAAGGACATGTGGTTGATTGTGCTGGAGGCGCTGGGCGCCCTGGTGTTGTTGATCCTCATCGTGTGGTGGACGATGTTCTCGGGCCGCCGCAAGGGCGAGCGCACCGATGACACTGAGGTCCCGCCCCGCTGACCTTAGCGGTCAGACCGTGGCGGCGGCGGCCGGTTCACGGGGAGGCCACAGGAAGCTCAGGGGGCGCCGGCGCAGCCGCGCTCGCACCGCGGCATGGATGCGGCCCCGGTCCTTCAGGCGGATGTTGCGCGCGCGCAGCGCCAGGCGGAAGGCCAGCACGAAGCTGACCGTGACGTTGAGCAGGCCGGTCAACACGATGCCCACCACCGCCAGCCAGAACCCCGGGGTGGACAGCAGGTCCCAGCCGATCGCGCCCAGCGCCACGCCGAGCTGGCCGCTGGCCAGGGTCACGTGGCGCACATCGAAGCCGATGCCGAAGAAGCCGGCCACTGCCGGCACCAGTCCCAGCATCATGCCCAGCGAGACATTGCCCGCCAGGCCCGAGATGTTGGCCTGCAGCCAGGTCGACCAGCGCGCCGCGCGGTTCGCCCCCAGCCGGGCCACGATGCCCGGGTTCCAGCGCAGCGCACTGCCCAGCCGGTGCAGTACGAACCAGTTCTCGGCCCAGCCGGCGATCAGGCTGGAGGCGAACAGCAGCACCCCCGTGCCGGCCGCATAGACCGGGGTCCAACCCAGGGCGCTGAGCGAATCGACCGCGTACTGCGCCTTGTCCGCACCGATCAGCGGCGCGCCGAAAACCAGGCCCCACAGCCACTGCACCACCAGCGCGCAGGGCAGCACCACGCTCACATTGCCAAGGATGCCGGCCACCTGGGTGCGGATGAGGTGGCTCACCTCGTCGACGAAGTCCTCCACCGCCGCATCGTTGCCCAGGTCGCCCAGCTTGTGGGCCATCGCCGGCGCCGTCATCGCCGGCTGTTTGGTGGCCAGCGTGAAATGCGCGAGCTGGATGACCACGAAGCTGGCCGCGTAGTTCAGGCCGGCGGCAAAGCCCGCAAAGAAGCCCGAGAAGCCCAGCAGGCCGATCAGGAACTTCAGGAAGACGGTGATCGTTGTGACCGCGCCGCCGCCGGCCGCGCGCCAGAACATCCGCAGGTACTCGCGGCGGTCGCGGGTGATGTAGTGCTCGCCCGTTTCCGCGTTGCGCTCGGCCATCTTGCGCGCCAGCAGCGAGTAGTTGCGTGCCATCAGCGCACGCACGCTGCGCCGGCGTCGGGCGGTCTCGGCCAGTTGCACCACGAGGTCACGCACGGCGCGCGCCGGGGTGTCGCTGAGCAGGCAGTCCAGCAACTGACCGGCGCGGTCCAGCCGGGCTTGAAGCTGCTGCACGGCAAAGACGATGTTCACCGAGATGCCGGTGTCCTCCAGCGCGTCGTACACCGTGGCGGCGTCGTGCCGGCAGGCGTCGAGCAAGGTGTGGAAGTAGCGCAGCGCCGGCCCCAAGGCCTCCTCGCGCCGCTGCGCAGCCTCCAGTTCGTGGCGCACGGCCTGGAAGGCGCGCAGCAGTTGATGGAAGGGCGCCAGAGCACGGGCCGGCCCGCCCAGGCGGCTGCGGATGTCGGCCGAGAAGGCCAGCGCGCGCGCCTGCGTCAGGCAGAAGACCGTCGCATCCAGCAGCGCCGTGCGCCAGCTCTCGGCGGCCCTGGGATGACGGCTGGCGGCCACGGCCTCGCGCAGCAGCGCGGCCAGCCGCTCCAGCGTGTCATCGTCGATGGCCTGCAGCCACCGGGCGTCGTCGGCGTCGCAGAACATCAACTGGAACAGCTCTGACAGATCGTCCGTGTCCGGCGTGCCCGGCAGCAGCTTGCGCTGGATGCGCTCCAGCAGCTCGCTGAAGAAGGCCATCTGTGAGGCAAAACCGAAGTCGGCCAGCAGCAAGGTGGCGTCCATGTCCATGAGCGTGCGAGCCAGCAGCTCCACCAACCTGGCCCGGTATTCGGGTTCGCGGTCCAGCAGGTTGAGCAGATGGCGCAGCTTGAGCACCGGACGGGGCGTGGCCCGGGGAGCATCCACCGGGCCCGGCTGGGCGCCGTCGTCGGACGGCTTCGGTGCCACGCGGGCATGGCGCAACCACTCGGCCAGGCGCACCAGCCAGAGGTTGCGCTCGGCCCGCTGCGAGCGCGGGTCCAGGGCGGCGAGCAGGGAATTCAGGTCCCACGCGGCGACGGGCCGGGCATCGAACAGGCCGGGCATGCGCGCGGTCAGTGCAGGTTGTGGCGCTGGGCGGCCAGTGAGAAGGCCGGGATCGGCGCCTCGAAGCGTTCGCCGTCCTCGGCCACGCAGAAATAGCTGCCGCCCATGGTGCCGCGGGGCGTGGCCAGGCGGGTCCAGCTCGTGTACTCGAAACCCTCGCCCGGCTTGAGCAGGGGCTGGTGGCCCACCACGCCCAGCCCCTTGACCTCCTCGACGCGGCCGTTGGCGTCGGTGATGATCCAGTGCCGTGAGATCAGTTGCGCCGCCACGCGGCCCGTGTTGCGGATGGTGACCGTGTACGCGAAGGCATACACCCCCTGCTCGGGGTCGGACTGATCCGGCAGGTAGCGCGGCTGGACCTCCACGCTGAATTCATAGGCGCTCATGCGCCCGATGGTAGCAACCCCGCGCCCACCCCGACACGGACCGGACTTCTACAATCCGGCTGCCTTGGAGTGCCCCATGACCTACCGCATCGCCCCATCCATCCTGTCCGCCGACTTTGCCCGCTTGGGCGAGGAAGTGCGCCATGTCATCGCCGCTGGCGCCGACTGGATCCACTTCGACGTGATGGACAACCACTATGTCCCCAACCTGACCGTCGGCCCCATGGTCTGCCAGGCGCTCAAGCCGCATGCGAAGACACCCGACGGCCGGCCCGTGCCGATCGACGTGCACCTGATGGTCCAGCCGGTCGATGCGCTGGCCCAGGCCTTCGCCCGGGCCGGCGCCGACCTGATCAGCTTCCACCCCGAAGCCAGCGCCCACGTCGACCGCACCTTGCAGCTCATCAAGGCTGAAGGCTGCCGGGCCGGCCTGGTGTTCAACCCGGCCTCACCGATCGACGTGCTGGAATGGGTGCTCGACAAGGTCGATCTCGTGCTCATCATGAGCGTCAACCCCGGCTTTGGCGGGCAGAGCTTCATCCCGTCGGCGCTGCGCAAGATCGAGCAGGTGCGCAAGCTGATCGATGCCAGCGGGCGCGACATCCGCTTGGAAGTGGATGGCGGCATCAAGGTCGACAACATCCGCCAGGTGGCCGATGCCGGGGCCGACACCTTCGTGGCCGGCAGTGCGATCTTCGGCCAGCCCGACTACAAGGCGGTCATCGACGCGATGCGCGCGCGGCTGTCGGCCTGATCGGGCGCCGATGCGGCCGATGGCCGGAACAGCGCGTCGCCATAGACGTCGGCCATGCGCTGCAGCGCCTCGTCATTGCCTTGGCCACGCACGTTGTGGCGGTACAGCCCCGAGCGCTGGCCGCCCAACCAGGCCACCAGACGGCGGCCCCGTCCGGTCGTGGCCACGCCCCAACCCTGCAGGCGGGTCATCCAGTTCAGCCAGATGTCGTCGCCGTGGGGTGCGAGCTGCTTGTAGCGGTCGCCCTCCACCGCGCAGCGTGTCAACGCTCCGGCAGGATAGAGCACGCCGCCCACCCCCGTGAAGAACAGGTCGTTGCCCCGGGCCGGCCCGTCCACGCCCCAGCGCCACTCCCGGTACGGACGCATGCGCCCCGTCTCATCGTGCGTGACCCGGTGAGCGCGGTGGCACACCACGCTGTCCGGAGCATGCGCGGATGCGGCAAGCAGCTCCTCCAGCCAGGTTGGCCAGTAGTGGATGTCGTCATCGGCCGTCACCACGGTGGCCTCGGGCCAGCAGGCCAGGGTGGGGACGATCTTCATGTAGCTCTTGATGTCGTCCGGCCAGGTCCGGATGCTCAGGCCGTGCGCCTCGAGTGAGCGCACCTTGGCCGGCACGAGGTCGGCGTACTTCTCATCCACCCACAGCACCACGCGGTCCGGTCTCACCGTCTGACGCAGCAGGCTCATCAGGGTGAGGTGCAGCAACGCAAAGCGCCCGGGAAACGAGGTCAGGCTGAGAACCAGCTCTCCCTTCAGGCCATGCGGGCGGGGCGGGTGGCGGCGCCCGCTCTGCCAGCGCCAGTGCATCAGGGCGGGGGCCGCCAGCCGTCGTAAGCCATGGGCCACCGACGCCAGCTTGTGGCGCCAGGGCTTGCTCAGGGATCGCCGCCAACGGGCGACGTGACGCTGCCAGCCTGTGGATGCGTTGGCCATGTTTTCCGACTCTCAGCAAAAATGGCGCAAGCTTAATGGGAGAGAGCCTGAGCGTTGCGGGCGATACTGCGCACCCACTGCCGCAGTCCATGGATCCGATGTTTCCCTCGCTGCCACTGCACGCCGCCATCGTCGACCTCGACGGCACGATGGTCGACACCCTGGGCGACTTCGTCGTCGCCCTCAACCGTTGCCTGGACGACCTGGGCCTGCCCCGCGTCGGCCGTGGCTTCGTCGAACGCACGGTCGGCAAGGGCTCGGAGCATCTGCTGCGCAGCACGCTGGCGCATGTCGGAGCCGATCCCGCCCTCTACGAGGCGGCCTGGGCCCGCTACCAGGCGCACTACCTGGCCGTCAACGGCGAACAGGCGCAGGTCTTCCCGGGGGTGATGCAGGGGCTGGCCTGGTTGCGCGCGCGCGGCCTACGGCTGGCCTGTCTCACGAACAAGCCCACGGCCTTCGCCCAGCCCCTGCTGGTGCGCAAGGGCCTGGCCGGATACTTCGAGCAGGTTTTCGGCGGCGACGCCTTCGAGCGCAAGAAGCCCGATCCGCTGCCCCTGCTGCGCACCTGCGAGGCCCTGCGCAGCGAACCGTCGCGCACGCTGATGATCGGGGACTCGAGCAACGACGCCCAGGCGGCTCACGCTGCAGGTTGCCCGGTGGTGCTGGTCACCTATGGCTACAACCACGGCGAGGACGTCCGCGCCGTGCCGGCACTGGCGCACCTCGACCGGCTCGACCAGCTCGAGAGCTGGCTGGCCCGCTGGCCCTAGGTGCCGGTCTCGTTGCCGGGCGGCATCTTGCCGAGCAGGGCGTCCTTCAGGTTGGCGTCGGCCGGCTCCTGCCCCAGCCAGATCTTCATCAACGAGCTGTAGAACTCCGGCTCCTTGATCGGCTCGGCTGCGGGCTTGCCATTGATCAGGATGGTCGTGCCCTGGCCCGGAATCCAGTCCACCTGGAAGGATTCACCGCTGGCCAGTCGTTTCTTCATGGCGAAGATCTCGCCCATCTTGATCGTGCCCGGGATGGATTTGACGAAATCCTCGCGCGAGGCGTTCTTTTCCATCCCTCGCGTGAAGAGCTTGCCCAGTTCGTTGGCGTCGATGTCACGCAGCATCACGATGTTCAGCCGCTTCGGGCCGGGCGCCGTCAGCACGGCCTGGGGCGTTTGTGCCTTCTGGGTGAGGTACAGCCCCGCCGCGTAGACGCGAAACACCGCCCGGAACCGCACGCCCGCGCCGTTGAGTTGCAGGCGCTGGCCGGCCAGCGTGATCTCGCTGTCGAACTTCGTGCCCAGCACGTCCACCGTCGACCGAGGGGCGGCTGCGGTGGCGGCCGCTGGGGGCACGCCGGGGGCGCCCTGGGCCTGGACCCAGGCCGGGCACGCCACCAAGGCCAGGGCCCACGCAAGCCGACGGGACACGGGGGGAAGGGCCGGGCGGCGGGCGCCGGCCGGACGGGTGTGCAAGCGCATGGTGAACTGCTCTCCTCGACGAACCGGCCACACCACTGGCCGTGGCCTGCGATGGTGCACGATCCCCGAGACGAATGCATCGGGAAAAACGCACGAACGTTCGTTATTGGTGGGGTCGGTTGGCCCGGCGGGAGCGGCCTGCTACACTGCAACGCATGTTTCTTTCTCGCAAACTAACCAGGGGTCAGAACGACCGGGGAGCCTGGCCCTGGCGTCGCCCGCGTTTGCCGGTTTAGTTTGCCGCATCCCCGCACCGCGGCCGGGCCTGGCGCCCGTGTCACCGCCCGTGCGGGCCCGGCGCCCGAGGAATCCTCTGATCGGGGATTCCGCCCAGAGACCACCCGCACGGCCCGTGGTGCCTTTTCAAGGTGCCCCCGTGCCCAGGAGGGCCCCGTGATCACCGAACTCGAATTCAAGAGCCTGTCCCAGCAAGGCTACAACCGCATTCCGCTCATCGCCGAGGCGTTTGCCGACCTCGAAACCCCACTCTCGTTGTACCTGAAGCTCGCCTACGGCAGCGGCCAGGGCCGCCACAGTTTCCTGCTGGAGTCCGTCGTCGGCGGCGAGCGCTTCGGGCGCTACTCCTTCATCGGCCTGCCCGCGCGCACCTGGCTGCGCAGCACCGGCCCGGTCACCGAGGTCTACACCGACGGCCAGATCGTCGAGCGCCACGAGGGCAACCCGCTGGATTTCATTGCGCAGTACCAGTCGCGCTTCAAGGTGGCGCTGCGCCCCGGGCTGCCGCGCTTTTGCGGCGGGCTGGCGGGCTACTTCGGCTATGACACCGTGCGCTACATCGAGCCTCGGCTCGCCAGGGGGCGCAAGGACGGCGGGATCGGCACGCCCGACATCTTTCTGCTGCAGACCGAGGAACTGGCCGTCATCGACAACCTCTCGGGCCGGCTCTACCTCATCGTCTATGCCGACCCGCGTGAGCCCGAGGCCTATTTCCGGGCCAAGCGCCGCCTGGCCGAACTCACCGACAAGCTCAAGTACAGCGTCACCGCGCCGCCGGTGCGCCGCGGCGTCTCGCACCCGGTGGAACGCGAATTCGCCAAGGACGACTACCTGGCCGCGGTGCTCAAGGCCAAGGAATACATCGCCGCCGGCGACATGATGCAGGTGCAGATCGGCCAGCGGCTGAAGAAGCGCTACACCGAGTCGCCACTGTCGCTGTACCGCGCGCTGCGCTCGCTCAACCCCTCGCCCTACATGTATTTCTACGACATGGGCGACTTCCAGATCGTGGGCGCCTCGCCCGAGATCCTCGTGCGCCACGAGCATGCGCCCGAGGGCGAGAAGATCACCATCCGGCCGATCGCCGGCACCCGCCCGCGCGGCGCCACGCCCGAGCAGGACAAGGCGCTGGAAGAGGAGCTGCTGGCCGACCCCAAGGAGCGCGCCGAGCATCTCATGCTCATCGACCTGGCGCGCAACGACATCGGCCGCATCGCCCAGACCGGCAGCGTCAAGGTGACCGAGGCCTTCGTCGTCGAGCGCTACTCCCATGTGATGCACATCGTCAGCAACGTCGAAGGCCTGCTCAAGCCGGGCATGACCAACCTCGACGTCCTGCGCGCCAGCTTCCCCGCCGGCACCCTCACCGGGGCGCCCAAGATCCGCGCGATGGAGATCATCGACGAACTCGAGCCGGTCCAGCGCGGCATCTACGGTGGCGCCTGCGGCTACCTCAGCTTCGCGGGGGACATGGACGTGGCCATCGCCATCCGCACCGGCATTGTCAAAGACAACACCCTGTACGTGCAGGCCGCGGCCGGCGTGGTGGCCGATTCGGTGCCCGAGATGGAATGGCGCGAGACCGAGGTGAAGGCCCGTGCCCTGATCCGCGCGGCCGAGCTGGTGGAAGAAGGCTTCTGAGCGCGAAGGAGACGACCATGCTGCTGATGATCGACAACTACGACTCCTTCACCTACAACCTTGTGCAGTACTTCGGCGAACTGGGCGAGGAGGTGCGCGTCTTCCGCAACGACGAGATCACGCTCGAAGGCATCGCAGGCCTCAAGCCCGACCACCTCGTGCTCTCGCCCGGCCCGTGCTCGCCGGCCGAGGCCGGCATCTGCATCGAGGCCATCCGCCATTTCATGGGGCAGCTGCCCATCCTGGGCGTGTGCCTGGGTCACCAGAGCATCGGCGCGGCCCTGGGCGGGCGCATCGTGCGCGCCCAGGTGCAGATGCATGGCAAGCTCAGCACCATCACCACCGACGGACGGGGCGTCTACACCGGCCTGCCCCGCCAGTTCAGCGTGGTGCGCTACCACTCGCTGGCCATCGAGCGCGAGACCTTGCCGGCCGAGCTGGAGATCACCGCCACCACCGACGATGGCGAGATCATGGGCGTGCGCCACACCGCCCTGGCCGGCACCCGCACGCCGCTGGAGGGGGTGCAGTTCCACCCGGAGTCCATCCTCAGCGAGCACGGCCACGCGATGCTGAAGAACTTCCTGAACTTGCACTGAGGAGGCACCGATGCCCATCACCAACACCGAGGCCCTGACCCGTGTCATCGAGCATCGCGAGATCTTCCACGACGAGATGCTCGCGCTGATGCGGCGCATCATGAGCGGCGAGATGTCGCCGGTGATGATTGCCGCCTTGGCCATCGGCCTGCGCGTCAAGAAAGAAACCATCGGCGAGATCGCCGCCGCCGCCCAGGTCATGCGCGAGTTCGCCACGCCGGTGCCGGTGCCTGACAAGACCCATCTCGTCGACCTGTGCGGCACCGGCGGCGATGCGGCCCACACCTTCAACATCTCCACCGCCGCGATGATCGTGGCCGCAGCCGCCGGTGCGCGCGTGGCCAAACACGGCGGGCGGGCGGTCTCGTCCAGCACCGGCAGTGCCGACGTGCTCGAGGCCCTGGGGGCCAACATCATGCTGACGCCCGAGCAGGTGGCCACCTGCCTGGCCGAGACCGGCATCGGCTTCATGTTCGCCCCCAACCACCACGGCTCGATGAAGCACGCCGCGCCGGTGCGCAAGGAGCTGGGCGTGCGCACCCTCTTCAACATCCTGGGGCCGCTCACCAACCCGGCCGGCGCCCCCCACCAGCTCATGGGCGTTTTCCACCCCGACCTGGTGGGCATCCAGGTGCGCGTGCTGCAGCGCCTGGGCGCCGAGCACGTGATGATCGTCTACGGCATGAACGGCATGGACGAGATCTCGCTGTCGGGCGAGACGATGGTCGGTGAGCTCAAGGATGGCGAAGTGCGCGAGTACACCGTCCACCCGGCCGACTTCGGCCTGCCGGTCTACGACGCCCGCGTGCTGCGTGTGGCCAGCAAGGAGGAGTCGGTGCAATGCATCCAGCGTGCGCTGGCCAACGAGGACGGCCCGGTGCGTGACATCGTGCTGCTCAATGCTGCGGGGGCGCTGTACTGCGCCAACGTCGCCCCGTCCATCACCGAGGGCGTGCGCCTGGCCCGCGAGGCCGTGGCCTCGGGCAAGGCCCTGGCCAAGCTCAGCCAGTTCGTCGCCGTCACCCAGAAACTGGGCGGGAAGGGTTGAGATGAGCGACATCCTGCACCGCATCGTCGAGGTCAAGCGCGAGGAGGTGGCTGCCGCCCGTCGCGCGCGCGACCTGCCCAGCCTGCGCCGCCAGGCCGAGGCACTCGGCGGCCAGCGCGACTTCGTCGGCGCCCTGCGTCAACGCATTGCCGCCGGCGGCGCCGGCGTGATTGCCGAGGTCAAGAAGGCCAGCCCCAGCAAGGGCGTGCTGCGCGAGCACTTCGTGCCCGCCGAGATCGCCGCCAGCTACGCCCGCCACGGCGCGGCCTGCCTGTCGGTGCTCACCGATGAGCGCTTCTTCCAGGGGGCGCCGCAATACCTGCACGAGGCCCGGGCCGCCTGCACGCTGCCGGTGCTGCGCAAGGACTTCATGATCGACGAATACCAGGTCGTCGAGGCCCGTGCCTGGGGAGCCGATTGCATCCTGCTGATCGCCGCCTGCCTGGACGATGCGCAGATGGCCGACCTCGAGGCCGTGGCGCTCGGTCTGGGCATGGCGGTGCTGGTGGAGGTGCACGACGGTGCCGAACTCGAGCGGGCCTTGCGCCTGAAGACCCCGCTGGTGGGCATCAACAACCGCGACCTGCGCAGCTTCGAGGTCCGCCTGGACACCACGCTGGGCCTGCTGCCCGCGGTGCCGTCCGACCGCCTGCTGGTCACCGAATCGGGCATCCTCACGCGCGCCGACGTGCGGCGCATGCGCGAGGCGGGCGTGCATGCCTTCCTCGTTGGCGAAGCCTTCATGCGTGCCGACGATCCCGGCCAGGCCCTGGCGGCCCTGTTCGCGTGAGCGCCCAGGCCGAGCTCTTCGCCCCGGCGGGCGAGGCCGACAACCGTCTGCGCGAGCCACTGGACGCCTGCTTCGACCGCGTCGGGGCAGGCTGGCGGGCCGTGACCGAGACCTTCCGCGCCAGTGAGACCGGGCGCGCGCTCATCGACTTCGTCGACGAGCGCGTGCGCGCCGGCTCGCGGGTCTATCCCGCCCGCGTCTTCCGCGCCCTGGAGGATGGGGGGCCGCAGGCGGTGCGCGTGCTCATCCTCGGCCAGGACCCCTACCACCGGCCCGGACAGGCCCAGGGCCTGGCCTTCTCGGTGCCCGAAGGGCAGCGCCTGCCCCCGAGCCTGCGCAACATCTATCAGGAGGTCAACGACGATACGGGGCGACCATCGCCTGCCAGCGGTGACCTGGGCCGCTGGGCGGCGCAGGGGGTGCTGCTGCTCAACACCGTCCTCACCGTCGAAGAGGGCCGTCCGGGCAGCCACGCTGGCCGCGGCTGGGAGGTTCTCACCGATGCCTTGATCCGCATCGTCTCGGAGCGCTCGCCGGGTTGCGTGTTCCTGCTCTGGGGGGGCAGCGCGCAGGCCAAGCGGGTCCTGATCGATGCGCACCGTCATGCCGTCTTGGCCTGCAACCACCCGTCGCCGCTGTCGGCGCGTCGCCCGCCCGAGCCGTTCCTGGGCTGCCGCCACTTCAGCCGGGCCAACGCCTGGCTGGCCGCGCGCGGGCACGGCGAGATCGCCTGGTGAGCGGCATGGGATCCCGGGGGGCATTGGCAGCGACGAAAACTCAACATATAATCTGTGGTTCGCCGCGGAGGGGTGCCCGAGTGGCTAAAGGGGGCAGACTGTAAATCTGTTGGCTTACGCCTACGCTGGTTCGAATCCAGCCCCCTCCACCAGGCGAAACGATGGAAGGCGTCCGTGCGGGCTTGCTGGCGCGCGGGCGTGACGAGTCGGTGATGGGAAGCGACTCCTTTGCGGGAGTAGTTCAATGGTAGAACCTTAGCCTTCCAAGCTAATGACGCGGGTTCGATTCCCGTCTCCCGCTCCAGCAGGACCGTCGGCACGGGTTTGGGTGACGCGCCCGAGCGCCCAAACCCGTGTCGATGCCCATGTGGCTCAGTGGTAGAGCACTCCCTTGGTAAGGGAGAGGTCACGCGTTCGATCCGCGTCATGGGCACCACCCCTCTCATCGTCCAACCCGGCATTGCGCCGTCAGGAGATCCGAAAAATGGCAAAAGGCAAGTTTGAGCGGACCAAGCCGCACGTGAACGTGGGGACGATTGGTCACGTGGACCATGGCAAGACGACGCTGACGGCGGCGATCACGACGATTCTGGCGTCGAAGTATGGCGGCGAGGCCAAGGCGTACGATCAGATTGATGCGGCGCCGGAGGAGAAGGCGCGCGGGATCACGATCAACACGGCGCACGTGGAGTACGAGACGGCCAACCGTCACTATGCGCACGTGGACTGCCCGGGGCATGCGGACTACGTGAAGAACATGATCACGGGTGCGGCGCAGATGGACGGTGCGATTTTGGTGGTGTCGGCCGCTGACGGCCCGATGCCGCAGACGCGCGAGCACATTTTGCTGGCCCGTCAGGTGGGGGTGCCGTACATCATCGTGTTCCTGAACAAGTGCGACATGGTCGACGACGCCGAGCTGCTGGAGCTCGTCGAGATGGAGGTTCGCGAGCTGCTGTCCAAGTACGAGTTTCCTGGGGACGACACGCCCATCGTGAAGGGTTCGGCCAAGCTGGCGCTCGAAGGCGACAAGGGCGAGCTGGGCGAGCAGGCCATCATGAAGCTGGCCGAGGCGCTGGACACCTACATTCCCACGCCCGAGCGTGCGGTGGACGGCACGTTCCTGATGCCGGTGGAAGACGTGTTCTCGATCTCTGGGCGGGGCACGGTGGTGACCGGTCGTGTGGAGCGCGGCGTCATCAAGGTGGGTGACGAAATCGAGATCGTGGGCATCCGTCCGACGGCCAAGACGACCTGCACGGGCGTGGAGATGTTCCGCAAGCTGCTCGACCAGGGCCAGGCGGGCGACAACGTGGGGATTTTGCTGCGCGGCACCAAGCGGGAGGAAGTCGAGCGCGGCCAGGTGCTGGCCAAGCCGGGCTCGATCACGCCGCACACGCACTTCACGGCCGAGGTGTACGTGCTGAGCAAGGAAGAGGGCGGGCGCCACACGCCGTTCTTCAACAACTACCGTCCGCAGTTTTACTTCCGCACCACCGATGTGACGGGCGCCATTGAGCTGCCCAAGGACAAGGAGATGGTGATGCCGGGCGACAACGTGTCGATCACGGTCAAGCTGATCGCACCGATCGCCATGGAAGAGGGTCTGCGCTTTGCCATCCGCGAAGGCGGCCGCACCGTCGGCGCCGGCGTCGTGGCCAAGATCATCGAGTAAGGAAAGGTGTTCTAGGGGCATAGCTCAATTGGCAGAGCGTCGGTCTCCAAAACCGAAGGTTGGGGGTTCGATTCCCTCTGCCCCTGCCAGATCCTCGAGGTGAATCCACGCGATTGCCAAGACCGGTCTGGTCGCCCAGCAGCCCGCAGGCGGGGCCCGAAAGGGCCCGATGAGCCCGGCGGGCTTTGCTGCTGATAGGTGGTGGGCCTCCTGAGAGTGCCTGCCGCGTTGTAGACAAGACAAATGACCCAAGCTCAAGTCGAAACCGTCTCCACCGGGGCTGACAAGGCCAAACTGGCCGTGGCTGCCCTGCTGGTGCTGGGTGCCGTGGCGGCCTACTACCTGCTGGGCCAGCAGGACGCCTGGGTGCGTGTGCTCGCGCTGCTGGGGCTGCTGCTGGTGGCCGTCGTGGTGTTCTTCACCTCCGAGCCGGGCAGGCAGCTCATCGGCTTCGGCCGCGAGGCCGCCCGCGAGGTGCGCAAGGTCGTCTGGCCCAGCCGCAAGGAGGCGCTGCAGATGACCGGCTACGTCTTCGCCTTCGTGGTGGTGATGGCGCTGTTCCTGTGGCTGACCGACAAGACGCTGGAGTGGGTCCTGTACGACCTGATCCTGGGCTGGAGGGGTTGAGGTGACTGACGTGACGACAACCGCAAACGAAGGCCCGGTCAAACGCTGGTACGTGGTCCATGCCTACTCGGGCATGGAGAAGGCCGTGGAGCGCAATCTGCGCGAGCGCATCGACCGCGCCGGCATGCAAGACAAGTTCGGCCGCATCCTGGTGCCCACCGAGGAAGTGGTCGAGGTCAAGAACGGCAAGAAGGCCGTGAGCGAGCGCCGCTTCTTCCCCGGCTACGTGCTGGTGGAGATGGTGATGGACGACGACACCTGGCATCTGGTGAAGCACACCTCGAAGGTGACTGGCTTCGTCGGCGGCGCCAAGAACCGCCCGGTGCCCATCTCGGAAGACGAAGTCATGAAGATCGTCAACCAGATGCAGGAGGGCTTCGAGAAGCCCCGACCCAAGGTCGAGTGGGAGGTGGGTGAGATCGTGCGCGTCAAGGAAGGCCCCTTCACCGACTTCAATGGCGCGATCGAGGAAGTCAACTACGACAAGTCCAAAGTGCGTGTGTCGGTCACCATCTTCGGCCGCGCCACGCCGGTGGAGCTCGATTTCCATCAAGTGGAAAAGGTTTGAGGCCTGGCCGGGGCCCGCCGCACTGTCGTGCAGCGAACCCGGCCCGTTGCTGACGGTGACGTGACACCGTGACGAGGAGCCAGGGCGAGGCGCAAGCCGCAGTCCCTGGCGTTTGCACTCAACACCTCCCGCGTGGCCGCAGGGGGTGTGACTGGAGAAATCATGGCCAAGAAGATTGTCGGCTTCATCAAGCTGCAAATCCCGGCAGGCAAGGCCAATCCTTCGCCTCCGGTGGGTCCGGCGCTGGGTCAGCGCGGCCTGAACATCATGGAGTTCTGCAAGGCGTTCAACGCCCAGACCCAGGGCATGGAGCCCGGTCTGATGCTGCCGGTGGTGATCACCGCATTTGCAGACAAGTCCTTCACCTTCGTCATCAAGACCCCGCCGGCGACGGTGCTGATCAAGAAGGCGCTCAAGCTCGACAAGGGCTCCAGCCGCCCGCACGTCGAGAAGGTGGGCAAGATCACCCGCGCCCAGCTCGAGGAGATTGCTAAGACCAAGCTCAAGGACCTGACGGCCGCCGACCTCGACGCCGCGGTCAAGACGATTGCAGGTTCGGCCCGCTCCATGGGCGTGTCGGTGGAAGGAGTCTGAACATGGCCAAGCTCACGAAGCGTCAAAAGGCCCTGCAGGGCAAGGTGGACAGCACCAAGCTGTACCCGATCGACGAGGCCCTCCAGATCGTCAAGGCGTGCGCCACCGCCAAGTTCGATGAGTCCATCGATGTGGCCGTGCAACTGGGCGTGGATGCCAAGAAGTCTGACCAGGTGGTGCGTGGCGCCGTCGTGCTGCCCAATGGCACTGGCAAGACCAAGCGCGTGGCCGTGTTCGCGCAGGGTGCCAAGGCTGAAGAGGCCAAGGCCGCCGGCGCCGATGTGGTCGGCATGGAAGACCTGGCCGAACAGATCAAGGCCGGCAACATCAATTTCGACGTCGTGATCGCCTCGCCGGACACGATGCGTGTGGTCGGTACCCTCGGCCAGATCCTGGGTCCGCGCGGTCTGATGCCCAACCCCAAGGTCGGCACCGTGACGCCCGATGTGGCCACTGCGGTGAAGAACGCCAAGGCCGGTCAGGTGCAGTTCCGCGTCGACAAGGCCGGCATCGTGCACGGCACGATCGGTCGCCGTTCGTTCGATACCGACAAGCTCAAGGGCAACCTGGCCGCGCTGCTCGAGGCCCTGAACAAGGCCAAGCCGGCCTCCAGCAAGGGCGTCTACCTGCGCAAGGTGGCCGTGTCGTCGACGATGGGTGTGGGCGTGCGTGTGGACGCCGCCTCGATCACCACGGCGCCGAACGCCTGATGTGAACGTGGTGCCGCGCCCGGTCGAAGCGCGGCACCGAAGCATTGGTGGGCCACCTGTGTCCCCGGACGCAGGTGGGCTATCAAAGACCGTTGGCGCAGCCCGCAAGGGCTGCTTAATCGAGGCGAGGGCCGCGAAGGCCGCAGCCGAAGCCAACGCAGATGGCGGTCCCGCTGAACGGATGTGGGACGGATTCGCAAGAACCGTCCGGTTTCCTGAACGCAGGTCGCTGAACCCGGGTGCATCCGTGGCGACACGGATGCGTGATGTGAGGAGCAGACCTTGAGTCTCAATCGCAACGAGAAAGCAACCGTCGTGGCGGAAGTGGCGGCCCAGGCGGCCAAGTCACAGACGCTGGCGCTGGCCGAGTACCGTGGACTCACCGTCGCCCAGATGGACGCGCTGCGCAGGCAGGCGCGCGAAAAAGGGGTGTACCTTCACGTGCTGAAGAACACCCTTGCGCGCCGTGCCGTGGCCGGCACGTCCTTCGAGGTGGTCGGTGACCACATGGTCGGTCCGCTGATCTACGGTTTTTCGGAAGACGCCGTGGCGGCGGCCAAGATCCTGGCCGATTTTGCCAAGGGCAACGACAAGCTGGTCCTGAAGGCCGGTGCGTACAACGGCAAGGCGCTGGACAGCGAGGGCATCAAGGCCCTGGCGTCCATCCCGAGCAAGGAAGTCCTGCTGTCGCAGCTGGCGGGCCTGCTCATGTCGCCGGTGGCCCGTACCGCGCGCGTCCTGGCCGCGCTGGCCGAGAAGCGCGGTGAGGCCGCAGCCGCCTGACGTCCCCTCTTCAACCTTTTTCAAGATTTAGGAAACCTATCATGGCATTCGACAAAGACGCTTTCCTGGCCGCCCTGGACACCATGTCCGTCATGGAACTCAATGACCTGGTGAAGGCCATCGAGGAGAAGTTCGGCGTGTCCGCCGCCGCGATGGCGGCTCCGGCGGCTGCCGGCGGCGGCGCCGCTGCTGCTGCGGCCGAAGAGAAGACCGAGTTCACCGTGGTGCTGGCCGATGCCGGCGCCAACAAGGTGTCGGTCATCAAGGCCGTGCGCGAGATCACCGGCCTGGGCCTGAAGGAAGCCAAAGACCTGGTGGACGGCGCTCCGAAGCCCGTCAAGGAAGGCATCGCCAAGGCCGACGCCGAGGCCGCCAAGAAGAAGCTGGAAGAAGCCGGCGCCAAGGTCGAGCTCAAGTAATCGGGCGCGACCGCGGGGGCTGGGAGCCTGTTGGGGCCCCCAGCCTTTTGCGCTTTCCGGGGGATGCCCCTGGAGAGCACCTGGAAAGGGGTTTGAAGGCACGATGCCAAGCCTCTTTCCAAGTGTTCTCTGATCCGACTGCAGGAGCACGGCTTTGGTCGGGCCGCGGTGCAATGCCGGGGTTGTCCGCCAGCGGCTGGTAGTGGCCAGCCACCAAGCTTCAGACGCAAGGTCTGGATAGCCAGTCGCCGAACGAAACGCCGTCAACGGCCAGACGGTGGTCTTCGACACGGAGTGTTTATGGCGCAAGCAAAAACCTACAGCTACACCGAGCGCAAGCGCATTCGCAAAAGCTTCGGCAAACGCGAAAGCGTGCTCGATGTTCCCTACCTCCTGACGATGCAGAAGGACTCCTACGTCGCCTTCCTGCAAAAGGACGTACCGCCCGCCCAGCGCAAGCCCGAGGGGCTGCAGGCTGCCTTCCTCTCCGCGTTCCCGATCGTGTCGCACAACGGGTTCGTGGAGATGAAGTTCATCGAGTACAACATCGCCAAGCCTCCGTTCGACGTGCGCGAATGCCAACAGCGGGGCCTGACGTACGCGGCGGCCGTGCGCGCGAAGCTGCAGATGATCATCTATGACCGCGAGAGCCCGCAGGCCAAGACGGTCAAGGAGATCAAGGAGCAGGAGGTCTACATGGGCGAAGTGCCGCTCATGACGGACTACGGCTCCTTCATCGTCAACGGCACCGAGCGCGTGATCGTCTCCCAGCTCCACCGCTCGCCCGGCGTGTTCTTCGAGCACGACAAGGGCAAGACCCACTCCAGCGGCAAGCTGCTGTTTTCCGCGCGCATCATCCCCTACCGCGGCTCCTGGCTCGATTTCGAATTCGACCCGAAGGACATTCTGTACTTCCGCGTCGACCGCCGCCGCAAGATGCCGGTCACGATCCTGCTCAAGGCCATCGGCCTGACGCCCGAGCAGATCCTCGCCCACTTCTTCGTGTTCGACAACTTCCGCCTGATGGACTCGGGCGCCCAGATGGAGTTCGTGGCCGAGCGCCTGAAGGGCGAGGTGGCCCGTTTCGACATCACCGACAAGTCGGGCAATGTCGTCGTCGAGAAGGACAAGCGCATCACCGCGCGCCACACCCGTGTGCTGGAGCAGTCGGGCACGCAGTTCATCACCGTGCCCGAGGATTTCCTCGTCGGCCGTGTGCTGGCGAAGAACCAGATCGACCCCGAGACCGGCGAGATCATCGCCAAGGCCAATGACGAGCTGACCGAATCGCTGCTGAAGAAGCTGCGTGCCGCGGGCATCAAGGACATCCAGTGCCTGTACACCAATGAGCTCGACCAGGGGGGCTACATCAGCCAGACCCTGGCCATCGACGAGACCGCCGACGAGCTGGCCGCCCGTGTGGCGATCTACCGCATGATGCGCCCCGGCGAGCCCCCGACGGAGGATGCCGTCCAGGCCCTGTTCAACCGGCTGTTCTACAACCCCGACACCTACGACCTGTCGCGCGTGGGCCGCATGAAGTTCAACGCCCGGGTGGGCCGCGACACGGCCGAAGGCGCGATGACGCTGTCCAACGAGGACATCCTCGACGTCGTGAAGATCCTGGTGGATCTGCGCAACGGACGCGGCGAAGTCGACGACATCGACCACCTGGGCAACCGCCGCGTGCGCTGCGTGGGCGAGCTGGCCGAGAACCAGTACCGTTCGGGCCTGGCCCGCATCGAGAAGGCCGTCAAGGAGCGCCTGGGCCAGGCCGAGACCGAGTCCCTGATGCCGCACGACCTGATCAACTCCAAGCCGATCTCCGCGGCACTGAAGGAGTTCTTCGGGGCGAGCCAGCTCTCGCAGTTCATGGACCAGACCAATCCGCTGTCGGAGATCACGCACAAGCGCCGCGTCTCGGCCCTTGGCCCGGGCGGTCTGACCCGCGAGCGTGCCGGCTTCGAGGTGCGCGACGTGCACCCGACGCACTACGGCCGCGTGTGCCCGATCGAGACACCGGAAGGCCCGAACATCGGCCTGATCAACTCGCTGGCCCTGTACGCGCGCCTGAACGAGTACGGCTTCCTCGAGACGCCGTATCGCCGGGTGGTCGATGGCAAGGTCACCAACGAGATCGAGTACCTGTCGGCCATCCAGGAAGGCAAGTACGTCATCGCCCAGGCCAACGCGACGCTGGACAAGGACGGCCGCCTCATCGACGAGCTGGTGTCCGCGCGCGAGCACGGCGAGTCGGTGCTGACCTCGCCTGAGCGTATTCAGTACATGGACGTGGCGCCGACCCAGATCGTGTCCGTGGCGGCCTCGCTCGTGCCCTTCCTGGAGCACGATGACGCGAACCGGGCGCTGATGGGTGCGAACATGCAGCGCCAAGCCGTGCCGGTGCTGCGTCCCGAGAAGGCCTTCGTGGGCACGGGTGTCGAGCGTGTGGCCGCCAAGGACTCGGGCACCGTCGTGGCCGCCCGCCGTGGCGGCGTGGTGGACTATGTCGATACCAACCGCATCGTGATCCGCGTCAACGACGAGGAGACGGTGGTCGGCGAAGTCGGCGTGGACATCTACAACCTCATCAAGTACCAGCGCTCCAACCAGAACACCAACATCCACCAGCGCCCCATCGTGCGGCGCGGGGATCAGGTGCAAGCTGGCGACATCATTGCCGATGGCGCCTCCACCGACATCGGCGAACTGGCCCTGGGCCAGAACATGCTGGTGGCCTTCATGCCCTGGAACGGCTACAACTTCGAGGACTCCATCCTCATCAGCGAGCGTGTCGTCGCCGACGACCGCTACACCTCGATCCACATCGAGGAACTGGTGGTGATGGCCCGCGACACCAAGCTGGGCCCGGAGGAGATCACCCGCGACATCCCGAACCTGTCCGAGCACCAGCTCTCGCGCCTGGACGAATCTGGCATCGTCTACATCGGCGCCGAGGTGCAGGCCGGCGACGTGCTGGTCGGCAAGGTCACCCCCAAGGGCGAAACCACGCTGACGCCGGAGGAAAAGCTGCTGCGTGCCATCTTCGGCGAGAAGGCCTCCGACGTGAAGGACACCTCGCTGCGCGTGGATCAGGGCACGGCTGGCACCGTCATCGACGTGCAGGTCTTCACCCGCGAAGGCATCCAGCGTGACAAGCGTGCCCAGCAGATCATCGACGACGAACTCAAGCGCTTCCGCCTGGACCTCAACGACCAGTTGCGCATCGTCGAGGCCGACGCCTTCGACCGGATCGAGAAGCTGCTGGTGGGCAAAACTGCCAACGGCGGTCCGAAGAAGCTGGCCAAGGGCACGACGATCACCAAGGACTATCTCGCCGAGGTCGAGAAGTACCACTGGTTCGACATCCGGCCGGCCGACGAAGACGTGGCCAACCAGCTCGAGTCGATCAAGAACTCGCTCGAACAGACCCGCCACAGCTTCGACCTGGCCTTCGAAGAGAAGCGCAAGAAACTCACGCAGGGCGACGAGTTGCCCGCGGGTGTGCTCAAGATGGTGAAGGTGTACCTGGCCGTCAAGCGCCGCCTGCAGCCCGGCGACAAGATGGCCGGCCGCCACGGCAACAAGGGGGTGGTCTCCAAGATCGTGCCGGTCGAGGACATGCCCTACATGGCCGACGGCACGCCCGCCGACATCGTGCTCAACCCTCTGGGCGTGCCTTCGCGCATGAACGTGGGGCAGGTGCTGGAAGTGCACCTGGGCTGGGCCGCCAAAGGCATCGGTCAGCGTATCGGCGACATGTTGCAACGCGAAGCCCGCGTGGCCGAACTGCGCAAGTTCCTCGACGAGCTCTACAACAAGTCCGGTGGCCGCACCGAGGATCTCAGCCAACTCAGCGACGACGAGATCCTCGAGATGGCGCACAACCTGTCGCAGGGCGTGCCCTTCGCGACGCCGGTTTTCGACGGCGCGACCGAGGAGGAGATCCGCGCGATGCTGCAGCTCGCCTACCCGGACGACATCGCGGCCAAGAAGGGGCTGACGTCCACGCGCACCCAGGCCACGCTCTACGACGGCCGCACGGGCGATGCCTTCGAGCGTCCGGTCACCGTGGGCTACATGCACGTGCTCAAGCTGCACCACCTGGTGGACGACAAGATGCACGCCCGCTCGACCGGCCCGTACAGCCTGGTCACCCAGCAGCCGCTGGGCGGCAAGGCGCAGTTCGGCGGCCAGCGCTTTGGCGAGATGGAAGTCTGGGCGCTGGAGGCCTATGGCGCGTCCTACGTGCTGCAGGAGATGCTGACCGTCAAGTCCGACGACGTGAACGGCCGCACCAAGGTCTACGAGAACATCGTCAAGGGTGAACACGCGATCGACGCCGGCATGCCCGAGTCCTTCAACGTGCTCGTCAAGGAAATTCGTTCGCTGGGTATCGACATCGAGCTCGAGCGCAACTAAAGAAGGAATAGGAGAACCTCATGAAAGGTTTGCTGGACCTGTTCAAGCAGTTCACGCCCGACGAACACTTCGACGCGATCCGCATCGGGCTGGCCTCGCCCGAGAAGATCCGTTCGTGGTCCTTCGGCGAGGTGAAGAAGCCCGAGACCATCAACTACCGCACCTTCAAGCCCGAGCGTGACGGCCTGTTCTGCGCGAAGATCTTCGGCCCGATCAAGGACTACGAGTGCCTGTGCGGAAAGTACAAGCGCCTGAAGCACCGCGGCGTGATCTGCGAGAAGTGCGGCGTTGAGGTGACCCAGACCAAGGTGCGCCGCGAGCGCATGGGCCACATCGACCTGGCCGCGCCCTGTGCGCACATCTGGTTCCTCAAGAGCCTGCCGTCGCGTCTGGGCCTGGTGCTGGACATGACGCTGCGCGACATCGAGCGTGTGCTGTACTTCGAGGCCTACGTGGTCGTCGACCCCGGCATGACTCCGCTGAAGAAGTACAGCATCATGTCCGAGGACGACTATGACGCCAAACGCAAGGAGTACGGCGACGAGTTCGTCGCGATGATGGGCGCCGAGGGCATCAAGAAGCTGCTCGAGGACATGGACCTGGATGTCGAGATCGAGAAGATCCGCAACGACATGACGGGCTCCGAGCTCAAGATCAAGAAGAACTCCAAGCGCTTGAAGGTGCTCGAGGCGTTCAAGAAGTCGGGCATCAAGCCGCAGTGGATGATCATGGATGTGCTGCCGGTGCTGCCGCCGGATCTGCGCCCTCTGGTCCCGCTGGACGGCGGCCGCTTTGCGACCTCCGACCTCAACGATCTGTACCGTCGCGTCATCAACCGCAACAACCGCCTGGCGCGGCTGCTCGAGCTCAAGGCGCCCGAGATCATCGTGCGCAACGAAAAGCGCATGCTGCAAGAGGCCGTGGATTCGTTGCTGGACAACGGCCGCCGCGGCAAGGCGATGACCGGCGCGAACAAGCGTGCACTGAAGTCGCTGGCCGACATGATCAAGGGCAAGGGGGGGCGCTTCCGCCAGAACCTGCTGGGCAAGCGCGTCGACTACTCCGGCCGTTCGGTCATCACCGTGGGCCCGACGCTCAAGCTGCACCAGTGCGGCCTGCCCAAGCTGATGGCTCTGGAACTGTTCAAGCCCTTCATCTTCTCCAAGCTGGAGGCGATGGGCATCGCCACCACGATCAAGGCCGCCAAGAAGGAAGTCGAAGCCGGCACGCCGGTGGTGTGGGACATCTTGGAAGAGGTGATCAAGGAACACCCCGTCCTGCTCAACCGCGCCCCGACGCTGCACCGCCTGGGTATCCAGGCCTTCGAGCCGGTGCTGATCGAGGGCAAGGCGATCCAGCTCCACCCGCTGGTGTGTGCTGCCTTCAACGCCGACTTCGACGGCGACCAGATGGCCGTGCATGTGCCGCTGTCCATCGAGGCGCAGATGGAGGCCCGCGTGCTGATGCTGGCCTCCAACAACGTGCTCTTTCCTGCCAGTGGCGAGCCCTCCATCGTGCCCTCGCAGGACGTGGTGCTGGGCCTGTACTACGCCACCCGTGAGCGCATCAACGGCAAGGGCGAAGGCATGGTGTTCAGCGACGTGGCCGAGGTCCAGCGCGCGCTGGACAACGGTGTGGTCGAACTGACCGCCCGCATCAGCGTGCGCCTGACCGATTACGTCAAGGACGCCACCACCGGCGCGCTCGTGCCCGAGACCAAGCTGGTCGAGACGACGGTCGGCCGCGCGCTGCTGTCGGAGATCCTGCCCAAGGGCCTGCCGTTCGCCAACATCAACAAGGCTCTGAAGAAGAAGGAGATCTCCAAGCTGATCAACGCCTCCTTCCGCCGCTGCGGCCTGAAGGAGACGGTGGTCTTTGCCGACAAGCTGCTGCAGTCGGGCTTCCGCCTGGCCACGCGCGCGGGCATCTCGATCGCCATCGACGACATGCTGGTCCCCAAGGAAAAGCATGCCCTGATCGAGCGCGCCGAGAAGGAGGTCAAGGAGATCGAGCAGCAGTACGTCTCGGGCCTGGTGACCGCCGGCGAGCGCTACAACAAGGTCGTGGACATCTGGGGCAAGACCGGCGACGAGGTGGGCAAGGTCATGATGGCCCAGCTTTCCAAGGAGAAGGTCGTCGACCGCCACGGCAACACCGTGGAACAGGAGTCGTTCAACTCCATCTACATGATGGCCGACTCCGGCGCCCGCGGCTCGGCGGCGCAGATCCGCCAGCTGGCCGGCATGCGCGGCCTGATGGCCAAGCCCGACGGCTCCATCATCGAAACGCCCATCACGGCCAACTTCCGTGAAGGTCTGAACGTGCTGCAGTACTTCAACTCCACGCACGGCGCCCGCAAGGGCCTGGCCGACACGGCGCTGAAGACCGCGAACTCGGGCTACCTGACGCGCCGCCTGGTCGACGTGACGCAGGACCTGGTCGTGACCGAAGACGATTGCGGCACCACCAACGGCATCGCGATGCGCGCCCTGGTCGAGGGTGGCGAGGTGATCGAATCGCTGCGCGACCGCATCCTGGGCCGCATTCCGGCCCACGACGTGGTGCATCCCGAGACCCAGGAGGTCCTGGTCAAGGCCGGCGAGATGCTCGACGAAGATGCGATGGACGTGCTCGAGGCGGCCGGCGTCGACGAGGTCAAGGTGCGTACTCCGCTGACCTGCAACACGCGCTTCGGCCTGTGCGCCAAGTGCTATGGCCGCGATCTTGGCCGTGGCGGCTTGGTCAACGTCGGCGAGGCCGTGGGCGTGATCGCCGCGCAGTCGATCGGCGAGCCCGGCACGCAGCTCACGATGCGGACCTTCCACATCGGCGGTGCGGCCACCCGGGCGGCTGTGGCCTCCAGCGTCGAGGCCAAGTCCGACGGCATCGTCGGCTTCAACGCGACGATGCGCTATGTGACCAACGGCAAGGGTGAGCTGGTCGTGATCGCCCGCTCCGGCGAGATCGTCATCTCCGACCCGCATGGCCGCGAGCGCGAGCGCCACAAGGTGCCCTACGGTGCCACCCTGCACGTGAAGGCCGATCAGACCATCAAGGCCGGCACCGTGCTGGCCAACTGGGATCCGCTGACCCGCCCGATCATCACTGAGTTCGCCGGTCGTGCGAAGTTCGAGAACGTCGAAGAAGGCGTGACCGTGGCCAAGCAGGTCGACGAGGTCACGGGCCTGTCCACGCTCGTCGTGATCGACCCGAAGCGCCGCGGCGCCACCAAGGTCGTGCGTCCGCAGGTCAAGCTGGTCGATGCAGCGGGCAACGAGGTCAAGATCCCCGGCACCGACCACTCCGTGACCATCGGCTTCCCGGTGGGCGCCCTGATCCAGGTGCGCGACGGCCAGGAACTCGCCCCCGGCGAGGTGCTGGCGCGCATCCCTGTCGAGGGTCAGAAGACCCGCGACATCACCGGCGGTCTGCCGCGCGTGGCCGAGCTCTTCGAAGCCCGCTCGCCCAAGGACAAGGGCACGCTGGCCGAAGTCACCGGCACGGTGTCCTTCGGCAAGGAGACCAAGGGCAAGGTGCGCCTGCAGATCACCGACCCGGACGGCAAGGTCTGGGAAGAACTCGTGCCGAAGGAGAAGAACATCCTCGTGCACGAAGGCCAGGTGGTCAACCGCGGCGAACTCATCGTCGACGGTGCGGCCGACCCGCAGGACATCCTGCGCCTGCTGGGCATCGAGGAGCTGGCCCGCTACATCGTCGACGAAGTGCAGGACGTCTACCGCCTGCAGGGTGTGAAGATCAACGACAAGCACATCGAGGTGATCGTTCGCCAGATGCTGCGGCGCGTGCAAATCGTCAACCCGGGCGACAGCCACTACATCGCCGGTGAACAGGTCGAGCGCTCCGAACTGCTCGACACCAACGACAGGCTGCTGGCCGAGGGCAAGATGCCTGCCACGTACAGCGATGTGCTGCTGGGCATTACCAAGGCTTCGCTGTCGACCGACTCGTTCATCTCGGCGGCGTCCTTCCAGGAAACCACCCGCGTGCTCACCGAGGCGGCCATCATGGGCAAGCGCGACGAGCTGCGCGGCCTGAAGGAGAACGTCATCGTCGGCCGCCTGATCCCGGCCGGCACCGGCCTGGCCTTCCATCAGGCCCGCAAGGCCAAGGAAGAGATGGACGAGCAGGAGCGCCGCGCCATCGCCATGCAGGAAGCCCAGGAAATGGCCGCCCTGCAACTGGCGCAGGTCGATGCGGCCAGCGAGGACGGTTCCCACGAGGAGTGACCCCGTTGCCGGGGTCTTCCCCTTACCCAGGCGGCTTCGGCCGCCTTTTTTCATGGGCCCGCTGCATGTACCCGCGTCGTCACCCCGGCTGACTATCATCGCCCCAAGGAGACCGCCATGCGACCGCCCTGCCTCGCCCTCATCGCCCACGACGGCAAAAAGAACGACATGATCCACCTGGCCCAGGAGTTCCGCGACTTCCTGGGCCGCTGCCACCTGATCGCCACCGGCACCACCGGCTCGCGGCTGCAGGCCCAGGTGGGCCTCAAGGTGGAGTGCCTGCTCAGCGGTCCGCTGGGCGGCGACTTGCAGATCGGCGCCCGGCTGGCGGTCGAGGAGGTCGATGCCGTCATCTTCCTGCGCGACCCGATGACCCCCCAGCCCCACGAACCCGACATCAACGCCCTGGTGCGCGCCTGCGACGTGCACGACGTGCCCTGCGCCACCAACCTGGCCAGCGCACGCCTGATGCTGCGTCAGCTCGCGGCCCAGGCCGGCTGAAGCCCCGCGCCCATGCTCCAGGCCGCCGGCGGGCCCACTTGCACCGCCAAGCGGGCCGCCGGCCGGGCCAGGGCCAGCAAGGCGCGGTCCTTGGTGAGCAGCCAGCGCGCCCCCTCGGCCACCGCCAGGTCGATGAAGACCTGGTCGTCCGGATCGGCGCATCGCAGCACACAGCGCGGCGGTTCGTGGCAGCGCCGGGCATGTCGATGCCAGGCCTCCAGCGCGGACGGTCCCGGACTGCGGCGACGCACCGCGTCGTACTCGAGCACGCGCTGCCACTCCGCGTAAATACTGTCAGTGACCACCCACTCCACCATGCCGGTCACGATGGCCTGGCTCCAGCCACGGGCGAGCGGGTCGTCGAACACCAGCCAGTCGAGCACCACATTGGTGTCGAGCACGATGCGCAAAGGCGAAACTGGGGGCGGCAGCGCACACAGATCGGACATGGGACGGCAGCATACCCGCTCACCCCAAAGGCTGGCGCGCCCCGGCTTGCACAGTCTGCGCGCTTGCCCCTACAATAGCGGGCTTTTCGGCAGATTCTGCTGCGCTCTTTGCTGGGCGGCTTTGGCGGAACCCTTTTGCGCTGCAGCCCTTCGCCTCTGGAGGCTTTCCGGGGTGGGTGCGCGGGGCGGCAGCAAGGGGGCGACGACCGGCCATGCTTGTTCAGGGGGTTCGGCGTTCCTGTCGGAATCCGTCCGAAACGTAACTTCAAACGGGAACAAGTTACCATGCCCACCATCAACCAGCTCGTGCGCCATGGCCGCAAGGCCGAGGTCACGAAGTCCAAGTCGCCTGCGATGGAAAACTGCCCGCAGCGACGCGGCGTGTGCACCCGTGTGTACACCACCACCCCGAAGAAGCCGAACTCCGCGCTGCGCAAGGTCGCCAAGGTGCGTCTGACGAACGGCTTCGAGGTCATCTCCTACATCGGTGGCGAAGGCCACAACCTGCAGGAGCACAGCGTGGTGCTCGTGCGTGGCGGCCGCGTGAAGGATCTGCCGGGCGTGCGCTATCACATCGTGCGCGGCTCGCTGGACCTGCAGGGCGTCAAGGACCGCAAGCAGGCGCGTTCGAAGTACGGCGCCAAGCGTCCCAAGAAAGCCTGATTCCCGTCAGTTGTCATGGCCGGGCCGTCAGGTCGGGCCGGACGTGTTGCGGCAAGCTGCGGTTTGCCGAGTAAGTGGGCGCCCGGAGTGGGTGTCCGAGGTGCGGGGTGAGCCCTGCGCCAACTGAAGCAGAAAAGGAAGTCATCATGCCTCGTCGTCGCGAAGTCCCCAAGCGCGAGATCCTGCCCGATCCGAAGTTCGGCAACGTCGATCTGTCCAAGTTCATGAACGTCATCATGGAGTCGGGCAAGAAGGCCGTGGCCGAGCGCATCATCTACGGCGCCCTCGAGCAGGTCGAGAAGAAGTCCGGCAAGGATCCGCTGGAGGTGTTCCTGACCGCGCTGAACAACGTCAAGCCCATGGTCGAAGTGAAGTCCCGCCGTGTGGGCGGTGCGAACTACCAGGTTCCCGTGGAAGTTCGCCCCGTGCGCCGGATGGCCCTGGCCATGCGCTGGCTGAAGGAATCGGCCCGCAAGCGCAGCGAAAAGTCCATGGCCCAGCGTCTGGCCAACGAGCTGCTCGAGGCGGCCGAAGGCCGTGGCGGCGCCATGAAGAAGCGCGACGAGGTCCACCGCATGGCCGAAGCCAACAAGGCCTTCTCGCACTTCCGTTTTTAAGAAACCGCCAATCCGCCCAGCGGCTGCCCCGGCTGTCCACGAGACACGCGGGGCGGCCTTTGTATTTGGAGTGACATCATGTCCCGCAAGACCCCGATCGAGCGCTACCGGAACATCGGTATCTCAGCGCACATCGACGCCGGCAAGACCACCACGACCGAGCGCATCCTGTATTACACGGGTGTGAACCACAAGATCGGCGAGGTGCACGATGGCGCCGCCACCATGGACTGGATGGAGCAGGAGCAGGAGCGGGGCATCACCATCACCTCCGCGGCCACGACGTGCTTCTGGCGTGGTATGGATCTGTCGTTCCCCGAGCACCGCTTCAACATCATCGACACCCCGGGCCACGTGGACTTCACCATTGAAGTGGAGCGTTCCATGCGCGTGCTCGATGGCGCCTGCATGGTGTACTGCGCCGTGGGCGGCGTGCAGCCGCAGTCGGAAACCGTCTGGCGTCAGGCCAACAAATACAAGGTGCCCCGTCTCGCGTTCGTCAACAAGATGGACCGCACCGGCGCGAACTTCTTCAAGGTCTATGACCAGATGAAGACGCGCCTGAAGGCCAATCCCGTGCCCATCGTCGTGCCCATCGGCGCCGAGGAGAATTTCAAGGGTGTCGTGGATCTGTTCAAGATGAAAGCCATCATCTGGGACGAGGCGTCCCAGGGCATGAAGTTCACTTACGAGGACATCCCGGCCGACCTGGTGGAAACCTGCCAGAAGTGGCGCGAGAACATGATCGAGGCGGCGGCCGAGGCCAGCGAGGAACTGATGAACAAGTACCTCGAGACCGGCGAGCTGACCGAGGCCGAGATCAAGCAGGGCCTGCGCCAGCGCACCATCGCCACCGAGATCCAGCCCATGCTGTGCGGCACCGCCTTCAAGAACAAGGGCGTGCAGCGCATGCTCGATGCGGTGATCGAATTCCTGCCCTCCCCGGTGGACATTCCTCCGGTGGCCGGCACCGACGAGAACGACCGTGAAGTCACGCGCAAGGCCGACGACAACGAGAAGTTCGCCGCGCTCGCGTTCAAGCTGATGACGGACCCCTACGTCGGCCAGCTCACCTTCGTGCGCGTGTACTCGGGCGTGCTCAAGTCGGGTGACACCGTTTACAACCCCGTCAAGGGCAAGAAGGAGCGCATCGGCCGGATCCTGCAGATGCATGCCAACCAGCGCGAGGAGATCAAGGAGATCCTGGCCGGTGACATTGCCGCCTGCGTGGGCCTGAAGGAAGTGACCACGGGCGAGACCCTGTGCGACCCCGATTCCATCATCACGCTCGAGAAGATGGTCTTCCCCGAGCCGGTGATCCGTCAGGCCGTCGAGCCCAAGTCCAAGGCCGACCAGGAGAAGATGGGCATTGCGTTGCAGCGCCTGGCCTCCGAGGATCCGTCCTTCCGCGTCTCGACCGACGAAGAGTCCGGGCAGACCATCATCGCGGGCATGGGCGAGCTGCACCTGGAGATCATCGTCGACCGCATGAAGCGCGAGTTCGGCGTGGAGGCCAACGTTGGCAAGCCGCAGGTGGCTTACCGCGAAACGATCCGCAAGTCGGTCTCCGACGTCGAAGGCAAGTTCGTGCGCCAGTCGGGTGGCAAGGGCCAGTATGGCCACGTCGTCTTCACGGTCGAGCCCAACGAGCCGGGCAAGGGTTTCGAGTTCATCGATGCCATCAAGGGCGGTGTGGTGCCGCGCGAGTACATCCCGGCGGTGCAGAAGGGGGTGGAAGAATCTCTCACCACCGGTGTGCTGGCCGGCTACCCCGTGGTGGACGTCAAGGTCACCCTGACCTTCGGTTCCTACCACGAGGTGGACTCGAGCGAAAACGCCTTCAAGATGGCCGCCTCGATCGGCTTCAAGGAGGCCTGCCGCAGGGCCAACCCGGTGATCCTCGAGCCGATGATGGCCGTGGAGGTGGAGACGCCCGAGGAGTATGCCGGCAACGTGATGGGCGATCTATCGTCTCGCCGCGGCATGGTGCAGGGCATGGACGACATGCCTGGCGGCGGCAAGGTGATCAAGGCCGAGGTGCCGCTGTCCGAGATGTTCGGCTACTCGACCACGCTGCGCTCGATGTCGCAGGGCCGCGCGACCTACACGATGGAGTTCAAGCACTACGCCGAGGCTCCGAAGAACGTGGCCGACGCGATCATCAGCGCCCGCGCGAAGTAAACCCGAGACGGTCTTCGGCGCCCTGCACGACAGGGTTGGCCTGCTGCCCGTGGCAGGCCAGCGCCGGAGACCTTAAACCGACACGGGCCCTGTTCTTTCCCTGGAGACCGACATGGCAAAAGGCAAGTTTGAGCGGACCAAGCCGCACGTGAACGTGGGGACGATTGGTCACGTGGACCATGGCAAGACGACGCTGACGGCGGCGATCACGACGATTCTGGCGTCGAAGTATGGCGGCGAGGCCAAGGCGTACGATCAGATTGATGCGGCGCCGGAGGAGAAGGCGCGCGGGATCACGATCAACACGGCGCACGTGGAGTACGAGACGGCCAACCGTCACTATGCGCACGTGGACTGCCCGGGGCATGCGGACTACGTGAAGAACATGATCACGGGTGCGGCGCAGATGGACGGTGCGATTTTGGTGGTGTCGGCCGCTGACGGCCCGATGCCGCAGACGCGCGAGCACATTTTGCTGGCCCGTCAGGTGGGGGTGCCGTACATCATCGTGTTCCTGAACAAGTGCGACATGGTCGACGACGCCGAGCTGCTGGAGCTCGTCGAGATGGAGGTTCGCGAGCTGCTGTCCAAGTACGAGTTTCCTGGGGACGACACGCCCAGCGTGAAGGGTTCGGCCAAGCTGGCGCTCGAAGGCGACAAGGGCGAGCTGGGCGAGCAGGCCATCATGAAGCTGGCCGAGGCGCTGGACACCTACATTCCCACGCCCGAGCGTGCGGTGGACGGCACGTTCCTGATGCCGGTGGAAGACGTGTTCTCGATCTCTGGGCGGGGCACGGTGGTGACCGGTCGTGTGGAGCGCGGCGTCATCAAGGTGGGTGACGAAATCGAGATCGTGGGCATCCGTCCGACGGCCAAGACGACCTGCACGGGCGTGGAGATGTTCCGCAAGCTGCTCGACCAGGGCCAGGCGGGCGACAACGTGGGGATTTTGCTGCGCGGCACCAAGCGGGAGGAAGTCGAGCGCGGCCAGGTGCTGGCCAAGCCGGGCTCGATCACGCCGCACACGCACTTCACGGCCGAGGTGTACGTGCTGAGCAAGGAAGAGGGCGGGCGCCACACGCCGTTCTTCAACAACTACCGTCCGCAGTTTTACTTCCGCACCACCGATGTGACGGGCGCCATTGAGCTGCCCAAGGACAAGGAGATGGTGATGCCGGGCGACAACGTGTCGATCACGGTCAAGCTGATCGCACCGATCGCCATGGAAGAGGGTCTGCGCTTTGCCATCCGCGAAGGCGGCCGCACCGTCGGCGCCGGCGTCGTGGCCAAGATCATCGAATGACATGGTGCCCCCGGGTGTCTTGTGCACGACGCGCTTGACACCCGCCCCGAGGGGGCTGCCCGTTCTGGCTGGGGACAGCCCGGCGCCAAGACGGCTCCCTCGCTCAACCGCCTCTTCGTTGCAGTCCTGGGGGGCTGCAACACTGCTCTTTAGGAGTCACCATGCAAAAGCAAAAGATCCGTATCCGCCTCAAGGCGTTCGACTACAAGCTGATCGACCAGTCGGCGCTCGAGATCGTGGACACCGCCAAGCGCACCGGCGCGATCGTCAAGGGTCCTGTGCCCCTGCCGACCCGTATGCAGCGTTTCGACATCCTGCGCTCGCCGCACGTCAACAAGACCTCGCGCGACCAGTTCGAGATCCGCACGCACCAGCGCCTGATGGACATCGTCGATCCCACCGACAAAACCGTCGATGCTCTGATGAAGCTGGACTTGCCGGCCGGCGTGGACGTCGAGATCAAGCTGCAGTAAGCAGCACAAGGCGCGGACTGGCTTGCAGGGCAGGCCGCGTCTGCTACAATCAATAGCTTTTCCGCAAGGCTGCCCACTTTCGTGGGCCTTTGTGGTTTGTGGTTGCGGGGCCGGTGTCGTCCGGACTTCGCGCATCGAGTCAGCCCGGCCAATCGCTGTCGGGCATTGGAGAAAACAATGAGTCTTAGCAATCGTCTCGGATTGCTGGGCCGCAAGGTGGGCATGATGCGCATCTTCACGGGCGACGGCGATGCCGTGCCGGTGACGGTGCTCGACGTGTCGAACAACCGAGTGGCTCAGGTCAAAACCGTGGAGACCGACGGCTACAGCGCCATCCAGGTGGCGTTCGGCACCCGCAAGGCTTCCCGCGTGACCAAGCCCGAGGCCGGCCATTTTGCCAAGGCTGGCGTTGAGGCGGGCGAAATCCTCAAGGAGTTCCGTGTCTCCGCCGAGGTGGCTGCCGAGTACAAGCCCGGCGCCACCTTGCCCGTGACGATGTTCTCTGCGGGCCAGGCCGTCGACGTGCAGGGCACGTCCATCGGCAAGGGTTTTGCTGGCACCATCAAGCGTCACAACTTCGGTTCGCAGCGCGCTTCCCACGGTAACAGCCGCTCGCACAATGTCCCGGGCTCGATCTCGATGGCCCAGGATCCGGGCCGCGTGTTTCCCGGCAAGAAGATGTCCGGCCACATGGGCGATGTGACCGTCACCACCCAGAACCTGGACATCGTGCGCGTCGACGAAGCCCGCCAGCTGCTGCTGGTCAAGGGTGCCGTGCCCGGCGCCAAGGGGGGTCACGTGGTCGTGCGCCCGGCTGTCAAGGCCAAGGCCAAGAAGGAAGGGGCCAACTGATGCAGCTCGAGCTCCTGAACGAACAGGGCCAGTCGTCGGCCAAGATCGACGCGCCTGACACCGTCTTCGGTCGCGAGTACAACGAAGCCCTGGTGCACCAGGTGGTCGTGGCCTACCAGGCCAATGCCCGCCAGGGTACCCGCGCCCAGAAGGATCGTGCCACCGTCAAGCACTCCACGAAGAAGCCCTGGCGCCAAAAAGGCACCGGGCGCGCGCGCGCCGGCATGACCTCGTCGCCGCTGTGGCGCGGCGGCGGTCGGATCTTCCCGAACAGCCCCAACGAGAACTTCACCCACAAGGTCAACAAGAAGATGTACCGCGCCGGCATGGCCGCCATCTTCTCGCAGCTCGCCCGTGAGGGTCGTCTGGCCGTGGTCGACTCCCTCAAGGTCGAGGCCCCCAAGACCAAGCTGCTGGCCGCCAAGTTCAAGGCCATGGGTCTGGAGTCCGTGCTGGTGATCGCCGATGAGATCGACGAGAACCTGTACCTGGCCTCGCGCAACCTGGCCAACGTGCTCGTCGTCGAGCCGCGCTACGCCGATCCGCTGTCGCTGGTGCACTACAAGAAGGTGCTCGTGACCAAGGCCGCGATCGATCAGCTCAAGGAGATGCTGGCATGAGCGCCCCGAAATTCAACGAAGGCCGCCTGATGCAGGTGCTGGTCTCGCCCATCGTGTCCGAGAAGGCCACGTCGGTGGCCGAGAAGCACAACCAGGTGATGTTCAAGGTCCTGCGGGACGCCACCAAGCCTGAGATCAAAGCGGCTGTCGAGCTGCTGTTCAAGGTCGAGGTCGAAGGCGTGCAGGTGGTGAACCAGAAGGGCAAGGTCAAGCGCTTCGGTCGGTCCATGGGTCGGCGTGATCACGTCAAGAAGGCCTATGTGTCGCTGAAGGAAGGCCAGGAGCTCAACTTCTCCGGGGAGGCTGCGTAAATGGCCGTCATCAAACTCAAGCCCACGTCGCCTGGCCGCCGTGCCATGGTGAAGGTGGTGCACAAGCACCTGCACAAGGGCGCCCCCGAGAAGTCGCTGCTCGAGCCCCAGAAGCAGAAAGCCGGCCGCAACAACAACGGCCACATCACCACCCGTCACAAAGGCGGTGGTCACAAGCACCACTATCGCGTGATCGATTTCCGTCGCAACAAGGACGGCATCCCCGCGAAGGTCGAGCGCATCGAGTACGACCCGAACCGCACCGCGCACATCGCGCTGCTGTGCTATGCCGACGGAGAGCGTCGCTACATCATCGCGCCGCGCGGCCTGGAGGTGGGGGCCACGGTGCAAAGCGGCTCGGAGGCTCCGATCAAGGCCGGCAATGCGCTGCCCATCCGCAACATTCCGGTGGGTTCGACCATCCACTGCATCGAGATGCTGCCGGGCAAGGGCGCCCAGATCGCCCGCTCGGCCGGTACCTCGGCCGTGCTGATGGCCCGTGAGGGCACCTACGCGCAGGTCCGCCTGCGTTCGGGTGAGGTCCGCAAGATCCACATCGAGTGCCGCGCCACGATCGGCGAGGTGAGCAACGAAGAACACAGCCTGCGCCAGTACGGCAAGGCCGGCGCGATCCGCTGGAAGGGTATCCGCCCGACCGTGCGCGGTGTCGCGATGAACCCGATCGACCACCCGCACGGTGGTGGTGAGGGTCGCACCGGCGAGGCCCGGGCGCCCGTGTCGCCGTGGAACACCTTGACCAAGGGCTACCGCACCCGTCGCAACAAGCGCACCCAGACGATGATCGTCTCGCGCCGCAAGAAATAAGAGGACGCTATGGCTCGTTCACTCAAGAAAGGCCCGTTCGTCGACCACCACCTGATGGTCAAGGTCGAGAAGGCCGTCGAGACCAAGGACAAGAAGCCGATCAAAACCTGGTCGCGTCGCTCGACGATCCTGCCTGAGTTCATCGGTCTGACGATCGCGGTGCACAACGGCAAGCAACACGTGCCGGTGTACGTGACCGACCAGATGGTCGGTCACAAGCTCGGCGAGTTCGCGTTGACCCGCACGTTCAAGGGTCACCCCGCGGACAAGAAAGCGAAGAAGTAAGGAGCGGCGATGGAAACCAGAGCAATCGTTCGCGGTGTGCGCCTGTCGGTTGACAAGGGCCGGCTGGTGGCCGACATGATCCGCGGCAAGAAGGTCGGCCAGGCCCTCGACATCCTGACGTTCACGCCCAAGAAGGCCGCCGGCATCATCAAGAAGGCGCTCGAGTCCGCGATTGCGAACGCCGAGCACAACGATGGTGCCGACATCGACGAACTGAAAGTCAAGACGATCCACGTGGAGCAGGGCACCACGCTGAAGCGCTTCACCGCGCGCGCCAAGGGCCGCGGCAACCGCATCAGCAAGCCCACTTGCCACATCTTCGTGACCGTCGGCAACTAAGGGGCAGAAAGAGAACCATGGGACAGAAAATCCATCCGACCGGTTTCCGGCTGCCCGTCACGCGTGCCTGGGCGTCGCGCTGGTATGCGTCGAACCGCAACTTCGGCCAGATGCTCGCCGATGACCTGCAGGTGCGCGAGTACCTGAAGGAGCGGCTGAAGAACGCCGCCGTGTCGCGCATCCTGATCGAGCGCCCCGCCAAGAACGCCCGCATCACCATCTTCTCGGCCCGTCCGGGCGTGGTGATCGGCAAGAAGGGCGAGGACATCGAGAATCTGAAGGCCGAGCTGGCCAAGCGCCTGGGCGTGCCCGTGGCGGTGAACATCGAGGAGGTGCGCAAGCCCGAGATCGATGCCCAGCTCATCGCCGACTCGATCACCCAGCAGCTCGAAAAGCGCATCATGTTCCGTCGCGCGATGAAGCGCGCGATGCAAAACGCCATGCGTCTGGGCGCCCAGGGCATCAAGATCATGTCCGCCGGTCGTCTGAACGGCATCGAGATTGCCCGCACCGAGTGGTACCGCGAAGGCCGTGTGCCCCTGCACACCCTGCGTGCCGACATCGACTACGGCTTCTCCGAAGCCAAGACCACCTACGGCGTCATCGGCGTCAAGGTGTGGGTCTACAAGGGCGAACGTCTCGGCCGCGGCGAACAGCCTGCTGCCAAGACCGAGGAGCGTCCCGAAGACGACCGCCGTGGCCGCCGCGGCCCACGTAGCGACCGCCCCGCCGGCGACCGCCGTCCCCCGCGGGGTGGTGTGCGTGCCGGTGCCGGCCGCAACGAAGCGCCGGCCGATGGCAGTGACAAGCCTGCCGAGGCCGCCGACGCGCCCAAGACGGCCGTCAAGCGCGTGCGCAAAGCGGCTTCGCCGGGTGGCGAGGCCAAAGGAGAATAAGACATGCTGCAACCCGCTCGTCGCAAATACCGCAAGGAGCAGAAGGGCCGCAATACCGGCGTGGCCACGCGCGGCGCGACCGTGGCGTTCGGTGATTTCGGCCTGAAGGCCACCGAGCGCGGCCGCATCACGGCCCGCCAGATCGAGGCGGCCCGTCGTGCAATTTCCCGTCACGTCAAACGTGGCGGGCGCATCTGGATCCGCATCTTCCCGGACAAGCCGATCTCCCAGAAGCCCGCCGAAGTGCGCATGGGCAACGGCAAGGGCAACCCCGAGTACTGGGTGGCCGAGATCCAGCCGGGCAAGGTGCTGTACGAGATCAACGGCGTGCCCGAGCAACTTGCCCGTGAAGCCTTTCAGCTCGCCTCGGCCAAGCTGCCGCTGAAGACCATCTTCGTGAGCCGCCAGATCGGCGCCTGAACCGCATTCGGAGTATCGACATGAAAGCATCTGAACTGCGCAGCAAGGACGTCGCCGGCCTGGAGAAGGAACTGGCAGACCTGCTCAAGGCCCACTTCGGCCTGCGCATGCAAAAGGGCACCCAGCAGCTGAGCAACACGGCTGCGCTGGGCAAGACCCGCCGTGACATCGCCCGCGTCAAGACCATCCTGGCGCAGAAGAAAAGGGAAGGAGCCGCGAAATGACGCAAGCTCAAGCCGCTGAGAAGAACACCCGCACCCTGATCGGGCGCGTGGTGAGCGACAAGCGCGCCAAGACGGTCACCGTCCTGGTTGAGCGTCGCACCAAGCACGAGCTGTACGGCAAGATCGTGGCCCGTTCCCGCAAGTACCACGCCCATGACGAGAAGGGCGAGTACAAGATGGGGGACCTGGTGGAGATCGCCGAGGGCCGCCCCATCTCCAAGACCAAGTCTTGGGTGGTGACACGCCTGATCGAGAAGGCCCGCGAGGTCTGATCTCCTGGGCCTGCTGATCGGCCCGCTGGCGGCTCGGGTTTCCGGGGCGCTAGCCTCCGGCAACGGCCGGTTCGCCTCATACTGGCGGCCGGCCGTTTTCACGTTCGGCCGGTTTCATCATCCAACGCAATACAGGAGACGACGATGCTCAAAGTCGGCGACAAGCTGCCAGCCGGCACCCTGCAGGAATTCATCGAGGTCGAGGGTCAGGGCTGCTCGATCGGCCCGAACAGCTTCGACATCCATGAGGCCACGGCTGGCAAGACGGTGGCGATCTTCGGTCTGCCTGGGGCCTTCACCCCGACCTGCTCGGCCAAGCACGTGCCCGGCTACGTCGAGCTGGCCGATGCCTTCAAGGCGGCCGGGGTCGACGAGATCTGGTGCATTTCGGTCAACGATGCCTTCGTGATGGGGGCCTGGGCGCGCGAGCAGAAGACGGCCGGGAAGGTGCGCATGATGGCCGACGGTAGCGCGCAGTTCGCCCGGGCCACCGGGCTGACGCTGGATCTGACCGCCCGAGGCATGGGGCTGCGGTCCCAGCGCTACTCCATGCTGGTCGTCGATGGTGTGGTCAAGGCGCTGAACATCGAAGCGCCCGGCAAGTTCGAGGTCAGCGACGCGGCGACCCTGCTCAAGCAGGCCCAAGCCCTGCGCGGTTGAGGCCCGACGGCTGTGTTGGGGCCGGTGCGGCGCGCTCCGCGGCGCTGTCGGTCGGCCCCCGGCGGCCACCCTCCCGGGCGCAACCGGAGGGCTGGTGCCTTGACATAGTTGACGCCGAGATAATCTCACGCGATAATGCGCAGCTTCGCCGGAAATCGGCTGGTTTTGCATGTGCTCTCTGCCTGGTTCGCTTTCCGAACGGGTGGGGTGTGAGGCCAGAGCCAGAGCGCGCCGGCTTCGCCCAAGCGGGTGCCTGCCCTGGGGTGGGTATTCGACGGGCCCAAGACTGACCGCTTTGCCTTTCCGTGATGGGCACGGGAGATTCGGCGGGAGAAGTTGGGGACTTTCATGATTCAAATGCAATCGCGACTCGACGTCGCCGACAACACTGGCGCCAAGTCCGTCATGTGCATCAAGGTGCTGGGCGGGTCCAAGCGCCGTTATGCCGGGATTGGCGACATCATCAAGGTCAGCATCAAGGAAGCTGCGCCGCGCGGCCGCGTCAAAAAGGGCGAGGTCTACAGCGCGGTGGTGGTGCGCACCGCCAAGGGTGTGCGCCGTCAGGACGGCTCGCTGATCAAGTTCGACGGCAATGCCGCGGTGCTCCTGAACAACAAGCTGGAGCCGATCGGCACCCGCATCTTCGGCCCGGTGACTCGCGAGCTGCGGACCGAGCGCTTCATGAAGATCGTGTCGCTCGCCCCCGAGGTGCTTTGAGCTTCAAGCCGAGGACAGGCCATGAACAAGATTCGTAAGGGCGACCAGGTCATCGTGTTGACCGGGCGCGACAAAGGCAAGCGCGGGACGGTGACGGCGCGCGTGGATGAACAGTACATCACCGTCGAGGGGGTGAACGTGGTCAAGAAGCACGTGCGCCCCAACCCGATGAAGGGTACGACCGGCGGCATCGTCGACAAGACCATGCCCATCCACCAGTCCAACGTGGCGATCTACAACGCCGCCACGGGCAAGGCCGACCGCGTCGGGTTCAAGTTGCTGGCGGACGGCAAGAAGGTGCGCGTCTACAAGTCCAGCGGCGAAGAGATCAAGGCGTAAGGGGTTCGAGATGGCTCGTCTGCAACAGTACTACCGCGAGAAAGTCGTCCCGAACCTCGTCAAGAAGTTCGGCTACAAGTCGGTCATGGAGGTGCCGCGCATCACCAAGATCACGCTGAACATGGGCGTGAGCGAGGCGGTGTCGGACAAGAAGGTCATGGAGCACGCCGTGGGCGACCTGGCCAAGATCGCCGGCCAGAAGCCCGTGATCACCAAGTCGCGCAAGGCCATTGCCGGTTTCAAGATCCGCGAGGGGGTGCCCATCGGCTGCATGGTCACCCTGCGTGGCGTGCGCATGTACGAATTCCTCGACCGCTTCGTGACGATCGCGCTGCCTCGTGTGCGCGACTTCCGGGGCATCTCGGGTCGTTCCTTCGATGGCCGCGGCAACTACAACGTCGGCGTCAAGGAACAGATCATCTTCCCCGAGATCGAGTACGACAAGGTTGACGCCCTGCGTGGCCTCAACATCAGCATCACCACGACGGCCAAGTCGGACGAGGAGTGCAAGGCGCTGCTGTCCGAGTTCCGTTTCCCGTTCAAGAACTGAGGTGGCTCATGGCCAAGGTTTCCATGATTCAGCGCGAAGCCAAGCGCAGCAAGCTGGCCGCCAAGTACGCGAAGAAGTACGCCGAGCTCAAGGCCATCGCCAACGATGCCAAGAAGAGTGACGAAGAGCGCTACCTCGCCCGTCTGGAGCTGCAGAAGCTGCCTCGCAATGCCAATCCCACCCGCCAGCGTGCACGCTGCGGCCTGACGGGCCGTCCTCGCGGCACCTTCCGTCTGTTCGGTCTGGGTCGCAGCAAGATCCGTGACCTGGCGTTCCGGGGCGAGATTCCGGGCGTCATCAAGGCCAGCTGGTAATCGGCACGATCAGGAGAAGAACCCATGAGCATGAGTGATCCTATCGCCGACATGCTGACCCGCATCCGCAATGCCCAGATCGTCGAGAAGGCCAGCGTTCGCATGCCCTCGTCGAAGCTGAAGGTGGCGATCGCGCAGGTCCTGAAGGATGAAGGCTACATCGACGACTTCGCCGTGCGTGGCGAGGCCTCCAAGCCCGAGCTCGAGATCGCGCTCAAGTACTACGCCGGCCGTCCGGTGATCGAGCGCCTGGAGCGCGTGAGCCGTCCCGGCCTGCGCATCTACAAGGGTCGTCACAGCATTCCCCAGGTCATGAACGGTTTGGGCGTGGCCATCGTCACCACGCCCAAGGGAGTGATGACCGACCGCAAGGCACGCCAGGCCGGCATCGGCGGCGAAGTGCTCTGCTACGTCGCCTGATCGAGGAGAGGTCGCAAATGTCCCGCGTTGGAAAAATGCCGATCGCCATCCCCCAGGGTGTGGATGTGTCGATCACTGCCGACCAGATCAGCGTCAAGGGCTCGCTGGGCACGTTGTCGCGCCCGGCGAACAAGCTGGTCACGGTCAAGAACGAAGGTGGCAAGCTCTTGTTTGCTCCTGTGAATGACTCTGCCGAGGCCAATGCCATGTCCGGCACCATGCGCGCCCTGGTGGCCAACATGGTGCAAGGCGTCAGCAAGGGCTTCGAGCGCAAGCTGACCCTGGTGGGCGTGGGTTATCGTGCGCAGGCCCAGGGCCAGAAGCTCAACCTGCAAATCGGGTTCTCGCATCCGGTGGTCAAAGACATGCCGGCCGGCATCAAGGTCGAGACCCCCTCGCAGACGGAGATCGTGATCAAGGGCGCTGACCGCCAGGTGGTGGGCCAGATCGCTGCCGAGGTGCGGGCCTTCCGTCCGCCCGAGCCCTACAAGGGCAAGGGCATCCGCTATGCGGATGAGAAGGTCGTCATCAAAGAGACCAAGAAGAAGTAAGGAGCCGCCAGATGTTGAACAAGAAAGAACAGCGCCTGCGTCGCTCCCGTCAGACGCGCCTGCGCATTGCCGAACAGCGTGTGGCGCGCCTGACTGTGTTCCGTTCCAACCTGCACATCTACGCGAGCGTCATCTCCGAGGACGGCTCCCGGGTTCTGGTCACCGCCTCCACCGCCGAGAAGGCCGTGCGCGAGCAGCTTGGTGGCCCGGGCAAGGGCGGCAACGTGGCGGCAGCCCAGATCGTGGGCAAGCGCATTGCCGAAAAGGCCAAGGCGGCCGGCATCGAGAAGGTCGCGTTCGACCGTTCCGGCTTTGCCTACCACGGCCGGGTCAAGGCCCTGGCCGAGGCCGCCCGCGAAGGCGGTCTGAAGTTCTAAGCGCACGACCTCAAGGAATCCGAAATGGCAAAGTTTCAACCGAAAGTGGCGGACGAAGGTCGCGACGACGGTCTGCGCGAGAAGATGATCGCGGTCAACCGCGTCACCAAGGTGGTCAAGGGTGGCCGCATCCTCGGCTTTGCGGCCCTGACCGTCGTGGGTGACGGCGACGGCCGCATCGGTATGGGCAAAGGCAAGGCCCGCGAGGTGCCGGTGGCTGTGCAAAAGGCCATGGAGCAGGCTCGCCGCAATATGTTCAAGGTCAGCCTGAAGAACGGCACGCTGCACCACAACGTGACCGGCCAGCATGGTGCGGCCAAGGTGCTGATGGCGCCGGCCAAGCCCGGTGACGGCATCATCGCCGGCGGCCCGATGCGCGCGATCTTCGAGGTGATGGGTGTGACCGACATCGTGGCCAAGAGCCACGGGTCCACCAACCCCTACAACATGGTGCGTGCCACGCTGGCCGCGCTGAAGAATTGCACCACGCCGGCGGAGATCGCGGCCAAGCGCGGCAAGTCGGTTGAAGAGCTCTTCAACTGAGCCGCTGGAGTACATCATGGCTGAGAAGAAGACCCTGAAAGTCAAGCTGGTTCGCAGCGTGATCGGCACGCGCGCCGATCACCGCGCCACCGTGCGCGGCCTGGGCCTGCGCAAGCTCAACAGCGAATCGGTGCTGGAAGACACCCCCGCCGTGCGCGGGATGATCAACAAGGTGAGCTACCTGGTGCAGGTGGTTCAGGCAGGCTGAGGACGATCATGCAACTCAACACCATCAAGCCGGCAGCGGGCTCTAAGCACGCCAAGCGCCGCGTGGGCCGTGGTATCGGTTCCGGCCTGGGCAAGACGGCCGGTCGCGGTCACAAGGGCCAGAAGTCGCGTGCCGGTGGCTTCCACAAGGTGGGCTTCGAGGGCGGTCAGATGCCGCTGCAGCGTCGTCTGCCCAAGCGCGGCTTCAAGTCGCAAAGCCTGAAGTTCAATGCTGAGGTGCGTCTGGGAGACCTGCAGCGCCTGGAGTCGGCCGAGATCGATCTGCTCACGTTGAAGCAGGCCGGCCTGGTCGGTGAACTGGTGCGCAACGCCAAGGTGATCGCCGCGGGCGAACTTACCCGCAAGATCGTGCTCAAGGGCGTGGCGGCGACCGCCGGTGCCAAGAAGGCGATCGAGGCGGCCGGCGGCTCCGTCGCCGAGTAAGCCCCAGCAGGCAGCAAGACGAGGCTCACGAGGACACCTTAGCCGTGGCAAGCAACGCAAGTCAGTTGGCCAAGACCGGGAAGTTCGGCGATCTGCGTCGCCGACTGTTCTTTCTGGTGATGGCGCTGGTCGTCTACCGCATCGGGGCGCACATCCCGGTGCCGGGCATCGACCCCAACCAGCTGCAGGAGCTTTTCCGCAGCCAGCAAGGCGGCATCCTGAGCCTGTTCAACATGTTCTCGGGCGGCGCGCTGTCGCGCTTCACCGTGTTCGCGCTGGGCATCATGCCTTACATCTCGGCGTCGATCATCATGCAGTTGATGACCTACGTCGTGCCCACGCTCGAGCAACTGAAGAAGGAAGGCGAAGCCGGCCGGCGCAAGATCACGCAGTACACGCGTTACGGCACGCTGGGTCTGGCGATCTTTCAGTCGGTGTCGATCGCGATCGCACTGGAAAGCTCTCCGGGCCTGGTGCTCAACCCCGGCTTCGGCTTTCGCATGACAGCCATGATCAGCCTGACGGCGGGGACTATGTTCCTGATGTGGCTGGGCGAGCAGATCACCGAGCGTGGCCTGGGCAACGGCATCTCGATCCTGATCTTCGCGGGCATCGTGGCCGGCCTGCCGAGCGCGATTGGCGGCCTGTTCGAGCTAGTGCGCACCGGCGCGATGAGCATCATCGTCTCGCTGGCCATCATCGTGGTCGTGGGTCTGGTGACCTACTTCGTGGTGTTCGTCGAGCGCGGCCAACGCAAGATCCTGGTGAACTACGCCAAGCGCCAGGTCGGCAACAAGGTCTACGGCGGTCAGTCCTCGCACCTGCCCCTGAAGCTGAACATGGCCGGCGTGATCCCGCCGATCTTCGCCTCGTCGATCATCCTGCTGCCGGCCACTGTCGTGAGCTGGTTCAGCACGGGCGACAGCCTGCGTTGGCTGAAGAACATTGCCGATGCGCTGCACCCGGGCCAGCCGGTCTACGTGATGCTGTATGCGGCGGCGATCATCTTCTTCTGCTTCTTCTACACGGCCTTGGTGTTCAACAGCCGCGAGACGGCAGACAACCTGAAGAAGAGTGGCGCATTCATTCCGGGGATCCGTCCGGGCGATCAGACCGCACGCTACATCGACAAGATCCTGTCGCGCCTGACGCTGGTGGGGGCTCTGTATATCACCGCGGTGTGTCTGCTGCCGGAGTTCCTGATCCTGAAGTACAACGTGCCGTTCTACTTCGGCGGCACTTCGTTGCTGATCATTGTGGTCGTGACGATGGATTTCTGGGCTCAGGTGCAGTCCTATGTGATGTCTCAGCAGTACGAGTCGCTGCTGAAGAAGGCGAATTTCAAGGCCAGTTGAGACAGGCTGCGAGCGAAACGAACGAAAACGCATGGCGAAAGACGACGTCATCCAGATGCAGGGCGAGGTGCTGGAGAACTTGCCCAATGCCACGTTTCGCGTGAAGTTGGAGAACGGGCACGTGGTGCTCGGTCACATCTCGGGCAAGATGCGCATGCACTACATCCGCATCCTGCCGGGCGACAAGGTGACCGTCGAGCTGACGCCCTACGATTTGAGTCGCGCTCGCATCGTGTTTCGAGCGAAGTGAGCAACTAAAAGGTCAAGGAGAAGACCATGAAAGTTTCGGCATCCGTCAAAAAGATCTGCCGCAATTGCAAGATCATCCGCCGCAATGGCGTGGTTCGCGTGATTTGCACCGACCCGCGCCACAAGCAGCGCCAGGGCTGAGCGGCACCGCCGCCCCCGGATGAACGCGAGTTAGAGGACGCACATGGCACGTATTGCTGGTATCAACATCCCGCCCCACAAGCACACCGAGATCGGCCTGACCTCGATCTACGGCATCGGCCGCTCGACGGCGCAGAAGATCTGCGACGCCTGCGCGATCCCGTATGACAAGAAGATCAAGGATCTGACCGATGCCGACCTGGAGAAGATCCGGGAGGAAGTGGGCAAGCTGACCATCGAGGGCGACCTGCGCCGCGAGATGTCGATCAACATCAAGCGCCTGATGGATCTGGGTTGCTACCGCGGTTTCCGCCATCGTCGCGGCCTGCCGCTGCGGGGCCAGCGCACCCGCACGAACGCCCGCACCCGCAAGGGGCCGCGTAAGTCGGGCGTGGCGCTGAAGAAGTAAGCTGCCGCATCACGCTGATTGAAAGAAGGTATTCATGGCCAAGTCACCTGCGAACACCGCCGCCCGCCGCGTGAGCAAGAAGGTCCGCAAGAACATTGCGGACGGCATCGCGCACGTCCACGCCTCGTTCAACAACACCATCATCACGATCACGGATCGTCAGGGCAATGCGCTGTCCTGGGCCTCCAGTGGTGGCCAAGGTTTCAAGGGCTCGCGCAAGTCCACCCCGTTTGCTGCCCAAGTGGCCGCCGAGATGGCCGGACGCGCTGCGCAGGAACAGGGCATCAAAAACCTGGACGTTGAGATCAAGGGCCCCGGCCCCGGGCGTGAATCGTCGGTGCGTGCGCTGGCAGCGCTGGGCATTCGCATCACGTCGATCTCCGATGTGACGCCGATCCCGCACAACGGCTGCCGCCCGCAGAAGCGTCGTCGCATCTAATAGAATATCTAGCTTTGGTTCGCCGGCCGGTGTTGGAAGACACCTTGGCCGGCGGTTTCGTTGAAGCCCACCGTCCGGACGCGCTCGACAGAGCATCGAACCCCGCCCCGGACTCGCGCAGCCCCGCAAGGAGCCGCGTCAGATTTTTGAGGAAGCACTCAAGTGGCACGTTATCTCGGCCCCAAGGCCAAACTCTCCCGCCGTGAAGGCACCGACCTGTACCTGAAGAGCGCCCGCCGCGCCATCGGGGACAAGGCCAAGTTCGACAGCAAGCCTGGTCAGCATGGCCGCACCTCGGGCTCCCGCACCTCCGACTACGGCCTGCAGTTGCGCGAGAAGCAGAAGGTCAAGCGCATGTACGGGGTGCTGGAGCGTCAGTTCCGCCGCTATTTCGCCGAGGCCGAGCGCCGCAAGGGCAACACCGGCTCGAACCTGCTGCAACTGCTGGAGTCGCGCCTGGACAATGTCGTCTACCGCATGGGCTTCGGCTCGACGCGTGCGGAAGCCCGTCAGTTGGTGTCGCACAAGGGCATCACGGTCAATGGCCGGTGCGTGAACATCCCGTCCTACCTGGTCAAGCCTGGCGACGTGGTGGCTGTGGCCGAGAAGGCCAAGAAGCAGCTGCGCGTGCAAGATGCCTTCAAGCTGGCCGAGCAGGTGGGCCTGCCGGGCTGGGTGCAGGTGGATGGCAGCAAGCTCGAAGGCGTGTTCAAGAAGACGCCGGACCGCGACGAATTCGGTGCCGAGATCAACGAGTCGCTGATCGTTGAACTGTACTCGCGTTGATGCCAAAGGCGACCTCGCGCGGCCCGGTGCGGCACGAGGCGCCATGCGCGTTTTCAAGGACCTGGTGCTTGGCGCCAGGCGGTCCATCAGCCTTATCGGTGTAACGAGCCGAGGGTATTGACAGGAAGACCTCATGCAAACCAATCTGCTGAAACCCAAGGCCATCAATGTCGAGCCGCTGGGCGGTCACCGTGCCAAGGTGACCCTGGAGCCCTTCGAGCGCGGCTACGGCCACACGCTGGGCAACGCCCTGCGCCGTGTGCTGCTGTCGTCGATGGTGGGTTACGCGCCGACCGAAGTCACGATCGCCGGCGTGCTGCACGAGTACTCGACCATCGACGGGGTGCAGGAAGACGTCGTGCACATCATGCTCAACCTCAAGGGTGTGGTGTTCCGTCTGCACAACCGTGACGAGGTCACGCTGGTGCTGCGCAAGGAAGGCGAGGGCCCGGTCACGGCCGGCGACATCCAGACGCCGCATGACGTCGAGATCATCAACCCCGACCACGTGATCGCCCACCTGGCCCAGGGGGGCAAGCTCGACATGCAGATCAAGGTGGAGAAGGGCCGCGGCTATGTGCCCGGCACGCTGCGCCGCTTCGGCGACGAGCCCACCAAGGCCATCGGACGCATCGTGCTCGATGCCTCGTTCTCGCCGGTCAAGCGCGTGAGCTATACGGTCGAGAGCGCTCGTGTGGAGCAGCGCACCGACCTGGACAAGCTGGTGATGGAGATCGAGACCAACGGCGCGATCGCGCCGGAGGAGGCCATCCGCGCCTCGGCCAAGATCCTGGTCGAGCAGTTGGCCGTCTTCGCCCAGCTGGAGGGTAGCGATCTGCCGGGCTTCGAGCCGGCCATGCCGCGCAGCCAGAGCTTCGACCCGATCCTGCTGCGTCCGGTGGACGAGCTCGAGCTGACCGTGCGTTCGGCCAACTGCCTGAAGGCCGAGAACATTTACTACATCGGCGACCTGATCCAGCGCACGGAAACCGAGCTGCTCAAGACGCCGAACCTGGGCCGCAAGTCGCTCAACGAGATCAAGGAAGTGCTGGCCTCGCGCGGCCTCACGCTGGGCGTTCGTCTCGAGAACTGGCCGCCTTCGGGCTTGGACAAGCGCTGATCACTCTTGCAAGTGCACCTCCTGGTACCTGATACGGCCAGGAGTTTGATAAGGAAAGGAAAGCACCATGCGTCATCGTCACGGACTTCGCAAACTCAACCGCACCTCCGAGCACCGCCTTGCGATGTTGCGCAACATGGCCAACTCGCTGATCGAGCACGAGGCCATCAAGACCACCGTGCCCAAGGCCAAGGAACTGCGCCGCATCGTCGAGCCGCTGATCACCCTGGGCAAAGAGCCTACGGTGGCGAACAAGCGCCTGGCGTTTGCCCGCCTGCGCAACCGCGACAATGTGGTCAAGCTCTTCAATGTGCTGGGCGAGCGCTACAAGACCCGCCCGGGCGGCTACACCCGCATCCTGAAGATGGGCTTCCGTGTGGGTGACAACGCCCCGATGGCCTTCGTCGAGCTGGTGGATCGCCCGGAGCCGACCGAGACCGAACCGGCCAAGGCCGAGGCGGCCGAGTAAGCCCGCCGCGCTGGCCGAGGCCGGCGCTCGCGACACCCCTGGGCCGGCCTTGTGCCGGCCCTTGTTTTTGGGGCGTCCGGTGGGCGGCGGCAATGGCCGCCGGCGGGCGAGGGATCCGGCTCTTTGGCACACTGACACGTCTATGTCCGCCCCGTCCCCGTCCGTGCTTTTTGCCGTCGAGCACCTGGTCAAGCGCTACAACGGCCACACGGTCGTCGATGACCTCAGTTTCGAGATCCGCGCCGGGGAGTGCCTGGGCGTGATCGGACCGAACGGGGCCGGCAAGACGACGACGATCCGGTTGTGCCTGGGCCTGACGGCGCCGCAGTCCGGACGCATCACCGCCTTCGGGATGGAGATGCCTGAGCGGCTGCGCGAGATCAAGCAGCGCCTGGGCGTGGTCAGCCAGTTCGACAGCCTGGATCCGGACTTCTCCTGTACCGAGAATCTGGTCGTGTACGCCCGCTACTTCGGGGTGCCTCGCGCGGTGGTGGCGCAACGTGTGCCGAGACTGCTGGAGTTTGCGGCCCTGCAGTCCAAGGCCCGGGCCAAGCCGGCCGAGCTCTCGGGCGGTATGCGCCGGCGCCTGAGCCTGGCACGGGCCTTGGTGAACGACCCGGACCTGCTGTTGCTGGACGAGCCGACGACGGGCTTGGACCCGCAGGCGCGCCACCTGATGTGGGAGCGGCTCAAGGAGCTGCTGCAGCAGGGCAAGTCCATCCTGCTGACGACCCACTTCATGGACGAGGCTGAGCGCCTGTGCGACCGGCTCATCGTGCTGGACCACGGGCGCAAGATCGCCGAAGGCACCCCGCGGGGACTGATCGCCGAGCACCTGGAGTCCGATGTGATCGAGGTCTATGGCCATGGCGCCCGGGACGCCGCGCGCAGCCTGCAGGCTTGGTGCGAGCGGGTGGAGCGCAGCGGCGAGACCACCTTTCTGTACCTCGACCGCCCGCAGCCGGTGCTGGAGCGCCTGGCCGCGCACGGCGGGGTGCGGTATCTGCACCGCCCGGCCAACCTGGAGGATCTGTTTCTCAAGCTCACCGGGCGGCAGATCCGCGACGATGCCTGAGTCATAGCACTGAGCCCATTCCATGCCCGAATCCTTCTACGCGCTTCCCCGCCTGAGCCGCCGTGTGTGGCCGGTGGTACAGCGCAACTTGCTGGTGTGGCGCAAGCTGGCTGTGCCCAGCTTGCTGGGCAACATCGCCGAGCCGTTGATCGTGCTGGTGGCCTTCGGCTACGGCCTGGGCGCCCTGGTGGGCGAGGTGCAGGGGCTGCCCTACATTGTCTTCCTCGCCTCGGGCAGCATCTGCATGAGCACGATGTACGCCGCCTCCTTCGAGGCGCTGTACTCGGCCTTCTCCCGCATGCATGTGCAAAAGACCTGGGACGGCATCATGAATGCACCGGTGGCACTGGACGACATCGTCTTCGCCGAAATGCTGTGGGCGGCGCTCAAGGCGCTGTTCTGCGCGGTGGCGATCGCCGGGGTGCTGATCGTGCTGGACATCAGCCGAGAACCGACCCTGCTGCTGGCCGTGCCGTTGCTGTTCCTGGTGGGCATCACCTTCGCTTCGGTCGCCCTGGTGTTCAACGCGCTGGCACGCAACTACGACTTCTTCACGTACTACTTCACCCTGGTGCTCACGCCGATGACCTTCTTGTCGGGCATCTATTTCCCGCTGGAGCAACTGCCGCAGGCGCTGCAGGCGGTGGCGATGGCGCTGCCGCTGACGGCGGCGGTGGAGCTCGTGCGGCCGCTGGTGGTGGGCCAGTGGCCGGCCGACTGGGGACGCGCGCTGGCCGTGCTGGGCCTGTATGCCGCCGGGGGCTACTATGTGGCGCTGGCCTTGACGCGCCGGCGTTTTTTCCGTTGAGGGCCCGATCATGAACGACCCCGCTGTGCACGAGGTGCTCGTCGCACTGAGCACCGCCCCCGATGAGGCCACGGCCCGCCGTCTGGCCCGCCAGCTCGTGGAGGAGTCGCTGGTGGCCTGTGTGAACCTGCTGGGCGCGGCGCAGTCCATCTACCGTTGGCAGGGCCGGGTGGAGGAGGCCGGGGAGTGCGTGATGCTGATCAAGACCACCCGGGCTGCCTGGCCCCGCCTGAAGGAGCGGTTGCCGCAATTGCACCCCTATGAGGTGCCGGAGCTGCTCGCGCTGGAGGTGGCGGATGGACATGCGCCCTACCTGGCCTGGGTGTTCGACAACGTGAAGGAGAGCGATCGGTGAGGCCCATGATCCGATGGTTGGGGGCCGTGCTCCTCGGGCTGGGCTGGGTGCTCGGCGCGGGGGCCGGCCAGGACTTCCTCGAGCCGGAGCAGGCCTTCCGCCACAGCGCCCGCGTGCTCGATGAGCGCACGCTGGAGCTGCGTTTCGAGATCGCGGACGGCTATTACATGTACCGGGAGCAGTTCGCCTTCACCGCGCCCTCGGCCACCCTGGGCCCGCCACGGATCCCGCCAGGGCAGATCAAGTACGACACCACCTTCGAGAAGGACGTCGAGAGCCATCGCGGCGAACTGCGGATCCATCTGCCGGTGCAGGCCGCGCCGCCGGAGGGCTTTCGGCTGGTGGTGCGCAGCCAGGGGTGTGCCGACCTGGGACTGTGCTATCCCCCGATGGAGCACGAGCACGAGGTGAGCCTGCGGGCCTTTGGCGCGGCGCAGGACCGTGTGCGGCTGCTGCGCATCGATGACCGCAGCGTGGGCGGCGCTGCGGGCGCGCTCTCGCAGGGGCTGTCGGCGCTGTGGGGGACGACGGCGCAAGCCCAGGCCGTGGCGGAGGGGGCACGCAGCGAGGCGCTGGTGAACACGCCCTCGCCGGTGGACGCCTCGCGCATCGAGGCCGTGCTGGCCTCGGGTCGCTGGCTGCCGGTGGTGGCGGTGTTCTTTGCCGCGGGGGTGCTGCTGTCGCTGACCCCGTGCGTGCTGCCGATGCTGCCCATCCTGTCGTCGTTGATCGTCGGGCAGGCCGACGCGCAGGCGCAGACGGTGACCCGTGGTCGCGCTCTGGCGCTGGCGGCCAGCTATTCGCTCGGGATGGCCCTGGTCTACACCGCCCTGGGCCTGGCGGCGGGATGGGCTGGCGAAGGTCTGGCTGGGATGCTGCAGCAGCCCTGGGTGCTCACGCTGTTTGCCGCGTTGCTCGGGGCCCTGGCGCTGTCGATGTTCGGCTTTTATGAGTTGCAATTGCCCAGGGCTTGGCGTGAGCGCCTGGTCTCGGCCAGCGAGCGCACGCGCGGTGGGCGGCTGTGGGGGGTGTTCGTGATGGGCGGCCTGTCCGCCTTGATCGTGAGCCCCTGCGTGGCCGCGCCGCTGGCCGGGGCGCTGGTCTACATCAGCCAGACACGCGACATGGGCCTGGGGGGTGCAGCGCTGTTCTCGCTGGCCGCGGGCATGAGCGTGCCGCTGTTGCTGCTGGGCGCCTCGGCGGGCCATTGGCTGCCGCGGTCGGGGGCCTGGATGGAGCAGGTCAAGCATTTCTTCGGTGTGCTGTTGCTGGCCGTGGCGCTGTGGATGCTGCAGTCGGTGCTGCCCGGGGCAGTGAGCATGCTGCTGTGGGGCGGCCTGCTGCTGGTGTCGGCCGTCTACCTGCGTGTGTTCGACAGCCTGCATGCGGGCGCTCGCGGCTGGGCCCGGTTTTTCAAGGGCGTGGGTGTGGTGCTGGCCGTGCTGGGGGTGCTGCAACTGGTCGGCGCGGCCTCGGGGGGCAGCGACCCCTGGCAGCCCCTGCGTCACTTGGCGGCCCGCGGTGAGACGCCCTCTGCCGCCGGTGTGCGGTTCCAGCGTGTGGCCAGCGTGGAGGAGCTGGAACGGGTGGTGGCGGCTGCTGGGCGGCCCGTGATGCTGGACTTCTATGCGGACTGGTGCGTGTCGTGCAAGGAGATGGAGACCTTCACCTTCAGCGACCCGCGTGTGCAGGCGGCGCTGTCCGGGGCTCTGTTGCTGCAGGCCGACGTGACGCGCAACAGCCCGCAGGACCGGGCCTTGCTGCGGCGTTTCCGCCTGTTCGGCCCCCCGGGCATCGTCTTCTTCGACGCCCAGGGGCGCGAGGTCGAGGGCGTGCGCGTGATCGGCTTCCAGTCGGCCGAGCGCTTTCTGCACAGCCTGGCGGCCGCCGGACTGCGGCCCTGACTCGTCTTGCAGCGCAACAAGAGATCGTGCTAGAATGTCAGCTTCTGACGCGGGGTGGAGCAGTCTGGTAGCTCGTTGGGCTCATAACCCAAAGGTCGCAGGTTCAAATCCTGCCCCCGCAACCAAACAAATCCAATACGCCAGCAAAAACGCCAGCCGATCGCGCTGGCGTTTTGCGTTGGTGCTGCACAGTCCATCACACCAGCGTCACCCGGTTGCGGCCGTGGCGCTTGCTCTCGTAGAGCGCCTGGTCGGCGCGCACCAGGACATCGTCGATGCGGCCGTCGGATGGGGCGGCGCTGGCCACTCCGATGCTCGCCGTGACCGGCAAGGGGCCGGCCGTGGTGGGGGCCGGGGTGGTGGCGATCACGCGGCACAGGCGTTCGCAGGCCTGTCGGGCGCCGGCGGCGTCGGTCGAGGGCATCAGCAGCAGGAATTCCTCACCGCCGTGGCGCGAAAGCCGGTCGATGGGGCGGACCTGGGCCTGCAAGGTGGTGGCCACATGACGCAGCACCTGGTCGCCCACGTCGTGGCCATGGGTGTCGTTGACGGCCTTGAAGTGGTCGATGTCGAGCAGGCCCACGGACAGCGGGGTGCGGTGGCGTGTGAACCTGAGCCATTCGTCGTGCAGCACCTCACCCATCGCGCGCCGGTTGAGCAGGCCGGTCAGCACATCGGTGCGTGACAGCGCGTCGAGGCGGCGCATCACGCGCGCCATCAGCATGCCGCCATAGGCGAAGTTGATGAAGGCCGAGATGATCTGCGCCGCGTAGGCGAAGCCGGGATTGGCCGCCGTGGTGGAGACGATGTCGGAGGGCAGGCGGGGTTGCAGCAGGACCTCGGCGATGCGCAGGCTCAGCAGCAGGGCCATCAGCGAGGCGGTGCCGTTGATCAGCCAGGACAGGCGTGCGCCGAATTCCTGTGCCATGGGTCGGTGCACCGCCATCACGGCGCGCACGATCACCCACACGATCACGCTGGCGACCACCACCACGCGTGCCGATGCTTGGTCCGGGGCCGGGCCGACCGCCAGCGAGGCCAGCATCGCCAGCGCCCCCACCCACCGGCGCTCGCGGGTCTGTTCTTCGAGTCCGAAGAAGGCCGTGACCCCGCGCCAGACCATGAGATAGGACGCGATCACGCACAGATTGGAGGCGGTGACGCTCCACCAGGCAGACAGCGGGCCACCGCGGCCGGCCATCAGCAGCAGGGCCGCCGCATGAAAGCCGCAGAAGCCCACGAAGTGCCAGGCGGTGTGGCGGTGCTCGCGGATCAAGGCCGCCACCATCATCCATCCCATGGCGTAGAGGGCCTGGGTGAGGCCCGTCGAGATGAACAGCGGGGCGATTGTCTCCATCGGTCATCGGGAGGTTCGTCGTTGTTGACCGGCTGTGCATAAATTTCGGCACCAGCGAGTCCCATGTTCAGGGGCCTGGCACAAGAAGGCAAGAATTCGGCCCGAATCGCGAATGACGTATTTCACGGCGCTTCGTACATTGAGCCCGATCCGAGGCCGCGGTGTGTGCCCTCTGCGGGCGCCGCGGTGTGGCCTGATGTCCTGGAAGTGCCCATGTCCGCCCTCCTGAGCTCCCTTCCCGCCGCTTTGCGCATGTCGTCGGGCCTGTCTTCCCCCGTCTGGCGCGGCGGTGTGGCCGCCACCGACCTGGGCATGGACGAGCTGGTCAGCCTGCAGGCCGGGGCCTGGTTTGGCACGCTGTCGGAAGCGCTGCGCTGTGCGGTGCTGGCCCGTGCGCGGGTGCATCGCGTGGCCTCGGGCGCCGTCCTGGCCCGGCGCGGCAGTGCGGCGACCGACTGGATCGGCGTGCTCCGTGGCGCCGTGCGCCTGGGCACCGTGCTGCGCGACGGGCGGCCCTTCACGCTCGACCTGGTGGGGCCCGGACAGTGGTTCGGCGACATCGCGCTGATCGATGGCAAGCCCAACGACCTCGATGTCGTGGCCCAGGTGCCGTCCACGGTGCTGAGGGTCTCGCAGACGGATTTGCGTCGGCTCACCGCCGACCACCCCGAGCTGCGCGATGCGCTGATGATGCTGAACTGCCAGCGCCTGCGGCACATGTTCCGCCGCTTCGAGGAACTGCACACGCTGCCTTTGGCGCAACGCCTGGCGCGGCAGGTGTTGCGGCTCGGGCGTCATTTCGGACGCCAGTGTGCCGAGGAGGTCCGCATCGAGCTGCGCATCTCGCAAAGCGATCTGGCGGCGATGGTGGGCGGCAGTCGCCAGCGCGTCAATGCGGCCCTGCGTCAGCTCCAGGCTTTGGGCCTGGTGCGGCTGGGCGAGGCGCGCCTGTCGATGTTGGACGCTTCCCGGCTCCAGGAACTGGCCGATGCCGATGCGCAGTGGTGGATGCAGTTGGGGCGGCGCGGCACGCCGCGCACGTCGCGGTCCGCGGCCGCGGCGGTCGACGGGCTGCAGGACTTGGCCCGGGCCTGGTCGCGGCCCGGCTGAGCCGCCCGGGTGGGCGGTCAGGGGACGGCCGGCGCGGCCGGGTGCGCTGACGGGTCGAAGCATGCTAGGGTTCGGGCTCGCGCGGCCGTTGCCGGATGCCGCGCCGGGAGCCTTGAGCCTTGTCTGTCCGTGCCCCCTCGATGATGACGCCCACCTTGTCGATGGGCTATGTGCGGGCCCTCTTCGAGGCCAGCGGCGCCAGTCAGGCCGATGTGCAGGCGGCGCTGGTCGAGGCCGGTGTGTCCCCGGTGCTGATGCAGCACACGGGTGCTCGCGTGACGGAGGCGCAGTTCGCCGCGCTCTACCGCGCCCTGGTGCGTCGTCTGGACGACGAGATGCTGCACTTCTACTCGCGACCCCTGCGGCCCGGTGCGCTGAAGTTCACCTGCCTGAGTTTGTTGGACGCCCGCAATCTGCAGGTGGCCCTGCACCGTTGGACGCTGTTCCTGCGCATGCTGCAGGATGACTTCCGGCTGGAGGTGGGCGTGGTGCAGGGGTGGTGCCGCATCGCGCTGCAGCGCCATGAGGGCGCCCGGCCTCCGGCGGCGATTGCCGACGATCTGATGCTCAAGCTCGTGCATGGCGTGTGCTCCTGGCTGGTGGGACGCAAGCTGCCGCTGGAGCGGGTGGACTTCGCCTTCGAGGCGCCGGCGTTCGCTGAGGAGTACCAGAACCTCTACCCCGGGCCGGTGCGGTTCGGTCAGCCGGTGTCGGCTCTGTACCTGGATGCGGCCTGGCTGGAGTGGCCGCTGCGGCGCAGTGCCCAGGAACTGCCGGAGTTCCTGCGCCGTGCGCCCGAGGGCTGGATGTTTGCCGAATTCCGCCATGAGCGCCTGGCCCAGCAGGTGCGCGCTCACTTGTCCACGCATCTGCCGCAGGGGATGACGGCGCAGGCGACGGCGCGTGCGCTGAATTTGTCCCTGCGCACGCTGCACCGGCGGCTGGCCGACGAAGGCACGAGCTTCCAGCGCATCAAGGACGAGTTGCGACGCGATCTGGCGGTGCTCAAGCTCACGCGCACGCGCGAGCCCATCGCCGCGATCGGGATCGAACTGGGCTTTGACAGCGCGGCCTCCTTCCACCGGGCCTTCCGGCTGTGGACGGGGCAGACGCCGGGCGCCTACCGTGGCAGGGGCGGTTCGGCCCGGGACTGAGCCTGGTGTTCCCCGGGGGCGGGGCTGTCGGCGGCCAGGGCCCGCAGGTCCGCCTCCCAGCCGCGCAGGCGCTGCGCGGCGGTGTGTCGCTGCGCCGCGGTGGTGCGGTTGTGCAGGCCGGCCAGCAGCTCGCAGACGGCGGCCTCCCCGGCGGGGCCAGACGACGGGACGCCCACGGCGCGGCGGTACACCGCCTGCAGCGCGGCTTGCGTCTGGAGCAGGCCGGCCTCGCGCTCACGCAGGCGTGCCAGGGTGTTCAGCAGGTCGGCCTGACGGCGCTGGCGTTCGGCGAACCAGGCTTGCGGATCGAGCCGGGCCTCGGCCAGGGCCTGGGCGAGCCAGGTGCGCTGGTCGGCATCGAGCCGGCCGTACAGGCGCTGGGCACGCTGCACGGTTCGCTGCACCTGGGCCTGCAGGCGCTCGGCCGGGTCCTCGGGCAGCATCTCGCGGCGCAGGGCTTCGTCGTCGCGTTGCCACTGCCGTGCCAGGCGCGCGAGCTGAGCGGCGTCGAGGTCGCGGGCCAGCGGCGCCAGCAGTGGAAGCGCCCGATCCCAGGCGGTATCGCGCCAGGCCGACAGCTCGTCCAGCCAGCGGCAGGTCTGCGGCGGGGTGGTGTCCCGCAGCAGTTCCTGTTGGAGCCGGGCGAGGGCCTCGGCATAGCGGGGCAGTTCCTCGCGTCGGTGCCAGGCGAACCACTGTGCGATCGCGTCACGCACCCTGGGGGCCTGTGCCGGCGTGAAGCCGGCCAGGCGGTCGAGCCGCCAGTACACCAGGCTGGGGGCCTGCTCGTAGCCTACGCGCAGCAGGCTGCAACCGCTCAGCATCACCGCCAGCGTGACGGCCAGCGCGGCGGACCGGCAGCCGATAATGCGGCCCATCGACTGGATACGAGCGAACATTTCCATGGCACTGAACGTCGTCATCATGGCCGCGGGCCAGGGCACCCGCATGAAATCCTCGCTGCCCAAGGTCCTGCACCGGCTGGCCGGGCGAGCCCTATTGCAGCATGTGATCGACGCGGCTGCACGTCTGCAGGCCGATCGCCTGATTGCCGTCGTGGGGCATGGAGCCGACCAGGTGCGTGCGGCCATGGCGCCGGCGACGCCGCAGTTGCGCTTCGTGCTGCAGCAGCCGCAACTGGGCACGGGCCATGCGGTGCTGCAGGCCGTGCCCGAGCTGGCCGGTGAGGGGACCACGCTGATCCTCAACGGCGACGTGCCGCTGATCGATCCCGAGACCGCCCGCGCCTTGGTGGCCGCCTGCGACGGCCGGCGCCTGGCCCTGCTGACCGTGCACCTGGCCGACCCGACGGGCTATGGCCGCATCGTGCGTGAGGGGGCCGGCGTGCGCGCCATCATCGAGCACAAGGATGCCAGCCCCGAGCAGCGCGAGATCCGCGAGGTCTACACCGGCATGATGGCCGCGCCCACCGCCCATCTGAAACGCTGGCTGGCGCGGTTGAAGAACGACAACGCCCAGGGCGAGTACTACCTGACCGACGTGGTGGCCCTGGCGGTGGCCGAGGGGGTGGAGGTGGTGGCGGCCCACCCGGCCGACGAGATCGAGGTGCTGGGGGTGAACAGCCCGGCGCAACTGGCCGAGCTGGAGCGCCGCCTGCAGCGCCGCCAGGCCGAGCGCCTGATGGCCGAGGGGGTGCGCCTGGCCGACCCGGCGCGCTTCGACCTGCGCGGCACGCTGGCCTGCGGGCGCGACGTGGAGATCGACATCAACTGCGTGTTCGAAGGTCGCGTGGTGCTGGGCGATCATGTGCGCATCGGGCCGAACTGCGTCATCCGTAATGCGGAGATCGCTGACGGTGCGGTGATCCATGCCTACACCCATATCGACGGCGACACCCTGGGCGTGAAGGTGGGCGAGGGCGCGCTGGTCGGACCCTTCGCCCGCCTGCGCCCGGGCGCCGACCTGGGCCCCGAGGTGCACATCGGCAACTTCGTGGAAGTGAAGAACTCGACGCTGGCGCGCGGTGCCAAGGCCAACCACCTGGCCTACCTGGGCGACGCGACCGTGGGCGAGCGCGTGAACTACGGCGCGGGCAGCATCACGGCCAACTACGACGGGGCGAACAAGCACCGCACGGTGATCGGCGATGACGTGCATGTGGGCTCGAACTGCGTGCTGGTGGCGCCCATCACCTTGGGCGCAGGGGCCACCATCGGCGGGGGCAGCACGCTGTCGAAGGACGCGCCGGCCGGGCAGCTCACCGTGGCGCGTGCCAAGCAGGTGACGATCCCGGGCTGGCAACGCCCGCGGAAGAAGACGTGAGCACGACGCCGCCGATCGACACCGCCCGCTGTCCTTTGTGTGACGGGCCCAACGGCTGCGCGATGGCCCCGCAGGGCGATGCCTCCCGGCCCTGCTGGTGCACCACGGTGAGCTTGCGGCGCGAGACGCTGGCGCGCGTGCCGGCGCCGATGCGGGGCCGGGCCTGCATCTGCCGCCGCTGCGCCGGGTCTCAGGACGATGCGGGGGGTGACTGACAGGCCCCGCACACGCCCTTGATCTCGATGCCCGTGGCGTGGAAGCCCGGGGCGTCGTCCTGCAGGGCACGGCGAATGGCCTCGGTGGCCGGATCGTCGTGCATCTCGGTGACTTGGCCGCAGCGCGAGCACACGAGCATCATCGTGTGGTCGTGAGGGTGGGTGTGCGGGCTGTGATCGAGGTTGCACACGACGAAGCAGTTGAGCGCATCGACACGGTGGACGAGTTGCTGCTCCATCAGGAATTCGAGCGCGCGGTAGACCGTGGTGGGTGCCACCCGGCCATGGCGCTCGCGCATGTCGTCGTGCAGGTCATAGGCCTTGGCACTGCCCTGGCGCAACAGCAGCAGCTCCAGCACCTCGCGGCGCAGTGCGGTGAGCTGGGCCCCGCGTGCGGCGCACAGGGCCTGGGCGCGGTCCAGCCTGCGCGCCACCTCGGCCGGGCTCGGGCGTGGGGGAGAGGCGTTCGTGGGGCTCACGCATCCAGTGTAGCGCCGGCTCTGCGAGGCGGGCGCCACAGCCCGGTCAGGGCCACCAGCAGCCCGGCGGCCATCAGTGCCAGCACGACGCAAGGGCCGCTGGGCAGGTCCCAGGTCAGCGAGGCCAGCAAGCCGGCGGCCTGGGCCAGGGCCCCGAGCAGCACGCCGGCCCAGGCCCGGCCCAGGCGGGCGGCCACGGCCAGGGCGGGCACGATGAGCGTGGCGAACACGAGGTAGAGCCCCAGCAGGGGCACCGACAAGCTGACGAGCACGGCAAAGGCCGGGTAGAAGGCCGGGCCGTCCCACAGTGTGGCGCCTCCCACGCGGTGCAGCACCAGGAACACGGCGGTGGCTGCGGCCAGCACGGCCAACTGCTCCGGCAGCACCCACAGCACGTCGCCGGCGAGCACGGCAGCGAGCTTTTGTCCGCCATGGGGGTCGGCGCTGACCCACAGCAGCGCGGCGACGGCTGCGGCCACATAGACCAGGCCGATCAGGGCCTCGCGCCGCTCGGGCCAGGTCCGGCTGAGGGCGGCCACCAGCGCGGCCCCGGCCAGTGCGGCCAGCACACCGGCCAGGGCTGACACGGTGCAGTCCCCGCCGGTGAGGCTGTCGGCGATCAGCACGCCCAGGGCCGCCACCTGGGCCACGGCCAGGTCGATGAAGACGATGCCGCGACGCAGCACCTGCAGGCCCAGCGGCACATGGCTGAGCAGGACCAGCACACCGGCGGCCAGCGGCCAGCCCAGCACGGACAGCTCGTTCATCGACGCTGGGGCTCCGAGGCCTGCAGCGCGGCCAGCAAGTGGTCGATCAACTCGTCGAACAGGCCTTCCAGCGTGCGGGCGCGCCCCTGCTCGGTGACGGTGGCCGGCAGCACCTTGAGCGGCAAGCCGGTGCGCCCGGCCAGCCACTGGCCGGCTTGAGGGTCCTGGTGGCTGGCCTGCACGATGAAACGCGGCGGGTCCTCGGCCACGTCCTTGAGCACGCGCTGCAGGTGCGCCAGCGTGGGCGGCAGGCCGGGCCGGGGCTCCAGGTCGGCCACTTGCGTGAGGCCCAGCCATTCCCACAGGTAGGCGAAGGTGGTGTGCTGGGCCACCAGGGTGTGGCCCATCAGCGGCTCGGCCTTTTTCTCCCACCCGGCGATGCGTCGGTCCCAGTCGCGCAGCCACGCCGCGTGGCGCTCGCGCACGAGCGCAGCGCCGGCGGGGTCGATGCGGGCGAGGCGCTCGGCCAGGGCCTGGGCGACCTGCCTGAGCTTGCGGGGGTCGAGGTGGAAATGCGGGTTGCCTTCGGCATGCACGTCGCCCAGGCGGCGGTCCAGGTGGGTGTGGCCGTGGTCGTGCATCAGCGTCACGTGGTCGGCCGCGAAGAACATGCCCTCGCGCCCGTTGAACACGCGTGCGTTGCCCGCGCGCTGTTGCAGCATGGGCAGCCAGCCGGCTTCGAGCGAGGCGCCGGTGCACACCGCGAGGTCGGCCCGGCGCAGTGCACCGATGAGCGCGGGCCGGGCCTCGATGTGATGCGGGTCCTGCAGCGCATGCGTGGCGCTGGTCACGCGCGCCTGCGGGGCCAGCACCTTCACGAGCGCCGCCCATTCCGGCTCGCAGGTGAAGACCTCCAGTGCCTGAGCGGCCGGGGCGGCCAGCGCACAGCACAGCACCGCCACCCAGCGGCGCCAGTGTTCAGAAACCGTGCGCACCGTGGGCTCCCAGGCTCATCACGTATTGAAGCTGCACGCGGTGGCCGGCGTCGTCGAAGCCGCCGCGGTCGCGCTGGCCGGTGAGCTGCAGGCGCAGGGCCGAGAAGTGCGTGGGCTTCCAGGCCAGCATGGCACTGGCCTCGCGCAGGCGGCCGCTGTGGAAATGGTCGCCATGCGGCTCGCGCACGCGCAGCTCGTCCACGCGCACGCCGGCTTCCCACTGCGGGGCAAACCGGTACACCACCGAGAGATAGCCGGCCTCGTGCACGTCGCTCGAGCGGGCGAACTCGTTGAGGTCGCTCACGCGCGCATATTCGGCCGACACCCGCAATTGCCGCTGGCGGTTGTTGCCGCCCGGGGCCCATTTCCACACCGCGTCGGCGATGACGAGATGGCGTCCGCCGAAGCGGCTGCCGTGGGCATGGTCGTGCTCATGGCCGTGATCGGAGTCTTCCTCTTCCACCACGGCCTGGCGCCGGTTGTGCAGGTAGGACAGACCGAGCTGCCAGCTGTTCGAGGCATCCCAGTCGCCGCCGATCTTGGTGCTGGCGGTCAAGGCCCCGGCACGTGGATCGTTGCGCGATTGCGGCACGAGCTGGCGCCCGCTCAGCACCTCGACGGTGGAACGCCAGTACAGGCGTGTGGGGGCCGTCCAGCTCAGGCGCAGGCCGTCGTCGAAGTAGTGGCTGCCCAGGAAGGCGCGATACAGCAAGGGCCGCTCGACGAAGTCGTCGGCGTGCAGGTGCTGCTCGTTCAGGTAGCCCAGACCGGCCAGGAAGCGCCCGGCGCGCACCTGCAGGCCGGCCGGCAGCGTGGTGGTCTCGACGAAGGCTTCCTCGAGTTCCAGCTCGGTCTCGCCCTCGTGACTGTGCAGCACGGCGGTGGCACGGGCCTGGAAGAGGTTGTCCACGGCGCCCGAGAGGCTCAGCTCGTTGTGGCCGAGGGCCAAACCGCGTTCGCGCTGGGCCAGGGCGCCTTCGCGCGAGCTGAAGCCGCCATCGAGCACCAGACCGACCTCGATCAGTGACGGTGTGGGGGCCTTGGGGGCCTCGGGCGGGGTCTGGGCCCAGGCGGGGGTGGCGATCAGGCCGGCCCCGAGGGCCAGGGGCAGCAGGCGGTCAATGCGCAGGGTCATCATGTCGTTCGATGCCCACCCAGGTGAGCAGCGTGGGGTTGAAGTTCAGGGCGATGGGCTCGGCCAGGGTCGCGGTCTCGAGGTTCACGACCACGATGCGCGAGCCGGCGGGGTCGCTCAGGTAGGCGCGTTCGGCGGCGCGGTTCACCGCGATGGTGGGGAAGGGCGCCGCCGTGGGCATGTTGGCGATGGCAGGCAGCCTGGCGCGCACGGCCCAGCCGGCGTCGCCGTCGAGCACGTGCAGCGTGCCCTGGTCGTCCAGGATCAGCAGGTGGCGGCCCTCGGCGTCGATGGCGTGCGCGCGGCGGGTGCGGCCCTCGGCCCAGGGGATGCGGGTGATCGTGCCGGCGACCGGGTCGATCTCGAAGAAGTGGCCGGGCGAGGCGATGCCGATGAAGCTGCCGCGCTCGGGATGGCCGGTGATCGTGCCGATGCGCGCGCCCACTGGCATGTCGTCAGGGTTGGGCAGTTTGCGGGCGTTGAAGCTGCTGCCGTCCTGGGTGACGACGAGCACACCGTCGGTGCAGCCGAAGGCGCTGTGGCCTGCGTTGGAGTAGCTGCCGTGCAGGCCCGGGCAGAGGGGGTCGAAACGCTGCAAGAAGGTGTAGCCGCTGCCATTGCGCTGGTAGAGCTCCACCTGGGTGGGCAGGGTGCTGCCGCTGTCCGCTTCGCGATAGGTGGTGAGCAGGAAGCTGCCGCGCGGCTCGGCCGTGCCGTGCATCGCGCGCGCCAGGGTCAACGAGGCCAGCACCTGACGAGCGGCAATGCGGGTATCGGTGAGCACCACGGCCTGGGCCGGCGCACCGCTGGCGTCCAGGCCGTCCATGAAGAAGGCGCCCAGGCCCTCGTGCACCTCGTAGTGGGTGGGCCGCACGCCACCGAGGCGCCAGTCCACCAATGCCGGGTTGCGCTTGTAGTCGTGCAGGTGGTCGCCGTGGTCTTCCTGATAGATGCCGCCGTCGATCACCTGCACCTGGTCCTGCGTGCGCTGCACGGCCAGGGCATAGCGCAAACCGGGGCTGGCGTACAGCGCCGAGGGCGCATGGTCGAGCGTGAAGTTCTGCACCACGGTGCCGCCGTCGAGGTCGAGCACGCGCACGGTCGTGCTGCCGTCGGCGATCACCAGCCGGCCCAGGGTGTCGATGTGGTAGTGGTCGTCATGCTCGTCGCTGCTGCCGCCGCCTCCGCAGGCCGCCAACAGCAAGGTGGTCGACAGGGCTGCCGCCAGCAGTCGCCGGCGGCCCCGCAGGAAAGGGGATGGGGTCATGGCAGGGCCTCCTCGCCCGGAAGATGAACAACTGCAACGTTATAACATTGCAGTCAAGGGCCGCCAATGACCCAAGGCGTTGCCCGGGTTCAGGAGGAGGATGGTAGGCTCAGCGCGGGTTCGAACTTTGCGCGCTTCACAGAGAAGTAGGTTTTCACATTCCGGACATTGGCGTCGGTGGTGAAGAGCCGCTGCACGAGGGCGTGGTAGGCCTGCATGTCGGGCACCTGCACCACGAGCACGAAGTCGGGGCCGCTGCTGGTCCGGTAGCACTGCTGGACCCGCGGCTCGGCCACCGCGCGGGCTTCGAAGGCCGCCAGGCGTTCGGCGGCTTGCTGGTCGAGCGTGATCTCGACGATGGCCGTGAGCCCGGCGCCCAGCCGCTGCGGCGACAGCAAGGCCACACGGCGCTCGATCACGCCGGCCTCCACCAGCCGCCGCACCCGGCGCAGGCAGGTGGCCGGCGACACATGGCAGCGTTCGGCCAGGGCCTGGTTGCTCAAGGAGGCATCGCGCTGCAACTGCTCCAGCAGCCGCAGGTCGATGCCATCCAGGGGCAAGGCGGTGTCGGAAGAATAATTCATTATCAGATACGTTATGAATGATTATTCCATACTGGTTGTTTCGTGGTGGATTCCTATCGATTGGCCATGATTTCGCAAGAACATTTCATGCTGCCTTGCCTAGCATCCCGGCATCGTTTCCCTCACGGAGCTTGTTCATGTGCGGCATCGTCGGCGCCACCAGCCAGCGCAATATCGTCCCCGTTCTGATCGAAGGCCTGAAGCGCCTGGAGTACCGCGGCTATGACTCCTGCGGCGTGGCCGTGCACCAGGACGGCGGCCCGCGCCGCGCGCGCAGCACCTCGCGCGTGGCCGAACTGGAAGCCCAGGTGGCGCAAGACAGCGTGGCCGGCTACACCGGCATCGCCCACACCCGCTGGGCCACGCACGGCGCGCCGGCGGTGCACAACGCTCACCCGCACTTCTCGCACGGCACCGGGGCCGATGCCTACACCGCACGCCCCGCACGCATCGCCCTCGTGCACAACGGCATCATCGAGAACCACGACGAACTGCGCGCCGAGCTGCAGGGCAAGGGCTACACCTTTGCCAGCCAGACCGACACCGAAGTCATCGCCCACCTGGTGGACCATCTCTACGATGGCGATCTTTTCGATGCCGTCAAGCGCGCCACGCTGCGCCTGCGCGGCGCTTACGCCATTGCCGTGTTCTGCCGCGACGAACCCCACCGCGTGGTGGGCGCCCGCGAGGGCTCGCCGCTGGTGCTGGGCGTGGGCGCGGCCGATGCGGGCGAGAACTTCCTCGCCTCCGACGCGATGGCCCTGGCGGGCGTGACCGACCAGATCGTCTACCTGGAAGAAGGTGACGTGGTGGACCTGCAACTCGGCCGCTACTGGATCGAGTCGCGCACCGCCCATGCGCCGCACGACCGTTACGAGCGTGTCGAGCGGCCGGTGCGCACCGTGCTGGCCCACACCGGTGCGGCCGAGCTGGGCCCCTACCGGCACTACATGCAAAAGGAAATCTTCGAGCAGCCGCGCGCCATCGCCGACACGCTCGACGCCGTGCAGGCCATCACGCCCGAACTCTTTGGTGACGGGGCCTACTCGGTGTTCAAGGAGGTTGAACAGGTGCTCATCCTGGCTTGCGGCACCAGCTACTACGCGGGCTGCACCGCCAAGTACTGGCTCGAATCGATCGCCAAGATTCCCACCAGCGTGGAGATCGCCAGCGAATACCGCTATCGCGACAGCGTGCCGCACCCCAGGACGCTGGTCGTCACGATCACGCAGTCCGGTGAAACCGCCGACACGCTGGCCGCGCTCAAGCATGCGCGCAGCCTGGGCATGCCCCACACGCTCACGGTGTGCAACGTGGCCACCAGTGCGATGGTGCGCGAGTGCAAGCTGGCCTACATCACGCGTGCGGGTGTGGAGATCGGTGTGGCCTCGACCAAGGCCTTTACGACGCAGCTCGTGGGCCTGTTCCTGCTGACGCTGGCGCTGGCCCAGGTGCGTGACCGCCTCACCGACGAAGAAGAGGCGGCCCACCTGAAGGCCCTGCGCCACCTGCCCGTGGCCCTGCAGGCCGTGCTGGCGCTGGAGCCCCAGGTGATCGCCTGGGCCGAGGACTTTGCCCGCAAGGACCATGCATTGTTCCTGGGCCGCGGCCTGCACTACCCCATTGCACTGGAAGGTGCTTTGAAGCTCAAGGAGATCAGCTACATCCACGCCGAGGCCTACCCGGCCGGTGAGCTCAAGCATGGCCCGCTGGCGCTGGTGACCGACCAGATGCCCGTGGTGACCGTGGCCCCCAATGACACCCTGCTGGAAAAGCTCAAGAGCAACATGCAGGAAGTGCGCGCGCGCGGCGGCGAGCTCTACGTCTTCGCTGATGCCGACACCCGCATCGAAAGCGAACCCGGCGTGCATGTCATCCGCATGCCCGAACACTACGGCAAGCTCTCCCCCATCTTGCACGTGGTGCCGCTGCAGTTGCTGGCCTATCACACGGCCTGCGCGCGAGGAACGGATGTGGACAAGCCGAGGAACCTCGCGAAGAGTGTGACGGTGGAGTGAGCCGCACACGCGGCTTCTTGCCGATGGGCCCGCAGCCCGCAGCCGCAGCGCGGCCGTGGGCGCGGCGGGGAGGAGGGGGGCGGCGTCGATGCTGCACCGCCGCACATCGTCATACCGCGGATCGCACGGCAGCCTTGAACGGCGTCGGGCTGCGGCCTAGATTGAGTCCGTGGCGCTCGTGTGAAGCGCCCTGGCGACAACGACGAGGAGACCCGCGATGTATCGACCCATGATGGGGGCGCTGGCTTGCGCCCTGGCCGCTTGCGCCACACCCACCGGTGTCACGACGGGCATGCAGCCTGCCGTGCCCTCGCTTTCGCACACGGTCGTGCTGACCAAACTCGACAGCCCCTGGGACATGGCTTTCCTTCCGGACGGCACCATGTTCTTCACCGAGAAGTGCCAAGGACTCTCGGTGCGACACACCAACGGCACCGTGGTGAAGCTCTTGGGGATGAAGGATGCCAAGGGCTACGCGTCCATCGCCAATGACCTGTTTTGCGAAGGCCAGGCGGGCATGGCCGGGGTGGCCGTCGATCCGAACTTCGCCAGCAACCGCTTCGTCTATGTCTACGCGTCCTCGAGCCTGACCCCACCCGGCACCAACCGCGTGATCCGGCTGCGGGTCAACGATGCGCTGACTGCCGTGTCCGACCGCACGGACATCGTCACCGACATCCCGTACAAGCCGCGGGCCAGCAACCACCCCTTCGGCGGCCCGGGCGCGCACAACGGCGGGCGCATCCGCTTCAGCCCCGGTGACGGTTACCTCTACGTGACCACGGGCGACACGCACAACGGGCAAGTGCCGCAGAGCCCGACCCTGCTGGGCGGCAAGGTTCTGCGCATCGACCGCGATGGCAAGGCCGCGCCGGGCAATGGCGCGCCGGCAGGCTTCGACCCGCGGATCTACACCTACGGCCATCGCAATCCGCAAGGCATCACCTTCCGTCCCGGCACCCACCAGCCGTTCACGGCCGAGAACGGCCCCTGGCACAGCGACGAGGTGACGGCCCTGGTGCCCGGGGGCAATGCCGGCTGGGATCCGCGCCCGAACATGGCGGGCCGTGGCCCCTGCCCGGACGACTACTGCGGCTACAGCCCCAACCAGATGGGCCCGATGGACCCGAAGCAGCGGGCCGCCTTCATGCCGATGACCGATACCAGGACCTACCCCAATGCGATGAGGCCGGCCTGGAACAATGACGGTTTGTCGCAGGGCATGTTCGGTGCGACCTTCGTGAGCGGAGCGCAGTGGAAAGCGTGGAACGGCCGGATGCTCGTCGGCTTCGGCGGCATCGGCATCCACGGAACGCCGGTGGGCAACCGGATCGACGTGCTCGACATCGCGCCCAACGGGCTGTCGGCCACGCGCACCACGGTGAACCTGCCGATGCCGGCCGCACGCTTCCGTTCGCTGGTGCAGGGCCCGGACGGCAACCTGTATGTGGCAACCGACGAGGGCACGATCTCCCGTCTGACGCCCAACTGAGGGCGCTGGCCAGTGACCGTGGTGTGCTGCATTCGCGGCGGGCGCGCAGCGTCCCCCACGAGTTTTCTGTGAGTCAACCGATGAAGCGCGTACCCGTCCCTTGGCTGCTGGGCTTGTGGCTGATCAGTGGTGCGGCGTGGGCCGACGACGAGTTGTACAAGACCAAGAACTGCATGGCCTGTCACCGGGTGGACCGCAGTTCCCTGGGTCCATCGTTCAAGAGCATCGCGGCCAAGTATGCCGGCGACCAAGGGGCCGAGGAGCGGCTGGCGGCCAAGATCCGCGAAGGCGGCGTGGGTGTCTGGGGTCAGGTGCCGATGCCGGCGCAACCCCAGGTGTCGGCCGAAGAAGCAAAGACGCTGGCGCGCTGGATTCTTGGAATCCAGTGAGCCGAGCGGCCCGCCGTTCGCGGCCGGGCCGCAGCGCCGACGGCTCGGCCGTGGTGAGCCACCATGACCGCGTGGGCCCGTGGCCTGAGGGATGGGCTCGCTCGTGGACCTTCTCGCACCAGACGGTGGGAGGCCGCCGGGAGGCGCTGGTGCGCACGGGCGGGGCCGGGCGCTTTTATTGTTTTGCGGCGGATGGACCGGTGGGCGGGCCCACCCCCGCCCATCCCAGCAACTCTGCCAACCGGTGCAGCACCCATTGCGTCTCGTCCGGCGTGAGGTCCAGCGGCCCTGCGGCCAGCCCGCGGCCAATGCGCTCCAGCACGTCGGCCTCGGTGGCGTGCAGCTCCCACAGTTGGGTGCGGGCGGTGTCGGTGAGCATCTGGGCGAGGTCTTCGCACAGCTCGTAGCGCTGAGCGATCACGGCCCAGGGCTCACGGGGCTTGATCCGCCCGGGCGCCACGAACAGGGCCACGAAGGACGGCGGCACCTCGATCTGTGAGTCATCGTTCATGGGGTCATTGTCGCTGTGGCCGGGGCGGTGCTGCACGTGGCGGGTCAAGCGGGTATACTTCATGCTTCTGTCGCGCCTTGCTCTCTGACGCGGCAGTTGTCGTCTGACACGCTGCAGGCCCTGTGCGCCGCGCGTTGCGCCCCGGACCGAATCGGCTTTCGAGCCTTGCTGTCGGTCCCGCGGCTGTCAGTCTTCTCCTGCGGCGAGCCCCATCCCGGACGGCGCCTTGCGCACCGCGCAGCCAGACGCTTCCGACAACACCCCAGGGTGGCAGCCGTCTGCCCCCTTCGCCGGCAACCCATGGGTGGCCGGTGTCTGTATCCGTTTTGAACGCACCGGCGCTGCACGCCGGTGCAGGAAGTCCATGAAGACCAACCGTGAACAACCGTTTGCGGTGGGCAAGTACCTTGTCTCACCGCTGTCCCGCCGCATCGATGCCGGCGGGTTTGCCGCATCCGTCTCGATCCGCAGTGGCCGGGGTGCGGGCACGCACGACCGCGTGTTCCGCTTCGCGGCCCCTTTCGACACCCGCGAAGGCGCCCTGCGCCACGCGGCCGAGCAAGGCCGGCAATGGGCGCAGCGCGCCCTGCGGGCCTGAGCCTCGTGTCTGCATTCACCACCCCCAAGGAGTTGATTTGGCCAAGGAAGAACTGATCGAAATGCGCGGCAAGGTCGAGGAAGTGCTGCCCGATTCCCGTTTCCGTGTGACGCTGGACAACGGTCACAGCCTGGTGGCCTACACCGCGGGCAAGATGCGCAAGCATCACATCCGCATCCTGGCGGGCGACAATGTCTCGCTGGAGCTGTCGCCCTACGACCTCACCAAAGGGCGCATCACCTTCCGTCACCTCGAGACGCGTTCGTCCGGCCCGCGTCCGGCCAACCGGCCCAACAGCCGCTGAGCTTCAAGGCCTGGCGGCGCGTGCGATGCGCGCGGCCAGGCGCGCCGCCACCCTGGCGGTGAGGCCGTCGCGGTCGAATGCCGGATTGAGTTCGGCGATGTCGGCCAGCGCCACGCGGCCGCTGTCCATCACCTGGTCGACCAGGGCTTCGATATGCGCGAGCGGCACCCCCAGAGGCGCGGGCGCCGACACGCCCGGCGCCAGCGGCGCGGGCAGCACGTCCAGGCACACCGTGAGATAGACCGCATCGCACTCGGCCAGGTCGCAGGCGAGTTCGGCCTGCGCGGCCCGCAGGCCCTCGGGCGACTGCAGGGCCTCATCCAGCCAGTGGCGCACGCCCAACGCCTGCGCCCGGTCGAACAAGGCCTGGGTGTTGGCAAAGCGGCTGATGCCCAAGACGCGGTAGTCGAAAGGCCGGCCCTGTTGAGCACACCATTGCTGGATCTGCAGGAAGGGAGTGCCCGAATTGCCCTGGCGGGCCTCGCGCAGGTCGAAGTGGGCATCGAGGTTGACGACGAGCACCCGCCGCAACGCCGGCCGGCCTTGCATCAGGCCCTGGAAGCTGCCCCAGGCCACTTCGTGGCCGCCGCCCAGCACCAGCGGCAGATGGCCTTGCGCCAGCGCCTGCGCCACGCGCGCGGCCAGCGCGGTCTGAGCCCCGTCGAGATCACCGTCTTGGCACGTCACGTCGCCGCCGTCGAACAGGGCCGGTTCGCCCAGCACGGGCAGGTTGGCCAGGGCAGCCCGCAGGGCCGCGGGCCCCTGGGCCGCCCCGGGCCGGCCGCCGTTGCGGCGCACGCCCTCGTCGCAGGCAAAACCCAACAGCACGACGCCACCGCGGCTGTCGGGGGTGAAGGCTTGCATACGCTGGTGCCAGCGGGTGGTGACGCCACTGTCTTCGGCGTCGATGCGGCCTTGCCAGGGGAAGGGGGTCATCGTGAGACCTCACCGGCCACCACCACCTGGGTGCAGGGCGTGTGGCCGAACCAGTAGCACAGTTCGTTGGGATGGTCGAGCGCCCACACGGCCAAGTCGGCGCGCTGGCCCGGGGCCAGGGTGCCGCGGTCGTGCAGGCCCAGCGCGCGCGCGGCCTGCACCGTGATGCCGCGCACGGCCTCCAGCGGGGTCAAGCGGAAGAAGCTGCAGGCCATGTGGGCCATCAGCGGCAGTGACAGCGCCGGCGAGGTGCCGGGATTGTGGTCGGTGGCCACCGCCATGGGCACGCCGGCCTCGCGCAGCGCGGCAATCGGCGGCAGCTTCGTCTCGCGCAGCATGTAGAACGCTCCGGGCAGCAGTACGGCCACGGTACCGGCGCGGCGCATCGCGGCGATGCCCTGCGCACTGAGGTGTTCGAGGTGGTCGCATGAGAGCGCGCCGAAGGCGGCGGCCAGGGCCGCGCCGCCCTGGTCGGACAACTGCTCGGCATGCAGCTTCACCGGCAAGCCCAGGCGGCGGGCGGCTTCGAAGACACGGCGCGTCTGCGCAGGCGAGAACGCCAGGTGTTCGCAAAAGGCGTCCACCGCATCGACCAGGCCTTCGGCATGCAGCGCGGGCAGCCACGCGCACACGGCATCGATGTAGTCGTCGCTGCGGCCGTCGTATTCGGGCGGCAGCGCGTGGGCCCCGAGGAAGGTGGTGCGCACCGACAGGCCCAGCGTCTCGCCCAGGCGGCGCGCCACGCGCAGGCAGCGTGCCTCGGCCTCCTGCGACAGCCCATAGCCCGACTTCACCTCCAGCGTGGTCACGCCCTGGCTGCGCAAGGCCCGTGCACGCTGCGTGGCACTGCGCAGCAGCTCGGCCTCGCTGGCGGTGCGTGTGGCGGCCACGGTCGAGCGGATGCCGCCACCGGCTCGCGCGATCTGTTCGTAGCTGGCGCCGTTCAGGCGCAGCTCGGCTTCGTCGGAGCGCCGCCCGGCGTAGACCAGATGGGTGTGGCAGTCGACCAGGCCGGGGGTGACCAGCGCGCCGTCCAGGTCGTGCTCGGCGGCCACGTCCAGGCCGGCGCTCAGTTGGCGGGCGGGGCCCACCCAGGTGATGCAGGGGCCTTGCGTGAGCAGGGCGCCGTCGTCGACCAGGCCCCAGCCCTCGCCGGCCAGCGTGGCCAGGCGGGCGTGGCGCCAGAGGATGAGCGGGGGGGAGGGCATCTTCAGTCCGTCCAGAGCCGCGCGAGCAGGTCTTCATTGCCGGCCGCGGCTGCGCCCTGCAGCACCAGGGCCTTGGCCGCCTCGATGTCGGGCGCGAAGAGCCGGTCCTGGCTGTAGAAGGGCACGTGCGCGCGCAAGAGGGCGTGGACACGCTGCAGGCGCGGCGAGGTCAGCAGCGGGCGGTGGAAGTCCACGCCCTGGGCGGCGGCCAGCCACTCGATGGCCAGGATGGTGGCGGTGTGGTCGGCCATCGCGTCCAGCCGGCGTGCGGCATGGGTGGCCATGCTCACATGGTCTTCCTGGTTGGCGCTGGTGGGCAGGCTGTCCACGCTGGCCGGGTGGGCGAGCGACTTGTTCTCCGAAGCCAGGGCGGCGGCGGTGACGTGGGCGATCATGAAGCCGCTGTTCAGCCCGGGGTTGTCCACCAGGAAGGGTGGCAGCCCCGAGAGGGTGCTGTCGATCAGCAAGGCGATGCGCCGCTCGGACAGCGCGCCGATCTCGGCCAGCGCCAGCGCCAGGGTGTCGGCAGCGAAGGCCACGGGCTCGGCGTGGAAGTTGCCCCCCGAGAGCACCTCGCCTGTGTCGGCAAAGACCAGCGGGTTGTCGGTGACGGCGTTGGCCTCGATGAGCAGCGTGCGCGCCGCCTGCATGATGAGGTCGCGGCAGGCGCCCATCACCTGGGGCTGGCAGCGCAGGCTGTACGGGTCCTGCACGCGCTCGTCGTTCACCACGTGCGACTGCCGGATTGCGCTGCCTTCGAGCAGGGCGCGCGTGACAGCGGCGCTGGCGATCTGCCCCGGCTGGCCGCGCAGCGCGTGGATGCGCGCATCGAAGGGCGTGTCGCTGCCCTTGGCGGCGTCGACGCACAGCGCGCCGGTGAGGCTGCCGGCCTCCAGCAGGCGCTCGGCCAAGAACAGCCCGTGCAGCGCCAGCGCGGTGGACACCTGGGTGCCGTTGATCAGGGCCAGGCCCTCCTTGGCGGCAAGCCGCAGCGGCGCGATGCCGGCGGCCTGCAGCGCGGCCGCGGCCGGCACCACGCGGCCGTCCATGCGCACCTCGCCCTCGCCCATCAGCGCCAGGGTCATGTGCGACAGCGGGGCCAGGTCGCCTGAGGCGCCAACCGAGCCCTTGGACGGGATCTGCGGCACGATGCCGGCGTTGAGCACCGCCAGCAGGGTGTCGATCACCACCGGGCGCACCCCCGAATGGCCGCGCGCCAGGCTCGCGGCCTTCATCGCCATCACCAGCCGCACGGTGGCGTCGCTCATCGGCTCGCCCGTGCCCACCGAATGCGAGAGGATGAGGTTGCGCTGCAACTGTTCGAGCTGGGCGTCGGGGATGCGCGTCTTTGCCAGCTTGCCAAAGCCGGTGTTGATGCCGTAGGCCGCTTCGCCGCGCGCGACGATGGCGTCGATGGCCGCCGCCGAGGCCGCAATGGCTGCGTGCGCGGCCTCGGGCAGGGCCACGCGCCGGGGCGCCGCCCACAAGGCGCGCAGCTCGGCCAAGGTCAGCCGGCCAGGGGTGAGAACCAGGGTGTCGTGCATGCTCAGGTCCGGTCGATCATGGGCAGATTGAGCCCCTGTTGCTTCGCGGTGGCAATGGCCAGTTCGTAACCGGCGTCGGCGTGGCGCATCACGCCCGAGCCGCAGTCGTTGACCAGCACACGCGCCAGGCGCTCGGCGGCGGCATCGCTGCCGTCGGCCACGATGACCATGCCCGCATGCTGGGAGTAGCCCATGCCCACGCCGCCGCCATGGTGCAGGCTGACCCAGGTGGCGCCGCCGGCGGTGTTGAGCAGGGCGTTGAGCAGCGGCCAGTCGGAGACGGCATCGGTGCCGTCGCGCATGCCTTCGGTTTCGCGGTTGGGGCTGGCCACCGAGCCGGTGTCCAGGTGGTCGCGGCCGATCACGATGGGTGCCTTGAGTTCCCCTTTGCGCACCATCTCGTTGAACGCCAGGCCCGCGCGGTGGCGTTCGCCCAGGCCCAGCCAGCAGATGCGCGCGGGCAGGCCCTGGAAGGCGATGCGTTCGCGTGCCATGTCCAGCCAGCGGTGGGTGTGGTGGTTGTCGGGGAAGAGCTCCTTGATCTTGGCGTCGGTCTTGTAGATGTCTTCCGGGTCGCCCGACAGCGCCACCCAGCGGAACGGCCCCTTGCCCTCGCAGAACAGCGGGCGGATGTAAGCCGGCACGAAGCCGGGGAAGTCGAAGGCGTTCTTCACGCCCTGGTCGAAGGCCACCTGGCGGATGTTGTTGCCGTAGTCCACGGTGGGCACCCCCATCGCATGGAAATCGAGCATGGCCTGCACATGCGCGGCGCAGCTGCGGGCGGCGGCGTCTTTCAGCATCGCGTGCATTGCAGGGTCACGCTGGGCGGCCTTCCACTGCTCGACGGTCCAACCGGCCGGCAGGTAGCCGTGGATGAGGTCGTGGGCCGAGGTTTGGTCGGTCACCAGGTCGGGCTTCAGGCCACCGGCTTTCGCACGTTGGACCAGCTCGGGCAGCACCTCGGCGGCATTGCCCAGCAGCGCGATGGAGACGGCCTCCTTGCGCTCGCAATGGTGGCGCACCATCGCCAGCGCCTCGTCGATGTCGCGGGCCTGCCGGTCCACATAGCGCGTGCGCAGGCGGAAGTCGATGCTGCTTTGCTGGCACTCGATGGTCAGCGACACCGCGCCGGCCAGGGTGGCCGCCAGCGGCTGGGCGCCGCCCATGCCGCCCAGGCCGGCGGTGAGGATCCACCGGCCCGACAAGTCCCCCCCGTAGTGCTGGCGGCCGGCCTCGACGAAGGTCTCGAAGGTGCCCTGCACGATGCCCTGGCTGCCGATGTAGATCCAGCTGCCGGCGGTCATCTGGCCATACATGAACAGGCCCTGGCGGTCCAGTTCATTGAAGTGCTCCCAGGTGGCCCACTTGGGCACGAGGTTGGAGTTGGCGATCAGCACGCGTGGGGCATGGGGGTGGGTCTTGAACACGCCGACCGGCTTGCCCGACTGGATCAGCAGCGACTCGTCGTCGTTGAGCTCGCGCAGGCAGGCCAGGATGCGGTCGAAGCAGGCCCAGTTGCGGGCGGCGCGGCCGATGCCGCCGTAGACCACCAGGGCCTGGGGGTTCTCGGCCACGTCGGGGTCGAGGTTGTTCTGCAGCATGCGGTAGGCGGCCTCGGTGAGCCAGCTCTTGCAGTGCAGCTCGGGGCCGCGCGGGGCGCGGATCACGCGGGTGGGGTCGTAGCGGGGGTCGGGGTTGGCGGTCATGATGGGCTCCAGGGCAGGCGGGTGGGGGCGCAGACTCAGGCCGGCAAGACGAGCCAGCCCAAGGCCAGGCCGGCGCGCAGGGCGACGGCACCGAGGACGATGCTCAGCAGGCTGCGCAGCAGCCAGATCACGAGCAGGTCGCGGAACTTGACGGGGATGCGGGTGGCCAGGATGCAGGGCACGCAGCCGGACAGGAAGAGCACCGTGCTGATCGAGACCAGGGCCACCAGGAAGCGCAGCAGGAACTCGGCGTCCTTGAGCAGGATGGCCGGCAGGAACATCTCGGCCAGGCCCGAGGCAAAGGCACCGCTGGCGGCGGCAGCGTTTTCCAGGCCCAGCACGGCACCGGCGATCCACAGCGCGGGCTTGAGCAGCACGCCGATCCACTCGAACACCGGCGTGAATTTGGCCAGGCACAGGCCGGCGAAGCCCACCGCGAGGATGCTGGGGGCGACCACGGCGGACATCTGCAACCCGTCCTTCAGGTGGGTCCACAGCATCCGAGGCAGCGGCTCGCGAGACTGGTAGCGCGCCACACCCGCTTGCAGGGCCCGCTGCCAGCGGTTGCCGGCGGCCGGGGCATGGTCGTCCTCGGCGGGGGTGGGGCGGCGGTCGTCCATGCCGGCGATGGGCGGCAGGTAGGCCGTGATCGCGGTGACCGCGAAGGTCACGACGAAGCTGGCCCAGAAGAAGAACGTCCAGTGCTCCATCAGGCCCAGGGTCTTGGCCACGACCACCATGAACGTGGCCGATACCGTGGAGAAACCCGTGGCGATGACCATGGCCTCGCGCACGGTGTACTTGCCCTGCTGGTACATCGCGTTGGTGACGAGCAGGCCGATGGAATAGCTGCCGACGAAGGAGGTGACGGCGTCGATGGCCGAGTAGCCGGGGGTGCGGAAGAGCGGGCGCATCACGCGCTCCATCAGCACGCCCACCAGCTCGAGCAGGCCGAAGCCCACCAGGAAGCTCAGCGCCAGACCGCCGATGGGGATGAGCACGCCCACCGACAGCGCCAGCTTCTCGAAGAGGAAGGGCAGCATGTCTTTCTGGGTGGCCCAGTCGGGGGCCAGCCCGGCCAGGTACAGGCCTGCCAGGGCCAGGCCGGCCAGCTTGATCACGCTGAACACCCGTGCCGTGGCGCTCTGGCGGAAAGCCCCGGTGACGAAGGGTGACACAGCCCCCCAGGCCATCAGTGCCAGCACGAAGGCCACCGCCAGGCTGCGCTGCTCGCGCACCAGGTAGCTGCTGAGGTGATCCACCGGAATGGTGCGCCGGCCGCCGATCTCGATGTCGACGAAGAAGAGAAAGACGCCCACGGCGCTGAAGGCCAGCAGCTTGAGCAGCGGGAAGGCCAGGCCGCCAGGGGGCCAGGCCAGGGCGGTGCCGGGACGGGGCATGCGGTGTCTCCTGTGGTGGTTGGTGCGCCTATACAAATGGCTCAACTCGCAGCCAAGTTGTATATACATTTTGATTGTCGAGGCCGAAAGGCGTCAATACAATTCGCGTCGGAAAGTCTTGGTGATTACCCTAGATGAACACGACCCTCCCGCCCGCTGACGGGGCCCGGCAGCCGGCCTACCAGGTCATCAAGGCTCACGTGCTGGAACGCATCCAGAGTGGACAGTGGAAGGAAGGCGACGCCATCCCGGGCGAGGAGGCGCTGGCACGCGAGTTCGGCGTGTCGCGCATGACGGTCAACCGCGCGATCCGCGAACTGAGCGACGAGCAGATCGTCGTGCGGGTGCAGGGCTCGGGCACCTTCGTGGCCCAGCAGAAGTACCAGTCCACGTTGGTGGAGATCCGCAACATCGCCGACGAGGTGGCCGCGCGCGGCCATGTGCACCGCAGCGAGCTGCAGCTTCTGGAACGCTGCAAGGCCAGCGAGGCGCTGGCGCGCCAGTTCGGGTTGTCAGCGCGGGCGGCGCTGTTCCATTCGGTGGTGGTGCATTACGAGAACGAGCTGCCCATCCAGGTGGAGGATCGCTACGTCAACCCGCAGGTGGCGCCCGATTACCTGGCCCAGGACTTCCGCAGCCAAACGCCCAACGCCTACCTGATGCGCGTGGCGCCGCTGCAGGGCGTGCGCTTTGCCATCGAGGCCTGCCTGCCGCCGAAGGAGATCGGCGAGCTGCTGCACATGGGCCCGCACGAGCCCTGCCTGGTGCTGCGCCGCCAGACCCACTCGCAAGGCCAGGTGGCCTCGGTGGCGGCGATGTGGCACCCGGCCTCGCGCTACCAGTTCACCGGCAGCTTCTGATCCCGGTCATTGGAAGGCCACCTCGGCGAAGCTGCGCAGCTTGCGGCTGTGCAGGCGGTCCACCCCTTCGCCGCGCAGGATCTCGATGGCGCGGATGCCGATGCGCAGGTGCTGGTCCACGCGCTCGCGGTAGAACTGGTTGGCCATGCCCGGCAGCTTGAGTTCACCGTGCAGCGGCTTGTCGCTCACGCACAGCAAGGTGCCGTAGGGCACGCGAAAGCGAAAGCCGTTGGCCGCCACGGTGGCGCTTTCCATGTCCAGCGCCACCGCGCGGCTCTGGCTGAAGCGGCGCTCGGGCGTGCGGTGCGGCAGCAGCTCCCAGTTGCGGTTGTCGGTGCTGGCCACGGTGCCGGTGCGCAGGATGCGCTTGAGCTCGTAGCCGCTGAGCTGCGTGATGTCGGCCACGGCGGTCTGCAGCGCGATCTGCACCTCGGCCAGCGCGGGAATCGGCACCCACAGCGGCAGGTCTTCGTCGAGCACGTGGTCTTCGCGCACATAGCCGTGGGCCAGCACGTAGTCGCCCAGTTGCTGGGTGTTGCGCAGCCCCGCGCAGTGGCCGAGCATGATCCACGCATGCGGGCGCAGCACGGCGATGTGATCGGTGATGGTCTTGGCGTTCGCGGGCCCCACGCCAATGTTCACCATCGTGATGCCTGCGCGGTCTCGCCGTACGAGGTGGTAGGCCGGCATCTGCGGCAGGCGCGGCGGCGGCGCGCCCAGGGCGTCGTCCGGTTCGGGCGCCTCGCCCTGGCGGCGCGTGACCACGTTGCCGGGTTCGACGAAGGCCACATAGCCGTCGTCGGCCGCGGCATCCTTCGAGGCGGTGAACAGTGCACCCTGGTCGGGGGCCTGTGTCATCAGCTCGCGGCCTAGGCGCACGAACTCGTCGATGTAGAACTGGTAGTTCGTGAACAGGACGAAATTCTGGAAGTGCTCGGGCGCGGTGCCAGTGTAGTGGCGCAGGCGGTGCAGCGAGTAGTCCACACGCGGCGCGGTGAACAGCGCCAGCGGATGCGGCTCGCCGGGCGCGGGCTCGTAGGTGCCGTTGGCGATGCCATCGTCCATCGCGCCCAGGTCGGGCAGGTCGAAAAGATCGCGCAGGCGCAGGCGGCGGGCCGCGTCGAGCTGGCCTTCGACATGGTCGGAGCTGTCCACGGCGAAGTGCACTGGGATGGGCTGCTGGCTGGTGCCCACCTCCAGGTCCACGCGGTGATTGCGCAACAGAAGCCGGAACTGCTCGCGGTAGTAGTCCTCGTACAGGTCGGGGCGGGTCAGTGTGGTCTCGTAGGTGCCCGGCCCCGCCACGAAGCCATAGGACAGGCGAGAGTCCGGAGAGTCCGCGCGCGCGACGGTGTCGGTGTGGATGCGCACGTAGGGGTAGCAGGCGCGCACGTGGCGAGCCGGGTCTTCACCGGCCACGAAGCGGCGCAAAGACTCGCGCAGATGGGCGAGGCTCTCGTCGTAGATGCGCTTGACATAGGCCAGCGCGGCGTTCGGGTCTTGAAAGCGTTGGGGCGGGAAAAAAGGCGGTGTGTGCATGGACCACAGCGGATTCGTTCAGGACGCGGTGGGGTATTGTGAGCCGAACGGGGAGTACCCGGGATCCAGCGGCACACACCGGCAGGACGTGGCTCAGGTCACCGGCGCAGGATTGAAAAGCACCAGTGCGTTGTGCAGCTTCCAATGCTCGGCCCAGGTCTTCTTGCGGCCGCTGGCCACGTCGAGCATGAAGTGGAACAACTCCCAGCCCAGTTCCTCGATGCTGGCCTGGCCATCGGCGATCCGCCCGGCGTTGATATCCATCAGATCGTGCCAGCGGCGGGCCAGTTCGCTGCGGGTGGCCACCTTGATCACCGGGCAGGCGGCCAGGCCATAGGGCGTGCCGCGTCCGGTGGTGAAGACGTGCAGGTTCATGCCGGCGGCCAGTTGCAGGGTGCCGCAGATGAAGTCACTGGCCGGCGTGGCGGCGTACAGCAGCCCCCGCTGGGTGGCGCGCTCACCCGGCGCCACCACGCCCGAGATCGGCGCGGTGCCGCTCTTGATGATGGAGCCCATGGCCTTTTCGACGATGTTCGACAGCCCCCCCTTCTTGTTGCCGGGCGTGGTGTTGGCGCTGCGGTCTACTTGACCGCGCTTCAAATAAGCGTCGTACCAGGCCATCTGCTGGATCATCGCCTCGGCCACTGCGGGCGTGGCCGCACGCGCGGTGAGCTGATCGATGCCATCGCGCACTTCGGTCACTTCCGAAAACATCACGGTGGCGCCAGCGCGCACCAGCAAATCGGTGCAAAAGCCCACGGCAGGGTTGGCGGTGACGCCGGAGAAGGCATCGCTGCCGCCGCATTGCACACCCACCACCAACTCGCTGGCCGCAACGGTTTGCCGCCGACGCGCATTGAGTCGCTGCAAATGCATCTCGGCCTGGCGCATGATCGAATCGATCATCGACTCGAAGCCCACGTGGGCCTCGTCTTGCAGGCACACCACGTCAAGCCCACCACGATCGTCTTCGCCGATGGGGATGCTGCCAGGCGGCAGCAGGCGCTCGGGTTGCAGCTTTTCGCAGCCCAGGCTGACGACCATGACCTCGCCGCCGAAATTGGGGTTGCGGGCCAAGTTGCGCAGCGTGCGGATCGGAATGATGGCCTCGGGCGCATCGATGGCCACGCCGCAGCCGTAGCTGTGTTCGAGTGCCACCACGTCGTCGACGTTGGGGTACTTGGGCAGCAGCTCACGTTTGATGCGTTGCACGGCGTACTCGGTGACCCCGGCGACGCACTGCACCGTCTGGGTGATGGCCAGGATGTTGCGCGTGCCCACCGAGCCGTCGGGGTTGCGGTAGCCCTCGAAGGTGTAGCCTTCCAGCGGCGGCAAGGCCGGCGGCCGGCACGTGGCCAGCGGCAAGTTCTCCAGCTCGCGCGCCGGTGGCATGTGCAGCACACGCTCATGCACCCAAGTGCCCGCAGGCAGTGCCCGCAGCGCGCGGCCGATGACCACGTTGTAGCGCCGCACCTCGGCGCCCTCGGCCAAATCGGCCAACGCCACCTTATGGGCTTGGGGCACATGCTCACGCAACGTGATGCCGTCAACGACGGTGCCCGCGGGCAGGCCGCCATCGTTGGCCACGATGGCCACGTTGTCGGCGGGGTGCATGCGGATGAGCAGAGGTGGGGCCGAGTTGCTCATGGTTCCGATACGTGGTCAGTGCAGGTTCAGTCCGCCGTGATGCCAGCGGCTTTGATGACCTTGGCCCATTTGTCGACTTCGGCCCGCTGGTAGGCGCCGAGTTCGGCCGGTGTCATGGTCGAGGGCTGCATCCCCAGCGTCTTGAGGCGTTCGCGGACCTCAGGGGTTTGCATGATCTTCATGATCTCTGCGTGCAGTCGATCCACGATCGCTTGGGGCGTGCCTGCGGGGGCGAAGACAGCCTGCCACGAGGCCACCTCAAACCCTTTTTGCCCGGCTTCCGCGATGGTAGGCACGTCGGGGAAGGCATCCAAGCGCTTGGCGCTCGTCGCGGCAATGGGTCGCAGTTTGCCGGACTGGATGTGGGGGCCGACAACCAAGGCCGTGTCGAACATCATGTCCACCTGGCCACCCAGCAGGTCTTGCACCGCCGGGCCGCTGCCTTTGTACGGAACGTGGGTGAACTTGACCCCTGTGTTGTAGCTGAGCAGTTCCATCGCCATGTGAGGCGATGTGCCTTTGCCCGGCGATGCGGACGTCAGCCCGCCCTGAGAGGCACGTGCTTTGGCAGCCGCCAGCACCTCGCCCAGGGTTTTATAGGGCGAAGTGCTGGGAACGACCAACATCAGCGGGCCCGATCCCAACATGGCCACAGGCACAAACGACTTGATGGGGTCGTACTCCAGCTTGGGATACAGGCTGACGTTGATGGCGTGGGTGCTGATGGTTCCGCCCAAGATGGTGTATCCATCGGCCGGCGCGCGGGCGGCAGCCGTGGAGCCGACACTTCCTCCTGCGCCGCCTCGGTTTTCGATCACGATGGGGGTGCCAAGTGCTTGACTCAAGGGCTGGGCGATCACGCGCGCGAGCGTGTCGGTGTTACCCCCGGGCGGGAAGGGCACGATGTAGGTGATGGGCTTGGCGCTTGGCCAGGCGGATTGGGCCAGTGCGGGCGCTCCTATCAAGGCAGACCCCAACATCAGTGCGCTGGCGACTGCGGCACGTTGAATCAGTAAGCGTCTTTGCATGGCGTCGTCTCCTGTGAGAAAGGGTGTGTGTGGGGGGCAACGGTCAATAACGAGGTTGCCGTCCGGTGAAAGAGGGGTCGTACTTGCGCATCTGTCCAAGGTCATCGCGGCTGCGAATGCCGCAGCGCAAATAGTTCTCGTGCAGTCGGGCCAGTGCCTCGCGGTCGAGCGTGACGCCCAGCCCCGCGGTACCAGGCAGCTTCAAACTGCCGTTGTCGAAGCGCAGACGACCGCCAGCGATGACTTCTTCGTCTTGCCAGGGGTAGTGGGTATCACAGGCGTAGGTCAGTTCAGGGACGCTGGCACACAAGTGGGTCATGGCGATCAAGCTGACGCCAAGGTGCGAGTTGCTGTGCATCGACAACCCCAGATCGAAGGTTTTGCACAACCGTGCCAGTTGCTGGGTGGCGCGCAAGCCGCCCCAGTAGTGATGGTCACTGAGCACGATGCGCACCGGGCATCCCAATTCGACGTTGCGCCGGAACTCGGCGAAGTCCGTCACCACCATGTTGGTGGCCAACGGCACGTCGCACTCACGCGCGAGCGCTGCCATGCCTTCGAGGCCTGGGGTGGGATCTTCGTAGTACTCGAGCACGCCGGCCAGTTGCTCGACGATCTGGCGGCTGGTCTGTAGCGACCAGTTGGCGTTGGGGTCGATTCGCAAGGGGGTGCCGGGAAACGCAGCAGCCAAGGCCTGGATGGTGGCGGCTTCGCTTTCGGGAGGCAAAACGCCTGCTTTGAGCTTGATGCTCTGGAAGCCATGCAGGTCGATCATGCGCCGCGCTTGATCGACGGTTTGAGCCGGTGTCAATGCTTCGCCCCAGGGATCGGGTTCGTAGGGCCGATCGATGTGCTCGGCATACTTGAAGAACAAGTATGCCGAGTAAGGCACGCTCGTGCGTGCGGCACCCCCGAGCAAATCGACGACGGGAGCGTTCGCGATCTGCCCTTGCAAGTCCAGCATCGCCACTTCGAAGGCGCTCATGACTTTGGCTGCGGTCTTGGAGATATGGGTGCCGGGAGCCAGCGAGACTTGCGGGGTGAGAAACTCGGAGGGTGTCGTCCGCGGGGGTGTGACCCGGGCGCTGACACGGCGCTCCATCTCGTTGAGTGCCCAGGGCGACAGTCCTTGCAAGTCCGGTGCTGCTTTGGCCAAGGCCTCCAGCATGGACTGATCACCGTACGTTTCGTTGATGCCAACCAGACCCGACGCGGTCTCGAGTTCGATGATGGAGCGCAACGCCCACGGCTCGTGGATTCCTGCGGCATTGAGCAACGGGGGGTCACGGAACGCGATGGGGGTGATCCGGATGTGCCGGATGGCATGGGAAGTCTTCATGTCGAAGCCGAGAAAGGGTGTCCTGGGAGGAATCCGGTGGCGTGTCCTGCGGAACGTCAGGCCCGATCCGGGCGCCTGGCTTGCGGATCCATGAACGGGTTGCTAGAGTCAATCCAGCGGCGTCATATGTCGTCAGTCGTCATACAACAATCGTCGTTCAGCCCCGTGGCGCTGTCAAGGCGGCAAGCCTCGGGGTTTACTCGGAGTCTCATGTCCACCCTCGCCCTTCCTGCTCGTCGCAAGTCCCGCACCCTGGCGCTCGATCTCGTCGATGCATTGAGCGCGCGTATTCGCGCCGGTCAGTGGGGGGTGGGCGATAAGCTGCCCACCGAGGCGGCCATCATGGAAGAGTTTGGTGTGAGCCGCACCGTGGTGCGCGAGGCGCTGTCCAAGCTGCAAGCGGGTGGCTGGGTGCAAACTCGTCATGGGATCGGCACGTTTGTGGTCGGTGCCGGTGAGGCGGGGGCGTTTCGCATCGCGTCCGAGCAGGTGGCCACGCTGCGCGACGTGATTGCCGTGTTGGAGCTGCGCATCGGCGTGGAAGCCGAGGCCGCCGCGCTGGCGGCCGTGCGTCGCGAGCAAGCCCATTTGCAGGCGATGCATGAGGCGCAGGCGGCGTTTGCGCGGGCCATCGAGGATGGCACCGATGCGGTGGCGGCCGACCGGGCTTTGCACATGGAGATCGCCCGCGCCAGTCAGAACCCGCATTTCCTGGACTTGATGCAGCACTTGGGTGACATGTTGATCCCGCGCTCGCGGGTGAATTCGGCCCGTCTGGCCGGTCAGGGACGGCGCGAGTATTTGCTGCGTGTGCTGGCCGAGCACGACAGTGTGATCGTGGCCATTGCCAACCGCGACCCGGAGGCGGCCCGCGCGGCCATGCGCACCCATTTGTCCAACAGCCGCGAGCGGCTGCGTCGCGCACAGGAAGCGGCCGAAAGCGCGGGGGCTTGAGGCCGGCGGGGCTGCGGTCTACGTAGAACTGCGTCTACGTAGAACTGCGGATCACAAACCGTGCGGCGAAGCATTGAATCCTGGGTCTTGATGTTGTACGATGACTGACAACAACGCAGCTTCGGTTCATGCGAATCGGGGCGTTTTCCTTCCAGCCTGTGAGCCTGTCCATGAGTCCTCAAGACCTGCAACGCACGATTTCTTCCGGCCTGTTGTCCTTTCCACTGACGGACTTCGACGCTGATCTGCGCTTTGCCCCCAAGCCCTACGCCGAACGCCTGGAGTGGCTCATGCCGTATGGGGCCAGCGCGTTGTTTGCTGCCGGTGGCACGGGCGAGTTTTTCTCGCTGGAGCCGCGGGAGTACGCCGATGTGATTCGTGTGGCGGTGCAGACCTGCAAGGGGCGCATGCCCATCATTGCCGGTGCCGGCGGGGGCACGATGCTGGCGATCCAGTACGCCCAGGAGGCCGAGCGTCACGGGGCGCAAGGGGTGCTGCTGCTGCCGCACTACCTGACCGAAGCCACACAAGAGGGGCTGGTGGCTCATGTCGAGGCGGTGTGCAAGAGCGTGCGCTTGGGGGTCATCGTCTACAACCGCGGGGCGTGCAGGCTCACGCCGCAGTCCTTGTCCATCCTGGCCGAGCGCTGCCCCAACTTGATTGGATTCAAGGATGGCATCGGTGATATCGAGGCTTTCGTGTCCATCCGTCAGCGCCTGGGCGATCGCTTCGCTTATCTGGGGGGCTTGCCCACGGCCGAGGTGTTTGCCGGTGCCTACAAAGCCATGGGGTGCCCGGTGTACTCGTCGGCGGTGTTCAACTTCATCCCCCGCACGGCCATGGCGTTCTACAACGCCCATGCCACCGGGGACACGGCCACGACCGACCGCCTCATCCGCGACTTCTTCCTGCCCTACATCGAGTTGCGCAATCGGGGCCACGGCTATGCGGTGAGCATCGTGAAGGCGGGCGCATCGATTGTGGGCCGCAGCGCCGGGCCCGTGCGGCCGCCGCTGTCGGAGTTGAAGCCCGCAGAGGTCGAACAACTGCGCGCGCTGATCCAAACGCTGGGGCCTCAATGAGTCGCAGGTGAATTCTCACGATCGATGCTCGAGGAGACTGTCATGTTGAGACTGAACGCCAAAAAATGGCTGCTTGCGTTGGCTGTGGGTTGGGGGCTGATGAGCAGCGCCTGGGCCTGGCCGGACAAGCCAGTGACCCTGGTCGTGCCGTTCCCGCCGGGGGGCTCCACCGACACCTTGGCCCGGGCGATTGCGCCCAAGCTGCAACAGCAGCTGGGCCAAAGCTTCATCGTTGAGAACAAGCCGGGGGCGACGGGCACCATCGGCGCCAGCCTGGTGGTGCGCGCACCGGCCGACGGCCACACGATCCTCGTGGCTTCTTTGGGGCCCTTCGTGATCGCGCCGCATTTGCTCAAGAGCGTGCCCTACGATGCCATCAAGGATCTCGACGGGCTGACGGTAGCCGTGCAGGCGCCCAATGTGCTGGTGGTGCCGGCGGCCTCGCCGTTCAAGTCGCTGTCGGATTTACTGGCCCATGCCAAGGCCCACCCTGGGAAGCTGACCTTCGCCTCATCGGGCAACGGCTCGTCCGACCACCTCACGGCCGAACTGTTTTGGCAGCAGTCGGGAACCACCGGCATTCACGTGCCCTACAAAGGCGGCGCACCTGCGATTTCCGACTTGTTGGGCGGTCAGGTGGACGCCTCGTTCCAGAACATCAACGCCATCATCCAACATGTGCGCACGGGCAAGCTGCGCGCCTTGGCCATCACCTCGACCCAGCGCTCCAAGCTCCTGCCCGAAGTGCCCACCCTGGACGAAGCGGGCATCAAAGGGGCTGATGTGTATTCCTGGCAAGGCATCGCGGCGCCGCGCGGATTGCCGGCGGACGTCAAAGCCAAGCTGCATGCCGCCTTGGTGGCAGCGCTCAACGATCCGCAAATCCGTGAACAGTTCGTTTCGGTTGGCTTTGAGCTGGTGGCCAACACGCCGGAACAGTTTGCCGCGTTCCAGCGCGCCGAGTACGAGCGCTGGCGCCAGCTGATCAAGGCGCGCAACATCACGGCCGACTGAGTTGGGACAGCGCCGTTCGTTTGGAGATTTCATGTCCTTGCACGACACCCCCCGCATCACGGCGTTGCGCGCGATTCCCGTCGCCGGCCGCGACAGCATGCTGCTCAACCTCAGCGGCGCGCATGGGCCGTTTTTCACGCGCAACCTGGTGATCCTCACAGACAGTGCCGGACGCACCGGCGTCGGTGAGGTGCCCGGCGGAGACAACATCCGTCAAACCCTCGAAGACGCCGCGCCCTTGGTCCTGGGGCAAACCTTGGGCGCGCACCGGCAGATCCTGCAACGGGTGCAACACGCCTTCGCCGAGCGCGATCGGGGCGGACGCGGCTTGCAGACCTTCGATTTGCGCACCACCATTCATGCGGTGGCGGCGCTGGAGTCGGCCTTGCTGGACTTGCTCGGCCAGCATTTGGGGGTGCCGGTGGCGGCTTTGCTGGGCGAAGGCCAGCAGCGCGACAAGGTGGAGATGCTGGGCTATCTCTTTTTCGTGGGGGATCGCACGCGCACCGATCTGCCGTACACCGACCCGGCCAGCGAAACCGGCGAAGACGAATGGTTCCGCGTGCGTCATGCCCCGGCACTGACGCCCGAGGCCATCGTGCGTCAGGCCGAGGCCGCGCACGCGCGCTACGGCTTCAACGACTTCAAGCTCAAAGGCGGTGTGTTGCGCGGCGAAGAGGAAGTCGAGGCGGTGCGCGCGTTGCACGAACGCTTTCCGAACGCCCGCGTGACGCTGGACCCCAATGGCGGCTGGCGGCTCAAAGACGCCATCCGCCTGATGCGCGATTTGCGCGGCGTGCTCGCCTATGCCGAAGATCCCTGCGGGGCTGAAGACGGCTTTTCGGGACGCGAGGTGATGGCGGAGTTCCGCCGCGCCACCGGCCTGCCCACGGCCACCAACATGATTGCCACCGATTGGCGTCAGATGGTGCATGCGCTGGCCTTGCAATCCGTGGACATTCCGCTGGCCGATCCGCATTTCTGGACGCTGTCGGGCTCGGTGCGGGTGGCGCAGACCTGCCGTGACTGGGGACTGACCTGGGGCTCGCACTCCAACAACCACTTCGATGTGTCGTTGGCCATGTTCACGCACGTGGCCGCTGCCGCGCCGGGCCGGGTCACGGCCATCGACACCCATTGGATCTGGCAAGACGGCCAGCGTCTGACGAAAGAGCCGCTGTCCATCCGCAACGGATTCGTCCAAGTGCCGGACAGGCCGGGACTGGGCATCGAGCTGGACATGGCCGAGGTGGAAAAAGCACATCAGCTGTATCTGCGGCATGGCCTGGGCACCCGAGACGACTCGATCGCGATGCAGTACTTGATCCCCAACTGGGCTTTCGACCCCAAGCGGCCTTGTCTGGTCCGCTGAACGAGACACACCATGTTCAAAAACCTGATCAATGGCCAATGGGTGGAGGGGCCTGGCGCCATTCGCAACATCAACCCCTCCGACACGCGCGATGTGATCGGCGAGTACGCTCAGGCCGATGCTGCGCAGGCGCGACAGGCCATTGCCGCAGCGCATGCCGCGTTCCCGGCTTGGTCGCTGAGCACACCGCAGCAGCGCTTCGACATCCTCGATGCGGTGGGCACGGAAATCCTGGCGCGGCGCGCCGAGCTGGGCGATTTGCTGGCCCGCGAGGAGGGCAAGACCTTGCCGGAAGCCGTTGGTGAGGTGGTGCGCGCCGGCAACATCTTCAAGTACTTTGCCGGCGAGGCCTTGCGCTGCGCGGGCGAGGTGCTGCCCTCGGTGCGTCCGGGGGTGGGGGTGGAGGTGACACGCGAGCCGCTGGGTGTGGTGGGTTTGATCACGCCCTGGAACTTCCCGATCGCCATTCCGGCCTGGAAAGTGGCGCCAGCGCTGGCGTATGGCAACACGGTGGTGCTCAAGCCGGCCGAACTCGTGCCGGGCTCGGCCTGGGCGCTGGCCGACATTGTCCAACGCGCCGGGCTGCCAGCCGGCGTGTTCAACCTCGTGATGGGCCGCGGCCGCGAGGTGGGTCAAGTGCTGCTGGACGATGCGCGCGTGGCGGCGGTCAGCTTCACCGGCTCGGTGGCCACCGGGCGTCAGGTGGCACAGGCTTGCGTGGCGCGAGGTGCGAAGTTCCAACTCGAGATGGGCGGCAAAAACCCCTTCGTGGTTCTGGACGATGCCGACATGGACGTGGCCGTCAGTTGCGCCATCAACAGCGGCTTTTTCTCCACCGGTCAGCGCTGCACGGCGTCTTCGCGCGTGATCGTCACCGAGGGGATCCACGACCGTTTCGTGGCCTCAATGATCGAGCGCATGCGGTGCCTGAAGGTGGACGATGCCCGCAAGCCGGGCACCGACATCGGCCCGGTGGTCGACGAGCGCCAGCTCGCCCAGGACCTCGAATACATCGCCATCGGCCAACGAGAAGGTGCGACGCTGGCCGCAGGGGGGCAACGCATCGACTGCAACGCCGACGGCGCGCCCGGCTACTACCTCACCCCGGCGCTGTTCACGCACACCACGCCGACCATGCGCATCAATACCGAGGAGATCTTCGGCCCGGTGGTCAGCGTGATTCGCGCCAGGGATTACGAGGAGGCTTTGCACTTGGCCAATGACACGCCCTTCGGCCTGAGTGCGGGCATTGCGACCACGAGTTTGAAGCACGCCACGCATTTCAAGCGTCATGCCCAGGCGGGCATGGTGATGGTGAACCTGCCCACCGCGGGCGTGGACTATCACGTGCCCTTTGGCGGGCGCAAAGCCTCGAGCTATGGGCCGCGCGAGCAAGGCCGCTATGCCGCCGAGTTCTACACGACGGTCAAAACCGCATACACGCTGTCATAGCGCAGCGCTTCTCAAGACCGTGTGAGCGAGATGTCGCCATACCAGGCGGTGAGCGCGATGTCCAGGTCGTCGCTGTCGGTGAGCACGCCCACGCTGCGCACCGGGCCGGGGTCTTCGCCGAAAACCCGACGGAAGTCGGCCACCACATCGCGCTCGTGCAAGCGCCAGCGTCCGGCCGGCTGCGTGCCGCTGTCGACGACGAGGTAGCGGATGCGTCCACTGCGGGCGTACTGGACCACCGTTTCGCGGGGCGCCCGGCCGTCCCAGACGTACATCAGGCTGGCATAGGGCAAGCGCTGACCGGTGAAAGCCTCGACCTGCTCGTAGAAGATCAGGTCGCGCAGCGACAGCCGCCGCAGGTCTCCATCGAAGGCCAGGATCACGCGCGCGGGCGCATCGTCGATGCGTGGATCGGTCACGGTCAGGCGAGGATCCACGTCGTCGACCCTCCAGGAAAAGCGCAGCCGGCCGGCGTGCAGCGGATCGATGTCTACCGGGCAGCGCAGGCCGGTGGCCGCGCCGAGGGAGTCGGCCCGCAGCACGGTGCGGCCGTCGTGCGCTTCGGTGCCGTAACGGGTCGGGCGCTTGTCTCGGCGCAAGACGTAGGGTTCCCAGCCCCTTGGCAGCCGGCCGTCGGGTGCCGAGGCCGAGAAGGGCGCCACTTGAGCGGGCGCGGCGGCCTCATCGGGCCCTGGGCCCTTGCGTTGCGCACAGCCGACCAGCGCTGCACAGGCCAGCACCGTTCGACTGAGCCAGCGGCGCCGCCCGGGATCGGGCAGGTCGCTGTTTGCGAGGGCGTCGGCAGTCGTCTGGAGGCGAACCGGTTCTTGCATGGGCGGGATGGGACCGAGAGACTTTCGATACTCCTATCCTCGCATGAAGTGTTCATGACGGTGCCTCGGCGCGGCGGCGGGCGGGCCGCCGCATCGTGGGGGGATTCAATCGAGCTTCACTTGAGCTTTCTGCACCAGCCGGGCGTAGCGCGCCTGCTCGGTTTTGAAGAACTGCAGTGCGGCCTCGGGTGAGGTGGGGTGGATGATGTTTTCCTGGCGGGCCATCGCGGCCTTGACCTCGGGGTCGGCAAAGGCAGCCACGACGGCGGCGTGGATGCGCTGCACCTGGGCCGCTGGCAGCCCGGCCGGGGCCACCACGGCGAACCAGCCGCCCACGTCCACGTCCGGGAAGCCCTGTTCGGCAAGGGTGGGCAGCTCGGGCGGTGCGCCCGCTGCGAACCGGCGCGCTGACAGGCTCTAACATGCCAGCCCGCATGTGCATCGAAACACAGGAGTGCTTCCCCATGGACTTCAGCCAACAGACCGTCCTCGTCACCGGCGCGGCCGGCAATCTCGGCCGCGCCGTGGCCCGGGCGTTTGCACAGCGCGGCGCCCGCCTGGTGCTGCTCGATCGTGAGCCTGCGGCCCTGCAGCGGGCCTACGGGGCCGACGACGCCACCCGCCTGACGCTTGCGGCCGACCTGCTCGATCCGTCGCAGGTGGAGGCGGCCGTGCAGCAGGCCTTGCAGCGTTTCGGCCGTCTGGACGTGCTGTGCAACATCGCCGGCGGCTTCCGCATGGGGCAGGCCGTGCATGAAACCTCGGATGCGACCTGGGATTTCCTGCTCGACCTCAATGCCCGCACGGTGGTACACACGGCGCGCGCGGTGGTGCCGCACATGCTGGCCGCAAGGGCGGGCAAGGTGATCCAGGTGGCAGCGGCCAGTGCCACCCAGGGCCGCGCGCAGATGGGGGCCTACTGCGCCTCCAAGAGCGCCGTGGTGCGTCTGACCGAGGCGATGGCGATGGAACTGCGTGAGCACGGCATCAATGTCAACTGCGTGATGCCCACGATCATCGACACGCCGGAGAACCGGGCCGCGATGCCCGACGCCGACCCTTCCCGCTGGGTGGCCCCGCAGGATCTGGCCGAGGTCATCGTTTTCCTGGCCTCGCCGGCGGCACGCGCCTTGCACGGGGCCGCGCTGCCCGTCAACGGCTTGAGCTGAGCGCGCCGGCCGCAGGCGATGACCTCACAGGTCATGGGCATGCGGCGATCGCGCGGATAAGCTGGCGGCCATGACACGCAACCCTTCCTCGGCGGGTGGCGAGACAGGCCGCGCGCGCACCGACGTGGGCGCCTTGCTGCGCCACTGGCGCCAGCAGCGCCACCTGTCGCAACTGGACCTGGCCCTGGAAACCTTCTTCCCGGCCCTTCTTCCCGGCCGATGAGGCCACCGCGCGTGTGCTGCGCGAGCAGATGGCGGCCGCACCCGGCTGAGCTCTTGAGGACTTGACGCGGATCAAGCCAGGCGGCCGGCTTGCGGCCTAGAGTGGCCGCATGAGACGCCATCCGGGGACGCTGTGGGCCAAACTGGCCCTGTTGTGCACGGCCTTCTTGCTGGCCGCGCTGACCTCGATCGGCCTGACGCTGTGGATCACCTGGCAGATCGAGGGGGGGGCGGCCGCGGTCAATGAGGCCGGCCGGCTGCGCATGAAGAGCTACCAGCTCGCGCTCGAGGTCGAGCGCCGGGCCGACCCGGCCGTGATCGAGGAACGGCTGCGCCGATTCGACCAGGGCCTGGAGCTGTTGCTCACCGGCGACCCCTCCCGCCCGCTCTTCGTACCCTGGAACGAGGCCACCCGCAGCCGGTTCGACGCCGTGCGCAGCCAGTGGCGCAGCCTGCGCGAGCGCTGGCAGGGCGCTGTACCGTCGGCCGCCTCTGGCGACGTCGAACGCTTCGTGGGGGCCATCGATGATTTTGTCGGCGCCATCGAGCAGCAATTGTCCTTGTGGACGGCCATCTTGCACGCCGTGCAACTGGGCATCCTTGCACTGGCCATCGCGGTGGGGGTGGCTTTGCTGTATGCCGGCCACCTGTTCGTGATCCATCCGCTCAACCGCCTGCAGCGCGGCCTGCAGCGCGTGCAGGCGCAGGACTTTGCTGCGCGGGTCGAGGAAGGATCGAGCGAGGAGTTCGATCAGCTCGCCCGCGGCTTCAACCGCATGGCGCAGACGCTGCAGGCGCTCTATGCCAACCTGGAAGGACGGGTGGCCGAGAAGACCGCCCGGCTGGAACAGCAGCGCGAGCGCCTGGCCGCACTGTACGAGACCAGCGCGCTCTTGGCCGAGGCCGCCACGCTGGATGAGCTGGCCCAGGGGTTTGCGCGCCAGGTGCGGCGCCTGGCGCGGGCCGACGCGGTGGCCGTGCGCTGGTCCGACGAGGCCAACCAGCGCTATCTGCTGCTGGCCGGCGACGGCCTGCCCCAGTTCATGAGCGAGCACGAGCAGTGCGTGCAGACCGGCAGTTGCCACTGCGGCCAGGCCGTGGACGGCGCGAGCACCCGGGTCATTCCGATCGTCTCGTCCCGACCCTCCGGACGGGATCTGTGCGCGCAGGCTGGCTACCAGACCCTGGTGTCGGTGCCGGTGCGGCTGCAGCACCGGCTGCTGGGGGAGGTGGATCTCTTCTTCCGCAGCGACACCGCACTGGGCGAGGACGAACGATCCCTGCTCGAGGCCCTGGCGGCCCATCTGGCCGGGGCCATGGAGGGCCTGCGCGCCGAGGCGCTGGGCAAAGAGGCCGCGGTGGCCCAGGAGCGCAGCCTGCTGGCGCAGGAGTTGCATGACTCCATCGCCCAGTCGCTGGCCTTTCTGAAGATCCAGGTGCAGCTGCTGCGCGAGGCCCTGCGCCGCGCCGATCCCGACGCGGTGGAGCGGGTGCTGGGCGAGCTCGATGCCGGCGTGCGCGAGAGCTACAACGACGTGCGCGAACTGCTGCTGCACTTCCGCACCCGCGCCAGCGGCGAGGACATCGAGCCGGCGCTGCGCGCGACGCTGCAGAAGTTCGAGTTGCAAAGCGGGATGCGGGCGCACCTGTCGATGCATGGCCATGGCCTGCCGCTCGATCCGGACGTGCAGATCCAGGTCCTGCACGTGGTGCAGGAAGCCTTGTCCAATGTGCGCAAGCATGCACAGGCCCGCGAAGTCTGGGTGGACGTGCAGCAGACCCCGGTGTGGCGCTTCGAGGTGCGCGACGACGGCGTGGGCTTCGATGCCGCTGCAGCCCCCCCCGACGAAACCCATGTGGGCCTGCGCATCATGCGCGAGCGCGCGGCCCGCATCGGCGCGTCGGTGCACATCGACACCCAGCCCGGCCACGGCACCCGCGTGGTCCTGACCCTGCCCGGTCCGGCCGTGCCGGCCCAAGCGCTGGCCGCCTGAACCCACCCCTGCCCATGCCTGCTGCTCCTGCCCGCATCCGCCTGCTGGTCGTCGATGACCACACCCTGTTTCGCCGCGGCATCGTGGCCCTGTTGGGCCTGGAGCCGCGGCTGCAGGTGGTGGGCGAAGCCGGCGATGCCGGGCAGGCCCAGCGCCAAGCACGCGAACTGCAGCCCGACCTCATCCTGCTGGACAACCACCTGCCCGGGGTGAACGGTGTGGATGCGCTGGCCGGCCTGCGTGAGGTGGCACCGCGTGCGAAGGTGCTGATGCTCACCGTCAGCGAGGACGAGCAGGACCTCGCCGCGGCGCTGAAGGCCGGTGCACGCGGCTATGTGCTCAAGACCATCGACGGCCCGGACCTGGTGCGGGCCATCGAGCGCACGATGGCTGGCGACTCGGTCGTCAGCCCCGAACTGACGGCCAAGCTGGTGGCGGCCTTCCAGGCCCTGCACGCCGCCCCCGGCGCGCCCGCGCCGCCTGAACCGGCCGCGGCCGAGCCGCTGGACACCCTGTCGCCGCGCGAGCGCGAGATCCTGGGCCAGATCGCTCGGGGGGCCAGCAACAAGGAGATCGCCCGCGAACTCGGCATCGCCGAGACGACGGTCAAGATCCACGTCCAGCACATCCTGCGCAAGCTGGGCTTGAGCTCGCGTGTGCAGGCGGCCGTCTATGCCAGCGAGCGCCAGCGCGGTTGAGCTTGCTCAGGGTACCCCTCTGGTCAGGCCGGGGCTGGCCGGCGATGATGGGGCCATGCACGCACCTTGGCCTCCCCCCGACCCGACCGTCCCCGGCCCGGCGCCCGGTGGGCGCGAGCAGCACCTGCACCTGCTGAGCGAACCGCTGTCGGGCCTGCGCTGGCGCGATCCCGTCACGGTGCCGCCCACGGCCAGCGTGCGCGAGGCGGCGCAGCTCATGCAGCAGCAGGGGGTGTCGTCGGTGCTGGTGGTCGAGCAGGGCCGCCTGTTCGGCCTGGTGACCGACCGCGACCTGCGCAACCGGGTCGTGGCGGCCGGGCTCGATCCGTCGCGCCCGGTCATGGACATCGCCACGCTGGCGCCCCTGACCCTGGACGAGCGCCGCCCCGCGATCGAGGCCTTGATGCTGATGGCGCGGCACAACATCCACCACCTGCCGCTCATGGACGGAGAGCGCGTCACCGGCCTGGTCACGGTGCGCGACCTGACCGAGCGGCACGGCACCACCGCGGTGTATCTCGTCGGCGAGATCCACAAGCAGCCCAATCTGGAGGGGCTGGTGCGCGTGAGCCGGCGCCTGCCCGAGTTGCAGCGCCACCTCGCGGCGGCCGACGCCTCGGCCCATGCCACGGGCCACCTGATCACCGCTGTCACCGATGCCTTCACCGCCCGGCTGATCCACCTCGCCGAAAGCCGCCTGGGCCCGCCGCCGGTGGACTACGTCTGGGTGGCCGCCGGCTCGCAGGCCCGCTGCGAGCAAACCGCCAAGACCGACCAGGACAACTGCCTGGTGCTCGACGACGGCTACGACGAAGCCCGGCACGGCGCCTACTTCGAGGCTTTCGCACGCTTCGTCTGCGATGGCCTGGCGGCCTGCGGCTATGTGCACTGCCCCGGCGAGATGATGGCGATGACGCCGGCCTGGCGCCAGCCCCAACGCCGCTGGCGTCAGTACTTCCGCACTTGGATCGACGAGCCCGAGCCCAAGGCGCTGATGCTCACCTGCGTGTTCTTCGACCTGCGCGCGGTGCACGGCCGCACCGAGCTGCTCGAACAGGTGCGCAGCGACATGCTCGAGCGCACGCGCGGCAACGGCATCTTCCTGGCCTACATGGTGGGCAACGCCTTGGCCCATCGGCCGCCGCGGGGCCTGTTCGGCGGGATTGCGCCGATCCGCAGCGGCGAGCACCGCGGTGCCATCGACCTCAAGCACTCCGGCATCGTGCCCATCGTCGACCTGGCGCGCATCTATGCCCTGGCCGGGGCGCTGGAGGAGGTGAACACGCAAGACCGCCTGCAGCGTGCGGCCGACAGCGGCGAGATCAGCGCCGACGGCGTGCGCGACCTGCGCCAGGCGCTGGAGTTCCTGGCGGCGATGCGCATCCGCCACCAGGCCGGCCAGATGGCGCAAGGCCACCCGCCCGACAACTTCCTCGTCGTCGACCGCCTGTCCAACTTCGAGCGCCGCCAGCTCAAGGAGGCCTTCGACGTCGTCCACACCCTGCAAAGCGTGCTGGAGCAGCGTTTCCAGGCCGGGCGCTTCTGAGTGAGGAGTGAGCGGGCCGTGCCTCAGTGCGTGCGCCAACCATCGTCGTCGCCGGCATCGCGCGGCGAGGGGGCGAGGGCTTGCGCACTGGAGGCCTGGGCGCGGGCAATGGCCTGCGCCGCCTCGTGTTCACTCAGTTTGAATTGGGAGACGGCCTCCACCAGACGGCGGGCCTGCTGGGCCAGGCTGTCGGCGGCGGCGGCCGCTTGTTCCACCAGCGCGGCGTTTTGCTGCGTCACCTGGTCGAGCTGGCCCACGGCATCGTTGATCTGGTTCAGGCCCGAGGTCTGCTCGGTGGTGGCCGCGCTGATCTCCTGGATGAGATCGGTCACTCGCTTGACTTGTGCCACGATGTCATTCATGGTCTGCCCGGCCTGATCCACCAGGCCACTGCCGGCTTCCACCCTCTCCACACTGGCCTGGATCAGGCTCTTGATCTCCTTGGCGGCCTGGGCCGATCGCTGGGCGAGGTTGCGCACCTCGCCGGCCACCACGGCAAAGCCGCGGCCTTGCTCGCCGGCGCGGGCGGCCTCCACCGCGGCGTTCAGCGCCAGGATGTTGGTCTGGAAGGCAATGCCGTCGATCACGCCGATGATGTCGGCGATCTTCTTGGAGCTGGCGTTGATCTCGCCCATGGTGTGCACCACCTCGCCCACCACCTGGCCGCCCTTGGCCGCCACGTCGCTAGCCACGCCAGCGAGCTGGGCGGCCTGGCGGGCGGTCTCGGCATTGTGTTGAACGGTGCTGACCAGTTGCTCGATCGAGGCGGCGGTCTGCTGCAGGTTGCTGGCTTGCTCCTCGGTGCGCTGCGACAAGTCGGCATTGCCGCTGGCGATCTGGCTGGAGCCGGTGGCGATGTGGTCGCTGCCGGTGCGCACGCTGCCCACCACGCGGCGTAGCGCCTCTTGCATGGTGTGCATGGCGTGAACCACGCTGCCGGGCCGCGCGTGCGAAGTGTCGATGGCCCTGGTCAGGTCTCCTTCGGCGATGGCATTGGCCACCGCGGCCACGTCGGCCGGCTCGCCGCCGAGCTGGCGGGTCAGCCGCCGGGTGAGCCAGATGCCCAGGCCCAGGCCCACGGCGAAGCCGCCCAGGGTCAGGGCGATCATCGCGACACGGCCGCTGGCGAAGGTGGCCGTGGTGGCCTCGGCCAGGCCGGCCGCATCGGCCTGCTTGCGCTGCATGAGCTGCTTGAGCAGTGCATCGGCCTCGTCCACCGCCGGGCGCAGTTCATTGCTCAGCATGTCGGCGGCAGTCCAGGCCTCGCCGGGCGGTTCGCTGTCCAGGCGCGTGAGCAGCTCGTCCACCACCTGGGACACCTTTTGCACCTGTTCGCGCGCGCGATGCACCTGCTGCTTGACCTCGTCCGTGAAGAACCGGGTCTCCGTGCGCCCCAGGGCTTCGCGGGTGGCTTCCAGGCGGGCCCGGGTGGACGCGATGTGCTTCTGGCGCTCGCCCAAGGTGTCGGCGAACACCGCATTCGTCGCGGCCCGGTTGGCCTCGAGCAGGGCCAAGGCCGTCTCGGCCGCGGCATTCAGACCGACGACCTGACGGTCGTACATCTGGTGGGCGAGGTCGTTCATCTGGGCTGAACGCCACAGCCCGACCGCACCGATGAGCGCGCCGATCACACAGACGATCGAAAAGCCACCGATCAATTGCGTGCCGACTCGCAGGTTGCGCAGGATATTCATGAAGTGTGCTCCTCGGAAAGGACAAGGCGCCCTGGGCGCCTTTCGGGCCTCATGGGGCGTATGTCGAGCACTATCGGCATGGCCGGTGCAAACTGAAGGGGCAGCGCAGCCCGTCGCAGATCCATCGGGCGATTCAAGGGCGCAGATCGCGCGTTTGGGGGGGCGGGCCGGTGCGAGGTTTGAGACACTGGCGGAACATCTTTTCCTGGAGCCAGCGCCATGACGTTTGTGCGCGCCCTTGTCTTCGATGTCTTTGGCACCCTGGTGGACTGGCGTACCAGCATCGCCCGCGAGGTGCAGCTCGCGCTGCAGCGCCTGGGCTTGCGGGTGGATGCGCTGGCCTTTGCCGATGCCTGGCGGGACGAGTACCAGCCGGCGATGGAGGAGGTGCGCTCGGGCCGGCGGCCGTTCTCGACGCTGGATATCCTGCACCGCCGCAACCTCGACGTGGTGCTGCGCCAGTTTGGCCTGGACGCCGCGGTCGACGAGCCCATGCGCGTGCACCTGAACCGCGCCTGGCACCGGCTCGACGCTTGGCCCGACGTGAGGCCGGCGCTGGCGCGGCTGCGCGAGCGCTTTCTCGTCGCCCCGTGCTCGAACGGCAATATCTCGCTGATGGTGGACCTGGCGCGGCGCAACGACTGGCACTGGGATGCCATCCTGGGGGCCGAGGTGGCGCGCGATTACAAGCCCAAGCCCGAGGTCTACCTCGCCGCGGCACGCGCCTTCGATTGCGACCCCCACGAGGTGATGATGGTCGCGGCCCATTCTTCCGACTTGGCCGCGGCCGCCGCGGCGGGCCTGCGCACTGCCTTCATTGCCCGCCCCGATGAGCATGGACCGGGGCGGGGGGAGGTCCGGGCTGGCGTGCCGGTGGACTTGGAGGCCGCCGATCTGGCCGACCTGGCCGACCGGATGGGCGCCTGAGCCGTTCCGGCGTGTCGCAGGCGGGGCCGGATCAGGCTCGATGACCCAGCGCCGCGCTGGCCGCACGGGCCTCGGCGGCCACGGCCTGGGCGATCGGGCCCTGCGGGTTGGCGTCGAAGCCGCCGGTGGCCCCCAGCGCATGCTCGACGAACTGGAGCGGCTGGCAGCCGCCTGGCCCGAAGACGCTTTGCGCGTCGAGCACTTCTCGGGCGGGGCACGGCGACTCGATCCTGCACAGGAGCAGCCGTTCGAGGTGGAGCTGCGCAGCTCGGGGCTGCGTCTGCAGGTGCCGGCCGACAAGACGCTGCTGGAAGTGCTGCGGGCGTCGAATGTGGATGTGCAAAGCGACTGCGAGGAAGGCCTGTGCGGCAGTTGCGAGGTCGGCGTGCTCGACGGCGAGGTCGATCACCGCGACAGCGTGCTGGGCCGCGCCGAGCGTGAGGCGCACCAGCGCATGATGGCCTGCTGCTCGCGAGCGCGCTGCCCGCGCCTGGTGCTCGACCTGTGAAGGCCGGCCCGCGCCCCGGCCTTCAGTAGCTGATGCGCGCGTAGAAGGTCTTCTTCGAGGCGTCCCGCGCCTGCCCGAGGGTGTGGATGCCCTGGGCCGCCAGCAGCGGGATGAGCTTGAGGAAGATCTCGGCCGTCACGATGGCGTCGCCCAGCGCAGTGTGGCGGCCGAACACCGTCACGCCCAGGCGCTCGGCGATGGCTTCGAGCTTGTGGGAGTCCTGGTGCGGGTGCACCACGGCCGACAGCAGCAGGGTGTCGAGCACCGGCTGGTCGAAGCGCACGCCGGTGCGGGCCTCCTTGAGCTGCAGGAAGCGCATGTCGAAGGCCGCGTTGTGCGCCACCAGCACCGTGTCGCGGGCATAGGCGTGGAACGCCGGCAGCACCGTGTCGATCGTGGGCTGTCCCTGCACCATCTCCGGCGTGATGCCGTGGATCGGGATGCCGGCGGCCGGAATGGGGCGCTGCGGATCGACGAGCTGCTCGAAGCACTCGTGGCGCAGCAGCCGGCCGTTGACGATGCGGGTGGCACCGATCTGGAGGATTTCGTCGCCGGCCGAGGGCTCCAGGCCGGTGGTCTCGGTGTCGAACACCGTGTACACCAGGTCCACCAGCCGGCGCTGGGCCAGCTCCTCGGTCGAGTCGGTGGTGCGGAAAAGGTCGAAGTCGTAGAACTCCGGGCGGCTGTCGCCCACGGCCGGCGGCGCAGGATCGGCCGCCTCGGGCGCGGCCGCCTGGGGCAGCAGGAAGCGGAAGAAGGCCTGGTTGCGCGTGCGCTCGCGCTCGAACCAGAACTCGCCGCCGTGGCGGTCGAGCACCTCGCGCACGCTCAGCGGCGAGGCTGCGGCTTCGCCCTGCATGGGGTCGAGCTCCCAGCTCATCACGGTCTCGGTGCTCATGGCCTGGCCGGGCCAGACCAGGTCGAGGTGGGCATGGGAACCCGCCGGGGCCAGGCGCAACTGCAGGTAGCGCACCTGGTACTCCTCCACCAGCCGGCCGGCCAGGTAGGCCAGGGCCTGCAGCAGCGAGAAGCTGTCCACACGCAGCCACACGGTGGAATCGACCTCCCCGACGGTGACGCGCGCCCCATGGGCGGCCTGAAGGCGCTGGGCGGCGGCGGCCACGAAGTCGGCGCCGAGCATGTCCTCCAGAGGCCAGCGGGTCTGGCGGGCTTCGGTGCTGCGCCGCGCCAGCTCGGTCAGCCGGCGGCTCATCGTGGCGGTCTCCTCGCGGATCACGCGCTGGAAGCGCTCGCGCATCGAGGGTTCCAGCCCGGGGTCGTCCAGCACCTCGACGGCCGCCTGCAGGGCCGCCAGCGAGGCGCGAGTGCCCTGGATGAGGTCGTGCAGCACCCGGTCGCGCTCGCTTTCGGCCTCGAAGGCCTCGGTGATGTTCTCCAGCATCAGCAGAAAGCCGCCCAGACCCGACTCCGAATGGTCGCGCACCGGCGTCATCTGCACGCGCAGCAACTGGCCCGTGGCCGTGCTGGTGACGAACTGGGCCGACGGCTCGGGGTGTCCGCGCTCGATCTGACGGCGCACGGTGTCCAGCGCATGCGCCACCAGGCGGCGGTCGATCACGGTGTAGATGGAGCGACCCAGACCGATCAGCTCGGCTCCGTCGGCCAGGGCCGGCACGCTCGACAGGGCGCGGAACTGGCTGCGCGCCCGGGCGTTATAGAGCAGCATGCGCCCGTCGAGGTTGCACACCACCACCGCCTGCCTGAGCTCGGCCATCAGCGCGGCCAGGCGCGAGCGTTCCTGTTCGACGCGCTCGCTGGCCAGGCGCACCTGCTGGGCCATGTCCTCGCGCAGCCGCGCACGCTGGCGCACGAGTTCATTGATCACCCCGGTGAGGGCGCGCAGCTCGGCGCTGCCGCGCGGCGCGATCTCGCGCACGATGCCGGTGCCCAGCACGGTCTGGGTGTCCTCGGCCAGCCGGGCCGCGGCGGTGATCCAGCGCCGGTAGACCGGACGCAACACGAACACGACCACCCCCAGCGTGAAGACGAACGCCATGAAGACCAGGGGCGCACGCTCGCTCAGCACCGATCGCAGCAGGCCGCGCTGAGCATCGTCGACGGTGGACAGCACGAGCACCAGGCTCAGCGCTGCCCACAGCAGCAGCGCCAGCGCGAAAGCCAGCAGGGCCACGACGAAGCGGCGGTCGATTCTCACGAGCCCTGCGCCTCCAGCATCTCTCGCACCTTGCCCACCAGCTCCTTGGTGGAAAAGGGCTTGGTCATATAGGCGTCGGCCCCTAGCGCCAGGCCTTTGGCGATGTCGGTGTCGCGCCCCTTGGCGGTGAGCATCAGGATGCGCACGCCGCGCAGACTCTCGTCGGCGCGGACTTCCTGACAGACCTCGAAGCCGGTGCGGCGAGGCATCATCACATCCAGCAGCACCAGCGCAGGCGGGTCGGCGCGGATGGCGTCCAGGGCCTCCTGCCCGTCGCGCGCCAGGACCACCTCGTAGCCCTCGCGCTTCATCAGGTACTCCAGCGACAGCAGGATGTTGGGCTCATCGTCCGCGATGAGGATCTTGGCAGGCATGCTCGTCTCCGTTCAGGGGTGCTTGACTCGAGAGTTCGTCGGCCGGTGTCCAGGGCAGCCACAGGCAGAAGCAGGCTCCCGTTGCGGCATCGTCGAGCCACATGCGTCCGCCGAAATGCTCCACGATCTGCCGGCTGATCGGCAAGCCCAGGCCGGTGCCCTGGCGACGGATGTCCTCGTCACCGCCCTGACGGAACTTCTCGAACACCGTGGCCCGCAGGGCCTCGGGCACGCCGGGGCCGTTGTCGTGCACCTCGATACGCACGCCGCGTTCGTCGGGCGTGACCCGCACGTCCACACGGCCACGCCCCTGTGGCACGAACTTGGCGGCGTTGGTCAGCAGGTTGAGCATCACCTGGGTCAGCCGGTCGCGGTCGGTGCGCAGCGTGCGCAAGCCGTGCGGCAGGTGCAGATGGACCTCGGCCCCGCGCTCGTGGAAGAGCTCCCGGGTGGTCTTCACCGCCTGCTCCAGCAGCGCGGCCAGGTCCACGTCGGTGGGGTGCCACTCGGCGTGGCCCGACTCGATCTTGGCCATGTCCAGCACTTGGTTGACCAGGCGGCTCAGGCGCTCGGTTTCGCTGACGATGAGGCCCAGGAATTGCTGGCGCTGCGCGCGGTCCATGTCGGCGTCGTCGAGCATCAGCTCGGACAGCGCACGGATCGAGGTGAGCGGCGTGCGCAACTCGTGGGTGACCGAGGACATGAAGTCGTCCTTGAGGCGGTCCAGGCTCTTGAGCTGCTCGTTGGCCTGGCGCAGCTCGGCCGTGAGCTGCTCGAGCGCGTGCGACTTCTCCTCCAGCTCGCGCGAATGGGCCCGCAGTTGCGAAGTCTCCTCCAGCATGCGCATCACGTCGTCGAGGTCCAGCGCCTCCTCCTCGACCACCGAGGCCACCATCACGCGCGCCGAGGCGCTGCCGATGGCCCCGGCGAGCTGGGTTTCCACATACTGCACCAGCCGGGCATCGGGTGGGATGCGTTCGATGCTGGGGGCGCCGACCCGGCGGGCATAGTCCTCGAAGAGCCGGCGTGCATGCACCGGCCCGAGGAAGCGGGCCACCAGCGGCAGCAGGTCGGCCACCTGGGCACGGCCACGCCAGAACACCGGGCGCGTGGCCTGGGTGCGATCGAACACATCGACGAACAGCATCGCTTGGCTGGCCTCGTGGGCGGAGGGCCCGCGCCACAATGAGACGCCCACGTAGGCACCGACGTTGGCCAGCAGGCTCCAGAACAGCGAGTGCGTAAGGTAGTCCAGGCCGCTCACCCCGAGCAGGGCCTCGGGCTTGAGCAGTTCCCACCCGAAGGGGCCGCGATCCAGCAGCGAGGCGTCCAGCCAGCCCGACTTGACGAACGAAGGCAGCAGCAGGGTGTAGACCCACAGCGCAAAACCCGCCAGCAGGCCGGCCATCGCGCCCTCACGGGTGCCCCCTTTCCAGTACATGCCGCCCAGCATCGCCGGCGCGAACTGGGCCACCGCGGCAAAGCTGATCAGGCCGATGCTCACCAGGGCGTAGGCCTCGCCGGCCAGGTGGAAGTACAGGTAGCCCAGCAGCAGGATGCCCACGATGGCGGCGCGCCGGATGCCCAGCAGCACCCCGGTGAGGTCGCCGCCCGAGCGGGCCTGCACGCGCCGTGCACGCAGCAGCCAGGGCATGATGAGGTCGTTGCACACCATCGTGGAGACGGCGATGGCCTCCACGATGACCATGCCGGTGGCGGCCGACAGGCCGCCGATGAAGGCCAGCAGGGCCAGCGCCTGCTGGCCGTCGCTCAGTGGCAGCGAGATGAGGAAGCCCTCGGGGTTCTGGCTGCCCCGCTCGAACAGCATCAGCCCGCCCAAGGCAATGGGCAGCACGAAAAGGTTGATGAGCAGCATGTAGGCGGGGAAGGCCCACGCGGCTCGTCGGAGGTGGTTCTCGTCCACGTTTTCCACCACCATCACCTGGAACTGCCGCGGCAGGAAGATGACCGACAGCATGGACAGCAGCGTGAGGGCGAACCACGACCCGTAGGCGAAGCCATTGCCCTGCGCCGCGCCCTGTGAGGGGCTGAGCAGCGGGGCCAGCTCCGGGTCCGCCAGGGCCCGGCCGAAAAGATCGCCCAGGCCGTCGTACAGCCCCCAGGTGACGAAGGCACCGACGGCCAGGAAGGCGAGCAACTTGACCAGCGATTCGAAGGCAATGGCCGCGACCATACCTTCGTGACGCTCGGTGCTGTCGAGATGCCGCGCCCCGAAGACGATCGTGAAGCCGGCCAGCACCAGCGCCACGTACAAGGCGGTGTCCTGCCACCACGGCAGGCCTTTGGGTGTGGCGCCCAGGGGGCTCACCGGAGGTTGCGTCAGCAATCCGTAGCCCACCGAGATGGCCTTGAGCTGCAGCGCGATGTAGGGCACGATGCCCACCACGGTGATCAGCGTCACCAGCCCGGCCAGGGCGGGGCTCTTGCCGTAGCGGCTGGCGATGAAGTCGGCGATCGAGGTGATGCGATAGGTCTTGGCGATGCGGATCATCTTGCGCACCACCATCCACGCCAGCACCATGGCCAGCGTGGGGCCGAGGTAAATCGGCAGGAACCACACGCCGGAGCCGGCGGCACGTCCCACGCTGCCGAAGTACGTCCACGCCGTGCAGTACACCGCCAGCGACAGGGTGTAGATCCATGCATTGCCGATGATCGAGCGGCCCTCGGCGGCGCGGCGATCGCCGTGGTAGGCCACGGCGAACAGCAGCAGCAGGTAGGCGAAGGCGGTGACGATGACCAGCGGCGCACTGAGCACGGTGTCAGTCGTCCAGACGTTCCACCAGCCAGGCGGTCACGCCGATCAGCACCGCCCATACCAGGAACAGCGCCGCCGGGAACAGCGGCACCCCCAGCACCGTGGCCTCGCGGTCCCACAGCGCCATCAGCGGAAAGTTCAGCGACAGCCAGCCGGCGAAAAACACGAACACCAGCCGCTGCGCCCCCAGGCTCCTGAACATCGGCGTCTCCTCATCCAGGGGGTGTCGTCCATGGCGGCAAGGCTCTCTGTATCGACGATTGTGCCCCTTCCTCTGACCGACACCTTACGGTGAACCCCCAGGACCACGACGGCGTGCGGCCGAAAGCCCATGGGCCTGACGGCTCAGGGCGAAGGAGGCGAAGATTTTGAGCCACAGCGTCGAGCCGGCGATGGCGATCCATTCGTCGCGCCCCAGGGCCTGGAAGCCGAGCACGGCCACCAGCACCCCCACCAGCACCAGGCCGCCCACGAGGTTGATGATCAGCTCGTAGGGGGCATAGCGCTCGGCGTTGGGCGCGGGCAAGCCCTTCTTGAGCGCCACCTCCGAGAAATCGCGGCGCACACCGATGCGCCAGGCGCGGCGCAGCCAGAAAAAGGCCACCGGAATGAGCGCCAGCAGGAAGAACCAGTTGAGGAGATAGATGCTCATGGTCTTGGACCGAGGTGGATTCGATTCTCGCAACAAAAAGACCCCGCCGGGGGGGCCGACGGGGTCCCGGGGGTGGGCGGCCCGGCAGGCCGCCCACAGCCGCAGCGGGCCGCTCAGTGTGGGCTGCTCAGTGGGCCGTGGCGGCGCCGGCGCCCTTGGGCGTGCGCACGGCGTCCACCATCGCGGCGATGTGCGAGGGCACGGGCGCCGAGACCTTGCTGACCAGGAAGGCGACCGCGAAGTTCACGATCGCGCCCACCGTGCCGAAAGCCTCGGGGGTGATGGTGAAGAAGCTGTTGGCCCCGCCGATCAGGTTGAGGTAGTCCGTGCCCGGGATGAAGAAGATGCCCTTGTGCGCGAACACGTAGAACAGCGTCACCGCCAGGCCCGCAATCATGCCGGCGCTTGCGCCCTTGTCGGTCACCGTCTTGCTGAAGATGCCCATCATCAGGGCCGGGAAGATCGTCGAGGCCGCAATCCCGAAGGCCAGGGCCACTGTGCCGGCGGCAAAGCCCGGCGGGTTCAGGCCCAGGTAGCCGGCCACGAAGATGGCGCCGGCCATCGCGATCTTGCCGGCCAGCAGCTCGCTCTTCTCGCTGATGTCGGGCTTGATCGCGCCCTTGATCAGGTCATGCGAGATCGCCGAGGAGATCGCCAGCAGCAAGCCCGCGGCCGTCGACAGGGCGGCGGCCAGGCCGCCGGCGGCCACCAGCGCGATCACCCAGTTGGGCAGTTGCGCGATCTCGGGGTTGGCCAGCACGATGATGTCGGCGTTCACCGTCAGCTCGTTGCCCTTCCAGCCGGCGGCTTCGGCCTTGGCCAGCACGTCGGGGTTCTTCGTGGCGCTGTTGTAGAACTGGATGCGGCCATCGCCGTTCTTGTCTTCCCATTTCAGCAGCCCGGTCTTCTCCCAGCGCTTCATCCAGTCGGGACGCTGCTCGTAGACCAGGCTGGCCTCAGGGGCGAACAGGTCGCTGTTGGCCTTGACCGCATCGGCATTCACCGCCATCTGACCGACCTCGTTCTGGGTGATGCCCACGGCGGTGTTGGTGGTGCCGAAGAGATTCAGGCGGGCCATCGCCCCCACGGCCGGAGCCGTGGTGTACAGCAGCGCGATGAACACCAGCGCCCAGCCGGCCGACGAGCGGGCATCGGCCACCTTGGGCACGGTGAAGAAGCGCACGATCACATGCGGCAGGCCGGCCGTGCCGATCATCAGCGAGATCGTGTAGAAAACCATGTTGATCGTGCTGCCGGCGGCGGTGGTCGTGTACTGGCCGAAGCCGAGATCCGTCACCACCTGGTCGAGCTTGGCCAGCAGCGACACGTCGGTGCCGGCCAGGTTCGCGCCCAGGCCCAGCTGTGGCAGGAAGTTGCCGGTGAGGTTCAGCGAGATGAAGAACGCCGGCACCAGGTAGGCCACGATCAGCACGATGTACTGCGCCACCTGGGTGTAGGTGATGCCCTTCATGCCGCCGAACACTGCATAGGCGAACACGATGGCCATGCCGATGTAGATGCCCTGGTCGCTGGTCACCCCCAGGAAACGTGCGAAGGTCACGCCCACGCCCGTCATCTGGCCGATGATGTAGGTGATGGAGGCCACCAGCAGGCAGATCACGGCCACGTTGCGGGCGAACTGCGAGTAGTAGCGGTCCCCGATGAACTCGGGCACCGTGAACTTGCCGAACTTGCGCAGGTACGGAGCCAGCAGGCAGGCCAGCAGCACGTAGCCACCCGTCCAGCCCATCAGGAACACCGCGCCGCCATAGCCCATGTTGGAGATCAGGCCGGCCATCGAGATGAAGGAGGCGGCCGACATCCAGTCGGCGGCCGTGGCCATGCCGTTGGTCACGGGGTGCACGCCCCCGCCGGCCACGTAGAAGTCTTTCGTGCTGCCGGCACGTGCCCAAATGGCAATGCCGATGTAGATCGCGAAGCTCAGCCCCACGATCAGGTAGGTCATCGTTTGAAGATCCATGGTCCGTCCCCGATCAGTCTTCTTGCATGCCGAACTTGCGGTCGATCTCTTTCATCTTCTTCGCGTACCAGAAGATCAGTGCGATGAAGATGTAGATGGACCCTTGCTGGGCGAACCAGAAACCCAGCGGATAGCCGCCCAGGTGGATGGCATTGAGTGCCGGGGCGAACAGGATACCGGCGCCATAGGACACCAAGGCCCAGATCACCAGCACCTTGGTCAGCAAGCCCAGGGTCGCTGACCAGTAGGCTTTTGCGTTGTTGTCTTCCATCGAGTGTCTCCTCTCGAAACGTGAAAAGGGAGTCCAGGGCGGTGATGGGGCCGCCCTGCAAATCGCGCTGCAGATCCTGACCTGCACCGTTGCCTTGCAATGTGGTGGGCAAGGCTTACGGCCACCTTATGCCGCGGGTAAGTCCCAACGCGTTTGCTCGTGCGCCTGTCGCCATATCGCACGTCCACCGTGGGATGTCAGGTAGATGTCAATTTCAACCGCCTGGGTTGAAGTCCGGCGTCAATAGTCCGGAAGAACGATGGGCACCTGCGGACCCTCGTTCTTCCGGACGGCCGGCAACGCCTTGCAGAAGGATGGGCAAGGCCGGTCCCGCTTCCTACAGTGGCTGCCATGGAGAAGAGCAAGGAGTGATCCCCATGGCGGCCCCCCAAGCAGGATCGGCAACGGTCCCCCCCATTCCGGTAAAGGCCTGGTCGGTGCTGATCGTCAGCACCCTGGCCTTCACGGTGTGCTTCATGGTGTGGATGATGTTCGGCGTCATCGGCATCCCGCTGAAGAAGGCCCTGAACCTCAACGCCACCGAGTTCGGCCTGCTGATGGCCACACCGGTGCTCACCGGCTCGCTGGTGCGCGTGCCGCTGGGCATCTGGACCGACCGCTATGGCGGTCGCATCGTGATGACGCTGCTGATGGCCGCTACCGTGCCGGCCATCTGGTTGATGGCCTATGCCACACAGTTCTGGCACTTCCTCGTCATCGGCCTGTTCGTCGGCCTGGCCGGCGGTTCGTTCTCGGTGGGCACCCCTTACGTGGCGCGCTGGTTTCCCAAGCAGCGCCAGGGCTTTGCAATGGGCGTGTATGGCGCGGGCAACTCGGGTGCGGCTGTGAACAAGTTCGTCGCGCCGGTGATCCTGGTGGCCTTCGGCTGGACGATGGTGCCGCAGGTGTATGCGGCCATCATGCTCGGCACCGTGGTGCTGTTCTGGATGTTCAGCCACAGCGACCCCAGTCACTTGGTGCCCAGCCACGTCAGGTTCACCGACCAGCTCAAGGCGCTGAAGGACCTGCGGGTGCTCAAGTACTGCCAGTACTACAGCATCGTGTTCGGCGGCTATGTGGCGCTGAGCCTGTGGATGGTGCAGTACTACGTGGGGGAGTACGGCCTGGACATCCGCGTGGCTGCCTTGCTGGCGGCCTGCTTCTCGCTGCCCGGCGGGGTGCTGCGGGCCATCGGCGGTTGGCTGAGCGACAAGTACGGCGCTCACAGCGTCACCTGGTGGGTGATGTGGGTGAGCTGGATCTGCCTGTTCCTGCTGAGCTATCCGCAGACCGAGTTCACGGTGCTCACCGTGGACGGCGCGCGCAGCTTCACGATCGGCCTGAATGTGTATGTCTTCACCGCGCTGATGTTCATCCTGGGCATCGCATGGGCCTTCGGCAAGGCCAGCGTCTTCAAGTACATCAGCGACGACTACCCGAACAACATCGGCGCCATCTCCGGCATCGTGGGCCTGGCCGGCGGCCTGGGCGGCTTCATCCTGCCCATCATGTTCGGCGCCTTGCTCGACCTCACCGGCATCCGCTCCAGCGCCTTCATGCTGCTCTACGGCGTGGTGTGGGTGTCGCTGATCTGGATGTACTTCACCGAGGTGCGCCGCCGCGAAGTGCTCGGCGCCAACACTGGCGGCCTGGCCCCCCAGAGCTGATCTTCAACAGAACCCCCCAACGGAGGCTGACGTGGCTTCTCATGTGATTGAACGCTGGAACCCTGAAGACCAGACGTTCTGGAACCAGCAAGGCGCGTCCATCGCGCGCCGCAACCTGTGGATCTCGATTCCGGCGCTGACCCTGGCCTTTGCCGTGTGGATGGTGTGGTCGGTGGTGGTGGTCAACCTGCCCGCCGTGGGCTTCAAGTTCAACACCAACCAGCTCTTCTGGTTGGCGGCGCTGCCCGCGCTGTGCGGCGCGACGCTGCGCATCTTCTACTCCTTTGCCGTGCCGATTTTCGGCGGGCGACGCTGGACTGCGATCTCCACTGCCAGCTTGCTGCTACCCGCGCTGGGTATCGGCTTGGCGGTGCAGAACTTGGCCACGCCTTATGAGGTCTTCGTGCTGCTGGCCTTGTTGTGCGGCCTGGGCGGCGGCAACTTCGCCTCCAGCATGAGCAACATCAGTTTCTTCTATCCCAAATCGAAAAAGGGCTATGCGTTGGGCATGAACGCTGGCCTGGGCAATCTGGGCGTCTCATTGGTGCAGTTCGTCGTGCCTTTGGTGATCACCACGGGCGTGTTCGGTGTCCTGGGCGGCGAGCCGGCGATGGTCACCCGCAACGGGCAGCAGGTGCCGATGTGGCTGCAAAACGCAGGATTCATCTGGGTGCCGTTCATCGTGGCTGCCACGGTGGCCGCCTGGTTTGGGATGAACGATCTCAAAGAAGCCCAAGCCTCTTTCGCCGACCAGGCCATCATCTTCAAACGCAAACACAATTGGTTGATGTGCTGGCTCTACATCGGTACCTTTGGCAGCTTCATTGGGTACTCGGCCGGCTTTCCTCTGCTCATCAAGAGCCAGTTTCCAGAGGTCAACGCCTTGTCGTACGCCTGGCTGGGCCCGCTGGTGGGCGCGCTGATCCGCCCGGTGGGCGGCTGGCTGTCCGACAAACTGGGTGGCGCCCGCGTGACGTTCTGGACCTTCATCGTGATGGGCTTGGGCGTGGCCGCGGTGCTGCAGTTCCTGCCAGCCGATGGGCGCGCCGGTAACTTCAACGCTTTCCTGATCTCCTTCCTCGTGCTGTTTGCTGCGGCCGGCGTGGGCAACGGCTCGACCTTCCGGATGATCCCCATCATCTTCCTGACCGAGCGCCAGCGTGCGGCCGGTTCAGGCGCGGCGGCCCAGGAGCAGGCCCAGCGTGACGCCAACAAGGAGGCCGCTGCGGTGCTGGGCTTCAGCTCGGCCGTGGGGGCCTATGGCGGCTTCTTCATTCCCAAGGGTTACGGCACGTCCATCGCCCTGACGGGCGGGCCCGAGGCCGCGCTGTACGTCTTCATCGTCTTCTACGTCACCTGCGTGGCCATCACTTGGTGGTACTACAGCCGCAAGAACGCGCCCATGCCCTGCTGATCCAGCGAACAGAACAAGGAGCCTCCGATGAGCCACTTTCTGGACCGACTGACCTACTTCAACCAGCCTAAGGAACACTTTGCCGACGGCCATGGCGTGACCACCGGTGAAGACCGCACCTGGGAAGACGCCTATCGCGCCCGCTGGGCCCACGACAAGATCGTGCGCTCCACCCACGGCACCAACTGCACGGGCTCGTGCTCGTGGAAGATCTACGTGAAGGGCGGCATCGTCACCTGGGAAACCCAGCAGACCGACTACCCTCGCACCCGGCCCGACCTGCCCAACCATGAGCCGCGCGGCTGCGCGCGCGGCGCCTCCTATTCCTGGTACCTCTACAGCGCCAACCGCGTGAAGTATCCGATGGTGCGTGGCCGCCTGCTCAAGCACTGGCGCGCGGCCAAGGCCGTGGCCCGCACGCCGGTGGACGCCTGGGCCAGCGTCGTGGAGAACGACAGCCAGCGCCGCGACTACCAGCAGCAGCGCGGCCTGGGCGGCTTCGTGCGCGCGACCTGGGATGAGGTCAACGAGATCATCGCAGCGGCCAACGTCTACACGATCAAAAAGTACGGCCCGGACCGCGTGATCGGCTTCTCGCCCATCCCGGCCATGTCGATGATCTCCTACGCGGCCGGCAGCCGCTACCTGTCGCTGATCGGTGGCGTGTGCATGAGCTTTTATGACTGGTATTGCGACCTGCCTCCGTCCAGCCCGCAAACCTGGGGCGAGCAGACCGACGTGCCCGAGAGCGCCGACTGGTACAACTCCACCTTCCTGATCGCCTGGGGCTCCAACGTGCCCCAGACGCGCACGCCCGATGCGCACTTCTTCACCGAGGTGCGCTACAAGGGCGCCAAGGTCGTGGCCATCACGCCCGACTACGCCGAGGTCTCCAAGCTGGCCGACCTGTGGATGCACCCCAAGCAGGGCACCGACGCTGCGCTGGCGATGGCCATGGGGCATGTGATCCTGAAGGAGTTCTACTTCGACAAGCGATCGAGCTACTTCGACGACTACGCGCGCCGCTACACCGACCTGCCGTTGCTGGTGCGGCTCAAGGAGCACACCCTGCCCGACGGCAGCACCACGCTGGTGCCCGACCGCTATGTGCGCGCCAGCGACTTCAACGGCAAGCTCGGCCAGGCCAACCACCCCGAGTGGAAGACTGTGGCCTTCGACGAGATGGGCAAGGTGGTGCTGCCCAACGGCTCCATCGGCTTCCGCTGGGGCCCGGACGGCCGGCCCGACGCCGGGCGCTGGAACCTCGAGAACAAGGAAGCCCGCCACGGCCACGACGTGAAGCTCAAGCTGTCGGTGCTGGAAGAGGGCGCGCAGGCCCATGAGGTGGTGGATGTCGCCTTCCCTTACTTCGGGGGAATCGACACTCCGCACTTCAACGCGAACAAGTCCACCGGCGACGTGATACGTCGCAAGGTGCCGGCGGTGCGCATTGCGCTGGGCAAGGCCGGCGAGCCGCGCGAGGCGCTGGTGGCCACGGTCTTCGACCTGCTGGTTGCGAACTACGGTGTCTCGCGCGGCTTGCCCGGCGAGAACGCAGCACTCTCCTACGACGACAACGTGCCCTACACCCCGGCGTGGCAGGAGAAGATCACCGGCGTCAAGCGCGAGCAGGTGATTGCGGTGGCGCGCCAGTTCGCCGACAACGCCGACAAGACGCATGGCAAGTCCATGGTGATCATCGGCGCGGCGATGAACCACTGGTACCACAGCGACATGAACTACCGCGGCATCATCAACATGCTGATGCTGTGCGGTTGCGTGGGCCAGAGCGGGGGCGGCTGGGCGCACTACGTGGGCCAGGAGAAGCTGCGCCCGCAGACCGGCTGGACGGCGCTGGCCTTTGCGCTGGACTGGATCCGCCCTCCGCGCCAGCAGAACTCCACCAGCTTCTTCTATGCCCACACCGACCAGTGGCGCTACGAGAAGTTGGGCGTCGAAGAGGTGCTCTCGCCGCTGGCCGACAAGACCCAGTTCCAGGGCAGCCTGATCGACTACAACGTGCGCGCCGAGCGCATGGGCTGGCTGCCCAGTGCGCCGCAGCTGCAGACCAACCCGCTGCAGGTGGTGCGCGACGCCCAGTCCGCCGGCCAGGACATCAAGGACTACGTCGTGAGCTCGCTCAAGAGCGGTGCGCTCAAGATGAGCTGCGAGGATCCGGACCATCCAAACAACTGGCCGCGCAACCTTTTCGTGTGGCGCTCCAACCTGCTGGGCTCGTCCGGCAAGGGGCATGAGTACTTCCTCAAGCACCTGCTGGGCACCGCCCACGGCGTGCAGGGCAAGGACCTGGGCCCTGACGATGCGAAACCGAAGGAGGTCGCCTGGCACGCCCAGGCCCCGGAGGGCAAGCTCGACCTGCTGGTCACGCTCGACTTCCGCATGAGCACGACCTGCCTGTACTCCGACATCGTGCTGCCCACGGCCACCTGGTACGAGAAGAACGACCTCAACACCAGCGACATGCACCCCTTCATCCACCCGCTGTCCACCGCGGTGGACCCGGCCTGGCAGGCCCGCTCCGACTGGGAGATCTACAAGGGCTTTGCGAAGAAGTTCAGCGAGGTCTGCGTGGGCCATCTGGGGGTTGAGAAGGAAGTGGTGCTCACGCCGCTGATGCACGACACCCCGGCCGAACTGGCCCAGCCCTTCGATGTGCAGGAATGGAAGAAGGGCCAGTGTGAGCTGATCCCAGGCAAGACCGCGCCGCAGATCACGGTCGTCGAGCGTGACTACCCCAACACCTACAAGCGCTTCACGGCCCTGGGGCCGCTGATGGAGAAGGTGGGTAACGGCGGCAAGGGCATCACCTGGAACACGGCCGAGGAGGTGCGACAACTGGCCGAACTGAACGGCAAGGTGCACGAAGAGGGCGTGACGAAGGGCATGCCGAAGATCGAGACCGACATCGATGCCGCCGAGGTGGTGATGATGCTCGCGCCCGAGACCAACGGCCATGTGGCGGTGAAAGCCTGGGAGGCGCTCTCAAAGATCACCGGCCGGGAACACGCCCACCTGGCCCTGCACCGAGAGGACGAGAAGATCCGCTTCCGCGACATCCAGGCCCAGCCGCGCAAGATCATCAGCTCGCCCACCTGGTCGGGCCTGGAAAGCGAGAGCGTCAGCTACAACGCCGGCTACACCAACGTGCACGAGCTGATCCCCTGGCGCACGCTCACCGGCCGCCAGCAGTTCTACCAAGACCACCCGTGGATGATCGCCTTCGGCGAAGGATTCACCAGCTACCGCCCACCGGTGGACCTGAAGACGGTGGACGAGGTGATGAACCGCAAGCCCAACGGCAACCCGGAGATCACGCTCAACTTCATCACGCCGCACCAGAAGTGGGGCATCCACTCCACCTACAGCGACAACCTCGTGATGCTCACGCTCAACCGCGGCGGTCCGGTGATCTGGCTGAGCGAGGACGACGCGAAGCGCGCCGGCATCGTGGACAACGACTGGGTCGAGCTCTTCAACGCCAATGGCGCGATCGCAGCGCGCGCGGTGGTGAGCCAGCGCGTCAACCCCGGCATGGTGATGATGTACCACGCGCAGGAAAAGACCATCAACACCCCGGGCAGCGAGATCACCGGGCAGCGTGGCGGCATCCACAACTCGGTGACCCGCATCGTCACCAAGCCCACGCACATGATCGGCGGCTATGCGCAGTTGAGCTACGGCTTCAACTACTACGGGACCATCGGGACCAACCGAGACGAGTTCGTCGTGGTGCGCAAGATGAAGCGCATCGACTGGCTCGACGACGGGACCCCGGCGACCGCCGCCTGACAAAAAGGAGATACCTGCGATGAAAGTCCGCGCACAGATCGGCATGGTCCTCAACCTGGACAAGTGCATCGGCTGCCACACCTGCTCCGTCACCTGCAAAAACGTCTGGACGAATCGACCAGGCATGGAGTACGCCTGGTTCAACAACGTCGAGACCAAACCCGGCATCGGCTATCCGAAGGAATGGGAGAACCAGGACAAGTGGCACGGAGGCTGGGTCCGCAAGGCCGACGGCAACATTGAGCCACGCCAGGGGGGCAAGTGGAAGCTGCTGATGCGCCTCTTCGCCAACCCCAACCTGCCCGAGATCGACGACTACTACGAGCCCTTCACCTTCGACTACGACCACCTGCAGTCGGCGCCGGAGTCCAAGGCCGCGCCGGTGGCGCGCCCGCGCAGCCTCATCACGGGGCAGCGCATGGAGAAAATCGAGTGGGGGCCGAACTGGGAGGAGATCCTGGGCGGCGAATTTGCCAAGCGCTCGAAGGACAAGAACTTCGAGGAGGTGCAGAAGGACATCTACGGCCAGTTCGAGAACACCTTCATGATGTACCTGCCGCGCCTGTGCGAGCATTGCCTCAACCCGGCGTGCGTGGCCTCCTGCCCCTCGGGCTCGATCTACAAGCGCGAGGAGGACGGCATCGTCCTGATCGACCAGGACAAGTGCCGCGGCTGGCGCATGTGCGTCTCGGGCTGTCCCTACAAGAAGATCTACTACAACTGGCAGACCGGCAAGGCCGAGAAGTGCATCTTCTGCTACCCCCGCATCGAGGCCGGCCAGCCCACGGTGTGTTCCGAAACCTGCGTGGGCCGCATCCGCTACCTGGGCGTGCTGCTCTACGACGCTGATCGCATCGAGCAGGCGGCCAGCGTCGAGCACGACCGCGAGCTCTACCAGGCCCAGCTCGACATCTTCCTCGACCCCAACGACCCCAAGGTAATCGAACAGGCCCGCGCCGACGGCATCCCCGAGGCCTGGCTGGAGGCGGCACGCAACAGCCCCGTCTACAAGATGGCGGTGGACTGGAAGGTGGCGCTGCCGCTGCACCCCGAGTACCGCACCCTGCCGATGGTGTGGTACGTGCCGCCGCTGTCGCCCATCACCGCCGCGGCCAACGCCGGCGACATCGGCATCAACGGCGAGATCCCCGACGTCAACCAGTTGCGCATTCCCGTGCGCTACCTCGCCAACATGCTCACGGCCGGGGAGACGGCGCCGGTGGTGCGTGCGCTCGAGCGCATGCTGGCGATGCGCGCCTATCAGCGCGAGAAGCATGTGGAAGGGCGCATCAACACGACGGCGCTGCAGCAGGTCGGCATCGACCAGGCCACGGTGGAGGACATGTACCAGGTGATGGCGATTGCCAACTACGAGGACCGCTTCGTCATCCCTACCACACACCGCGAATACGCCGAGAACGCTTTCGACGTGCGCGGCAGCTGCGGCTTCTCCTTCGGCAACGGCTGCTCCGATGGCAGCACCGAGACCAGCCTCTTTGGCAGCAAGAAGAAGCGCACCATCCCCATCAAGGCCACCGTCTGAGCGCAGGAGCACCACGATGAAACGTTTTCCTTCCGAAAGCTGCCGCGCGGTGGCCTGCCTGCTGGGCTACCCGGACGACACGCTGCGCGCCGCCCTCGACGAGATCGAGGCGGTGGTGATGGCCGAGTCCGCCCTCAGCGCCGAAGCCCGTGCCGGCCTGCAGGCCCTGATCCGGCAATTGCGCCGCGGCGAAGCCTTCGAAGTCGAGGCCCGCTACGTGGACACCTTCGACCGCGGACGCGCCACCTCGCTGCATCTCTTCGAGCACGTGCACGGTGACTCGCGTGACCGCGGCCCGGCGATGGTGGACCTGCTGCAGACCTACGAGCAGGCCGGCCTCTACCTCGCCCCGGGTGAACTGCCCGACTACCTGCCCGTGGCCCTGGAGTTCGCCGCCACGCAGCCGGCGGCTGTGGCGCGCGATTTCCTCGGCGAGATGGCGCACATCCTGAACGCCCTGCACAGCGCACTCGTGCAGCGGCACAGCCCCTATGCGGCGGCGATTGCCGCGGTGCTGGAAATGGCTGGCGAGCGTGTCCAGCACTTGGCCCTGCCGCCCGAAGAGGGCCTGGACGACGCCTGGGCCGAGCCCCCGGCTTTCGACGGCTGCGCCACCAGGGGCCAGAACCGGCCGGATCAACCCCAGCCCATCCACATCGTCCGCAAGCCCGCAGCTTCCCAAGGAGCACGCGCATGAAAGCCACCGTCGATTTCTTCTTTTTCGGCCTCTACCCCTACATCTGCCTCGGGGTGTTCTTCGTCGGCAGCCTGCTGCGCTTCGATCGCGATCAGTACACCTGGAAGAGCGATTCCTCGCAGTTGCTGCGCACCGGCCAGTTGCGCTGGGGCAGCAACCTCTTCCACGCCGGGGTGCTCTTCCTCTTCTTCGGCCACTTCGTGGGCATGCTCACGCCGCACTTCCTGTACGAGCCCTTCATGAGCTCGGGCACCAAGCAGGTGCTGGCGATGACGGCCGGCGGCATCGCCGGCGTGCTGGCGCTCATCGGGGTGAGCCTGCTGCTGCACCGCCGCCTGTCGGACCCGCGCATCCGTGCCACGTCCAAGACCAGCGACATCGTCCTGCTGTGGCTGCTGTGGGTGCAGCTCGCGCTGGGCTTGGCCACCGTGCCGCTGTCGGCCCAGCATCTGGACGGCAGCGTGATGCTGGTGTTGGCCGAGTGGGCGCAGCGCATCGTCACCTTCCGGCCCGGGGCCGCCGAGCAGATGGCCGACATCTCCTGGGTCTTCCGCGCCCACATGGTCCTGGGCATGACGATGTTCCTGATCTTCCCGTTCACCCGCCTGGTGCATGTGTGGAGCGGCTTCGGCGCCATCGCCTACCTGCTGCGGCCTTACCAGGTGGTGCGCTCACGCCGTCTGAACCTGCCGGCCGAACACCATGCCCCGGCCCGCCGCCCCGTGGCCTGAAGGAGACAATGCCATGACCATCGACACCCTGGGCCTGGTGGCCCGCGTCAACGGCCGGCCGCTCCACGCCCCTGGCCAGGCGCTGCCGCCCGAGGTGCTGCGCCAACGGGCCTGCACCGAGCTGCTGCGCCAGGCCGCGCAGGCTGCCGGCCTGCTCGACGCTGCTGACCAACCGGGCACCGACGGCGTGATCAGCGAGGCGGCCGGCGCCGCGATCGAGGCCCTGCTCGAACGCGAGCTGGCGCTGCCCGAGCCGTCCGAGGAGGCGCTGCGCCGCCACCATGCGGCGCACGCCGCCCAGTACAGTGAAGGCGAGCGGGTGCGCGCCCGCCACATTCTGTTCGCCGTGACGCCCGGCGTGGACGTGAAGGCCCTGCGCCTGAAGGCCGAAAGCGTGCTGCTGGAACTGCGCTGCCACGACGAAGGCCAGACCCAGGCCGATCGGGACCGGCGCTTTGCCCGGGCGGCGCAGGACTGGTCGAACTGCCCCAGCGGTGCGCGCGGCGGCGTGATCGGTGACGAGGAGGGTTGGCTGCGCGCAGCCGACTGCGCTCCCGAGTTCGCCCGTGAGATCTTCGGGCACACCGAGGTGGGCGTGCTGCCTCGCCTGGTGCACACCCGCTTCGGCCTGCATGTGGTGGAGGTGCTGGAGCGCCACGCCGGCCAGGCCCGGCCCTTCGAGACTGTGCGCGGTGCTGTGCGCCTGGCGCTGCAGCAGCAGGCCTGGGTGACCGCGCTGCGCCAGTATCTGCGCCTGCTGGCCGGGCAGGCCGAACTCGATGGGGTGGCGCTCGACGCCGCCGACACGCCCCTGGTGCAGTAGGGCGCAGGGGAGTGCGGCCATGCCCGACGAGCTGATCGAGCGCCTGCGTCGTTTCCACGACGACTACTTCCCCCGACACCAGGCGCGGTTTCGCGACCTGGTGGACCAGGGGCAGCACCCCACCACGCTTTTCATCGGCTGCTCGGACTCCCGTCTGGTGCCCTACCTGCTCACCGGGACGGGCCCGGGCGAGCTCTTCATCGTGCGCAACGTGGGTGCGCTGGTGCCGCCTTACGACGGCAGCCACGGCCACCATGGCACGACCGCGGCCATCGAGTTTGCCGTGCTCAACCTGCATGTGACGCGCATCGTGGTGTGCGGCCACAGCCATTGCGGCGCCATGAAGGCTTTGTACGAGGAAATCTCGCCCGAAGCCCCGAACCTGGCCCGCTGGCTCGACCTTGCCCGCGAGGCAGCCCTGCCGGTGCAGCCCAGTCCCGAGGCCCTGCGCCGGACCGAGCAGCGCGCCGTGGTGTTGCAGCTCGAACGCCTGATGGACTATCCGATGGTGCGCTCCCGGGTGGAAGCCGGGACGATCACACTGCACGGCTGGCACTACGTGATCGAGGACGGCGAGGTGCACGTCTTCGACGTGCTGGCCGGTGGCTTTGTGCCGGCCTCACGGTCCGAGCACAGCGGGACCGGGCCGTACGTGCCGGCCGAGCAGGACGTGTGCTTCAACGAGATCGACAGCCGACTGCACCCGTCCCGATGACCCCAGGCTTGACGTGGAGCAAGCCGAGATGCACACGCGCGGCGTAGAGTGTGCATGAGGGCCCGAGGCGGGCTCGGACGGAGGCTCCCATGTTCGATCATCTGCTCGTGCCCGTCGATGGCAGCGATCTCAGCGACAAAGCCATGCATGCGGGCTTGGCCCTGGCCCGGCGCCTGGGGGCCCGCGTCACCGGCTTCATCGTCGAGCCCTTCGCCCCACCACCGGCCAGCATCGGCGAAGGCTATGCCTATGGGCGCATCACCAAGACCCATGACGAAGCGGTGCGCGCGCATGCCGACGAAGTGCTCGGCCGCTTCGAGCGTCTCGCGGCACAGGCGCAGGTGCCCTTCCAGCGCGTGAGTGTGCAGGCCAACAACATCGAGGACGCCATCGTCGATGCCGCAGCCCGGCACCAGTGCGATCTCATCGTGATGGTCACGCATGGCCGCGGTGTCTTTGGTGAACTGATGTGGGGCTCGCACACGAAGAACCTCATGTCGCGCACGAAACTGCCCGTGCTCGTGCTGCATTGACGAGCGTCCATTGAGCAGGGTCAAGGCCCTGCCGGTGTCGTGCGCTTACCTTCACACCTCCATCACGAGGTGTGTCCATGTCCGAAGTCTCGTCTTCCGTCGAACCCGCCATGGCCGGCCTGCTCGAACGCAGCGGCCTGTCGGCGCTGGTGCTCAAGGGCGCTCGCCTGCTGCCGATCGTGCAGGGGGGCATGGGCGTGGGGGTGTCGGCCCATCGTCTGGCAGGCAGCGTGGCCGCACTCGGCGGTGTGGGCACGCTCAGCAGCGTGGACCTGCGCCGTCACCACCCCGACCTCATGGAGCGCACCCGCGGCCTGGGCGTCGGCAAGGCCGCCAAGCAGGCCATCGATGCGGCCAACCTCGAAGCCATCGACCGCGAGGTGGCCGCTGCCCGTCGGCGCAGCGGCGGTCGGGGCCTGCTGGCGATGAACGTGATGCGCGCGGTCAGCGAATATGCCGCCAGCGTGAAGCGTGCATTGGAGGCCGGCATTGACGCCATCGTGGTGGGGGCCGGATTGCCGCTGGACCTGCCCGACCTGGCACAGGACCATCCCGACGCCTTGCTCATCCCCATCCTGTCCGACAGCCGCGGCGTGCAGCTCATCGTGAGGAAGTGGGAGCGCAAGAAGCGTCTGCCCGACGCCATCGTGATCGAACACCCCCGCCTGGCAGGCGGTCACCTGGGCGCCGCGAAGATCGCCGACCTGAACGACCCACGCTTCGACTTCGAACGGGTGCTGCCCGAGACCCGCGAATTCCTGCGCAAGGCCGGCATCGAACGCGAGATCCCGCTGATCGCCGCCGGTGGCATCCGCAGCCATGCCGACATCGTCCGCATGCAGTCGTTGGGGGCCAGCGCCGTGCAACTGGGCACCCCGTTTGCGGTGACCGAGGAGGGCGACGCCCACCCCGAGTTCAAGCGCGTGCTGGCGCAAGCCCGCGAGGAGGACATGGTCGAGTTCACCAGCGTGGCCGGTCTGCCCGCACGCGCAGTGGCCACCCCCTGGCTCAAGGCCTACCTCAAGATCGAGAAGAAGCTGCAGGCCGTGGCGCACTTGAAGAGCCGCTGCACCAAGGCCTTCGACTGCCTGGCCCAGTGCGGGCTGCGCGACGGTCTGCCCGGCTGGGGCCAGTTCTGCATCGACCACCAGCTCGCTGCCGCCTTGCGCGGCGACGTGAAGAAGGGCCTGTTCTTCCGGGGTGTGGGCCCCTTGCCCTTCGGTGACCAGATCCGCAGCGTGCGTGAGCTGGTCGAACGGCTGCTCACCCCGGCTGCGGCGGCGGCCTGAGGCACGGGCATGCGCACCATCCCTATCCGGCCAGGGCCTGCCGCGCCGGCGGTGCCGCCGCCCGCCTGGCGTGCCTCCTGGCTGCTGGCCGCGCCGCACCGGCTGGGCTTTTTTGCCGGGGCGGTGATGCTTTCGGCCAGCGCCCTGTGGTGGCTGATCGTGCTGGCCAGCCGCCAAGGCCTGGTCCCGCCCCTGCCCTGGGCCCTCTCTCCCAGCCTGGCCCATGCCCTGCTGATGAGCCAGGGTTTCATGCCGCTGTTCATCACGGGCTTCCTCTTCACGGCCGCTCCGAAGTGGCTGGGCCTGCCACCGGTGGCCGCGCGCAGCCTGCTGGCGCCCACGCTGGCCTGCCTGAGCGGCTGGGCCGTCTTCCTGATGGGGGTGCATGGGCTGGCTCCAATGGCGGCCATCGGCCTGTCGGCGGTGGCCTGGGGCTGGAGTGGATTCACCCGGCGCTACCTGCAACTGCTGCGCAAGTCCACGGTCGAGGACCGCACCCATGCGCGTGTGGTGGGCACCGCCTGCCTGGTCGGCTCGATCGGCCTGTGGGCCGCGGTGGTCGGCCTGGTGCTCGAAGAACCAGGCTGGACCTTGGCTGCCGCCTCTGCGGGCCTGTGGTGGTTCATCGCCCCTGTCTACGCCGCCGTGCTGCATCGCATGGTGCCCTTCTTCACGGCCGCTGCGCTCCCGGCGCTCGATGCCTGGCGGCCGATGTGGCTGTTGTGGACCTGGCTGGTGGTGCTGGGGGCGCAGCCGCCACTGGCCTGGGCGGCGCGACAGTCCGGCCCCCTGGCTGCGCTGGCGATTAGCATCAACGGGGTCGCCGGGCTCGCCGCCCTGTGGCTGGCGGTGCGCTGGGGCCTGGTGCAAAGCCTGCGCATCCGTCTGCTGGCCATGCTGCACCTGGGCTTCGTCTGGCTCGGCGTGGCCCTGCTGTTGCAGGCCGCGGCCCAGGCCTTGTGGTGGTGGGGCGGGCATGCCCTGGGTCTGGCCCCGCTGCACGCGCTCACGCTGGGTTTTCTCGGATCCATCCTGCTGGCCATGGCCACGCGCGTGTCCTGTGGGCACGGCGGGCGCACGCTCGTGGCCGACGACTTCGCCTGGGGGCTGTTCTGGGGCCTGCAGGCCGCTGTGGTGTTGCGCCTGCTGGGGGCGGGGCAGGGGTCGGCCTCGGGCGTGCTCGTGCTGGCCTCGGCGGCGCTGTGGGCGGCCGTGGCCCTGGGCTGGAGCTGGCGGTATGGGCGCTGGTTCGGTCGGCCGCGTGCCGATGGCCGGCCCGGGTGACGACGAGGTTCGCCGATTCGGGGGATGCCGTGACCGCCGGTTTCAGGGTTACCGTTGGCACCTCATGCGTCTGCCCGCTCTGTTCCTTGCGGCCTGTGCGGCCGCCGTGTCCATCGCCCCCTCGCCCACCGCGGCGGCGGCCCCGCCGCCGGCCCGGTGGCTCGATCACCCCGAGTCGATCCGGGTCATGCCGGTTCCGTCGGCCGAGGCCGAGACCCTGCGGCGCTTCCACGCCCTGGGCCCGGCCGGCCTGCGATGGTTCGATGCGCAGGGCCGGGCTCGCCCGGTGCTGGCCGAAGCCCTGTCCCTGCTGGCCGCGGCCGAGGACGACGGGTTGCATCCCGGCGACTACGAGGCCGATGAACTCGCACGGGCCGTTCAATCCGGGCGTGCAGCCGCTGCCGGCAACGGCACCCCGTCAGCCCTGCCTGCGCTGGACCAGCGCCTGAGCCTGGCCGTGCTGCGCTTCCTGCGCGAGCTGCACCTGGGCCGTGTCGACCCGCGCCGGCACGGCTGGAAGCGCCGACCCGCCCGGGTCGAGCCCGACCTTGCCGCCCTCTTGCACCAGGCCCTGGAGGCCGGACGGCTGGCCCCCGCCGTGCAGGCCCTGCGACCCGCCTGGCCCGCCTACGAAACGCTGCGGGCCGCCTTGCCGGCCCTGCGGGCGCAGGCCGCCCGGGAAACGCCAGCCCCGTTGCCGGTCTTCCGGCCCAGTCTGCGCCCCGGGCAGTCGCATGCACAGGCGGTGCGGGTCTTCGAGCGGCTGCGCTTTCTGGGTGAGCTGCCTGGCGATGCACCCCCGCCCACCGACCCGACCCGCTATGACCCAGCCTGGGAACCGGCGGTGCGCCGCTTCCAGGCCCGCCACGGACTGAATGACGACGGGGTGATCGGGCCTTCCACCGTGGCGGCGCTCAACGTACCGCTGTCGCAGCGTGTGCGTCAGGTCGAGCTGAGCTTGGAGCGGCTGCGCTGGATGCCTCCCCCGCCGGGCCAGCCTCTGATCCTGGTCAATGTGCCGATGTTCCGGCTGTGGGCCTATGCCGACGCGACCGCGGAGCCGGCCCTGGCGTTGCGTGTGATCGTGGGCCGCAGTGGCAAGGACGCCACCCCCTCGATGATGGAGGAGCTGCGCTACCTCGTCTTCCGTCCCTACTGGAACGTGCCGTCCGGCATCCTGCGCGACGAGGAGCTACCGCGCATCGAGGCCGACCCGGGCTACCTGCACCGCCAGAACAAAGAAGTGGTGGACGGCCCGGCGGACCATTCCCCCGTGCTGCCGTTCGGTGCTGAGGCCCTGGCCGGTCTGCGTGAGGGCCGCCTGCGCCTGCGCCAGAAGCCGGGTCCGGGCAATGCCTTGGGCGCCGTGAAGTTCATGATGCCCAACGACGAGGCCATTTATCTGCACGACACCCCGGCGCGCAGCCTCTTCCTACGCGAGCGGCGAGACTTCAGCCATGGCTGCGTGCGCGTGCAGGAGCCGGCTGCCCTGGCCACCTGGGTCCTGCGTGAACACCCGGGCTGGAACGCGCAGCGGGTGGCCGCGGCGATGCGCGACGATGCCGTCCCCTCGCAGTACGTGATGCTCGACCGTCCGGTGACGGTTGCCCTGGCCTACTTCACCGCCTGGGCCGAGTCGCCGGGAGCCCCCGTGCGATTTGCGGCCGATGTGTACCAGCGCGATGCACCGCTGGCACGAGCACTCCAGCGGCGCCGCTCGGACTGAAAAGGGACCGGCCACTCGAGGGGCGAGGAAGGCCGCTGCTCCCGCGCCCCCACTGTTGCCCTGCGTGCCGCGCTTGTCACACCCTGTTTCCAAAACCTGCTGGCCCGCGCCGGGAGGGGCTTGCTAGCATCGCGCGGCTTTCAGGGACAAGACAAGCAAGGGAGGCCTGTGATGACCGAGCCTTTCGATGCGGCCGCGCTGGCGGCGGGCTGGCTGGACAGCCGCGCTGAGCTGCACACCGTGGGGGCCGACGCTCGGATGCATCGCATCAGCGGCCACATCGCCCAGGCCTTGAGTGTGCTGGCTGGTGCGCCCCCGGCCGCCCAAACCGTGTGCGCGAGGCCCTGGTGAAGCCCGGCGACAGGGCCCTGCTGGAGGATGAAGATCCGATGAAGCGGGAAGTGAAAGCTGCAAGCGGGTGGCTGTTGCCGAGGCTGCTGTGGCTGTGCGCCGTGCTGCTTAGCGGCTGCGCAGGGGCGGTGCGCGCCGATCGCGATGCGGTGGCGGTGACGGCGGTGAACTACACGGGGCGGGAATTGAACGCGGTGCTGTTCATCGATCCGCAAAACGATCAAAAAGTGGCCGGCGGCCCCGGGGTGGACCCTTACAGCGGCAATGGTGCGATGTGCTGCTACGCGCTGCCGAGGCGGTGGCGGCCGGGCATCCAGGTGAAGCTGCGCTACGACTGGTGGACGGGTTCGTCGTATGACCGACGCTACGAGACGATCGTGCGGGAGCTGCCGCCGTATCCGACGGACGAACCGGGGGTGTTGTGGGCCTTGTTCTATGAGGACGGCAGCGTCGAAGTGCTGGCCAGCGCGGTGGACCCGGGGCATCCGCAATGGCCGGGCAAGCTCAAGCACTGGCCGATCCCGAGCCGGGAGCACAGGCTCAAGCTGTGGCAGATGCGATATGACCAAGAGGCAAGGCTGCTGCCCCACTTCGAGAGGATGGCCAAAGGCCTGGATGCGGCTGAGAGACAGCAGAAATGGAACTACTACGCCCAGCGATGGAAGGAAATGATCGCTGGTTTCAAGGGGCCGGACGATCCTGAATTCATCGAAAAGCTGAAGCGTTATGGCGAGGAATCGGCTGCATCGGTGCGAGCGCGCCTCTTGGAGATGGAGAAAGTGAAGCCATGAGCATCAGGCTGGCACGAGCGATTGATCCAAAGGCTTATACGGATCCCTCAGTGATGGAGCAGTTCTTCACAGAGGATGATCAAATCAAGATTCAGCACAACTATGTCGTGCCCCGCGAAACCCCCGCCATCGGCCAACCTGGCCGTTCGTGCGAGACGAACCTGTTTTTCGGATTTTTCTTCGATGGCACGCGCAACCACTACGGGCTGAGCGAGCAGCGCGACGACCACACGCATTCGAACGTGGCGCGCTTGTTCGAGGCCTACCCGGGGCAGACGATTGCCCCGCGCTCGGCGATCACGGCGCGGGCGCTGTGGCCCAACGAGGCGGCGTATCCGGACTACTTTCGCGTCTATCTGCCCGGCGTGGGCACGCCCTTCGAGGAGATCGACGACAGCGGTGCAGGCCTGGACGAGAAGCTGGGCTCGGCCTTTGCACGCTGGGGCGAGCGGCGCATCCTGTGGGCGCTGGCCCAAGCGATCAATGCCGTGCACCGCTACTTTCACAAAAGGGCATTGGTCTCGCATGCCGAGGTGGTGGAGTGGTCGCAGCAGGTGGACTTGGATCGCCGGGGCCTGCGTGAGCTGCCCAGACTGGTGTGGCCCGAGGCCGACGGCCAGGGCGCGCCGCACGCCATGGCGTGCCTGGAGCGGGTGTTGCGCCGTTTGCACGACGCTTTGCGGGCCCACATTCCCGATGCGCGCACGGGCCAGCCGGCGCGGGTGGACCCGGGCATCGTGCGCACCGTGTACGTCAGTGCGTTCGGGTTCTCCCGCGGGGCGGCGATGGCGCGGGCGTTTGCCAACTGGTTCGTCGCGCTGTGCGAGCTCGATGCGCGCCTGCTGGGGCGCAGTGGGCGCACTTTGGGCGGGTTTGCGGTGGAGTTCGATTTTCTGGGGCTGTTCGACACGGTGGCCTCGGTCGGGTTGGCTTCCACCGCGCTGGTGGGCCATGGGCATGGGACCTGGGCCGATGCGCAAGTGTCGCTGCGCATCCCGGCGGGCATCAAGTGCACGCACCTGGTGGCCGCCCATGAGGTGCGCCGCTCGTTTCCGCTGGACTCGATCTCGGTGGGCGGGGTGTTGCCCGAGGGCTGTCAGGAAATCGTCTTTCCCGGCGTGCACTCCGATGTGGGCGGTGGCTACGCGCCGGGTGAACAGGGGCGGGGCAGCGACCCCCTGGGCGCAGACCTGTTGTCACGGATCGCCCTGGCCATCATGTACCGCGAGGCGCGTTTGCAGGGCGTGCCTTTCAGGCTGGAGCAGGCGCGCTCGTTCGTGAAGGACCGATTTCGCATCGCTCCTTCGACCATCGCTGCGTTCAACGCTTACATCGAGGCCAGCGAGCGCTATGCGCACAGGCATGCGCGCCCTGGGATGCCGCCGCTGCGCGCCTTGATGCGCACGCAGATGGAGCTGGCCATCCTGTGGCGCCGGCGCTGGGCCGGCCGCCTGGGCGAGATGCCGGTGCTGGCCCGCGC